>CBIGPO010000004.1:0-160961 GCA_966191635.1 uncultured Luteibacter sp.
GCTGATACTCTTTGGGGGCGGCTTCGGGTGGGAGCCGCTTCAGCGGCAATGGGAGCTTGCGGCAAACTGGCTATCGCCGCTGAAGCGGCTCCCACACGATGCGACTCCCACAAAAGAGCCCCACAGAAATAGGCTGCTACGGAGCGGCTGCATCCAGTCCCGGAATCGTCCTCGCCAGCTCCCGCAACAAATCGCCAAACCGCGCCAGATCGTCCCGCCACGGCGTGGCGCTCCGCCAGTACAGCGCGATATGCCGCCCCGGCCGCGCGCCCTCCACTGCCGCCAAGACCACGTTGGAGATCGACCCCAAACGCTCGTGGGCGAGTATGGGCACGAGGGTATAGCCACCACGCAGGGCCACCAGGGTAGCCAGGCTTTCAATACTCAAGTCCTGAATACGCTCCGGACGCGCCGCCCCCGGCATGCCCAGGTCCGACACCCCATTGCCGTGGCTTTCGGCCATCAGCGTGGCGTCGGCGGCATCCAGCTCGGTTAGGGCGATGGCACTACGCCCGGCCAGTGCGTGGCCCGCCTGCAACAACAATTCATAGGGTTCGAAGAAGAGCGCCGTCGATTCAAGCCCGGTGATCGTGGCGCTGGGCGGCGCCAGCACCGCGTCGAGCTCGCCTTCGTGAAGGCGCCGGAGCAGACCCCGGGGCTTTCCCTCGGAAATGGTCAGCCGGGCGCCGGGAAAGCGCAGGGGAAATGGCTCGATGAAATGTGGAAGCAGATACGGACCCAGCGTCGAGGGCACACCAAGCCGTAACTCGCTACCAAAGGCGATATCGCCGGCCCGGGCCGCGTGCTCCAGGTGCTCGGCCGCGCCCAGTACCGCCTCGATATAGCCGAGCAACCGCTGGCCGCTGGTGGTAGGCACCACACGTCGACCACCGCGTTCGAACAGCGGCATGCCGAGGGCCTGCTCCACCTTCTGCACCTGGTGCGATAGGCCGGACGGGCTGATGTACATGGCGCGGGCCGCGCTGTTGAAGCTGCCTTCGCGGGCCACGGCCTGGACCAGGGCGAGATCGCGCAGCGACACCGATGACAGGGCCATCGAAATCATCGAACGCTGCGTGCCATCAAATACGTTTGCGCCCATCGTCCGCCCGCTCCATCCTTTCGCCGCCGAATTCGCGCGGCATGCGCCACGAACCCGCCATTCTAGCCGGTCACCGGTCTCACGGCGGTCGCACGTGGAGGCCAGACTGCGCGATAATCGACGCTTTGGCGCTCCCACTGGGGGCGTCAGGCCTCCCCAGCTTAAGAACACGCCAGGAGTACAGCATGAAAGACTCGTTCTCAGTCCGAGACAGCATCGAAGTCAACGGCAAGCGCCACACCATCGCCAGCCTGGCCAAGTTCGGCGACAAGTTCGACATCAAGCGCCTGCCCTATTCGATGAAGATCCTGCTGGAGAACCTTCTCCGCCAGGAAGACGGCCTGAACGTCACCTCGAAGGAAATCGAGGCGGTGGCCAAGTGGGATGCCAAGGCCGAGCCGGAGATCGAAATCTCCTTCATGCCTGCCCGTGTGGTCCTGCAGGATTTCACCGGTGTGCCCTGCGTGGTCGACCTGGCCGCCATGCGCGATGCCGTCGCCAAGCTCGGCGGCGACCCGAACAAGATCAACCCGCTGGCGCCGGCCGAACTGGTCATCGACCACTCGGTGCAGGTCGACGCGTTCGGCTCGGAAGGCGCGCTGGAACAGAACGTCGAGATCGAGTTCGAGCGTAACCAGGAGCGTTACTCGTTCCTGCGCTGGGGCCAGAAGGCGTTCAACAACTTCAAGGTCGTGCCGCCGCGTACCGGTATCGTCCACCAGGTGAACCTGGAGAACCTCGCCCGCGTCGTCTTCACGGCCGATGTCAACGGTGAATCCTTCGCCTATCCGGATACCGTGTTCGGTACCGATTCGCATACCACCATGATCAACGGCCTGGGCGTGCTCGGCTGGGGCGTGGGTGGTATCGAAGCCGAAGCCGCCATGCTCGGCCAGCCGTCGTCCATGCTGATCCCGCAGGTCGTCGGCTTCCGCCTCACCGGCAAGCTCAGCGAAGGTGTGACCGCGACCGATCTGGTCCTGACCGTCACCCAGATGCTGCGCAAGCTCGGCGTCGTCGGCAAGTTCGTCGAGTTCTTCGGTGAAGGCCTGCCGAACCTGCCGCTCGCCGACCGCGCGACCATCGCCAACATGGCTCCGGAATACGGCGCCACCTGCGGCATCTTCCCGATCGACCAGGAGTCGCTGAACTACATGCGCCTGTCGGGTCGCGAAGAGGCCCAGATCGCCCTCGTCGAAACCTACGCCAAGGCCCAGGGCCTGTGGCACGACAAGGACACGCCGGAAGCCGAGTTCACCACCACGCTCGAGCTCAACCTTGCCGATGTGCGTCCGTCCATGGCCGGCCCGAAGCGTCCGCAGGACCGCGTGCTGCTCGAAGGCGTGCAGGAAAGCTTCCTCGACGCCGTCGGCCCGCTCACGGCCAACCGCAAGCGCAAGAACGGCGACGACGTCGACAACTTCAGCAATGAAGGTGGCGCCACGGCCGTCGGCAACCCGGCCAACACCGTCAGCAAGAGCGAAGGCGTCCTGATCGAGAAGGACGGCAAGCAGTTCCACATCAACGACGGTTCGGTCGTCATCGCCGCGATCACCTCGTGCACCAACACGTCGAACCCGGCCGTCATGCTCGCCGCCGGCCTCGTCGCCAAGAAGGCTGCCGCGCGTGGCCTGACGTCCAAGCCGTGGGTCAAGCCCTCGCTCGGGCCAGGCTCGCTGGTCGTCACCGAATACCTGAAGAAGACCGGCCTGCTCGAGGAACTCGAGAAGGTGAACTTCTTCGTGGTCGGCTATGGCTGCACCACCTGTATCGGCAATTCCGGTCCGCTGCCGGCCGAGATCAGCAAGGGCATCGCCGAGGGTGACCTCGCCGTGGCGTCGGTGCTCTCCGGCAACCGCAACTTCGAAGGTCGCGTGCATCCCGAAGTGAAGATGAACTACCTGGCGTCGCCGCCGCTGGTCGTCGCCTATGCGCTGGCCGGCACGCTCGACATCGACCTGACCAAGGATCCGATCGCCAACGGTAGCGATGGCCAGCCGGTGTACCTCAAGGACATCTGGCCGTCCAACAAGGAAGTCTCCGATGCGATCGCCGGTGCGATCAATCCGCAGATGTTCAAGGACAGCTACGCCGACGTCTTCAAGGGCGACAGCCGCTGGAACGCCATCGCTTCGCCGGATGGCCAGACCTACGCCTGGGACGACTCCACGTACATCAAGAACCCGCCCTACTTCGACGGCATGTCCGCCGAGGCTGGCACCATCGAGGACATCCACGGTGCGCGCGCCATGGGCATCTTCGGTGACTCGATCACCACCGACCACATTTCGCCGGCCGGCTCGATCAAGAAGGACTCCCCGGCGGGTCGCTTCCTGATCTCCAAGGGCGTCGAGCCGAAGGACTTCAACTCCTACGGTTCGCGTCGCGGCAACGATGACGTCATGGTGCGCGGCACGTTCGCCAACATCCGCATCAAGAACCTGATGCTCGACGGCGTCGAGGGTGGCTTCACGAAGTACATCCCGACCGGCGAAGAAATGGCGATCTACGATGCCGCCATGAAGTACAAGGCCGATGGCACGCCGCTGGTGGTCCTGGCCGGCAAGGAATACGGCACGGGTTCGTCGCGTGACTGGGCGGCCAAGGGCACCCTGCTGCTCGGCGTCAAGGCCGTCATCACCGAGAGCTTCGAGCGCATCCACCGCTCCAACCTGGTCGGCATGGGCGTGCTGCCCTGCCAGTTCCAGGAAGGCGAGAACGCGCAGACGCTCGGCCTGAAGGGCGACGAAGTGTTCGATATCACCGGCCTCAACGGCGGCGAGTCGAAGACGGCGACGGTGAAGGCCACCCGTCCGGACGGTTCGGTCAAGGAGTTCACCGTGAAGGTGCTCCTGCTGACCCCGAAGGAGCGCGAGTTCTTCCGCCACGGCGGCATCCTGCAGTACGTGCTTCGCCAACTGGCGAAGGCGGCGTAATAGCCTTGAAGAAGACGCCCCGGTGAAAGCCGGGGCGTTTTTTTATGTGGGAGCCCTGTGTGGGAGCCGCTTCAGCGGCGATGGGTTTGCGACAACCTGGCTATCGCCGCTGAAGCGGCTTCCACAATGAAACGGTGCTCTTACAGGGCTTTTTTCCAGGTAGCGGTAAAACAGTGCCAGGCACCACCGTCCTTCCGCCAGCCCGTTTCCACCTGATACGCCCCGGCATTGTCCGGCAGTACCCCCGTGCCGGCGGTCAGCGTCACGGTGAACGTCGCGACGATGCGCTCACCCCGCGGCTCGATGATCGCGGGCCCCATCAGGACGTGGATCGATTGCCCACGTAACGCATAAACACGCACAAGGCTCGCCAGCGCCCGTTTGTCGAGCTGACCCGTATTGCCGTCGAAGTCGTCCGTGAGCGCTTCCACGGTGTCGCTCGCCTTGCCCGCCTCCGCCCCCACGACCGTCGCCGCGATGGCTTTACGTACCTGTTCCTCATCTGGCGTGTGCCGACAACCAGCCAGCGCCACCACCAGCAGAAATACCAGCGCTATCCAGGGTTTCGACATCGTGTTATTCCCCATGTTGTCTCGTTGCGTTGCGGCTTGCCGCTATACGCGCGCGTATGCTCCAATGCCGCGATCGTACGACAGGCCGCCGTACGACTGTCCTTTGAAGGAGTTCGTCCGATTCATGAGCATTGAACGTCCGTGGCTTGATCACTATCCGGCCGGCATCCCCGCCGACATCGACGTCAACGCGTACCGCTCCGTGGCGGCCGTCTTCGAAGAGTCCTTTCAGAAATTTCGTGACCGCCCTGCCTACAAGAACTTCGGCAAGGTCCTCACCTATGGGCAGATCGACGAACTGTCGACGGCCTTCGCAGGCTACCTGTCCGGCGAACTCGGCCTGAAGAAGGGCGACCGCATCGCCATCATGCTGCCGAACCTGCTGCAGTATCCGATCGTGCTGTTCGGCGCCCTGCGCCTCGGCTTGACGGTAGTGAACACTAATCCGCTGTACACCACGCGCGAACTGCATCACCAACTGGAAGATTCCGGCGCGAAGGCGCTCGTCGTTCTCGACAACTTCGCCGCCACGGCAGAGCAGGCGCTCGATGGCACCCAGGTGAAGAACGTCATCACGACGGCGGTCGGCGACATGATCGGGTTCCCCAAGGGGAACATCATCAACTTCGTCGTGAAGAGCGTGCGCAAGGAAGTGCCTGCATTCAAGCTGCCCTCGGCCGTCCGCTTCAAGGACGCCCTCGCCCGCGGCAAGTCGCATGCGATGCCGAAGACCGACGTCGGCCACGACGATATCGCCTTCCTGCAGTACACCGGCGGCACCACCGGTGTCGCCAAGGGCGCGATGCTCACCCATCGCAACATGGTCGCCAACATGCTCCAGGCCGATGCCTGGATCAGCGGCTCGGCCAAGCCCGGTGAGGAAATCATCGTCACCGCGCTGCCGCTGTATCACATCTTCTCGTTGACGGCGAACGGCCTGGTGTTCACGCGCATGGGCGCGCTCAACCTGCTGATCACCAATCCGCGCGACATGAAAGGCTTCGTCAAGGAACTCTCGAAGGAGCGCTTCACCGCCATCACCGGCGTCAACACGCTCTTCAACGGCCTGCTCAACACACCGGGGTTTGCGGACCTCGATTTTTCCGGCCTGCACCTCTCGCTCGGCGGCGGCATGGCCGTTCAGCGGAGCGTGGCGGAGCGCTGGAAGAAGACCACCGGCGTGACACTCGCCGAAGCCTATGGCCTCACCGAGACCTCGCCGGCAGCCTGTATCAACCCGCTGGACCTGAAGGAATACAACGGTTCGATCGGCCTGCCGATTCCCTCGACCTACGTGCAGATCTGGACCGACGATGGCCAGGTGCTTCCCGTCGGCGAAGTGGGCGAACTGTGCATCAAGGGTCCGCAGGTGATGAAGGGCTACTGGAACCGCCCCGACGAAACGGCCAAGGTGCTCGACGCCAACGGCTGGCTGCGTACCGGTGACATCGCCCGGATGGACGCCAACGGTTACGTCTACATCGTCGACCGCAAGAAGGACATGATCCTGGTCTCGGGTTTCAACGTATACCCGAACGAGATCGAAGACATCGTCATGCGCCATCCGGGCGTCGCCGAAGTCGCCGCCGTCGGCATCGACGACGAGCACTCGGGCGAAGTGGTGAAGATCTTCGTCGTCCGCAAGGATCCAGCGCTGACGGAAGAAGCCCTGCGCGAGTATTGCCGCGAGAACCTCACCGGCTACAAGCGCCCGAAGCAGATCGAGTTCCGCGATGCGCTGCCCAAGACCAATGTGGGCAAGATTCTTCGTCGTGAGCTGCGTGATGAGGATCGGGCGAAGCGGAAGGCTGCGCAGGCCTGATTCAAAGAAAAACCCCGCCTTGAGCGGGGTTTTTCTTGAACACCCATCGCCGCTGAAGCGGCTCCCACAAACAGCACCTGCGCAGGTCTTGTGTAGGAGCCGCTTCAGCGGCGATGGGTGCTGGCGATCAAATGGGTACTGGCGATCAGATGGGCACTAGCGATCAATCGTCCGTCCACGCCTCAAGCGTATCGGCATACCCGCCAAGCAGCTCCCACAACGGTGCCTGCTTGTCCTCGGGAATGAGCGTATAGGCCATGCCGATCTGCCGCGCGGACACGCGGGCGACCATGGCTTCCATATGGATGTGCAGGTCGTGACCGAAGACCATGTCGAGGATCCAGGTCTGGCCGGCCTCGCCGCGCCAGCCGAGCGGGCGGCGCAGCATGGCGCCGGTCGCCGAGATGTCGACCAGGTCGGTGGGGTGCGCCTCACCGCCGCGGCTCATCAGCACCGCGGTCTGCACCTTCATCCGCGCATGGCGATAGCGCATGTTTGAACTCTCCTTGTCAGACATCTGCGTTCCTGTCCATTTCGGTTCCTGCTGAATCTTATACGTCGAGTTCGGCATGACCGCACCCCGCACGACTTACCCTGCGTGTCACAAACGGACACATTAGCGCAGTCGTAGTGTTCGCTCGCAACCATCGGCGTTCACTCGCTCCCACGCGTTTTCAGTACACCCGCGCGGACCAGGGCCCCGGCGCCGAAGCGCTCGTTGATCCGGTCCTGTACGCCATCGGAGCGTTTTTCCGAGACTGGCGCGGCGAACATGTCCTGCTGTTCATCGCCGTGCCGGGCATCGAACCCCGAAAGCGTCACGCCGAGCAGTCGAAGCCTCGGCCGTGGTTGCTGATTCCACCAAACCTGAAGCAAGCGACGTGCCACGACATAGATATCCGGCGTAGCGTTGCCGGGAACGGGCAACTGTGCCTGCCGGCTATGGGTGACGAAAGGTGGCTCACGCAGTTTTACGGACACGGTGCGTGCATCGACACCGCGCGATCTTGCTCTCGCCCCGACCCGTTCGCACTGACGCAGGAGCCACGCCTCGGCGATCGGGAGCTCTTCCACGTCGATGTCGAAGGTCCATTCCGAACCGATCGACACCTCCGGCGCGTCCGTCACCACGGCGCGTCTGTCCTCGCCGAGGCACAGTTGACGGAGCTGGGCAGCATGACGTTCGCCCACGGCCTTGTTCAGCCGCCAGGCATCGGCGCGGATGAGGTCACCGATGGTGCGGATGCCGACTTTGTGCAGAGCCTCCTCTGCGACCTTGCCGACCGTCCACATGCGCCCGACCGGTAACGGATCCAGATAGCCTCGCACCTCCTCCGGCTGGATGTGCAGGAACCCGTCCGGCTTGGACAGCTCACTGGCCAGCTTGGCCAGCAACTTGTTGTGCGCCATGCCGACCGAGGCGTTCAGGCCGGTGCGCTCACGAATCGCCTCTTTCACCCGGCGCCCGATCGCCTCGATCGACTCGAACAGGCGGAGGCTGGCGGTGACGTCCAGAAAGGCCTCGTCCAGCGAGAGGCCCTCGATCATCGGCGTGACCTCGCCGAACACCGAAAAGACGATCTCCGAAATTTCTGCGTAGCGGGCGTGCCGAGGGAAGATATAGACACCATCCGGGCAGCGGCGGCGCGCCTCCGAGGTGGGCATGGCCGATCGGACCCCGTAGGTGCGGGCCACGTAGTTGCATGTGGAAACCACGCCCCGGCGCCCCAGCCCGGCCACGATCACCGGCTTGCCGACCAGGCTGGGATCGTCCAGCTCCTCCACGGACGCATAGAAAGCGTCCATGTCGACATGGATGATCGCGCGAGGAGCCTGCTGCATGACCGATATTGTGCCGGAACCATCGGGCACCCGGCAGGCGAGCCGCTGGACTTGGGCGGGCTCAGGCGATACCCTGTGTTCAATCGGGTGAACTTATTCGGGCGTCGCGCCCTCACCGGTCCGTGTTTCGGGACCGGCAGCGGACCGCTCCCGACGATCTTTCACAGGCGGTGACCCTCCTGGGGTGTCCAGCGGCAATGCCCTTCGCTCGTCGGCGACGATGCGTGGCATGCCGGGCGAGGTGGCGGTATAGCCGCCGGACGGCATCGATTGTTACGTTCCTGGTCGCACTCGCGACCCTTCTGACGTGTGCCGATGACTAACGAGACAACCGAAGTTCAGGTAGTCGAAAAAGCCCAGGGTGCCTTCGCAGGCGTCCCGCAGCAGCAGGAAATGCCCCTCGCGCTCGTGCGCGGGCAGCCTGTGCTGCAAATGCCGCAGGATCTGTACATCCCGCCGGACGCGCTCGAGGTCATCCTCGAATCGTTCGAAGGGCCGCTCGACCTGCTGCTGTACCTGATTCGCCGGCAGAACCTGGACATCCTCGACATCCCTGTTGCCGAAATCACCCGGCAGTACATGGACTACATCGACATGATGCGCGAGGTGATGCGACTGGAGCTCGCAGCGGAATACCTGCTGATGGCCGCGATCCTGGCGGAGATCAAGTCCAGGCTGCTGCTGCCCCGGCCGCCGACCGAGGAAGGCCTGGAGGACGACCCGCGCGCGGAGCTGGTTCGCCGCCTGCAGGAGTACGAACGCTTCAAGCGGGCTGCGGCCGATATCGAAGAGATGCCGCGCCTGGAACGCGATACCACCGTGGTGCATGCCTTCGTCGGCGAACACAACGTGGTGCGCGTACCGCCCCCGCTGGATCTCAAGGAGATGCTGCTCGCGCTCAAGGACGTGCTCGGTCGTGCCGACCTGTTCACGCACCATGCGATCCAGCGCGAACCGCTCAGCGTACGCCAGCGCATGGGCGACCTGCTCGAGTCACTGGGTCGCGGCGGGTTCCACCGTTTTGAAACGCTGTTCGACGTGACGGAAGGTCGACTCGGGGTCGTTGTCACCTTCCTTGCCATGCTCGAACTGGCCAAGGAAATGCTCGTCGAGATTGTCCAGGAAGAAGCCCTCGGGCCGATTTATCTGAAGACGAAGGTACTGAGTGATGCCGAGCCCGAAGAGGCGCTCGCCTGACGGCCCTTGAGGGCCACGAACATCGAACCGATCCGCGCGAAGCGCGCGGTACACCCGAAGGCCTATGCAACCCGAACAACTGAAACCCATCGTGGAAGCGGCGCTGCTGGCGTCGACCCAGCCGATGACGATCGCGCAGTTGAAGGCGATCTTCGGCGACGAGGACGAGGTCACCACGGACGACATCGTGGTCGCGCTTGCCTCCCTGACGCACGACTGCGACGGTCGTGGCGTCGAACTGATCGAGGTCGCCTCGGGCTGGCGTTACCAGGTCCGTCGGGACGTGCATGGCTGGGTCTCGCGGATGTGGGCCGAAAAGCCCAGCCGCTACTCCCGTGCCCTGCTCGAAACCCTGGCACTGATCGCGTACCGCCAGCCGATTACCCGCCCGGAAATCGAACAGATCCGCGGCGTGGTGGTTTCCTCGAACATCATCAAGACGCTCGAGGAACGCGAATGGATCCGCGTCGTCGGCCATCGCGATGTTCCGGGTAAGCCAGCCCTGTTCGGCACCACGAGGGGGTTTCTCGACTACTTCAGCCTGAAGTCGCTGGATGCCCTGCCCCCGCTTTCCGAGATCCGCGACCTCGAGGAAATCAACCCGCAGATGCGGTTCGATGGTGACGGCATCCCCGCACACGCCCGCGTCGGCTCCACCTTGTCGACCGATCCGGACAACGAAAGCCCCGCGAATACCGAAGACACCGATGATGTCGTGGCCGAGGCCATGACGATCGAAGAGACGCCCGCCACCGAGACCCCGTCCGCAGAGGACGACACGGTCGAGATCGCGAACCAGCTGCCTGCCGGCGACGACGTCGCCGCGGCTTCCGCCACTGCCGAAGAGGCAGAGAACCCCGAAAGCGACGTCAGCAAAGACGACGCCGAAGAAGATACTGAGGAGTCACGCGCATGAGTGCGCCGCAACGTTCCGTTCTATCCCTTAAGCGCGGCGAAAGCCGTCCCGACGATGGCACCGTGCTCGAAGAGCGCCTGCACAAGGTCCTGGCCAACGCCGGCCTCGGCTCGCGCCGCATGCTCGAGCAGCGCATCCAGGCAGGCGAGGTCGAAGTCAACGGCACCGTCGCCACCATCGGCGCCAGCGTGCATGCCGGTGACCGCGTGGTACTCGACGGCAAGCAGTTCGTCGTCGCCACCGACAACCGCAACGACGCCGAGGTGATCGTCTACCACAAGCCGGAAGGCGTGGTGACCACCCGCGAAGACACCGAAGGCCGTCCCACCGTGTTCGAACAGCTGCCGCGCCTGAAGGGTGCGCGCTGGGTCGCCGTGGGTCGCCTGGACATCAACACCACCGGCCTGCTCCTGCTCACCACCGACGGCGAACTCGCCAACGCGCTGATGCATCCCAAGAGCGGCCTCGAGCGTGAATACCTCTGCCGTGTCCACGGCGAAGTACCCGACGAGACCATCGAGCGCCTCAAGGCCGGTGTCGAACTCGAAGACGGCCCCGCCCGCTTCGACGAGATCGCCACCATCAGCCGCGGCGGCAGCCATAGCTGGTTCCGCGTCACCATTCGTGAAGGTCGCAATCGCGAAGTCCGTCGCCTGTGGGACTCGCAGGGTTTCCTGGTCAGCCGCCTGAAGCGCATTCGCTACGGCACCGTGGAACTGCCGCGCGCCCTGCGTCGCGGCGACAGCGACAACCTCGACGAAACCGCGATCAGGGAACTGCGTGAGCGCGCCGGCCTTGGCGCTCCCGCACCGGTGCTCACCCTGAGTGCCGTAGTGCACCAGCGTCGCGCGCCGCGTCATGTCACCGAGTACAAGCCGGACGGCCGTACCACGGGTGCCTGGAGTTCGGGTCGCCACGACGAAGCACGTGAGCTCACCGCCTTCGATCGCCTGCGCGACGACAGTCCGCGTGGCGGCCGTGGTGGCGCCGGCGGTGGTCGTGGTCGCGCCGGTGGCGGCGGCCAGGGCGCTCCGCGTCGCGAAGTGAACGGCAACGTTGCCCGTCCCGAGCGGGGCGGTGGTGGCGCGGCCGGTGGCCAGCGTTCGCGTCGCGTTGCGCCGGGCCAGGAACTGCCGTCCATCCGCACATGGTTCGCCGGCGACAGCCGCAGCGGTGGCGGTAACGCCGCCGGCAATGCCACGGGTAACCGCGGTCCACGTCCGGGTGGTCGTCCGGGCGGTCCGGGTGCCGGCGGTGGCAATCGCGCGCCGGGCCAGGGTGGTCCGGGCCGTGCCGAAGGCAATCGATCCGGTGGTGGCGCACGCTTCGACGGCGGTGGCGGCGGTAACCGCGGTCCTCGCACGGGCGGCGCACCCGGTGGCGGTGGCAATCGTGCCCCGGGCGGCGGTGGCGGCTTCGGCGGCAACCGCGCGGCCGGTGGTGGTGGCGGTAATCGTGCTGGCGGTGGTGCGGCGAGCGGCAATCGTGCCGGTGGCGGTGGTAACCGCGCCGGTGGCGGCGGTGGTGGCGCGCGTCCGGGTGGCAACCGTGGCGGTCGCCCCGGTGGTGGCGGTGGTCAGGGTGGCAATCGCAGCGGCGGCGGTGGAAACCGCGGCGGCAATCGTTAATTAAGAAATGTAGGAGCCGATTCATCGGCGAATGGGTGCTCGCCGCACCCTTGCCCGCTACCGCGGGATCGCCGATAAATCGGCTCCTACAATTAGCCGCCTGTATGCCGGGCGGCGAGTTTTGCCGCAACGGCATCGAAACCGATGCCGCGCGCGCGCAGCACCACCATCAGATGAAAGACCAGATCGGCGGCCTCGCCGATCAGGGCGTCGTCGCCTTCGGCGACTGCGGCAAGTGCCGCCTCGACACCCTCCTCTCCTACTTTCTGTGCCATGCGGCGAATGCCGCCTTCGAACAGCTTCGTCGTGTAGCTGCCTTCCGGTCGTTCGGCGTGGCGGGAGGCGACCAGCGCGTCAAGCTCAGCGAGAAAACCAAGCGATGGCTTGACGTCATTGCCGAAGCAACTCGACGTGCCTGTATGGCAGGTCGGTCCAGCCGGAATCGCCCGCACGAGGAACGTGTCAGCGTCGCAGTCCAGGCGAATGTCGACCAGGGCGAGCGAATCGCCTGACGTCTCGCCCTTTGTCCACAAGCGCTGCTTGCTGCGGCTGAAGAACGTCACCAGGCCACTTGCGCGCGTTCTTGCAAGCGCCGCTTCGTCCATGTAGCCGAGCATCAGCACTTCGCCCGACTGCGCGTGCTGCACGATCGCCGGCAGCAGGCCATCGCCCTTGGCGAAATCCGGAGTCGCGTCGTTCATAGCCTTACCTCGATACCCTGCGTGCGCAGTTCGCGCTTCAGCGCGGGAATGCCGATGTCGCCGGTGTGGAAAACGCTCGCGGCAAGTGCGGCATCCACGTCGGCTTCGCGGAACACTTCAGCGAAATGCATCGGTGTACCGGCGCCACCTGAGGCGACCAGCGGCACGCGGCTGATCGCGCGCGCCGCCTTCAGTTGCTCGATGTCGTAGCCGCGACGCACGCCGTCGGTGCCCATGCAATTCAAGACGATTTCGCCCGCCCCCAACGCCTGCACTTCCTCGATCCATTCGAGGGTGCCTTTGCGAAGGGCTTTCGTCCGGGAGGGATCACCGGTGTACTGACGCACGCGCCACTCGCCGTCGTCGTCGCGCAAGCTATCGACGCCTACGACGACGCACTGCACACCGAAGGCCTCGGCGATCTCGCTGACGAGCGCCGGGCGCTCCAGGGCGGGCGAGTTGATCGAAATCTTGTCGGCTCCCGCATGCAGCACCTCGCGCGCATCGTCCACGCTGCGGATGCCGCCGGCCACGCAGAACGGAATGTCGATCTCGCGCGCCACGCGCTCCACCCAGTCACGATCCACGCGGCGCCCTTCGGGGCTGGCCGTGATGTCGTAGAACACCAGCTCGTCGGCGCCCTCGTCGCGATAGCGCAGGGCCAGTTCGACGATTTCACCGACGACAACGTGGTCGCGGAAACGAACACCTTTGACGACCTGTCCATCGCGGACATCAAGGCAGGGAACGATGCGACGACTCAGCATGTCGCGTTGGCCTTCTCAGCGGTGACGATGGCTTCGGGCAAGGTAAACGCGCCCTCGAGCAGCGAGCGACCGAGGATGATGCCGGCCATGCCTTGCAGGGAGAGATCGGTGACATCGTTGAGGGACTTAACCCCGCCCGAGGCCTGGACATCCAGGCCGGGCGCCAGCGTCGCCAGGTGGCGGTAAAGCGCAAGGTTAGGCCCGCTCATGGTGCCGTCGCGGTCGATGTCGGTACACAGCAGGTGGCGCGCACCAGCGGCTTCATACCAAGGCACGAGGTCGTCGAGCGTATGGACTTCATCGGCGGTCCAACCCGCGCTGGGCAGCTTCCACAAGCCATCGCGAAAACGCGTGTCCAGGGCAAGCACGACACGGTCACAGCCGTAGCGGCCGATCCACGCCGCGACCGATTCCGGATCGCGGATAGCCACGCTGCCGACAACGACGCGTTCCACCCCCGCATCGAGCAGCCGGCGCACGCCCTCCTCGTCACGGATGCCGCCGCCAGCCTGTACGCGAAGGCGACCACTCGATGCAATGCCGGCAATGGTGGACAGGTTTTCAAAGTGACCGGAACGCGCGCCATCGAGATCGACGACGTGCAGCCACGTTGCACCCTCGTCGGCATAGCGCGCCGCGAGCACCTCGGGCTCGAAAGCAAAGGTGGTCTGCTGCGCGTAGTCGCCCTTGAACAGGCGGACGACCTTGCCCTCGCGCAGATCGATGGCGGGGATCGGTAAAGTCATAGGGAAAGGAAATTCCGCAGGAGCTGCGCACCCACGCCGGCCGAACGCTCGGGGTGGAACTGCATGCCCATGAAGTTGCCGGAAGCGACCACGGCCGAGAACGGTTCACCGTGCTCGCTCGCGGCCAACGTGTAGTCGCCCGTGGGGACGGCAAAGCTGTGGACGAAGTACGCCGTATCGCCCTCGCGCAACCCTGCCGTGAGGCGATGTGCGGTGGTCACCTGCAGCGTGTTCCAGCCCATGTGTGGCACACGCAGGCCGGGCGTATGGACGAAGCGTCGTACCGTGGCCGGGATGACACCGAGGCATTCGGTATCGCTTTCTTCCGACCGGTCGCACAGCAGCTGCATGCCCAGGCACACGCCGAGCACGGGTTGCTTCAGCTCACGCAGCACGTCGACCAACCCGGTCTCGCGCAGCATACGCATGCCGGGCGCGGCCGCACCGACGCCGGGAAGGATCACGTGGCTGGCCGCGCGAATGCGAGCCGCGTCCGAGGTGAGCTCGGCATCGGTGCCGAGACGTTGCAGGGCGTAACGCACCGACCCGATATTGGTGCCACCCGCATCGACAAGAACCACCTTCATCAGAGGCTTCCCTTGGTGCTCGGCAGTTCGGCGCCTTCGCGACGAATCGCCTGTCGCAGGGTACGGGCAACGACCTTGAAGCAACCCTCGACCATGTGGTGGGCGTTCTCCCCGTGCACGGTGAGGTGCAGGTTGGCGCCCAGGGTTTCGCAAAGCGAGCGGAAGAAATGCGGCACAAGTTCGGTCGGCACATCACCCACACGGTCGCGAGGAAAATGACCGTCGAAGACGAAGTATGGTCGACCTGACAGGTCCAGCTCGGCGCGTGCCGCACTCTCGTCCATCGGCAGCGCGAAGCCGTAGCGACCGATACCGCGCTTGTCGCCCAGCGCCTGGCGTAGCGCCTGGCCGAGGGCGAGCGCGGAGTCCTCGATGGTGTGGTGCTCGTCAATATGGGTGTCGCCATCGCAGGTGAGGCTCAGCGCGAAACCACCGTGTTTGCCGATCTGCTCCAGCATATGGTCGAAGAAGCCCAGTCCCGTATGCACGTTCGGCTCAGCCACACGGTCGAGATCCACGGTCACGCGAATCGAGGTTTCCTTCGTCTTTCGCAGCACCTCAGCTGTGCGCGGTGCATCGAGGAGCGCGTGCGCCACCTCGGCCCAGCTCGCGCCTTCGGCACCCACGCGAAATCCTCGTACGCCGAGGTTCGCGGCGAAAGCGAGGTCGGTCTCGCGGTCGCCGACCATGGCGGATTGCGCACGGCTCCAGCCGTCGTCGGCCAGCCAGTGCCGTGCGAGGCCCGTCGCCGGCTTGCGTGTATCCCGGTTCTCGTGCGCGAAACTGCGATCGATCAGCTGTTCGCGGAACGTGATGCCCTGCGAGGCGAGGATGCTCAAGAGCAAGGCATGCGGACCGTCGAACGATGCCTGCGGAAACGAAGGCGTACCGAGGCCGTCCTGATTGGAGACCATCACCAGTTCGTAGCCCGCGGCCACACAGCGCTGCAACGCGGCGATCACGCCTGGTATCAGGGCCAGCTTCTCGTAGCTGTCGATCTGCTTGTCGGCCGGCTCTTCGATGAGACAGCCGTCGCGATCGATGAAGAGGATCTTGCGGCTCATGCGGGCGCTCCCGCGCGCAGCACGGACAGCACGCGATCGTTCTCGTTGCCGGTGCCGATGGTAATGCGCAACGCGTCTTCCAGTCCGGCATATTTCGACACGTCGCGCACCACTACGCCGGCAGCGAGCAGACGACGGTAGGTAGCTGCCGCATCGTCGAAACGCACGGCAAGGAAGTTGGCATGCGAGGGCATGACTTCCCTGACGCCGGGCATCTCACGCAGGGCGACCACCATACGAGCACGCTCGTTGAGGATCTCGTGCAGATGGTGACGCTGCAAGCGGCGACCTTCGTACGACAGCGCCCCCATGGCGGCGTCCACGCACGGCGACGGCAGCGGATACGGCGGAATGATCCGGCGAAGCAGACCGATGACGTCGGCGTGCGCGATGCAAGCGCCGACGCGGGCACCAGCCAGCGACCAGGCCTTGGACAGCGTGCGCAATACGGCCACATTGTCGTAGGTATCGATCAGTGACGCTGCGCTGCGCAGGCCGCTGAACTCCGCATAGGCCTCATCGATAACCAGTAGTGCGCGTCCTTCCAGAGCCTTCGCAATGCGCTCCAGGTCGAGGCGATCGACCAGGTTTCCGGTGGGGTTGTTCGGCGTGCAAACGAAGACGAGTCGCGTAGCGGGTGTCACCGCCGCAAGCAGGGCATCGATATCGAGCACCCCCTGGCGACTGAGCGGCGACTCGATCACCGCCGCACCCTGGATGCGTGCACAGACCGCATACATGCCAAACGTGGGGGGCGATATGAGAACGGCATCTTCGCCGGCACGGCAGAAGGCGCGCACAAGAAGGTCGATCGACTCGTCACTTCCTCGCGTTACGAGAATGCGGTCAGCCGTGCTGCCGTAGAGCTCGGCGAGCGTTTCCACGAGTGCGAGTGGCTGCGGATCGGGATATCGGTTGAGCCCTTCCCCGCCCGGAACGTTCGGCGGTCGCGACGACTCGTTCGCATTGAGCAGCACGGTGCCACCCTGCGCTTCCATACGGGCACTGGAGTACGGCGCGAGCGCACGGATATCGGGGCGTGCAAGATCGAGGATGCTCATGCGGCGGCGTCCATGGCGGCGAGTCGCAAGGTAACGGCGCGGCGGTGGGCTTCGAGCTGCTCGGCTTCGGCAAGAATCGCCGCGCAGGGGCCGATGTTGCGCAGGCCTTCTGCCGAAAGCTCCTGCACCGTGACCTGCTTCTGGAAGCTGGCGACCGAGACGCCGCTGTAGCTTCGCGCGTAGCCGTAGGTGGGCAGCACGTGGTTGCTGCCGCTGCAGTAATCGCCCACCGACTCCGGCGTCCACTCGCCAAGGAAGACCGAGCCAGCGGATTCCACCGCGTTAAGCAAGGCGCGTGGGTTGGACGTCTGGATGATGAGGTGTTCGGGGGCGTAGCGGTTGCTGACTTCGACCGCTTCGTTGAGATCAGCGACGAGGATCAGGCGGCTTTCGCTCAACGCGGTGGCTGCTACCTCGGCGCGCGGAAGTTCGCGGCGCTGTCGTTCAACCTCGGTGGCCACGGCATCGAGCTGCTGCGCCGAAGGGCTGAGCAGGAGCACCTGCGAATCCGGGCCGTGCTCGGCCTGCGAAAGCAGATCCGCGGCGATGAACTGCGGATTCGCGTCGGCATCGGCGATGACGAGCACCTCCGAAGGGCCAGCCGGCATGTCGATCGCCGCACCCGCCGGGTCACCGGCGACCTGCAGCTTGGCCTCGGTGACCCAGGCGTTGCCGGGGCCGAAGATCTTGTCACAGCGAGGCACGGAAGCCGTGCCGTAGGCCATCGCGGCAACCGCCTGCGCACCACCGAGCTTGAAGACACGGTGCACACCGGTGGCCTTCGCCGCGAACAGGACAGCATCGTCACAACGGCCGTTGGCCTGCACCGGGGTGCAAAGCACCACCTCGCGGCAGCCAGCGATGGCCGCGGGCACACCGAGCATGATCGCGGTCGAAGGCAGCGGCGCGCCGCCGGCAGGTACATAAAGGCCGACGCGACCGATCGGCCGCAGCACGCGCTCGACGGTAACGCCGGGTGCTGTCTCCACACTCACTGGTGTCGGCGCGGCGGCGCGATGAAAGCGTTCGATACGGGCTGCCGCTTCGAGGACGGCGGCTTTCAGTTCGAGCGGCAGGCGCGCTTCGGCAGCCGTGAACTCCGCCTCCGTCACGGCCAGCGCGTCGAGTGCGCTGCCGTCGTAGCGGGCCGTGAGCTCGATGAGCGCCGCGTCGCCACGGGTGCGCACATCCGCGACGATGGTCTCTACGCCTTCGCGCAAGCTGTTTGCCCGCGATTGCATCGGCCGTGCGAGCGCTGTGTCGCGACCGGCTTCGTCGAGACTCTTCCAGTCGATTCGTTTCATGCCAGCATCTTCTCCACCGGCAACACCAGCATGTCGCGGGCACCGGCGCGTTTCATGTCTTCGAGTTGGCGCCAGCTCACCGAGCCGGCACACAGGGCCTGCAGCACGACCTGATCGGGAGACCCATCCACCGGGGTAAGCGTCGGAACGGGCAGGCCCGGCAGCAGGCGAGTGATCGCCGCCAGGGCATCGCGCGGTGCCTGCATGAGGATCAGTCGTGAGTCGCGCACCTGGATGACACCGTCGAGGCGGCGCAACAGCAGCTCGGCAATCTCGCCACGCTCGTCCAGCGGCAGTTCGCGGCGGCCGGCCAGCACGGCTTCGCTCTCGACCACGACAGCCGCTTCACGCAACTGGTTGGCGACCAGTGTCGCGCCGCTGGAAACCAGATCGCAGATCGCATCCGCCGTGCCAAGACGGGGGGCGATTTCCACCGAACCAGCAAGCATCACCACCTTCGCGTCGACACCGTTGCTTCTCAGCCACTCACCGAGCAAGCCAGGGTAGGACGTGGCAATGCGCTGGCCCTGGAGCTGGGCTGGCCCGTCGTAGGCGTCCTCCTGAGGCACGGCGATGGACAGGCGGCAGTGGCCGAAACCGAGCGGGCGCAGCTCATCCATGCCATCGCCCGTCTCCGGGTTGGACAGCTGGAACTCGCGCAACACGTTCCGGCCGACGATACCGAGGTCACAGACGCCTTCGGCGATCAGTCCCGGAATGTCGTCGTCGCGAACCAGCAGGAGGTCCACCGGCTCGCCCTCGCCGAAGCAGAACAGCTTGTCGCGGCTCTGGCGAAATTTCAGGCCGCAGCGTGCGAGTAGCTCCTGAGCGGGTTCGGTCAGTCGACCGGACTTCTGCATGGCGATACGCAGGCGATCGCGCGGCTTCATGCGGCACCTGCGACGTTGCGGCGGGCGGCCGCGGCCATGTAGCCGCCACTGCCCTGGTTGAGATATCGCGCCACGCGGCCGATGGTCGTGATACTGACTGCCGTGCGCTCGTGGATCTCGCGATAGGAACGCCCTTCCAGCAGGAAGGGGACCACCCGCCAGCGGTCCACCATCACCTCGATTTCCGCCGGGGTGCAGAGATCGTGCAGGAAGGCCCGCATCTCATCGACGCCTGAGAGCCCCAGCAGGGCCTCACAGAGACTGGTTTCGGCCGAGTCGGCCGGCATTTCGGGATCGAGCGTGCGACGCTTCATAGTGTACTAACGCGTTAATACGATAACTCATCGTAGCGCGGCAACTTCGACGTGGCAAGCGCCGACACGCGATTGCGCTTTTCTTCCATATACCCCGCCCGGGCCGCTCGACAAGATGGCGGCATTTCCACCGTCGCGAGCCCCTGCCATGTCGAGCACCGTGATCATTGCCGACGATCATCCGGTCGTCGTCGCGGGCGTCGAGACCATCCTGAAGTCGCACCGCTACCAGGTGGTCGCGCGCGCTCACGATACCGACGCCCTCTTCGACGCCCTCGCCGACCACCCCTGCGACGTCGTCGTCACCGATTTCTCCATGCCCGAGGGCAGCCAGCCGGACGGCATGCCGATGATCCGCCGCATTCGCGCCCTCCGGCCGGACACCGGCATCGTCGTGCTCACCATGCTGTCCAACCCAGCCATCCTGCGCACCCTGCTCGACATGGGTGTGGCCGCGATCTTCGACAAAAGGACCAGCCTCCGCGATATCCCGGTTGCCGTGCATGCGGCGGAAGTCGGTCGCTCCTACCTCAGTCCGGCCATTCGCCGGCTATTCCACGAGGCGGACTGCGCCGACAGCGCCGACGAACTCGCCACGCGGCTGTCGCCGCGCGAAGTGGAGGTCTTGCGCGCCTACGCGCAGGGTTACGGACTGGTGGATATCGCCGCCTCGATGGGGCGCAGCCTGAAGACGATCAGCCGGCAGAAGCGCTCGGCCATGGCCAAGCTGGGCCTCATCAACGACGCCCAGCTTTACCAGTATCTGGCCGGAATCCGCGCCGGCATGCTCGACGACTGGTCGCCGGCTATCGAGGCAGCGGCCAGTCTGCGGTTCTTCGCGCTCTAGCGGCTGCTCAGGCGACCAGGCGGCCGGAGGCCACCAGCTCGCACATCAGGCGCACGTCGCCATCCATCGCACGATCGCGCTGCATGAAGGCGATGTGCTCGCGCAAGGTGGCCAGGGCGGCACGGACGGCGACGCCACCATGGAAATCCTCGGCGCGCGCCAGTGCATCCATGAGCGCACGCACTTCGCTCTCGAAACGGGCGTAATGCGGGGAATCACTGCGCGGCGCGCCATTGATCTTGGCGGCCAGGGCTTCCCAGTCGCCGCGGTGAGCCAGTGTCCGTGCGGCGTTGAGCATGTCCTGGCGGTATTCCAGGGCCTGCGCGGCCGTGTACAGCTCCATCGCCAGCACGTGACCGAGGTCCTCGGTCATCTCGAGCACGTGGCGTGCCTCGTTGGCACCCATGGACACGTGGTCCTCGGCATTGGCGCTGGTCGGCACGGAGTAAACCGAGGCCGGGTGCGCACGCGTGGCGAGGTCGTTGACCAGGGCCGCGGCGGTGTACTGCACGATCATGAAACCGGAATCGGTCGCGTCCTCGTTGCCGATGAGGAAGGCCGGCAGGCCGTCGTTATTGGCCGGATCGACCAGCTTCGCTGTGCGACGCTCGGAGATCGAGGCGAGCACCGGAATCGCCGCCTTCACGTAGCTCATCGCCAGCGCCAGCGGCATGCCGTGGAAGTGGCCGGCCGAGATCACCTGATCTTCGATCACCTGGGCGTTCTCGGCGTCCGGGAAGACCAGCGGGTTGTCAGTGACCGCATTCAGCTCGATGTCGAACACGCGACAGGCCTGTTCCCAGGCGTCGCGCACAGCACCGTGCACCTGCGGTGCGCAGCGCAGGCAGTAGGCGTCCTGCGGCTGGTGCTTCTTGCCGCCCTTGAACGGGAGGAAGCGCGAATAGAAAGCCTCCTTGCCATGCCGCTGGGTAGCCGGCACCCAGTCCCAGCTGATGTCGAAGCGGTAAGCCTGGTCGGAGGGCTCGGACCAGGAATCGGCCAGCCACGGCTTGAAGCGCGGCACCATGTGGTAGGCGATATCCGCCAGCGTGGAGCCTTCGAGGAGGTTGCTGATCTGCTTCGCGGTCTCGACCTGCCCCGGATGAGGGCGCAGGGCATGCACCTGTTCGGCGTAGGCGCCCTTACGGCCGGCGAAGGCGTCAAGCGTCATCGCGGCAGCCAGGTCGGCCGTGCGGATCAGCATGTCCATCGTGTCCAGCGCGAGCACGCCCGTGGCGAGCATCTGCGTGGTGCCGTTGTTCAGGGCCAGACCTTCCTTGAAGGACAGACGCACCGGCTTGAGGCCGGCCTTGGCCAGCGCCTCAGCACCCGGCATGCGCACGCCCTCGTAGAAGGCTTCGCCGCCGCCGAGCAGCACGATCGCCAGATGCGACAGCGGCGCGAGGTCACCACTGGCACCGACCGAACCCTTCTCCGGAATGACCGGGATGACGTTGCGGTTAAGCAGCTCGGCCAGGGCGCGCAGGGTTTCCACGCGGATACCCGAATGCCCCTTCATCAACGTGTTGACGCGAATGGCGAGCATGGCGCGTACGACGTCCTCGCCGAACGGCTTACCCACGCACACGGCGTGGGTGATGATCAGGTTGTGCTGCAACTCTTCCAGCAGCGTGCCTTCGCGCGGCTCCGGGTTGCCACCCGGCAGTTCGTCGCGCACGCGGTGCGCGCCGAGCAGTTTGTCAGCGTTGCTGCCGAAGCCCGTGGTCACGCCGTAGATGGGCTCACCGCCGCCGACTTTCTCGGCGAGGAAATCCGCGGCGCGCTTGACCTTGACGAGCTGTGCCTCGTCCAGACGGATGGTGAAGCCCTTGCGAGCGATAGCGGCGACCTGGCCGCGTGTGAGGCTACGCCCGTCGAGGAGAATGCTGCTGGTCATGGGGACTTAGGCCGTGCAAAAGGGAGATGGGGGATGAAGCGGCTCAGCGACCGATGTCGGCCTGGGCCAGTTCGACGCGCAGGGTCTTCACCAGCTCCGTGCGGGCGACTTCGAACTGGTCTTCGCGGCGAAGGTCTTTCACGGTGACGACACCCTTGGCGATCTCATCCTCGCCAAGCACGATGACGAAGCGGATACCCGCGCGATCGGCGTACTTGAACTGCTTGCCCAGCTTGCTGCCTTCGAGGACGACCTCGGTGGCGATGCCGGCGTTACGCAGTTCGGTAGCGAGTGTCAGATAGGCCGGCAGCTGGGCCGCGTCCATCTGGGTGACCAGCACATCCACGGTGCTCTGGGCAGTAGAAATCAGGCCAGCGTCGCGCAGCTGCCAATACAGGCGCGTCAGGCCGATCGAAATACCCACGCCCGGCAGGTGTGACTTCGTGTACTGGCCGGCCAGGTTCTCGTAACGGCCGCCCGAGCAGATCGAGCCAATGCCTGGGTGATCGTTAAGCGTGGTCTCGTAGACCGTGCCCGTGTAGTAGTCGAGGCCGCGGGCGATGGAAAGGTTCAGGGCGAAATGCGTCTCCGGTACGTCGAAGTCGCGAATCATTGCCAGGACTTCCTTGAGCTCGGCGCGACCTTGCTCGAAGGTCTCCGAACCGCTGCCCAATGCATCGAGCTTGGCGAACGCGTCATCCACCGTGGTCGAACGCACCTGGACGAAGGCGAGGATCTTCTCGGCGACATCCGCCGACAGGCCAAAAGCCTCACCGGTGAGCGTCTCGCGCACGTAGTCGGCGCCGCGCTTATCGAGCTTGTCCACTTCGCGCAGCACCAGCATCTGCTGCTCGGCGTCGCTTACGCCGAGGTTCTCGAAATAGCCGCGCATGAGCTTGCGGTTATTGAGCTGGATGGTAAACGCGCCGATGTTGAGCTCGCGGAACACGCTGTAGATGACTGCCGGGATCTCGGCGTCGTAACGCACCGACAGCGAATCCTTGCCGATCACGTCGATATCGCACTGGTAGAACTCGCGGAAGCGACCGCGCTGCGCACGCTCGCCACGGTAGACGCGCTGCATCTGGTAACGGCGGAACGGGAAACTGAGATCGTGCTCGTGCTCGGCCACGTAACGCGCCAGCGGCACGGTAAGGTCGAAACGCAGGGCCAGTTCCGGCACGCCACCCTTCTCCGCCGCCGCGCCGAGGGCACCGGTCGACTGGACGAAGTACACCTGGCGCTCGGTCTCACCGCCACTTTTGGTCAGCAGCACATCGCTATGCTCGATCACCGGCGTTTCGATCGGCAGGAAACCGAATCGTTCGTAGTTACGGCGAATCGTGTCCAGCATGCGCTGGAAGGCGATCTGGTCGAGCGGAAGGAGCTCGAGGACACCAGGCATGGTGCGGGCCGGGGTGAGTGCCATGCAATTCCTCTTCGGACAGGCTATACGGGCGCCGCCACGCGGCAGCCGCATAGATTAGCAGAAGGCCGCGGACCGCCCCCGCGCCGATACCGCCCCGCCAGGCATTTGTAAAAAAGATGCGACGACCTGTTGCGAATCGGCAGGGTCATGGCTAATATACGCGGCTCCCGTCGGGGTGTAGCTCAGCCTGGTAGAGCGCTACGTTCGGGACGTAGAAGTCGCAGGTTCGAATCCTGTCTCCCCGACCAACGAATTCTGTTCGTTATGAAAACGCCGGCCCAGTGCCGGCGTTTTTGTTTGTGCATTTTGCGAGGTTCGCGAGGGTTTTGTAGGAGCTGCTTCAGCGGCGATGGGCACTCGCCCCACCCCTTCCCCACTCCAAAAAACACAAACACAAAAACGCAAAACGCCCCGAAAGGGGCGTCTTGCGTAACTGGCGGAGAGTGAGGGATTCGAACCCTCGATAAGGCTTTTGACCCTATACTCCCTTAGCAGGGGAGCCCCTTCGGCCACTCGGGCAACTCTCCGTGAACGTTCGTTGAGGAACGTGCCTTAACGAGCGAGCAAGGATACTGGTCCTTGCTTCAGCCGTAAAGAGCTTTACTGGTCTTGGTCGTCCCCGGTATGGCCGGCATGGCCGCTGGGATCGCCTTCATTCTTGATGCGCTGGTAAATCTCTTCGCGGTGAACCGCGACGTTTTTCGGTGCGTTGATACCGATGCGCACCTGGTTACCCTTCACACCCAGAACAGTGACGGTCACCTCGTCGCCGATCATTAGGGTTTCACCGACCCGGCGGGTCAGAATCAGCATGATTGATACTCCATAAAATCAGGTATTGGCTTCCCCACCAACGACAACTCACCCCGAGTGCTTGCCGTCAATGGATCGACGTTTCGACCATCGAAGGCCGAACTGCCTTCCCCGGCTCTAGTTGTGTGTGTCGCTGACCAGCTGTCCTGCCTCTACGATCACGAGGATCGATGCCGAAGAATGCACTCGGCATTCGGATCATACTAGCCGAGCCAAACCAGCGGGCGCAACGCACGCCGCCAAAAAAACGCGCGGCGGAGCGCCTTTACAGCAGCCGCCGTTCACGCTGGCAGGTTTCGTTCAGTGCAACCGGGCCTCGATCCAGCCCGGAATGCCCGCAAGGACCTGCGGGAGCGCCGGCGCATCCACGCCGCCACCCTGTGCCATGTCCGGGCGACCGCCGCCCTTCCCGTCGATCCGCGAGGCGACTTCGGCGACCAGATCGCCCGCCTTGACGCGTCCGAGCGCCGAGCCACCCACGCCCGCCACCAGCGAAACGCGGCCGTCCAGCGCGCCCGCGAGGATGATGGCGCAATCGCCAAGCTGTTGCTTGAGGGTATCTACGCTGTCGCGCAGCGACTTGGCGTCGAGACCTTCAAGACGCGCGGCCACCACTTTGATACCAGCAACGTCGACCGCCGAAGCCGCCAGATCCGCCGAAGCAGAACTGGCAGCCTTCGCCTTGAACGATTCGATCTCGCGCTCGAGCTTCTTCTGCTTGTCGAACAGCTGACGAAGCTTCTCGACCACGTCGTCGCCACTGGCCGCGAGCAAGCCAGATACTTCGCCCAGGATGCGCTCTTCATCGGCGACCCGCGCAAGCGCGCCGGCACCTGTCACTGCTTCGATACGACGCACGCCGGCGGCGACGCCGGACTCCGAGACAATCTTGAACAGGCCGATATCGCCCGTGCGCGACACATGCGTACCACCGCAGAGTTCGGTGGAGAAATCGCCCATCTTCAGGACACGGACTTCGGCACCGTACTTCTCGCCGAACAACGCCATCGCACCGAACTCGATCGCTTCGTCGTAGCCCATGTTGTGGACTTCCGCCTGGTCGTTATGACGGACTTCATCGTTGACCATGCGTTCGATCAGAGCGAGCTCTTCCGCGGTAACCGGCTTGAAGTGCGAGAAGTCGAAACGCAGACGCTCCGGCGCAACCAGCGAACCCTTCTGCGACACATGATCGCCCAGCACCGTACGTAGCGCGGCGTGCAGGAGATGCGTGGCGGAGTGGTTGAGCACGGTCGCCTGACGCTGCGCGGTGTCCACCGAAGCGCCCACCACGGCACCCTTGTTCAGCGGTGCCGAACCCTGCCATGTGCCGAAGTGCGCGAAGAACGCACCGCCGACCTTCTGCGTGTCCTGCACCGCGAGGGCGCCCGACGTATTGCGGATCATGCCGGTGTCGCCTACCTGACCGCCGGATTCCGCGTAGAACGGCGTGCGATCGAGCAGGAGGAAGGCTTCCTCGCCGTCGGCGAGATGATCGACGGCCTTGCCGTCCCGCACGATGGCGACGACCTTCGCGTCGGCCAGCTCGAGCGAGTCGTAGCCGGTGAAGATGGTCGGGGACACGGCGCTGGCCACGTCCGCCGGCAACTGGGCCTTGCTGCCGAAGTTGCTGGCGGCACGCGCACGTGCGCGCTGCTCGCCCATGGACTGCTCGAAGCCGTCCATGTCGACGCTCATGCCGCGCTCACGGGCGATGTCCGCTGTGAGGTCGACCGGGAATCCGTAGGTGTCGTACAGACGGAAGGCATCGGCACCGGGAATGACCTGGCCCGACTTCGCGGCGATGTCGTCGAACAGGCGCATACCGTGCTCGAGCGTCTCGCCGAAGCGGTCTTCCTCGGTCTTCAGCGCCTGCTCCACGAAGGCCTGCTTCTTCGCGATCTCCGGATAGGCTTCGCCCATCTCGGCCACCAGCGGCGCGACCATCTTCCAGAAGAAATCACCACGTACACCGAGCATCCAACCGTGGCGAAGCGCGCGACGGATGATGCGACGGAGCACGTAGCCACGACCTTCGTTCGACGGCAGCACGCCGTCGACGATGAGGAACGAACAGGCGCGGATGTGATCGGCGATGACGCGCAGCGACTTGTTGGAGATATCCGCCGTGCCGGTGAGTCGCGAGGCCTCGGCGATCAGGTGGGCGAACAGATCGATCTCGTAGTTGGAATGCACGTGCTGGAGCACGGCAGCCAGACGCTCCAGACCCATGCCCGTGTCGACGCAGGGTGCGGGAAGCGGCGACAGCGTGCCGTCCGGCGCACGGTCGAACTGCATGAACACCAGATTCCAGATCTCGATGTAGCGGTCACCGTCTTCGTCGGGCGAGCCCGGCGGACCGCCGGCCACGTCGGGACCGTGGTCGAAGAAGATTTCCGTACACGGACCGCAGGGGCCGGTGTCCGCCATCTGCCAGAAGTTGTCGGAAGCGAACGGTGCGCCCTTGTTGTCACCGATGCGGACGATACGGTCCGCCGGCACGCCGACTTCCTTGTTCCAGATGTCGTAGGCCTCGTCGTCCGTGTGGTAGACAGTCACCCACAGGCGCTCGGCCGGCAATTTGTAAACCCCGGTGAGCAGTTCCCACGCGTAGCGGATGGCATCGCGCTTGAAGTAGTCGCCAAACGACCAGTTGCCCAGCATCTCGAAGAAGGTGTGGTGGCGGGCGGTATAGCCCACGGCATCCAGGTCGTTGTGCTTGCCGCCCGCGCGCAGGCAGCGCTGGACGTCGGCCGCACGAACGTAACCCGGCTTTTCGCTGCCGAGGAAGACGTTCTTGAAGGGAACCATGCCCGAGTTGGTAAACAACAGGGTGGGATCGTTCGACGGCACCAGCGATGCCGACGGCACGATGGTGTGGTCCTTGGAACGGAAGAATTCGAGGAAGGTCGAACGGATTTCGGCGGTTTTCATGAGCTATCGTGGCTTGGGAGCTGCGAGACATGTCGCGGAGACGCTCCGTCCAGAATCAAGGCTCACTGCCTTCAATCGTCGTCGGTGTCTTCCGCATCGGCGTGGGTTAGAACACGTACTGTGGCGGCGGCGAAGCCTCGACGCAAGAGGAATTGCGCCCGTCGTACCCGCTCCGCGGGGTCAGCGGAGGGCCCTCCGTAGCGGCGACGCAGCTGACTCGAGGCCAGATCCTGCCAATCCACGTCGGCGGACTCGATCAGCTGGCGGATGACAGCGTCGGCGATGCCCTGGCTGCGCAGTTCGGCGCGGATACGGGCAGGCCCGTATCCCTGCCCTATCCGGCTACGCATGAGCGACGCGGCGAAGCGGTCGTCGTCCTGGTAGCCCTGGTCACCGAGCCGCGCGACGGCGTCCGTCGTCTCCTCACGAGCAAAACCGCCGCGGTCAAGCTTCTGCTTGAGTTCGCGGCGGGAGTGTTCGCGCCGGGCCAGGAGCCCAAGCGCCTTGTCGTACGCGGTGCGGGTGGGGCGATCGGCCGTGCCGTCGCCCTTCCCCGTGCCTTTATCAGACTTCCTCAAGCTCGTCGGCCTCGGTCGAGGCTTCGGCCTTCGGACCCGCCTTGACCAGCAGGCGCAAACGCAGCTCGGCGTCCACTTCGTTGGCGATGGCCGGGTTGTCACGCAGGAACTGGCGGACGTTTTCCTTGCCCTGGCCGATGCGATCGCCCTTGTAGCTGTACCAGGCGCCCGACTTGTCGATCAGGTTCTCGCGCACGCCCAGCTCGATGATCTCGCCCTCGCGCGACGTACCTTCGCCGTAGAGGATCTCGAATTCGGCCTGACGGAACGGCGGTGCCACCTTGTTCTTCACGACCTTGACGCGGGTCTCCGAACCGATGACTTCGTCGCCCTTCTTGACCGCACCGATACGGCGGATGTCGAGGCGGACCGAGGCGTAGAACTTCAGCGCGTTACCACCGGTGGTGGTTTCCGGGCTACCGAACATCACGCCGATCTTCATGCGGATCTGGTTGATGAAGATAACCAGGCAGTTCGTCTTCTTGATGTTGGCGGTGAGCTTGCGAAGTGCCTGGCTCATCAGGCGCGCATGCAGGCCGACGTGGGAGTCGCCCATTTCGCCTTCGATTTCCGCCTTGGGGGTGAGCGCGGCGACCGAGTCGATCACGACCATGTCCACGGCGCCGGAGCGCACCAGCATGTCGGCGATCTCAAGGGCCTGTTCACCCGTATCCGGCTGGCTGACCAGCAGGTCGGCGACATTCACGCCAAGCTTTTCGGCGTAGCTCGGGTCCAGTGCATGCTCGGCGTCGACGAAGGCCGCCGTGCCGCCTGCGCGCTGGCAGGACGCGATGGCCTGCAGGGTCAGCGTGGTCTTACCCGAGGATTCCGGACCGTAGATTTCGACGACACGACCGCGCGGCAGACCGCCGATACCGAGGGCGATGTCCAGGCCGAGCGAACCGGTCGATACGGTATCGATCGTGTCGTCGGCGCGGTCGCCAAGACGCATGACGGCACCCTTGCCGAACTGCTTTTCAATCTGGCCGAGGGCACTCGCCAGCGCCTTGCGCTTATTGTCGTCCATCGTGATATCCGGGTCTCGTGTGTAGGTGAGTATCTTGCCCGACCGTGGTCTCAGGGACTGCGATCCGCAATCGCTAAGTGTGCCACAGGGGGATGCAGCTCAGCCCTTGAGCTCGGAGGTCATTCCAGCAAGTGCACGGGCCACCGTCTGTCGGCGAACTGCCTCGCGATCACCCGAAAAGTGGAAGAGTTCGGCACGGGCATACCCACCCCGTCGCTTCCAGCCGATCCATACCGTGCCGACAGGTTTATCAGGAGTACCACCCGACGGGCCCGCGATACCGGTCACCGCCACGGCCACGCCCGCGCCGTACCGGGCCAGGGCGCCGGAGACCATCTCCAGCACGGTCTCCTCGCTGACGGCACCGGTGCGTTCGAGGGTGCGCGGATTGACCCCAAGCAGGGACTCCTTCGCGCTGTAGCTATAGGTAACGACTCCCGCCTCGAACCACGCCGAGCTCCCAGCCAGGTCGGTGAGGGTCTTGGCGATCCAGCCACCGGTGCACGACTCGGCCGTCGCCACCATGACCCGACGCTCCTGGGCGGCGGCGGCAACGTCCTGGGCCAGCACCATGAGGTCGGCGTCGGTGGGGATGGCGGGCGAATCCATGGGCAGGTCCTGTGGAGAAAGGGAGAGGTTCTACTCCCGACGATTTGCGATGTCGATTCGAGGATGACCCGGAAGACCGCATTTTGAGAAAACTTCTATGCCTGTCGGCGTTGTCGCGATGGGGTCTCGCGGTTACCATGGCAACTAAATAGTGGCGTTATATCGCCTCGTATCGATTGTCATTGTTCGAATCACAGCCACCTCATAAAGCTCGCGCACAAAGCACACGGGCGAGGCCGCGCACTGGCCGGGATAAGTCCCTACAGCTCGCCCTGAGCGAGAGCGACTCATCAGTCGCGGTTTGTTCAGTCAGCATTTCACAACTCGACCGCAGCCCGATCGCCGCGGCCTTCGATCATTAGGCGCAACACGCTGAAAACGCCGACGTGTCGCACGCCTGAAACCGAGTAATGACAACTTATGGCCAGCACCAACACTGCACATAATGGTTACGACCGCAACTTTCACGAGCCTTATACATTTTCGGCATTTGCGTGCGCCACTGCACACTCGTGCAGTGACGTCCGTCAAGACTTACGGACGTTGCACGCATGTTACATGCCAGCATTGTGTGACAAAACCCACAAAAACACGCACATGTACCACTAGTCAGAAAATTCTTGTTGCGCTATGTTTACGGTGCGGACAAGGTTCCGCCAAAAGGGGTGGGGATACACAGTCTTTAAGACGCAACTATAAGTGGGCGATGCTTTTGGTCGCCCCCTGCTGCGCATGACCATTCTTCGCTGGCACGTTATGCAAGGGCGCAAAGGCGCTCGTACAGGATGTTGTATGGATGATTTGCATGTCGCTCGGGGCCGGTTGGCCCGCCGTACCAGTCAGTTCCAGGGGTTCCGCTCAAACCACGTCTCTCGCGTGGCGGCACGTCGACAGATCGCCAGCCGACCAGCTCTCCCGGCTCGCGTCCCTGTCTACTTCATAGCGATGTAAACGCTTTCCCGGCTTCGCCTGCGGCGAAGAGCCGTGGCGTCCGCTGCCTACGTTTTCACTTTGCCTTTCGACGACTTACGAGCCAAGCGTGAATAGAACCCTGAAACCTACCTTCGCCATCGGCCTTGTTTCCGCACTCGCCATGCTCCTTTCCGCCTGCGGCACGCCCCCGGCGAAGGACTTCGGCGGCAGCTGGAAGCCGGTCAATCGCTATGACGACAAGACCGTCGAGATTCCTCTCGCCGTGCCTTACACCTATTACGCAGCGCCGATGGACGCCACGCTGAAGACGATGCTGACACGCTGGTCTACGGACACAGGCATAAAGCTCAACTACAAGCTTCGGTCCGATTTCACGTTGCCAAAGACCGCATCAGCCATTCACACCACCGAAGGGCGGGACGCCGCGGCCCAGTTGAGCGCGATCTACGCGCCGCAGGGCGTTGTCGTACTCATCGACGGTCCGGAGATCGTCGTCGAGGAAGCGAGCGCGATCGTGCCGCCGGCACCCGCCCCCGCGCCGGAAGGCAAGACCAACGCGGAAAGTGCCGCGCCGGTTGCGCCACCGACGAACGACACACCCGCTGCGCCGTCCCCCGGCGCGAAAACGGCCGCGAACTGATCCGCTCAAGCGTTGTGACCAAGGTAGGCATTCGTTAAATGCGTAACAAAAAAGACTCTCCGAAGATCGACGCCGCGGTGGCACAGTCCGTCGATTTCGAAATTGCCGTTGGCGATCAGGCACGACGCAGTGAACGCCGCGCGTGGATGGTCGCGTCCGCGTCGCTCGTCATGTCGCTGATTCTCGTTTGCGGCTACTTCTACATGCTGCCGCTCAAGGAAAAAGTGCCGTACATCGTGATGGCCGACGCCAACTCCGGCCTCAGCTCTGTCGCACAGCTCACGGACGATGTCGTCAACCGCCGCATTTCGGCCAGCGAAGCCATCAACCGCAGCAATATCGCGCACTTCATCCTTGCCCGCGAATCCTTCGACGTGGCGATCATCAACCTGCGCGACTGGGCCACGGTGCTGACGATGTCGTCGCCCGGAGTAGCTCAGGTTTACGTGAATCTTCACGCGCAGAGCAATCCGGATGCGCCGTTCAAGACATACGGCCGCGATCGTGCGATCCGCGTCAAGATTCTCAGCATCGTGCTGATCGGCGGTGGCGACGGTGTCCCACCGAAGGGTGCGACCGTCCGCTTCCAGCGCACTGTCTTCAACAAGCTGACCGGCCAGAGCGTGCCGCTGGACAGCAAGATCGCCACCATTGAGTTCGCCTACAAGCCGAACCTGAAAATGGACGACCAGTACCGCGTCGAGAACCCGCTGGGGTTCCAGGTGACGACGTACCGCGTGGACAACGACTACGCCGAGGCGCCTCCTGCCGAAGTGCCGACCACCGCACCGGATGCGTCCGCCCAGCCGTCGGCTACCGCACCGACAAACGCCGTTCCGCTAACCTCGCCAGGGGTTCCGGCGACACCTGGCGCGCCGGTCGCTCCAGGAGCGCAGATCGCTCCCGGCACCGTACCCGCCTCGCCCATTCCTGAGGCACCGGTCGCCACCGCTCCGGCTCCGGCCGCCGTCCCGCAGAACGCCGCCAATGGAGGGCGCCGTCGATGAATCGCTCCAACACACTTCGACTGGCCCTGCTCGCCTGCCTCGCGGTCGCCGCGACGGCGGGAACCGCCAGCGCGCAGGTCGTCACGCCCTACGAGTACCAACCCGATCACATCTATACGGTGCGTACCGGACTCGGTATCACCACGCAGATCGAGCTGAATCCCAACGAGAAGGTGCTCGACTACAGCACCGGCTTCAGCAGTGGATGGGACCTCACGCGTCGTGACAACGTTTTCTACATCAAGCCGAAGAACGTCGACGTCGATACGAACATGATGATTCGTACGGCGACGCATTCGTACATCTTCGAGCTCAAAGTCGTCGCGACCGACTGGAAGACGCTGGACCAGGCCCGTCGTGCGGGCGTGCAGTACAAGGTGACTTTCACCTACCCGTCCGACACGAGCTTCACTTCGGAAGCCAAGAAGGTGGCGGCGACGCCGGAACTGGACACCGCGCTGGTCAAGGGCCGTGACTACAACTTCGACTACGACTACGCCAAAAAGCGCAAGACCGCGCCCTGGCTTGTGCCGGTCAACGTCTACGACGACGGTCGGTTCACGTACATCAAGATGCCGGACCTCAAGCAGTTCCCCACCGGGAACTTCCCGACGGTCTACATGCGTGAAAAGGAACACGGTGAGGACTCGGTAGTGAACACCACGGTCGAGGGCAACACGCTCGTCGTCCATGGCACGTACAACTACCTCGTCATCCGACACGACGACAACGTCGTGGGCCTGCGAAGGAACACAAAGAAGTGACCCCGAACAATCCTTATCATCCGGACGACGAGAACCAGGCTGGTCAGGTGCCGCCGCGTGAAGACGCTGCCGAGCGCCACGATCCGCTCGCCGGCAACCCGTATTCGCAGCAGCGCCAGCAGGCGCCGCAACCCGACCTCGACGCTGGCGCTCCGCAGCTAGCCGCGAACGACATGCGTCGCATGAACCGGCGCGCGCTCGGCTTCCTGGGCGGCATCGTCGCGCTTCTTGTCATCGCCGCCGTTTTCATCCTTCATGGTGGTGGCGCGAAGCAAGAGGTTGCCGAAAAACCCCGCGAGGAAGAGGTCAACGTTCCCGAGGCGCCGAAGGTCATGCCGACACCGGCACTTCCGCAGCGCGCGCAGGCGCAACCGATCGCTCTCGCTCCGCCTCCCCCGCTGCCTACCCCCGAACAGCTGCGTCCCGCGCAGATGCCGACGAATCAGGGTCCGCGCGGACCGTCGTTGCTCGAACGCCGCATGATGAATGTCGGCGACGCTGCGCAGGTTGCCGCGTCGAACGGTGGCGGTGGCCAGTACGGCGGTGGCCAGGGTGGCCAGCAGGGAATGATGGCCGGCATGGGCCTTCCCGGTTATCCAGGTGCTCCGCTCCCCAACGGTGGTGTGCCGATCAACGGCGCGTACAGCGCGAAGGCGCTTCCGGAAATATCCAGTGCCGAGCCGCTGACGCATCCGGACACGCTCATGCTGCGCGGCACGTTCATCCGCTGCGTGCTCGAGACCCGCATCATCACCGATATCCCAGGCTTCACCTCCTGCGTGGTGACCGAGCCGGTTTACTCGTTCACGGGTAAGCGCCTGCTTCTGCCCAAGGGTTCGAAGGTGATGGGCAAGTACGAGATGGAACCCAATGGTCCCCGCGTCGCGGTGATCTGGGACCGTGTCGTCACCCCCACCGGCATCGACGTCAACATGGCCAGTCCGGGTATCGACACACTTGGCGGTGCCGGCCACCCCGGTTATTACAACGCGCATTGGGGTAGCCGCATCGGCTCCGCCCTGCTGATCTCGATACTGAGCGATGCGTTCAAGTACGAGGCGGCCGAGCATGGTCCGAAGCAGACGACGATCAGCAATGGTGTAGTCACGCAGAATCCGTTCGAAAGCAACACCGCTTCGACGTTGCAGCAGATCTCGAACACCGCCGTACAGCGTGCTGCCAACCGCCCGGCGACGGTGACGATCAACCAGGGCACGGTCCTGGCGATCTATGTCGCCAAGGACGTCGACTTCAGCGGCGTGGTTTCGCGGTACTGATGCGGACGCACTGATGAACGACCCCGCCATGGCCTCCGTCGGCAACGACTTCCTGGACTACCAGTACGAAGTACTGGGCATCCAGGATCTGCTTACGTCGACCGATGTGACCGAAATCTGCATCAATCGGCCTGGCGAGCTGTACCTGGAACGGCGCGGCGAGTGGGAGCGCGTGGACCTTCCCACGCTGACGTTCGAGCGCGCCCGCCAGTTCTGTACCGCGGTGGTCAACGAGAGCAATACGGGCCAGCGCATCACGGATGCCGATCCTGTCGTGTCGCTCACCTTCCCCACCGGTCAGCGCGCCCAGTTCGTGCTGCCGCCTGCCGTGGAAGCGGGCCGGGTATCGATCACGATCCGCCTGCCCTCCAAGCAGAACAAGTCGCTCGCGCAGTACCAGGACGATGGCTTCTTCGACCAGATCCTCGAAGGCGCCAACACGATCAGTCAGGCTGACCGCGAATTGCTCGAACTTCGTGCGGAACGCCGCTATGCGGATTTCTTCCGACACGCCGTCCTGAGCAAGAAGAACATCGTCGTGGCCGGCGCGACCGGCAGCGGCAAGACCACCTTCATGAAGTCACTGGTCGGTCACATCCCGAACTACGAGCGTCTGGTCACCATCGAAGACGCTCGCGAGCTCTTCATCGACCAGCCCAACGTGGTTCACCTGCTGTACTCCAAGGGTGGCCAGAGCACGAGTAACGTCACGGCAAAGAGCTGCATGGAAGCCTGTCTGCGCATGAAGCCGGACAGGATCATCCTCGCCGAGCTTCGCGGTGACGAGTCGTTCTACTTCATCCGAAATTGCGCATCGGGACACCCGGGGTCGATCACAAGCTGCCATGCAGGCAGCGTGGAACAGACCTGGGACCAGCTGGCGCTCATGGTGAAGGCATCGACCGAAGGCGCAGGACTGGAATTCGAGACGATCAAACGATTACTCATGATGACCATCGATATCGTCGTACACATCAAGGCACATGCCGGGCGTCGCCACATAACCGGCATTGATTTCAACCCGGCCCGCGGCTTGGCGGCGGGCGGGGGGTAGCGCTAGAACAAACCCGGTGATTAGTCAGGAGTTGTAACGGTGGTACCAGGAATGGAAATGATGTCGTGCCCTAACCTTGCCGTACCGGCTGAGGTGATGCAGCACGTGGTCAATGTCGAGTCGTCGCGCAACCCGTTTGCGATCGGCGTCGTCGGCGCGCAGCTCGTTCGTCAGCCTCAGAATCTCGACGAGGCCGTGGCGACGGTGCGCATGCTCGAAGACAAGGGCTACAACTATTCCCTGGGCGTAGCGCAGGTGAACCGTGCCAATTTCGGCAAGTTCGGCCTGGACAGCTACGAGAAGGCCTTTGACGTCTGCCCCAACCTTGTTGCCGGTTCTCAGATCCTCGCGCAGTGTTATGCGAGTGCCGGTGGCGACTGGGGCAAGGCGTTCAGCTGCTACTACTCCGGCAATTTCACGACCGGTTACCAGGATGGTTACGTCCAGAAAGTGTTCGCCTCCATGGCTCGCCAGGCTATTGCAGCCAATGCCAGTCCGATTCCCATCCAGCTGATCAACAACGGCGCGAGCAAGGCAGCCAACCGTGGCACGCCTCTGATTCGTACTGACGACGGTGCTTACCGCGTCGCCATGCGCAGCGTGGCCGATGCGGCGCTTTCCGCCGCCATCGCGCCTGCCGTGGCCTCCGCGGCGGGCGTCAACGGTCCCGCTCCGGCAGGGTTCGTCGTCGGCACGGATCCGGCAACGGCGACCTTGCTGGCGCAGGTCGCATCGCCGACGTTCACGAATCCACAGGGTTCGCCGACGGGCCGGATCCCCACGGATCCAGCCACCGCTGCGGCTATGGCGCAGGTCGGAATGCAGATCCCGAACTCTGCCGGACCCGTTGCTGGTGCCATCGCCACGGATCCGGCGACGGCAGCGGTAATGGCACAGATCGGTATTTCGGCGAACGCGGCGGGTAATGCGCCTGCAGCGGCCAGCGGTTCCAACGGAATCTTCGTGCCCGAGGTTCATGGGCCTAACGATCCGCCGCCGTCGGCAGCAGCAGCACCAGCAAACGCCGCGCCGGCCGTTCCCGGAAGGGATCAGGCCGACCTTCGACAAGGAGGGGGAGATGGCGCTTTCGTCTTTTGAGTATCAAGGGCAGTCCGCACCAGGGACGCCCGCCACGTATCGCTTGGCAACCGGCAGCGCCGGTCGTCGCGATGGCCTTAGGGCCACCCCATGCATGGGACACCATTCCATGCATGCCGTTCCGCAAACGGCTGGCCTCCGTGCCGCCACCACCGCGCGGCGGTCATCCGACCTCCGTATTCACGATTGCACTGTTCAATAAGGAATTATTGAGATGGCCCTGTCCTCCCTCAACACCGTTTACGACTCGTCGAAGACTCCGCTGTCCCGCAAGCTCGCTTTCTTCGCGTTCGCTATGGTCCTGATGCTGCCGACCCTGGTCGTCGGACAGGACGTCACGGCAACCTCGACCAAGGTTTGCGGCTTCTTCCAGAACATCAACTCCCTGCTCAACGCCGCGTCGATCGTAGTTGTCACGATTGCCGTGATCTTCTCCGGCTACCAGATCGCCTTCGCCCACAAGCGCATCGCCGACGTGGCGCCGGCCCTGATCGGTGGCGTGCTGATCGGTGCGGCCGCCCAGGTGGCCAGCATGGTCGTCGGTGGCAACGGCTCCGGCGGCAGCACGGCATGCACCTCGAGCAGCGGCAAGGCGATCCTGATCGACGCCGCCAACGCTGCCATGCACCTGCTGCATCTCAGTGTATAAGAACGCGCTTTTCCGCGGCTGCACGCGTCCACCCATGTTCATGGGTGTGCCGTACGTCCCCTTTTTCGTGGGGGCGGGTGGCGGGCTGCTGATGGCGATGTACTTCAACATGTGGTTCCTCCTTTTGATTCCGATCAATGTCTTCACGATGCGCCAGATGGCTCGCCGTGACGAAATGATCTTCCGCCTGCTCGGTCTGCGACTGCAGTTCCGCACGCGGGTACGGAATCTTCAGGATCACGAAGGCATGTGGGTATTCACGCCGAATAATTATCGCGAGCCTGGGAAGGCGAAACGGTAAGCGACACAGACGCCCTGGCAGATGTCCTGCCAGGGCCTTTTCCAGGTTTTCTACGGTAGCCAGGCTATGTTCACTCCAGACGCACCCATCGGCGAATACATTCCCTTCTCCACGCACGTCTCGCCGACCGTCATAAAGACGACCGGAGGCGACTACATGCTGGTCTGGCGACTGGCAGGCCTACCCTTCGTGGGGCGCGAGGAATGGGAACTCGAGCACCGCCACAACACATTCAACCGCATGCTGCAGACGCTGCGTGCGCCAGATTTCGTGAACGTAGCCTTCTGGGTACACGACATTCGTCGTCGCCGCAGCCTCAAGCAGAAAGACAAGTTCACCCACAAATTCAATCAGACCATGTCGGATGCCTACTACGAGGCACTATCCACGCAGAAGCTGATGCAGAACGAGCTCTACGTCACGATGCTGTATCGCCCTATCGTCTCGGGCAAGCGCTTCGCTGAAAAGTCGAGCGATCCCAGCCGCTTGCTCTCCGAGCAGAACCAGGCGATCGCTACCATTCTCGAACTCGCGAGCAACGTAGAGGCTGTGCTCAAGGATTACGCGCCTTCGCGCCTGGGCATGTACGAAGCCCCGAACGGCGTCGTCTTCTCCGAGGTTCTGGAGCTGTACGGCTATATCCTCAATCGCATCGATGAGCCCGTTCCGGTACTCAACGCCCCGGTGAAGGACTACCTCCCGGTGAGCCGCCAGCGCTTCTCCTCCAAGACCGGCGACTTCGTGCTGACGACGCCCTCTGGCGTGAACCACTTCGGCGCGATCCTTAACGTCAAGGAATACGTTGACGGCACCTACCCAGGCATCCTCAACGGCCTGAAGTACCTCGACTTCGAATACATCATCACGCACTCGTTCAGCCCCATGGGCCGTCAGGATGCGCTCAAGGCGCTGGAACGTACCAAGGGCATGATGATCTCCTCCGGTGACAAGGCCGTCAGCCAGATCATCGAGATGGACCAGGCCATGGACCAGCTCGCCTCCGGCAACTTCGTGCTGGGCGAGTACCACTTCACCATGACGCTCTACTCGAACTCGCAGGACGCCTTGTCACAGCATATTGCCGCCACACGTGCCGAGCTCTCCAATGCCGGCTTCGTCTCGGTGAAAGAGGACCTCGCAGTCACCGCCGCGTTCTACGCGCAGTTCCCAGGTAACTGGAAGTTCCGCACCCGCCTGGCCAACGTCAGCTCGCTGAACTTCCTCGGTCTGTCGCCGCTGCATAACTTCGCCACGGGCAAGAAGGAAAACAACCCGTGGGGCGCGTGCGTCACCACGCTGCAGACGACCAACGGCCAGCCTTACTATTTCAACTTCCACGCCACACACCCCGCCGAGAACTCCTACGGTGAGAAGGCCATCGCCAACACCATGGTGATCGGTAAATCGGGTACCGGTAAGACGGCGTTGATCAACTTCCTGCTCAGCCAGGTACAGAAGCTGGACCCGGCACCGACGATCTTCTTCTTCGACAAGGACCGCGGCGCCGAGATTTTCGTGCGCGCCTGCGGCGGCAACTACCTCGCCCTGGAGAACGGCAAGCCCACCGGCTTCAATCCGTTCCATTGCGAGCGCACGGAAGAGAACGCTCAGTTCCTTGCCGACCTGATCAAGGTGCTGGCCGCCAAGTCGGTATATAGCTCGCGCGAGGAAGAAGACATCTTCCGCGCCGTTGAGAACATGCTCGACACGCCGATGCATCTGCGCAACATGACTAACTTCCAGAAGAGCCTGCCCAACCACGGCGACGATGGCCTCTTCATCCGCATGCGCAAGTGGACGGCTGGCAACGCACTGGGTTGGGTGTTCGACAACCCGAAGGATACGGTCGACCTCACACGGGCCAACATCATCGGCTTCGACTACACCGACATCATCGACAACCCCGAGGTCCGCGCGCCGGTCATCAACTACCTGCTGCATCGACTCGAGGCCCTGATCGACGGCCGTCGCCTCATCTACGTGATGGACGAGTTCTGGAAGATCCTCGACGGCAAGGGTGGTCTGAAAGAATTCGCCAAGAACAAGCAGAAGACCATTCGTAAACAGAACGGCATGGGCATCTTCGCCACGCAGAGCCCGGAAGACGCGCTCGCCAGCGACATCTCCGCCGCGCTGATCGAACAGACCGCGACGATGATCCTGCTGCCGAATCCGAACGCCAGTCGCGAGGACTACGTCAACGGCCTGAAGCTGACCGAAGCCGAGTACCAGGTGGTGGTGAGCCTCGACGAGCGCTCGCGCCGCTTCCTGGTAAAGCAGGGTCATGCTTCGGCTGTGTGCCAGCTCAACCTGCGCGGCATGGACGATGCCCTCGCCGTCATCTCCGCTTCTACGGACAACATCGAGATCATGCACGAAGTTCTCGCACAACGTGCCGAAGCCGAAGGCGTCTCGTCCGACGACCTTCGCCCCGACCAATGGCTCGAAACCTTCTACGAGAACCGGAAAGGCAGCGGTAAGAAGCCCCCGCCCTCCGGTCCGCTGGCGACGCGCGCCACGCGCAGCGCAGCCGTTTGATCTTCCCCTTGACGATGGAGACTCTTATGCCAACGATCAAAACCAATCAACCCGTGTCGCGTGTCATCGGCCGTCGTTTCTATGCGGCAGTTGCCTCCCTGCTCCTGGCCTGTGTACTCGCGCCCGCGGTGCACGCGCAGGATGCGTGGTCGGTCAATGACTCGCAGGCCAATGACAAGTTGTCCAACATCAAGGACAACACCAAGGGCACGAACGATGACACGACGGCCATGAAGAACGCCCTGGGTGATTCCAATGCCGGGGGCGGCAAGACCGTCAACGCAAACCTGGATGCGATCAACAAGAAGCTGTTTATCGGCAGCGCCAACAACAATCAGCCATACAAGGATACGCAGCCGGGTCCGCGTGTTGTCGATCCCGATCAGGCTCTCCCGGCGTCGAGTTCGACGGCGGCGACCCTCAATGACGGCTCCGATTGCACCCAGATCGCGGACGCCCAGCAAGACAACTGCAAGAAGATCGTCGCCATCCAGAACGCTCAGTACAAGTACATGCTCACCATGTACGAGAACAACAAGGCGCGCGACACCATGCTCCGCGAGTTGCTCAAGGAGCGCTCGAACATCACGGCCGACGATGTCAATCAGTACGGAAAGCTGGAAGACAACACCAATAAGTTGACGGCCCTGTACAACCTGATTGCCCTCGACCAACAGCAGATGGCCACCGTCAACTTTGCCTATGACGCCAACTTGCAGTTCCTGCGTGCATCGCAGGCCCAGCTTGCGCGACAGGCGAACACCGGCAAGCCCAAGGCGTCGTGGACCTCGATCAACCTCCCGGGCGTCGGCGCGATTGACCTTAGTTCGCAGATCAGCGGGCTGATCAGCGGTGTCGCTCTCACAACCGCGCTGGATAGCGTGCAGTCGACTGCGCCTAAGGGCCTGCAGACGCTAGCCATCGGTAAATCCAATGGCTGGTAAGGGCAACCGCGCATCCATCACACCATCGGCGTCGCGGCCGGACTGCGACGTGACATCTAACATGGCAAGGAATTCGCTCACATGGTCCACATGATGGGAGGCCTGTTCGGCAAAGCGGCGCTGGCATTCGCCGATCCCGGCGGATCGGTGACGAACTTTGTGTTCTTCACGAAGATCAACGAGTTTCTTCGTAACGAGATCGACTACATGCAGTGGCGACTGCTCTCCGGCGCCGCTACCGTCATCGGCTTCGTCGCGGTTAGCGTGCTGACGGTCTGGATCATGTTCCAGGGTATCCGCATCGTCACCGGCCAGTCGCGCCAGCCGATGATGGTCCTGGTGGGCGACGCGCTGCGCGCGACCCTGATCGTCTTTGTTGCAACCACGGCGGCGTATTCGTCGAGTTCGACGTACTGGGTACTGAGCGACGGTATGTCCTCGGCCATCGCCAGTTACGTCACCTCCGACGGTGACAGTCCCTTCCAGTCCATCGACAAGAACCTCGCCCAGATGGAGGTGGCGCTGGCCATCATCGACAGCGTCGATACAGGCAAGGAGGACCCTGCGCAGACCGCCAAGGACCGAAACCGATGGTTCACAGGGCTAGGTATCGCGGGACCCAGCGTCATCGCCGGATCCATGCTGCTGCTGAACAAGATCGCCCTTGCCCTCTTCATCGGCTTCGGGCCGTTCTTCATCATGTGCCTGCTCTTCGACCAGACAAAGCAACTATTCAGTAAGTGGTTGCTATACGGCATAGGAACCGTGTTCTCACTAGCCGTCCTATCCGTCATGGTGGGTATTGCAATGAAGATGATGCAGGCCATCACCGCCGCGTTCGCGGTGAAGTATCTCGCCGCCATGGCTGGCATTGGCTCCACCGACGGCATCAACAGCATGGCGCTGCAACAGGGCGGCGTCGGCCTTCTGCTGTCGACCCTTATCGTCATGGCTCCGCCGATGGCTGCCGCGTTCTTCCAGGGCACGCTGGGCCAGTTCGCCTCTTACTCGTCCTTCGGTAACGTCGGGTCGCAGCTGGGCGGGCAGGATCAGCAGGCGATTGCGCAGGGGCGTCAGGCTGCGATCGGTGGGGGTGGTGGAAGCCCGCAGTTGACAAACAATAGCGTGAATCCAAGTCAGTACGGCCAAGCCACCTACGGCGCCTTTAATCCAGGTGCAGGATCCGGCAGCGGATCGCAAGTCGCCCAAGACACTAATAAGTCGAAGGCCCCCACTGGGCCGGGAGAAATGCAAGGATGATGCGAAAGATCGTCATATTTGTGAGCGGCGCCTTCTTCTGCTGCGCTGCTTGGGGCCAATGCGCCCCCGGAATTCCGGGAGCCGGCAATCCTGGCTGTATTCCTCCGACGCAGCCAGGGTCGCCCTACTATCAGGGCAGCGATCAGCCGCCGGTTGCCACCTTGCCCGCAGCAAGATGGGCCGATCGATGGGGCGCCGTCGCAATCGATCCGTCCGGACGCGCTGGTGTGATCACAGGATTGCCCAGCAAAGCGGCTGCCGAGCGCGAGGCCCTCCGCAAGTGTCAAGCCAATCAAGGTACTGCCTGCGCTATCGCAGTGTCTTACTACAACCAGTGCGCTGCGATCGCTCAAAAGCCGTCCGGCGGGGTAATGGGGACTTCTACTGGGCCAACCGTCGACGTAGCTAAGTCGACAGCCTTAGAACAATGTGGTGATTCCTCGTGCCACGTTGTCTACAGCGCTTGCAGCATGGCCGAGAGAATTGACTGATCGATTTTCATCACGCGACCTGGGCAATCGCAACGCGAATGGGCAAAGTCATGTCGGAGCTTTCAACGCAGAAAGTAGTAATGGCGCAAGCGATGGCTCGTCAGTTGCTCAGAACGCCATGAAACAAAAGACGCCAACGGGTCAGGAGAACCTTCAATCGTGAGGAGGGGCATAATCTGTCTATCGATGCTTTTGTTCACTTGTGGTGCATGGGCGCAGTGCGCACCGGGCGTCCCGGGTGCGGGCAACCCTGGATGTATTCCACCCACGGCACCTGGTTCGCCCTATGGCCAGCCGTCCGGCTCGGCACCATCGGCAGCTCTCCCTCCGCCGCAAGTCTGGCAACAGCGGTGGGGCTCCGTCGCCATGGACTTTGGCAACGGCGCGGCGGGATCAGTAACGAATGGTCAGACGAAGGAGCGCGCTTCGGCTAGTGCTATCTCGGACTGCGAGGAGCAAGGCGGGAATCACTGCGAAACAATTCTCACATTTGAGAATCAGTGCGCAGCGATAGCTCAGTCATCAAACGGAGTGGTAAGTACGGCGACCGCCGCTAGAAAGCCCGAGGCCGAATCGCGCGTTTTAGCTAAATGCGCGGACAAAGCGAGTTGCACGTTGATATACAGCCAGTGCGCATTTCCGGTCAGGGTGCAATAAAAAGCCACTAGTGAATGCCAAGTTCGAGCAAGTTCAAATCGCTATCGATCTGTCAGCCCGAGGCCGACGTTCCAACATGAATAGGACAGACGTGAAGGCAAAATCTCAACTCAACGTGCTCTGCCTGGCCGCCTTGTCATGGTCCACCATAGCCATTGGCGCCCCTGCCCCGGCGGACGACCTCAAGTCGTTCGCGACCGGTGGCTCACGCATTCTCGAATCCCAGAAGGGCGACCTCAACAACGATGGCCGTCCCGACGCGCTGCTGGTCCTCGACCCGCCCGCCCCTGCCAACGCCAAGCTTGGCGAAGGTCCGTCCCGCGACGTAGTACTGCTGATACGCGATGCCTCCGGGCAGCTGCAGAAAGTTGCATCTAACGCGCACATCGTGCCTTGCGAAGAATGCGGTGGTACGTCGGGCGATCCGTTCGGCTATAGCAAAGTCGCACCGGGTAGCTTCACCATCGTCAACGGCGGTGGTGGACGCGAGCATTGGTCGGACGAGTACACATTCACTTATTCGGCGGACAAGAAGGATTGGTTTGCCAGCCAGGTCACGCGTCGCGTGGAAGATCGCGAGACCGGCAAGCAGAAGTCCATCCAGCTCACCGCGAAAGACCTGGGTCAGGTCAGCTTCGAGACGTTCGATCCGTCGCATCTGCCGGAGGTGACGCTACCCTGATCCATTGCACTACCCCGCCAGGATGGGCGGGTAACGGTATTCCAGGGAGGACAGCCGACCGAGAGTCAAACAGGAGTTACACATGACGATTGATCGTGAAACGCAAGTCTTGTCCGACGCCTATGCGGCGGGCATTCGCTCTCCCAGGGAACTGGCCAACTTCATGGCCCAGGTTACCCATGAGTCCAATGGGTTGAATCGCCTGCAGGAGAGCTTTCGCTATACCAAGGGAATCGCCCAGATCCCCGTCGAATCCGCGTGGCGCCAGGGTGCCCAGGTGCTGGATTCGGCACGCAAGGAAGCCCTGCAGGGCAAGCCGGAGAAACTGGCTGAGCTGATGTATGGCGGCCGCAACGGCAATGACGAACCCGGTGACGGTTATCGCTACCACGGGCGCGGCTACATTCAACTCACGGGCAAGGCGAACTACCTCGCCGCCGGCAAGGCGCTGAACCTGGATCTGGTCGACAAGCCCGAGCTGGCTGCCGATCCCAAGAACGCCTCGAAGATTGCCGTCTGGTACTGGCAGAACCGTGTGCCCGAAGCCGCACGCCTGGACGTCAAGGCGGCGACCAAGGCGGTGAACGGCAAGTTCAATGGCCTGCAGGATCGCATGGACCGTTTCGACGCCTGGGAAAAACGCCTGACGCCCGAGGTGATGGAGCGCATGGGCAAAGGCGAAGTGGGCAAGGAGTTGCCCTCGCCCAGCCTTCGTGGGAAGGGCCACGCGTTGGCCGGTGCCGCTGCGTTGGGTGCTATCGCACTCAGCGAAGGCGCCTACGGCGAGGACGTCCGCAAACTGCAGAGCCGCCTCGCTGAGCTCGACTATCGCGACGCCGATAATCAACCGATCAAGGCGGACGGCCGCTATGGTCGCGCCACCCGCGATGCCGTGAAGTCGGCGCAGCGTCGGATGGGTCTGGACGACGACGGCATCGCGGGTCCCGACCTGCTTATCGAAATGGAGCAGCAGCGCGATGTCATGGAAGCATCGGTCGATTTCGCGCCGATGCCGCCAGCGCACCGACACGGTCGCCATCATCGTCCACTCGCGCCTTATGGCTATGCCGCAGGTGAAGGCCCCGGCATGTGCGCAGCGCCGATGATGAACCAACCGGAGCACCCGCATCATGCTCTTTTTGCGCAGGCCCGCGAGGCGGTACACCGCCTCGACGAACAGCACAAGCGGACGCCTGACACCAACAGCGAGAACCTCGCTGCCGCACTGACCGTGGCCGCACACAAGGAAGGCATGCATCGCATCGACCATGCGGCACTGAGCGAGGACGCCAGTCGCGCTTTCGCGGTGCAGGGTGACCCGAGTTCACCACATAAGCGCGTGGCCGAAGTTCCGACGCAACAAGCCGTGGCCACACCTGTGACGAAAAGCACCGAAGCGCTCGATCACCTGGTGAAGGCAGCTCAGCCGACGCAGGAACACACGCAGAAGCCCTCGCCTCCCTCATTGGTGCACGGTCATGGCATCTAAGGGAAACGGCCGCCGGGCCACGCCGGCAACCACGCACTCGCACTTGCATATTCTGGGAATACCGATGATTTCACGACGCATCACTGCGCTACTCGCACTCTGCGTACTGGCCAACGCTGCCTTTGCGGCTTCGTCGGATCCTGCCCGCACGCCTGCCGCCCTGCAGGCACGCCTCGTCAAGATAGATCCGGGTGCCAACGGGGAATGCCACAAAGACAGCTATGGCAACGCAGCCTGCACGTCCGATGGATACAACGTGGACCTCTCCGCGTGCCGTGGCGACATGCTCTTCGGCCAGGTGATGGACGACGCCGGCGCGACATTGGGCACGCGCCTTGATAGCGGCAAGTCCAAGCCGGTAGCCAAGCTCAAGCCACATCAGTTCCTTTGTGTCATCGCCACGGCGAAGAAGCCTGGCGTCTCGCCGCGCTACTACGTCGCGGCCTACCCCGCGGATCGTGTTCCCGATTGCAAAGGCAGTGACCTGTGTAAGGCACAGCCCATCGAGTGGGTCGGCACGCCGCCGACTGCCAAGTGCGAATGGATCGGCACCTCGGGCGATTTCACCGGTGGTTGCGCCGCCGGCTGGGTCGACGAGGATTCGATCGAACTCTATTCCATGGGCCTGAAGTGACCTTTACGGAGACGATGCCATGAGTCGCGATATCTACGAGCACGCCAACGATCATTTCTTCAACTCCGGTGTCAGTTACGAGTACGGCCGCCCCGACATGCAGCGGGCGAACAGCGGTGGCAACCACGTCACCGACAGCAGCCGCACCGAGCGGGACAACGACCACGACGGCCTGCGAGGCGTCGATTGCTCGTCGTTCGTCTGGCGAGGCCTGAAGGACGCCGGTTATGACGTCGGCAACGAGCCCTTCGCCACGTCCAAGCTGTACAACGGCCACAGCGTCACACCCTACAGCCAGCAGCATTTCGATGTGATTCCACCAGCCCAGGGCGGCAAGCCACCCGCCAACCTGCAACCTGGCGACATCATCATGCTCAAGAGCCGCACGAGCTCCGACCAGCACGTCGGCATCGTCAAGGGCTATGACGCGAAGGGCAACCTGGAGTTCATCGGTTCGCAGACCAGCACCGGCCCGGGCAAGGTCACGATGAAGGATGGCGGTTACTGGACCTCGCACATGGAGGTCGTGGGCGCCCTGCGCGCCAAGGCCGAATTCCGCACGCATGAACCGGCGCCAATGCATGGCGCGCCTGCAAACACTCAGTCTGCTCCCGCCACGCCTGCCGCCACCGCACATACGCCGGTTCCGCCGACACCTCATGCTGCCGCCGCTACGCACACAGGTGCTGACACCCTGCGCAAGGGCGACGAAGGCACGCGCGTGCAGGCCATGCAGGAGTCCCTCAACCGTCTCGGCTATCGCGATGAGAACGGCCGCGCGCTCCATCCGGACGGTCATTTCGGTGCGCATACTAAGGCCGCCGTAGAGCGTTTCCAGGAAGCGAACCACCTCCACAAGGACGGTGTGGCCGGCAACGACACCCTGACCGCACTGAACAAGTTGAACCACACCGGTCCCCGTCTGGACTCGGCCGACCATCCGGCGAATGACCTTTACAAGCAGGCACGCGACGCCGTGCAAAAGCTCGATGCCCAGCACGGCCGCACGCCGGATCACCAGAGCAACCAGTTTGCCGGTTCGCTCGCGGCCGGCGCAGTCAAGGAAGGCCTCACACGTATCGACCACGTCGCCCTGAGTGACGATGCCAACCGCGCCTATGCCGTGCAGGGCGAGCTCAATTCACCGTTCAAGCGCGTCGCCGAAGTGCAGACTCAGCAGGCTATGTCCACGTCGCTTGAGCAAAGCACGGCGACACTCGCCCAGAACACGCAACAGAACCAGCTGTCGGGCCAGACGCAACAGACCCAGCGGCAGGATCAGCAGCAGCAACAACAGCAACAGCAGGCGCGCACGGTGTGAACGCGCTCCTGGCAGACCCGCCACCGAAGTGTGGTGGCGGACACAGAAAATGCCGTCCCAAACGGGGCCGGGCGACAACCCGGTCCATTAAAATCGTGGGACGGACAGGATGGGAAAAGTGCCAGATGGATGACCTGAAGGCGTTCGCAACGCAGGGGGCGAAAATCCTCGACTTGCTGATCGGCGATCTCACCGGGGACGGGAGGGACGGTGCACTCCTCGTGCTCGATCCTCCCGCATCCGGCACACCGAGGCTGGGTGAGGGGCCCGCACGCGAACTCATGCTGCTTCTGCGTGACGCAAGCGGTCAGTTCGAGAAAGCCGCCTCCAGCTTTAGCGTGATTCCCAGCGCCGGCAGCGGAGGGGTGGCTGGCGATCCTTACGGCTACACACGCATCGACCAGGGCGGATTTACTGTCGCCAACGGTGGTGGCAGCAGGGAGCGCTGGTCGGATGAGTACAACTTCCGCTACGTCGCTTCCGCCGCCACCTGGCGGCTGGTGCGCGTCGTGCGGCAGGTGGAAGACACCGAATCGGGAGAGCACCGGCAACTCGTTCTCACGACGGAAACGCTGGGCGATGTCGCGTTTGCGGACTTCGATCCCACGAGTCTTCCCGAGGTGACACTGCCCTGAGAGGGGCAGTGCACAGGATCCACAGGAGTTACATATGGCGATTGATCGTGAAACCCAGGTGCTGAACGACGCTGCGGCGGCGGGCATCACCTCACCGAAGGAACTAGCCAACTTCATGGCACAGGTTACCCATGAGTCCAATGGGTTGAACCGCCTTGAGGAGAGCTTTCGTTATACCCGAGACATCTCCCAGATCCCGGTGCAGTCCGCGTGGAGGGAAGGCCCCCAGGTGCTCGACGCCGCGCGCAAGGAAGCCCTGCAGGGCAAGCCCGAGCACCTGGCCGAGCTGATGTACGGCGGCCGCAATGGTAACGACGAGCCGGGCGACGGCTGGAAGTACCACGGTCGCGGCTATATCCAGCTTACGGGCAAGGACAACTACCGCTCTGCAGGCGAGGCGCTCAACCTCGACCTGGTCAAGAATCCCGAGCTCGCCGCTGACCCGAAGAACGCCTCGAAGATCGCCACCTGGTACTGGGAAAATCGCGTTCCGGAGAATGCTCGCGAAGACGTCAAGGCGGCGACCAAAGCCATCAACGGCAAGTACAACGGTCTCGAAGACCGCGAGAACCGCTTCGAGCAATGGCAGAAGAAGCTCACGCCTGAAGTCATGGAACGCCTGGACAAGGGCCCGCGCAGCGAGCAGCCCGACGCGCCGCGCGGCGTCATGAAGGAAGGCATGCATGGCGAAGATGTCCGTATGCTGCAGGCGAACCTCGCACGCCTGGGCTACAAGGACGGCGCCGGCAACACCTTGCACACGGACGGCAAGTTTGGACCCGGCACCGAAGCCGCCTTGAAGTCATTCCAGCGCGATCACCACCTCGCTGCCGATGGCGTGGCCGGCCCGCGCTCGCTCGCCGCTATCGAACAGCAGAAGCATGTGGACGCGACGCGGCACACGCCAGCCAGCCCTCGACTGGACGACAAGGCGCACCCCGACAACGGTATGTACACGCAAGCCCTGAATGCCGTGCACCGTCTCGATGCGCAGCATGGGCGCACACCCGACCTGCAGAGCAGCCAGTTCGCCGGCTCGCTCACGGCGTCAGCCAAAGCGCAAGGACTGAGCCGCGTCGATAGCGTCGTACTCAGCGACGACGCCAAACACGCCTATGCCGTGCAGGGCGATATGAATTCGCCGCACAAAAAGGTCGCCGAGGTCGAAACGCAAAAGGCTGTCAGCACTCCGCTGGAGCAAAGCAGCGCCGCAGCGATCAACGCTCCTTCGCATGCGGAAGCCCAGAAACAGCAGACACGCCAGCCGCAGGGGCCGTCGATGCCGGGTGTGCCATGAGCATGTTGCAGAACGCCACCGACCGGGCACGCCATCCGGTGATGTCATCGCTCGCCATCGCCGCGCTCCTCTTTCCCGTAGCTTCTCTAGCGCACGATGCGCCCGCGCCCGGCCCGGACATCAAGTTCAATTCAGCGCCTCGCATGCGCTACGAAGTGACCATCCGGATTGAAGACGCTCCCGGCCCCTTCGATGCGGTCCAGGGCACCGTCGACTATCGCGTCAGCAACGGGGATTGCGTCCCCATGACGCCGATCTCCGGCGCCACCATCACGCCTTCGAAACGTGTCCCACTTGAGCTGAGGGCGATAGGTAACAACACCTATCGCGGTGAGCTGTTCATTGACCGGCTCCAGGACGACGACTACTTCGGAAAGGGCGTATGTCGCTGGTCGATCGTCGCCGCCAGCGTGGAAGCTCGAGTCAAGAAAATGAACTTCGCTGTGTCCCTGCCGAAGGACGAGATCCTCGCTCAAAAATCGGTAACGCAGTACTACTCGAATCGCGCCTATACACAGAGCGATATCGAGCTCCTCAACACGGGCAATCTCAAAAGGGCTGACTTCAAGGACCCGGCTCACACGTTCTCGATCAGCGTGAGTGCCACAGCGACACGACCAGACAGCCCCATGGCCCGTATCGGGCCTCCTCAACGGAGAGAACCAATGGCAGATCGCGACCGGGCCGGTGCCGCATGGTGAAGCCATCGCTAACCATCGCTGCCCTCATCTTCTCCCTGACCTCTCTTGCCTACGGTGCCACGATGAAGAAACCCGATATCAAGCTGAATCCGAATCCGCGCATGCGCTACGAGATTACCGCCACGGTGACCGGTGCGCCCGGAGGTTTCGAATCCGTCGGTGGCAGCGTCGACTACAAGGTCACGAATCCGGCCAGCGTACCTTTGACGCCCATCACGGGTGCCACGGTCGAACCTGAAAAGCAGCTCCCCATTGTTTTCGAGCGAGTGGCCGACGGTGTCTACAAGGGTGTCGTGTATATCGATCAGATCCAGGACGAAGACTATTTCGGCCTCGGCGTCTGCCACTGGTCCATCGTGGGGACATCCGTCGATTTCCATCACGACCAGGTGAACTTCAGCCCTGCTATCTACCTGAACGACATCCTCAGCGGAACGAACTTCGTTCGGTACTTTTCGATGAAGTCGTACGAGAACGCAGGTCATGCTCGAACCGATATCGGCGCACCCGGCAAATCGGCATACGATGAACCCGACCGAACATTCACCATCACGCTGAAGGCCGCGGAGAAAATTCAATGAGCCCGCGGTCGACTGACTACGCGCTCCTCTCCCAGAACACCTATCACGACACTCCCGTGAACGATAAGGTGGAACTGGACGGCATCACCTATCGCGTGATGGATAGCGCGAACGATCCGAAGACGGGTTTCCAGGCCCAGGCTTACGTGCGCGAGGACGTCCAGCCTCATCAGGTCATCATCGCCTATCGCGGCACCGAGTTCGATCGGGAGCCGGTTCATGATGGTGGTGTCGACGCAGGTATGGTGCTCGCTGGAGTGAACCTGCAAACCGCCGACTCGACCAAGTTCACCGAAAAGGTGATGGCCGAGGCTCGTCAGGCTGCAAAGGACGAAGGTCGACAGCCGCCCGATATCACGGTTACCGGGCACTCTCTTGGTGGAACCCTGGCAGAGATAAATGCATCGCGCTACGGATTGAAAGGCGAGACATTCAATGCATACGGAGCAGCTGGACTGCTCGAAGGCGTTCCCAAAGGAGGCAATCAGGTCATCGACCATGTACGCGCCGGAGACGTCGTGAGCGCTGCGAGCGAGCACTTTGGAGAGGTGCGTATCTACGCTGCGCAGAAAGACATCGACACCCTGTCCCATGCTGGATATCGCGATGACAGTGGCCTGCTTTCGCTCCGAAATCCAGTCAAAGCCATCGACTTCGATTCGCACGCCATCGATAACTTCGTTCCCAACAGCAAACTGCTTGGTCAGTCGATCATCAGTCCCGAGAGCCAGGCGCGCTATGTCGCCCATGAAGGCATGGTCGATCGCTATCGCAACGATGTCATGGATATCCGCAAGGGTCTTTCCGCGCCATGGGAAATACCCAAGACCATCGCCGAGGAAGCCATAGCGGTCGGCCACGCTGTAGCCGACAAGGTCGGGGAGGCCGCCCACGCCGTCGAACAGACGGTCGAACACGTCGCTCACGAGGTCAAGGAAACCTACGATCACGTCAAGGAAGAGATTTCCGAAGGCCTGCATGCCATCGGTGAAAAGGCTTCCCACGCGTGGGACACCGTAAGCCACCCCTCATCCTGGTTCAAGCACGACGCGCCGCCACGCATCGACTCGCCGGATCACCCGCAGAACGCCATGTTCCAGCAGGCGCGTGACGGCGTGTACAAGCTTGACGCACAGCACGGTCGGACGCCAAACACTCAGAGCGATCAGTTCGCCGGTTCGCTCACAGCGAGTGCGGTAACACAGGGTCTTACGCGTATCGATCAAGTTGCACTGAACGACGATGCCAGTCGCGCCTATGCGATACAGGGTGCCCCAAACTCGCCTTTCAAGCAGGTTGCCGAGGTAAACACGCAACAGGCATTGGCGACACCGTTGGAAAAGAGTAGCGAAACGATTCAGCAGCAAGCCGCACAGCAGGCGCAGGTCCAGCAGGGCCAACCGCTCGCCGAGCAGCAGTCACAGCAGCGGCAAGGTCCGTCACCTTCCGGGCCATGACGTGATTCAGTCCATCAAGAGCCCAACGACGGGCACGCGAACCACAACATCAAAACGATCATGGAACGTATAGGGAACTACCGAATGAAATACTGGATCGCCCTTGCCTGCATGTTGTTCTCAGTCACCGCGGGAGCGGAGTACAAAGCACTGCGTTATCGTGACAACGATCCCTTCGTGTTCTGTAGATATGGCATGAAGATTCTGGATCCTTGCTGGATACCCATACCGCCGTATACGGGCGCGTGGATGTACACGGGACTGTGCGACCCACCCAATGAGTACGGCCGCTCATGGACTGCTGAAGATCACGATGCGCTCAAGCAGCTAGAAGAAGTATGTCCCATGACAAGCTCCAGCGGCCCCTGGAAAGGCGGCGGCACCGGTGAGAACGTTCCGTACTCGCATTGATGGTCGCGAAGAAAGCACATCGCGCAAAACATAATAGACGTAGGCGGTCATCACTGACCGCCCCGCAACCAAAGATTGGATGGACCGTTCGCAATGAGTAAGAACAGGGGATATTGGGCAGCCGGCCTCGGCGTGGCTGCCCTCGTTGTGGGCAACTTCTTTTCCGGCTACCTCACCCTCCTGTTCCTGGGAATGCGTGACGTACCGCTGAAGCTGGACACCTACTGGAGCTACATCCGGGCGTTGGGTCTACCGGAGGTGAAGCCGTACGTATGGAAGATCGAGGTCGCTGGCGTCATCGGCTTCCTGCTGCCTCTGATCGTCTGGCTGGTGGCGCTCTACTTCCTGCTAAAGAAGAAGAAGCAGGCTATGCACGGCGATGCGCGCTTCGCCAAAGCTTCGGACCTGCGCAAGCAGAAAATGCTTACCCCTTCTGACAACGGCATCCTGGTCGGCAAGTACAAGGGTGAACTCGTACGCTTGCCAGGCCAGCAGTTCGTCATCCTCGCCGCCCCGACCCGTTCGGGCAAAGGCGTCGGCGTTGTGATCCCGAACCTGCTCGACTATCAGGAATCGATCGTGGTTCTCGACATCAAGCAGGAGAACTTCGACCTGACCAGCGGTTGGCGCAAGTCGCAGGGACAGGAGATCTTCCTGTTCAATCCGTTTGCCGAAGACCGCCGGACGCATCGCTGGAATCCGTTGAGCTATGTCTCGAAGGACCCCGCGTTCCGCGTCTCCGATCTCATGAGCATTGCCTCGATGCTCTATCCCGATGGGTCGGATGACCAGAAGTTCTGGGTCAGCCAGGCACGCAATGCCTTCATGGCCTTCTCGCTGTACCTTTGCGAGAAATGGGAAGATGACGAGAAGAAAGGCTGGCCGGAAAGCGTCCGCACCAAACCGACACTCGGCATGATTTACCGCCTTTCGTCCGGTGACGGTACCGACCTGCGCGAGCTCTATACCACCCTGTCGAAGGCATCCTTCCTGAGCGCGAACGCGCAATCGGCCTTCGCCAACATGCTGTCGCAGGCCAACGAAACCTTCGCCTCGATCCTCGGCACCTTCAAGGAGCCGCTCAACGCCTGGATCAACCCGGTGCTCGATGCCGCGACCAGCGAGGACGACTTCCTGCTGACCGACGTGCGCAAGAAGCGCATGACGATCTACATCGGCATCCAGCCGAACAAACTGGCGGAAAGCCGCCTGATCGTGAACCTGTTCTTCAGCCAGCTGATCAACCTCAACACCAAGGAATTGCCGCAGAACAATCCGGAGCTCAAGCACCAGTGCTTGCTGCTGATGGACGAGTTCACGTCGATCGGCAAGGTGGAGATCATCGCCTCGGCCGTCTCGTACATGGCCGGCTACAACATCCGCCTGCTTCCGATCATTCAGAGCATGGCGCAGCTGGATGCCACATACGGCAAGGATGTATCGCGCACGGTCATCACCAACCACGCGTTGCAGATCGTGTTTGCCCCGCGCGAGCAGCAGGACGCCAACGACTATTCCGACATGCTGGGTTACACCACGGTACGCCGCGAGAACATCACCAAGAGCAAGAAGGGTGATGTGTCCAAGAGCCATTCGGAAGAAAAGCGCGCGCTGATGCTTCCGCAGGAGCTGAAAGCGATGGGCACAGACAAAGAAGTGTTCCTCTACGAGGGTATTCCGCATCCGGTGATGTGCGAGAAGATCCGGTATTACGAGGACAAGTACTTCACGTCACGCCTGATGAAGAAAACCGAAGTTGCTGCTCTTTCGATCTGACGCCAGAGGAAACACCATGCCAGTCTCTCCCACCCGACATCTCACCGCTCTCGCAGCAATTGCATTTACCAGCGCTCTGCTCTCCATTGCACAGGCCCAGACGCCCGCGTCGTCCACGCCCGACGTCACCGCAACCATCAAGGCCGTCATGGACGATCAGTACGGCCAGACCTACGACGCAAAGCACAGCTGCTGGGCGTATAGCTACAGCGGCGGCGACGCAGATGCCGCTGATTACTGCATGCGCCCCGGCAAGCCCGAGGTCGTCGACGTCGGCGGCTCAAAGATCCTCTACTTCAATGCATCGAATGCCACCGACATTCGCGACAACCCCTCCTACGGCTACAGCCAGGCGCAGCCGGGTCTCATGGGCGCCTTCAAGATCCGCCTGGGCGGCAAGCAGGGATGGACGTTCGTCGCCATGGAACCGGCTATGACGTTTGGTTCCGCCGGCGACTGCAGTTGCCGCGATGCGAAGCTCGAGAAGCTCAGCAACAAGGGCGACTACGGCTGGGTATTTACCAGCGGTGGTGTCTGGCAGGGCACGGTCGTGACCAACTACAGCATCGTGACGGCCTGGAAGAATGAGTTCCTCGACGTCAGCAAGATTCCGCAGATTCGCGAAGATGATCAGGACGTTCGCTACGAAATGTCCGTCCAGGCGGATCCGTCAGCGCCCGGCCTTTACCCGCTGAAGATCGTGAAGACCAAGGCCAAGGCCAAGGTCGCCGAGTTCACCGTGCCGTTCGACGCGAAGAAGGCTCGCTACGAACTCCCCGCCAAGTCCTGATCACCAACCGATGCTGCCCCTCCTGACATAAGGAACCGCCATGAGTACGCCGAACAAGCTCGACGAACGCTGGGCCACCGCTATGCCCGATCTGGCCGAAGCCGCACAGAAGGCCGGGATTGATCCCGGCATCATGGCGAAGATCGCGGGCTTCGAGTCCGGCTACAACTCCCAGGCACGACCTATCGCAGGGCCGAAGCGTGCGGAGTTGAACACCATCACCCAGTTCGACGGCACGAAGGCGATGTCGAGCGCGTACGGCTATGGCCAGTTCCTCAACAAGACCTGGGCCGGCATGGTCCGCGAGTACGGTGAAAAGTACGGCGTACCGGGTGCGGCCGATCTGACCGATGCGCAGACCAACACGCCCGAACTTCGCAACAACACGAAGCTACAGGCGGGCATGCTCGCCGAGTTCACGCGCGAGAATATCGAGAAGGGCAACGCTCTCGGTGGCCCCGATCCTGCTGCCAATGTTTACGCCATGCATAACCTGGGCGGCGGCGATGGCCCTGCTTTTCTCAAGGCGCTCGCCAAGGACGGATCCCAACGGGTGGACAGCGTTCTCTCCGCCGATGTGATCAAACGCAATAGTGCCCTCTACGGCGACGGAAGCATTTCCGTCGAAAAGGCGTACCAGAACATGGGCGCCGAAATGGGGCGCTACCAGAAATACGCGGATGAGATCGCCCGCGCTCCCAACGTCGCGCCGACCTCGCAGGACAAGGCACATACGGCTCCGGCGACGCCCAAGCTCGCGCCCACCAGCGCGACGCCGGCACATCCAGGTCACGCCCCGGTGCTGAAAGAAGGCTCTCATGGTGCGGACGTCAAGGCGCTGCAGAACGAGCTCAGCAAACTCGGCTATACCGACGGCAAAGGTCATGCCTTGAAGGCCGACGGCAACTTCGGGCCGGCCACCAAAGCAGCCGTGGAAGCGTTCCAGAGCAAGAACCATCTCGACGTGGACGGCGTGGTCGGACCGACGACACACCAGCGACTTGAGAAACAGATCGAGCAGCATACCAAGGCCACGCCGCGCCTGGATAGCGATGCGCACCCTGCCAACGCCATGTACAAGCAGGCTCTGGCCGGCGTCGAGCGAATGGACCAGCAGCAAGGCCGCAGCTCCGACGGCGTGACCAAGAACCTGGCTGGCAGCCTTGTCGTCGTCGCCCAGCGCGAGGGGCTGCAAAAGATCGATCAGGTTTCGCTCTCGCAAGACGCTTCGAAAGCGTTCGCCGTGCAAGGTGATACCAATTCGCCCTTCAAGAAGCACGCTTCCGTTGACGTACTCGCCGGCATCAATACGCCTCTGGAACAGAGCAGTGCTGCTGCGATGAAACAGCCAGCTCCGGCACCTGAAGTCGCTCCGAACCAACAGCAGACTCAAACGAACGTCCAGACGCAAGAGCAACCCCAGCAGCCTCGGATGTAATGGGACCGACATCGGATGAAGCACCTCGGTCGAACGGAGGGATTCCGACCGAGGTGCTTCCATTTCATAGATCTTTTGAAGATAAACAAAAGCTGAACAAATCGGCATACAAAAAAACATCTTCCGACAAATCACCCGTAGACTGCTGACTCACAAAGCTTTTTCCGCACCCGTCTTCCGACACAGGTGGCAGTCGCCATGTCAGCAATCACCCAGGTATTAGCGAGATGGGGCGCGCTGCCAGCGGCGGATCTCTACGTCCGGCTATCGGACGAGTTCGGCACCGAACGCAGCATCCAGCGTGCCCTGAAAGCCGAGCCAGATGTGTTGGCGATGGGGAAAACAACCCGGCGCGCTTATGCCCTTCGTCGCCCCGAGATAGCTCCGGCAACTATCATGCTTCGCCATGAGGATGGCAGCGACAGCACCGTTGCGACCATTACCGGGTTGGCAGCCGGACAATGGTGGGTCGACGCTGAGCCCGCCGCGCCGAAATGGATAACGCTAGGACAGCGCGAAGAAACACCCGGGATCTTCCAGGGCCTGCCCTGGTATCTGGAGCCGTTCCGCCCAGCCGGATTCCTCGGCCGTGCCTGGGTGCGCGAACACGCCGCCGCACACGGCTGGACAGTGGATGTAAACGCGTGGAGCGAAGATCAGGTCATTGAGGCAGCCCTGCAACAACCGTGGGATACGCGCGGCAACCTGGGCCTTGCGCGTATCGCGGGTGCCGCCGATGCAGCCGTGCCTGCAGCCCAACGGCAACGTCTCTATGCCGAGCGAGCCGCCAAAGTACTCAATGGCGAGATGGTGGGCGCCTCAGCGGACGGCGAACAGCCCAAATTCACCGCCGTCGTCGACGATGGTCAGGAACAGCCGCTGCGACCGGTGTTAGTCAAGTTTTCACCCTACCTCACAGACGATCCGGCCGCGCAGCGCTGGGGCGACATTATGGTCACGGAAGCCGTTGCCGCCCAGGTAATGACCCTCAATGGCATGAGCGCCGCCTCGACGATGGTGTGGCGTTACGACGACCGCATCTGGCTGGAAACGACTCGCTTCGACAGGATCGGTACGAGTGGACGCCGAGGCATGGCGTCCCTGCGCGCACTGGCGCAAACCTTCGGATACACCGGGCCACAGAATGGATGGGTGACTGCGGTGGAACATCTGCAACGACGTGGCGCAGTCGACAACGAGCAGGTCGACCATGCGCGCTACCTCGCCGCAATAGGCCATCTGCTCGCGAACACCGACATGCACATGGGCAACCTTTCCTTCCTGCTGTCCAGCGACGCCGAACCGCTGATCTCCGTCGCACCCGCGTATGACATGGCTCCCATGCGCTGGGTGCCGGGCGCAACGAGCGGACGGGTCCCGGCTTTGGAACCTGAGGCGATTCCTCATGTGGGCGATCGCGAAGCGTTGATCGTCGCTCGCGATATCTGGGAAGAAACAGCGCGCCACGAACTGGTCACACCAGCATGGGCAAACTGGGCGAATGACCGTGCGCGGCAGCTGAAAGAACATCTAGAGCGTAGCCAGAACTGACAGCTCAATGAAGTCACTGCCGCAACCCTACAGACAACCCCAAATTGTTTTGCTAGGGTCACATCGTTGCCCACGTCATCGACAAAAACACGTCGCAGGCAACCATCGCTAAACGCGGTGAGAAGCGCGGGCCAAGGGTGCTTGCAACACCCCTGACCCGCTAACCAAACCAACTGATCTAGGAGTTGATAGTGGCTGCCCACCATTCTACGGCACTCGCCCGCCCGCCAAATCCCCACGGCGACACACCCCATGGTTACCGGGCCGTCTGCCACCCTCGCAGACACGGTTGACGAACCGCGGCGGCAGTCGCTTTGTATGAGATGTTTCTTGGCCGCCCTACCCGGCGCGTAGCCGTGTGGATCAGCGACCAGGGCTGACGCCGCAACCCACTTCATCAATCACACCGCCCGCCGCCCGATCACGGGCAGCCGGTGAACCCGCGAGTCCGATGGGCCGCGGCACGTCGCGCTCTGCACGGCGTGCCGCGTCCGGAAACGCGCGGGCGAACGTAAGGAGCAAGCGATGCTTATGGAACACGATGCCAATGCGCATGAGCTTTTGAATGAGGCGACCGAGTGGCTCCAGTACGCGCGTGGCGTAACGCAGCTGCTGGCTGAATTGGTGCATGAATCCGATGAGCTGGATTGCGCGCAGATGTCGTTGGCGCTGGACGCGATTGGGGCGATGACGCAGAGGGGGATTTGGTGTTTGGCTGAGGGGCGTGCTGGGTTGCATGTCGTGGCCACGGTGAGGTGATCCCGGATCGCCGATGAATCGGCTTCTACAAGGAGCGACTGCCGGCGCTCACTCGCTGGCTGTTTGAACAATTACCTTGTCGCGTTTGATCACTTCCCGGAATACATCGCTCGTTGAGGCCCAGTCCACCACATCAACCTTCCAGGGAAGGTCGGATTCCGAAAACTCGTCTGCCAACGCCGCACGCAGATCCAGCGCGAGCGGCTCGGCGGCGATAACGGCGAGATCGAGATCAGAGAATGGCTTGGCGGTACCTTTGACGCGCGAGCCGAAGGCCCATACGTCGTAATACGGCACGTGATTCCGCAGGATATCCCTGACGATGGCCCATTGTTCGGGGCGAATATCTATGGCCGGGACGGTCATATTCTCGCCGCTCACGTGTTGGCGTCGCTCAATCGCTGCAACAGGTACGTCGCTTCCTCGATGAAATCCGGAATGCCGGCCACGACCTGAAGCGCCACGTCCTCGGAATACGTGTGGCTGGTCCTGGCGCGCATGTCCCGATATTTGCGCCATGCCGGCCAGTCCCCGCGTAGCAGGCCACGTTCGTTGCCGCTACGAATCTGGTCCTGGAATGGCATAGCGTCCAATTCGGCGGGATTTGCCGAAGTCACTTCCAGAAAGCGCTTCAGCATCTTGTGGCTGATTTCATAGGTGAATTCAAAGCGCTGAATCAGGCCATCGCGAATCTGCGTATCGGTAATGTCCTGCTGATAGCGGACCCAGCCCTCGCGCAAGCGAGCAACGGCCCGCTCCAGCGGCGTCAGGTCCAACACGTCGTTACTCATTCCTGCACTCCTTCGTCCACCGACCGCGCGACGCCATAGTGTCGGGCATCCGTCGCAGAAAGTGATAGCACAGGCCAACCTGTGGCAAGCCCCCCGCAGCGGTATTATGGTCGGCCAGCGCGGCGTCGAAGGCGCCCCGCCCCATTGCAACCCCTCGGAAAATCATGGCTTTAGCAGAAGACACCTCGGTGGGCGCCGGGCATACGCCCTTTATGCGCCAGTACCTGGCGGCGAAGGCCGAGCATCCGGACATCCTGCTGTTTTTCCGGATGGGCGACTTCTACGAGCTGTTCTACGACGACGCCCGCAAGGCGGCCCGCCTGCTCGACATCACGCTGACCCAGCGCGGTCAGTCGGCCGGTGCGCCGATTCCTATGGCGGGCGTGCCCTACCACGCGGTCGAGAACTACCTGGCTCGCCTGGTGAAGCTGGGCGAGTCCGTGGCGCTGTGCGAGCAGATCGGCGATCCGGCCCTGTCCAAGGGCCCGGTGAAGCGCGAGGTTGTGCGCATCGTCACTCCCGGCACGGTGACCGATGCCGCGCTGATGGAAGAGCGCCGCGACAACCTGTTGCTCTCCATCGCGGCGGGTCAGACAGGTTACGGTCTGGCGTGGGTAGACCTCTCCACCGGCCGCTTCCTGCTAACCGAAGTGAGCAGCGCCGAAGGCCTTGCGGCCGAACTCGCGCGCCTGCAGCCGGCGGAAACCCTCGTCGGCGAAGATGTCTCGTGGCCGAAGCTCGTCTCGACCCTGCCCGGCCTGCGCAAGCGCCAGCCCTGGCACTTCGATGGCGACGCCGCCCGGCGCGAACTGTGCCGCTTCTTCAAGACCCGCGACCTGCTCGGCTTTGGCGTCGATGGCATGCCGCTGGCCGTCGCCGCAGCCGGCTGCCTGCTCGGCTATGTCGAGGAAACCCAGAAGGCCGCCCTGCCCCATCTCACCGGCATGGCCGTGGAGAATGCGGGTGAGACGATCGCGATGGATGCCGCCACGCGGCGCAACCTCGAGATCGACACGCACCAGAGCGGCCGCGTGGAGAACACCCTGCTCGGTGTGCTCGACGAGACGGTGACGCCGATGGGCGCACGCCTGCTGCGTCGCTGGCTCAACCGCCCGCTGCGCGACCGTCAGGTATTGCGTGGTCGCCACCAGGCCATCGGCAGCCTGATCGACGCACGCCGCCACGCCACGCTGCGCGAACGCCTGCGCGGCATTGGCGATCTCGAACGCATTCTTGCGCGCGTCGCCTTGCGCTCGGCACGCCCGCGCGATCTGTCCACGTTGCGGGATGGTCTTGCCGCGGCGCCAGCCCTGCGCGAAGACATCGACGGCCTCGATAGCCCCCTGTTGCATAGCCTCGTCGAGCGCATTGGCGATCATGCCGACACCGCCGCGTTGCTCGCCCGCGCCGTGATCGCGCAGCCGCCGGTGCTGCTACGCGACGGTGGCGTGCTGGCCGAAGGCTATGACGAAGAACTCGACGAACTGCGCCAGCTCTCCACCAATGCCGATCAGTTCCTGGTCGACATGGAAGAACGAGAAAAGGCGGCCAGCGGCATCTCGTCGCTGAAGGTCGGCTACAACCGCGTGCACGGTTACTACATCGAGATCACCAAGGCCCATTCGGAGAAAGCGCCACAGCACTACACGCGCCGCCAGACCACGAAGAACGCTGAGCGCTACATCACCGAAGAGCTCAAGCAGTTCGAAGACAAGGTGCTCTCGGCGAAAGAGCGCTCACTGATGCGTGAGCGCGCACTCTACGAGCTGCTGCTCGACAAGCTTACCGACCGACTTTCCGAACTGAAGATCGCGGCCACCGCCATGGCCGAACTCGACGTGCTCGCGAATCTCGCCGAGCGCGCCGAAACGCTGGACTGGGCAGCTCCGGCGCTCACCGACGAACAAGGTATCCACATCGAGCGCGGTCGCCACCCGGTGGTCGAGAAAGTTCGCGACGAACCGTTCGAGCCGAACGACCTCGTACTGGACCAGAGCCGTCGCATGCTGGTCATCACCGGCCCGAACATGGGTGGTAAGTCCACCTATATGCGGCAGAACGCGCTGATCGTGCTGCTGGCTCATGTCGGCAGCTACGTGCCGGCGTCCGCCGCGACGATCGGCCCGATCGATCGCATCTTCACGCGTATCGGCGCCGGCGACGACCTCTCGCGCGGCCAGTCGACCTTCATGGTCGAGATGAGCGAGACGGCGAACATCCTGCACAACGCCACCGAATGCAGCCTCGTCTTGATGGACGAAGTCGGCCGCGGTACCAGCACCTACGACGGCCTCTCACTCGCGCGTGCGGCAGCCGTGCATCTGGCCGCCACCAGCTGCGCCTACACGCTGTTCGCCACGCACTACTTCGAGCTGACCGAACTGGCACAGGACTTTCCGACCATCGCCAATGTGCACCTGGACGCCGTGGAATACGGCGAGCAGCTGGTCTTCATGCATACGGTGAAGGACGGCCCCGCCAACCGGAGCTTCGGTTTGCAGGTGGCGGCGCTGGCCGGCCTGCCCAAGGCGGTGATCGCCGATGCGCGCCGTTATCTCGCAGCACTCGAGCAAGGCCACGAGGTGACCGTTGCCGCCGTGACACCACCTGCCGCGACGCCGCAGATGGGGTTGTTCGCCCCGTCCTTGCCATCGCCGGTCGAGGAGGCGCTTCGCGCCATGGATCCAGACGACCTTTCCCCGCGGGATGCACTGGATCGGCTCTACAAGCTCAAGAAAATGCTGCGCTGAACCATTGAGACACCCTATCGGGGCGATCTGAACAATCGAATTCCCCTCTCGGTGTCGGTTTCCTATAGTGAACCTGCGCACTGGGCCATCGGCTCAGGCGCAACGGGGCTTACGACTCTCCATCTTCCCGCCCCGTCACGTCCCCCGCCCTCCCGTGTCAGCAGCCCGGGAGTGGATCTCCGGGGGACGGTTTTTTTGTGTGAGACCGTACTGGTGCGCCTCAATCATCGTACGCATGAGAACGATGAACAGGTCGGCGCTGAACAGCGAGAGGTAGTGGACGCTCCAGAGCGTGTGTCCGTGCGCGTCGAGCAGGCGCAGCGAACCGTTGGGGCCGCCTTCCTCCAGCCTGGCAATGTCGGCGATCCGAATCAGCTCTCCGTCGATCTCTACACCCGCACTGCTCAGCTGGATCGGGCTTGGTTCGACCGACAGCATGCCGCCGGTCACGCGCTTTACCCGTCGATCCGTGTCGGTGATGCTGTGGAACGTCAATGCTTCGCCCGCTTCCAGCGAGCGCAGTGCGAGGGGCCCGCGCTCGCGCAGCTGGCCTTCGATGATTTCGCCGCGCAAGCGGAAGGCCCCGCCGCGGTTGTCGAGCACGTCCACCCATGCGTCCGTCGGACTGCGACGAAACGCCAGTGCGTTGAACCGACCACCCAGGCTGCGACCTGTGCGATAGAGGTACAGGTCGGACATCTCCATGAACGGCACGAAGGTTTCCCGTCGCGGCGACGCCTCTCGTACGACGATGCCGTGAACGTGCAAGTCGAGAACTGTCCTGGGGCGGATTACACGCCAGACCACGGTCAGCACAACGCCGATGAACAACATAAAGCCGGCCGTACCGAGGATGAGCCATCGACCTCCGGTGGCGATCGTGACGCCACGGGTCAATAGCAACGGCAAGCCAGCACCAAGAACGAGAAACAGCAAGGCGACGACCAGCACGAAGCGGTGTGCGCGCGTGCGCCCGTGTCGACTGATCTGTCGGCCCGGCACGATGTCGGTAGGAACGAGCATCAGAGCGTCTTCTTCAGGTCTTGGATCAAGCGACGCGCATGCTTGTCCGGCTTGCCTTCGGGTCGAAGCAACGCACCCCCCGTGAGTCGACGATCTTCGCGTTGGCGTTCGCGCTCCGCGATGCTCTCCTCGGTTTCGGCGTAGAGCTTGCGTGCTTCCGGAGCGGGACCGCGCTTCTCCGACAATGCGGCAACCACCGCAACGAAGCGTTCCTCGCCACGGGTGATCTTTAAGCGGTCACCGATCTGCACTGTCTTCGCCGGCTTGCACGCGGCGTCGTTCAGCTCGATCTTGCCGCCGACGATCGCTTCCTTGGCCAGCGCGCGGGTCTTGAAGAAGCGTGCGGCCCAGAGCCACACATCGGCGCGTACGCCAGGGATCGTCAGGAGTTCGGTCATTCGAAAAGTGTGCGGTCGTGACGGTACAAAACCAAGCCTTACGCCGTGGGAAGGAGCAGGTTACCCAGCGGCACGGTGACCAGGCAAAGCAGGATGCCAGCGCCAAGCACCGTATTCGCCAGGCGCGGTTCGAGGTCGTATTGATCGGCCAGGATCGCCGCCGAGATCATCGGCGCCATGGCAGCCTGCAAGACGCCGACGGTGAGGGTCAAGCCGCCGATGCCGGCTACGATACCTATGCCGAACACGACCAGCGGCGCAAACAGCAACTTCCACCCAAGGCCGGTGACGAGCGCACCGAGCTGATCGCGCTGCAAGTGCAAACGAAACTGAAGGCCCACCGAGAACAGCGCCAGTGGCGTCAGGGTCGCGCCAATCTGCAGCATCACCTTCTCGACCGCCTCAGGCCAGCCACCGAGCAGACCGACGACCACGCCGATCACCAGCGAGACGAAGGCCGGAAAGGTCAGCACACGGCGCACGATGGCAGCCACGCTCGCTCCCCTGCCCGAGTACATCGACGCGACCACGATGCCGCCAGCCGCTAGCATAGGGAAGCAACCGAGCTGGTCCGCGATGACGGCTACCGAGAGCCCCGCCTTGCCATGCAGGGCCTCTATCATCGGGTAGCCCATGAAGGACGTATTGCCGAGGCCACAGACCAGGGTCAGGCAGCCGATGCGCGCAGGTGACCAGGCGAAGAGGCGGCCCAGCGTGGCGAAGAGTGCCCACGCGCCAAAGAAGGTCACGTACATGCCGACCACGGGGAACCACAGGCGCACATCGATCGTCACGTGTGGCACCAGCGCCAGCACCAACGACGGCAAGGCGATGTTGAGCACCCACCAGTTGATACCCGGGACGATGCCTTCAGGCAGCGGCGCGAAGCGCCGGCAGAGGATGCCGAGGGCGAGGCAGGCGAAGAGGATTAACAGGGCGGACATAGGGGACGACGATAGCAGCGCGTCCGCCGCCCCGGTAGCGGTGATGCTCTATGTATTTGTGGGAGCCGATTCAGCGGCAATGCTCTGTGTGGGAGCCGATTCATCGGCGATGGGCGGAGCGCACCGTTGAAGGTTGACGCTAGCACCCATTCGCCGATGAATCGGCTCCCACATAGAGCGGAGCGTTTAGCCCAGCAGCACTCGGTTCATGCGCTGCACGAACGCCGCGGGATCTGCCAGCTGCGCGCCAGCGGTGATCTCGGCTTGCTCCAGCAGCAGTCCGGCGATGTCGCCGGCCTTCGCATCGTCGGCTTCCGCAGCGAGGCGCTTCACCAACGGATGCTCGGGGTTGAGCTCGAGGACAGCCTTCGACTCCGGTACGTCCTGACCCGCTTCACGCAGGAGGCGGGCGAGGTGCGGCGCGAGATCGAAGTCGGCCAGTGCGAGGCACGACGGCGAATCGGTGAGGCGCGCGGAGACGCGGACATCGCCGACGCGATCGCCGAGCAGGCTCTTCGTACGCTCGATCAGCGGAGCGGCTTCCGTGCTGGCCGCTTCCTGCTTCGCCTTGTCGGCCTCGTCCAGCGGGAACTCGCCCTTGGACACGTTGCGCAGGCGCTTGCCTTCGTATTCGGTGAGGTAACCGAGCATCCACTCGTCGACGCGGTCGGACATCAGCAGCACTTCGATGCCCTTGGCCTTCAGCGCTTCCAGCTGCGGGCTGCCGGCGGCGGCCGCGTAGCTGTCCGCCGTGACGTACCAGATGGTGTCCTGGCCCACGAGCATGCGGCCGATATAGTCGTCGAACGAAACCGTCTTCGCCGGGCCATCGCCCTTGGTCGAAGCGAACCGCAGCAACTTGGCGATGCGATCGCGGTTGGCGGTGTCTTCGACAATGCCTTCCTTCAGCGTATTGCCGAAGCCAGCGAGGAACGTGGCGAACTTCTCCGGCTCGTCGCGCGAGACCTTCTCGAGCAGGTCCAGCACGCGCTTGGTGCATGCGGCCTTGATGCGCTCGAGCTGACGGTTCTGCTGGAGAATTTCGCGGCTGACGTTGAGCGGCAGGTCGTCAGCGTCGACCACGCCGCGCACGAAGCGCAGGTAGTTCGGCAGCAGCTCTTCCGCAGCGTCCATGATGAAGGCACGCTTGATGTAGAGCTTGAGGCGCTTGCGCTCTTCGCGACCGCCCATCATCAGGTCGAACGGCGGCTGTTCCGGCACATAGAGCAGCGTGGTGAAGCTCTGGCTGCCTTCGACGCGGTTGTGCGTCCAGGCCAGGGCGTCGTTGAAGTCGTGGCCGAGCGCCTTGTAGAAGTTCTGGTATTCCTCGTCCGTGATTTCGCTCTTGGGACGGCTCCACAGGGCGGACGCCGAGTTGATCGTCTGCCAGTCGGTCGGATCGGGCTTGCCGTCCTTCTCGACCGGCATGCGGATCGGGAAGGCTACATGGTCGGAGTACTTGGTCACGGCCGCACGCAGCGTCCAGAACTTCAGGAACTCGTCTTCGTCCGCCTTCATGTGCAGCACGACGGTGGTGCCGCGCTCGGTGACATTCATGTCTTCGAGGGTGTACTCGCCCTTGCCATCGCTTTCCCAGCGCACGCCGGCCTCGGTCGGCTCGCCTGCGCGACGGGTGATGACGGTGACCTTGTCGGCCACGACGAAGGCCGAATAGAAGCCCACGCCGAACTGACCGATCAGGCGCGCGTCGGCCTTCTGCTCACCGGAGAGGGCTTCGAGGTAACGACGGGTGCCCGAGCTGGCGATCGTGCCGATGTTGGCGACGACTTCGTCCTTGCTCATGCCGATGCCGTTGTCGCGCACGCTCACGGTGCGCGCTTCCGGATCCCAGGTGATCTGGATGCGGAGTTCCGGGTCGTCGGAAGTCAGGTCGGGGTTGCCCACGGCTTCGAAGCGCAGCTTGTCGCAGGCATCGGAGGCGTTGGAAATGAGCTCGCGAAGGAAGATTTCCTTGTGCGAGTAGAGGGAATGGGTGACCAGGTGCAGGACCTGGGCGACCTCGGCTTCAAACTTACGTGTTTCCTGGCTCACGGTGCCGTTCCTTCAGGGTAGGACAGCCTCCAATTATGGGGGCGGCGGGGACCTGAAAAAAGAGCGGCAAAGCCTGCTGTGGGAGCCGATTCATCGGCGATGCTTTCTGTGGGAGCCGATTCATCGGCGATGGGCGCCGGGGCATCTCCGCTCCGTTGGCTTTTCGCCGCTGAAGCGGCTCCCACATGTTCCTTTTCGCCGCTGAAGCGGCTCCCACATGTTCCTTTTCGCCGCTGAAGCGGCTCCCACATGGTCTTACTGCGCGGCCTGCAGGGCCGCAATGCGTGCCTCGATCGGCGGGTGGCTCATGAACAGGCGCTTGAAGCCGGTGGCCAGGTGGCCGGAGATGCCGAAGGCCTGGATGGTCTGCGGCAGGCTGGTGTCGCCGTGGTTGGCGGACAGGCGCTGAAGGGCCGAGATCATGGAGGCGCGGCCGGCCAGGTTGGCACCGGCCGCATCGGCGCGGAACTCACGCCAGCGAGAGAACCACGACACGATGATCGAGGCGAACAGGCCGAAGACGATCTGCAGGACCATGACCACGACGAAGTAGCCGATACCGCCCTCGCCGTCACGGTCGCGGCCGCCGCTCATCCAGCTGTCGACGACGCGGCCGACCACGCGGGCCAGCACGATGACCAAGGTGTTGAGCACGCCCTGGATCAGGGTCAGCGTGACCATGTCGCCGTTGGCGACGTGGCCGATCTCATGGCCGAGGACAGCCGAGACCTGCTCCCTATCCATTTGCTGGAGAAGGCCGCTGCTGACCGCCACGAGCGCGTTGTTGCGCGACATGCCGGTGGCGAAGGCGTTCATTTCCGGGGCGTCGTAGACAGCGACCTCGGGCATGCCGATACCGGCCTTCTCGGCGTGGCGGCGCACGGTCTCGACCAGCCAGCGCTCGGTTTCGTTGGCGGGCTGGGTGATCACCTTGGCGCCGGTGGTCCACTTGGCCATCCATTTGGAGATGGCCAGCGAAATGAAGGCGCCGCCCATGCCGAAGACCGAGGCGAAGACGATCAGGCCCGACAGGCCCATGCCCCGCTGGGCGGCCCATTGGTCGATGCCCAGCACGCGACAGACGATCGTGAGGAGGAGGATGACCGCGAGGTTGGTCGCGATAAAAAGGCCAATACGTTTGAACATGGTTTTCTCTCTCTTGGCGGCTGGCTATGGGGCGCCGCCTCATGCGGAGTTTTCGGGGCGAACGCTGAATGATTCAATCCCCGCAGCCCGCGCCGTTCATGGGATGGCGGCCCAGCGCGCTTTCGCGTCCGTCGGCATCGCCTACACTGTCGCCTTCGCGTCATGTACGCCGTGAGAAACGCCTCAAACCGTGTTCGGTTACAGCCCATGAGCTATCGCGGCCGGTTCGCCCCGTCGCCCACCGGCGCCCTGCACTTCGGCTCATTGGTCGCCGCGGTCGGCAGTTGGCTGGTGGCACGCCATGCGGGCGGCGAATGGGTGGTTCGCATCGAAGACATCGATCCGCCCCGCGAGGTTCCCGGTTCCGCTACCGGCATCCTGTCCACGCTCGACGCCTTCGGCCTGACGCCCGACGGCCCGGTGATGTACCAGTCCGACCGTGGCGACGCCTACCAGGCCGCCTTTGAACGGCTGCGTGCGGAAGGCCACGTCTTCCCTTGCTGGTGCAGCCGGGCCGACCTGGCCGTCCATGGCGGCATGCACCGCCACGGCCAGTGCGTCGCCGCACCGGACCCCGACCGCCCTCCGGCCTGGCGCCTGCGTACGCCCGACGAGACCCTCCGCTGGCACGACGACCTTCAAGGCCCCCAGTCGGAGAACCTGATGGAAGTAGCCGGGGACTTCGTGATCCGTCGAGTCGAGGGCTTCTGGGCTTATCAGCTCGCCTGCGTTGTCGACGACGGCGAACAGGGCATCACGCACGTGGTCCGCGGTGCCGACCTGCTCGACTCGACGGGCCGCCAGATGTACCTGCAGAGGCTGCTTGGCCTGAACACGCCCGGCTACCTGCACCTTCCCCTGGTCCTGGATGCGGAGGGCCGAAAGCTCTCCAAGTCGGCGGTCGCTATGCCCGTGGACCCCATCGATCCCCTGCCCGCCCTGCGGCTCGCGCTCGAACACCTGGGGGTGAAAGCCCCCACGGGGGCCGCCACACCGCGTGACCTGCTTCACGCCGCGCTGAACGAGTTCAAGCCTGCGTCGCTCCGCCGCAGTAGTCTTGGCGCTAGTGGGGCGCTATAACAATCGTTTGCCCGCGCGGCGGGCCTCTATGGGAAACGGGCGAGGATGAAGCAAGGCATTACGCAACGCACGGCACTGGTGACCGGCGGCACGGGCGGCATCGGTACCGCGATCGTGCGCTACCTTGCGCTCCAGGGCCATCGGGTGGCTACCAACTACCGCGACGAGGCCAAGGCGGCGGCCTGGCGTGAAGACATGATCCGCGACGGCATCGACGTGGTCATGGTCCCCGGCGACGTGGCCGACCCGGTCTCTGCCGCCACCATGGTCCGCAGCATCGAGGATCTCGCCGGACCCATCGAGATCCTGATCAACAACGCCGGCATCACCCGCGATACCACCTTCCACAAGATGGACTTCCAGCAGTGGACGGACGTGGTCAATACCAACCTCAACGCCGTCTTCAACGTCACCCGGCCGGTGATCGAAGGCATGCGTTCGCGCCAGTGGGGCCGGATCGTGCAGATCAGCTCGATCAACGGCCAGAAGGGCCAGTATGGCCAGGCGAACTACGCGGCAGCGAAAGCCGGCATGCACGGTTTCACCATCTCGCTGGCCCAGGAAAACGCGCGCTTCGGCATCACCGTCAACACGGTCTCGCCAGGCTATGTCGGTACCGACCTGGTGATGGCGGTGCCTGACGACATCCGCCAGAAGATCATCGCGCAGATTCCGGTGGGCCGGCTTGGCCGCCCGGAAGAGATCGCCCATGCGGTGGCCTTCCTGACCAGCGAAGATTCGAGCTGGATCACCGGCTCGAACCTGGCCATCAACGGTGGCCACTACATGGGTTGGTGAGCCGGCGTCCGCCCCCCGTTCTGCCCCGGTGTTACATCAACTTGTAACTGAACGTCAGATTCCAACGCACATCCCGGTTACGGCTCTCCGGCGGCTTGTCGCCCGTCGGCTGGGCCAGTGCGAAATCCACGGTGTAGTGCTTGTTGTCCGAGAGCCGGACGCCGATCGCCGCGGAATCGAGTTTATTGATGAGCGGGCGCGCGCCGTTGAGGTAGACGCGTGCCGTCTGGTACGCCACATAGGGCACGATCGACTTGATCCACCTCGTCCCCGAAACGAATGCCCGGTTCACCTCGAGAGACGCCGCCCAGCCACTGTCACCGGCCGCATCACCCGGGTCGTAAGCGTAAGCAAAGCTCGGGCCGCCGAAGTTGATCTGTTCGGTCGACGGCAAGGCGTTGTTGCTGTACTGGCCCGTGGCGCGAACCACCGTACCGAACTTGTGAGCCCACTGTTCCGACCAGGCAAGATTCATGGTGTAGCGTGTGAAGGCTACGTCGGGCAGCGCGACGGCCAGCGGCACATTGAGATTGGTCGTCGCACGCGAACTGGCGCCCATACCGTCGAATCCATGTGCTACGGCGAAACTGAATTGTGTCGTGCGCTTCTCGGCGGACTTCAGCCAGGAAAGCTCCGCATTGAGCACACGCACGCTCGAACGCAGCGAGATCATCGCGCCGGTGTCGATGTTGCGATAGCGATCATCCTGGGTGGACGCATAGACGCCCATCGTCAGGTTGACGCGTTTGTTGTTGGTCAGCACCAGGGGATAGATGGCCGTGAGCGCCAGTCGCTCCTGGGAGAGGCGATGGTCGAGATACGACGGCAACTCGTCGTCGGTGTTGGGACTGCCCCAGTAGTGGCTACCATCGATGCGACCTTGCCAGCCCCGTGACCCGATCGGCTCGAGCCAGCCCACGGAATAAAGACGCTGGCCGCCGCCATTGGGAAACAGGGTAGACACGCTGAGTTGCTCACCCAGTGGCGTGGCGCCGTTCTCCATCGCGGTGAATACACCTTGCGCGCCGGGATGGTTGAGGTCCATGCCGTAGCTCACGTCGTAACGCTGCCGCGTAATGTCCAGGTCGAGCGTGGTTGCGCCATCCGTCGTGGTCGGCGGGGGTACGTTCGCAGCCACCTTGGTGCCCGGCAACTGACCGAGCAGTTGTGTGTAGCGCTCGAAGGTTTCCTGTCGCAGCGGACGCTCATCCACAATGTGCGCAGCCATGGCACGGATGCGCCCTTCAAGATTGCCCGCATCGCCGCGCACGGTCAGGCCCGAAACGTAGCCCTCGACAACGGTGACCTGCACCACGCCACCGGCAAAGGTCTGGTTGGGTACGAAGGCGAACGAGAGTGCGTAGCCGTGCGCCTTGTACATCGCCGTGACGTGGTCCGCAGCGGCGACAAGCTCGCGGACGCTCGTGTCCTTACCCCGCATCGGTGCGAAGACCGCGGCGACATCGGCAAAGGGAATGGAACGCACACCGGTGACGTCGAAGCGCGTCGGCGTGAGGTGGCTGGCGAGAAGCGCCTCCAGTGCCTGGTTCGGCGCCTGCACATTCACCGTGACCGAAGGTGCCTCTTTGGGCGTCTCCGTTCTCGGCAGAGTCTGGAGTGGATTGGCCGGCGCACGGACCTGCGCCTGGGTGGAACACACGACGGTCATGCCTAGCAGGCAGCCGAGCCATCGATTCATGAATTCTCCCTAAGAACGATGACCACCACGAAGATCAACGAAGCGCGGGCGGTGTCGGCCACCGCCCGCGCCGATCGCATTACAGGCCGTGATTGCCCTTGCCCAGATCCTTCAGCCGTCCAAGCAGGCTGCTCACCGGATCCGCACCCGTGCCACTGCTGGTGCCGGTGCCGGTGGTCGACGACAGACCGGTAGCGGAAGCCACGTTGTTGACCACGCTGTTAAGCGTCGTCGTCACCGGCGCGATAGCCGGGCTGCTGACGACGTTACCCACACCGGCACTGACGTTGGTAACCGTCGATGCCACGGCGTTGGTCACCGGCGAGAGGCCACTGAGGCCACCAGTACCGAGCGAGCTGACCACCGGTGCCACGCCGGCCACGGTAGTGACAGTGCCGCTAAGCGTGGACGTGATCGGCGTCGCACCGGGCGAACCGGCCTTACCCAGACCCGTGTCGAGGGTATTGCTCACGTTGTTGAGGGTGGTTCCGGTATTCACCAGCGCGCCGCCGAGTGGCTGCGAGAGACCACCCAGCGCACCGGGTGCCTGTGCCGAGGTCACGCTATTGCCCAGAGAGGTAACGCCCGCACCGAGACCGCCACTCACGCCACCGGCTGCCATGCCTGCCGCGGCGACGAGGTTGCCGGACGCAACCGGGGATGTGCTGCTGCCGAGCGACGTAGCCAACGGCGTGACGACATTGCTGATCGCCTGCGTCAGGGAGTCTGCCTGCGACGAGCCCAACACGCTGTCAAGCTGCGAACCGAGGTGCTCCACGCCGGTGCCAACCGTCGAGACCACGCTGCCTGCCGCCGAGGTGATCGGCATGATCGGCGTGTTCGCGCCGATGGTGCCGACGCCGGCGCCGAGATTGTTCACGGCACTGCCGGCATCCGTAACGACGTTGCCGAGGCTGTCCGTGGTGGTGCCCACCGGGTTGGCGATGTTGCCGATCTGACCGAGACCGGAGGAAACGCCGTTGCCCAGTGTCGAGACGGCACTACCCAGGTCGCCCACGGTGCTGCCGAGGGAGGTGGTCAGACCGCCGGTGCCACCGAGCAAGGTCACCGCAGGCAGCTGTGCACCGATGCCGGAGACTGTTCCACCCACGGAAGAAAGGATGTTGCCGGCGCCAGTAGCCAATGCGCCGACGGCGTTGGAAGCTGCCGCAGTACCTGTACCACCGGTGCCGCCGCCGGTACCGCCACCACCGCCGGTGCCACCCGTGCCACCGGTTCCGCCACCACCGGTTCCTCCGGTACCGCCACCGGTACCGCCTGTTCCGCCACCGGTACCGCCGGTGCCACCGCCAGTGCCGCCGCCGGTGCCACCGTCACCACCGCCCGTGCCACCGCCTGTTCCACCGGTGCCACCACCGCTGTCCCCACCACCGCCGGTGCCCGAGCCACCGCCACCCGAGTCGCCGGTGCCTCCAGCGCCTCCGGGATTGACCGTGCCGCCAGAGCCGCCGCCCGATCGCGTCGAACCGTGACCGCTGCACGCCGTGATGGAAACCGATGCGGCCAGGATGCAGCTGACCAGAAGGGTACGGGTGAAAACCTTGCTGAACTTGAGTTCGCTCACAATTCACTCCTCGAACGCATGACGTTCTGGGTAGTGCCCCCTGCCTGTGGGAGCGATACATCGAATGTGACCCACGTCACAACCGTGGATCTATCAAACGCCTGAGATCCACGCGTCGCTACGCAAAAGTGGCAGTTAAGTAGGAATCCGTTGAGCAAATTCGGCCATCTATTCAGGAGCGTTTGGGCGCCGTGAATATGGATCGAATGAATTGAGAAATATGCGTGTAAGGCGGGTTTATGCGCGGATGGCTTCGTGAATGCCGCTGAGAACTAAGCAGAAAATAAGATGGGCATCGATTCATCGGCGAAGCCTGCGGTAGCGGGGGGAGAGAGGTGTGTCGTTAGCACCCTTTCGTCGATGAATCGGCTCCTACATAAGGCAAAAAAACAAGGCAAAAAAAACGCCTCGGCTTGCCGAGGCGTTTTCGCAAGACCCAAGGGCCCGGCGCCGTTTAGTGCACGGTGAAAAGCTTGTCGAACCCGGCGATTCGCAGGGTGTTACGCAGGTCCGCACTGGCGTTGACGATGCGGATCTCGGCGCGGTCGCCGCCGGCGTGCTCGCGCAGGAGCATCAGCATGCCCAGGGCGGAGCTATCCATGCCGGTGACCTGCTCCAGGTCGAGCACGTAGCTGCGCGCGGCAGCCACCTCGCCCAGGCAGGCGTCGTGGAACGCACGGTGGATGGAGAAGTCGAAGCGCTCGCCCAGGTGAAGGGTCAGGCAGCCGTGCTCGGTGTCGTTGTGGACGTTGATGGACATGGTGGCTTCCCTTAAAACAGGTCGATGTCGCCAGCAGCCATGGACTGCTGGAGGGCGGGGCCACGCGAACGCAGGCGGGCACGCTCACGCTGCTCGGCCAGGCGCGAGCGAACGCGCTGGGCGCGAGCGCCGAGTTCGGCGGGATCCGCCGGAGCGCAAGCCAGCTCTTCGATATCGCGCGTACAGTCGGCGGTAATCTCCTGCAGCTCGACCAGGCGCGAACGCGTCTGGTGCAGCAGCTGGCTGAGGATGTCTTCGAACTGCAGCGAGCGGATCGTGGTGGACACGTCGTTGCCGAGGCCACGGTTGATCGAGGCGGCTTCATCGGCAGCGGCACTGGTGCGGGCGTTGGACTCGGTGATGGTCGACATCATGCGGTCGATATCGCCCTTGGCCGAGAGCGCCACGTTCATGTCCTGCGAGGCCATGTGACCGACCAGTTCGCGAAGCTGCTCCATCGCGGTGCGCGAGCGCTCCACGTGGGTACCGATCTTCTCGTTGAACTGGTTGCTGTGCTGCGCGAGGTTACGGATCTCACCGGCGACGACGGCAAAACCACGACCGGATTCACCGGCACGCGCCGCTTCGATCGCTGCGTTCAGCGCGAGCAGGTTGGTTTCTTCAGCAATGGTGTTGACGTTCTTCAGCAGCGCGAAGACGGCGTCCATTTCCTTGGCCATGCCATCGATGCGGTAGACGATGCGCAGGCTTTCACGCGACAGCTGGACGATGAGGCCGACGAAGTGCTCCAGCAAGCCCGCCGTGCGCGAGGCGAAATCCTGTACCGAGATGCCGTTGCCACCGCTCTCGATGATCTCGCTGAGCAGCTTCTGCTGCTTGCCGGTCTTGTGCGACAGGCCGTTGAAGCCGCCGCCGAGTTCGGCCACGGCGTCACGCAGCAGATCGAGCGCCTGGTGCAGTTCGCGGCTGGCGTGGCCGAGTTCGTCGACGATGGCGCTGCGCACGTCTTCCATCGCCTCGCGCACCGATGCCTCGTCCGACGACGGGGAATGCAGCACCACTTCCACGTCCGGCAGCGCGGGCGGGCGCAGGCTGATCGCAATCCAGGTCGAGGTCAGGAGTGCCACCACGATCGGGGCGAGCCATGGCGCGCGGAACACCAGGACCAGGACCAGGGCGATCGCACTGGCGGCAAAGCCGATGCTTCGTACGTTCTTGGGGATGAACATGATGACGTCTCGCTATCAGGTGCCGACGCGCGAGGCGGCGACGGAAACAGGTGTATGGGCGAGCGCGAGCAAACGCGCTGCGATCGCGTCGAGCGGAAGCATTTCGTTGGCGGCACCGGCTTTCCAGGCGGCGCCGGGCATGCCCCAGACAACCGAGCTGGCTTCGTCCTGGACCAGGGTCGGCGCGCCGATTTCCTTCAGTTCGCCCAGGCCACGGGCGCCGTCGTCGCCCATGCCGGTGAGCAGCACACCGATGGCGGCGGCGCCGACGCTGGCGACCATGGAGCGGAACAGCACGTCGACAGCGGGCTTGTGGCGGTTGACCGGCGGACCATCGTGCAGGCGGCAGACGTGCTTCGCACCGTCCCACATCACCAGCAGGTGCTGGCTACCGGGAGCGATATAGGCGTGGCCAGCCTGGATGGGCTGGCCGTCGCGGGCTTCCATTACGCGCATGGCGGAGCAGGAGTCCATGCGCGCAGCGAACGGACCGCTGAAGGCCGCGGGAATGTGCTGGGTGATGACGATCGGCGGCGCTGTGGGCGGCATCGCCTCCAGCACCACGCGAATCGCTTCCGTGCCACCGGTGGAAGCACCGATGGCGATGATGCGGGTGCCACCGCGCGTGCCGGCCGTCTGCGCGAGCGGTAGCACGGCGTCGGCGGAGAGGCGCGGGGCGACGTCCAGCTTGCTCACGGATGCGCGCTCACGCGGCTTGGCGCCGGCGGCGAGGCGCACCTTCGCGCAGATCTCCGGAGCGTGGTCCATGAAGGTGTTGGCAAGATCGGCGGGCGGCTTGGTAAAGAAGTCCACCGCACCCAGTTCGAGCGCGCGCAGGGTCACATCCGCGCCCCGCTCGGTCAGCGTCGAGACCATCACCACCGGCATCGGACGCAGGCGCATGAGGTTGTCGAGGAAAGTCAGACCGTCCATGCGAGGCATCTCGACGTCCAGCGTGAGCACGTCGGGATTGAGCAGCTTGATCTTCTCGCGGGCGATCAGCGGGTCCGCAGCCGTGCCGACCACTTCGATACCCGGATCGGACTCGAGCATGGTCGTCAGCACCTTTCGGACCAGGGCCGAATCGTCGACGATGAGGACGCGTACTTTCTGCATGGGCTCTAGCGACTCGGGTGGCGAAATGAATAGGGAGGAACGACGGACGATGGGCGTCAGAACAGTTCCACCTCTCCCTTTATCGGATCGTCGGCCAATCGCTTGAGGTATCGTTTCTCGCGATCGGCCAGATTGTTGTCATGCGTGGCGCGTAACTGGCGCACGCGCACCTTGCCGCTGACCGGGAAGAACTGCACCTGGCGAGGGTAGATATCGCCCACGTCGGCCGCGCAGAGCTTCAGATTCTCGGTGGCGATGTACCGCTGAACGAAGGTGATGTTGCGCTGACCGATGTCGGTCATCGTCGCCAGCACGCGGCCACCGCCGAAAATCTTCACTTCGAGATCGTCGCGACGGCCACCGGCCTTGAGGATCGCGTTGATCAGCTGCTCCATCGCATCGTTGCCATAGCGGGCCGCACGGCCGACCGTGGAGGTCCAGCTGTCGCGCTCGCCGGCGGGCTCCGGCAGCATGAAGTGATTCATGCCACCGATGCGCCTGCGTGCATCTCGCACACAGGCAGATACGCAGGAACCCAGCACGGTCGAGATCATCTCTTCCTGGGTGCTCACGTAAAACTCGCCCGGGAGAATTTTTACCGTGACCACTTCCTGGGCGGGATCCCAGAAGCGGCGGACGTGCTCGAACCCGGGCAGCACGCTTTTCGGATCGAAGCCGATGAATGTTCTCGGCTGCGCGACGAACGTGTCGCTCATGTGCGTTTCCGGTAGACCGTTCGGCCAATCAGGTCGAAGTCCTCTGACAGTCCGTACATGGACTCCGAGTGACCCAGGAATAGGTAGCCGCGACTTTCCAGCATGCCGGCATAACGGGAGAACAGGCGCTGCTTGGTCGGCTTGTCGAAATAGATGACAACGTTGCGGCAGAAGATCGCGTCGAACTTGCCGTGCATCGGCCACTCGTGCAGCAGGTTCAGCGGCTGGATGGCGACCAGCTCGCGCAGCCGCGGGTGTACCTGGACAAAGCCGTCGAACGAACCCTCGCCACGCAGGAACCAGCGCTTGCGACGTGCGTCGCTCACGCCGCCCAGGCGATCCACGGGATACACGCCCTTGCGTGCGGCCTCGAGGGCCTGCGGAGACAGGTCGGTGGCGAGGATCTTCGCGTCGATCTGGATGCCGGTGCGCTCGATGGCCTCAGCCAGCACCATCGCGATGGCGTACGGCTCTTCACCGGTGGAACATCCCGCCGACCAGATGCGCAGCCGACCGCTGCCACGCTTCTCCGCCAGCCAACGCGGCAGGAGTTCGTCGACGAGCATGTCGTAGTGATGCATCTCACGGAAGAACGAGGTGACGTTGGTGCTGATACAGCTGGCCAGCTCGCCGAGCTCCGATTCCGGATCGCGGCGTAGCAGGTCGCAATACGCCTCGAATCCGGAGAGATTCAGCGCGCGCAGCCGGCGGAGCAGACGCCCCTGAACCAGCTGGCGTTTGTGATCGCCCAGCGAGATGCCGCAGTGCTGCAGCACGAACTCACGCAGGAAGCCGAACTCTTTCTCGCCGAGGTTCGGACCGGTTGCGCCCGCCAGCCCGGCGGCTTCGCCGTTGTTGACGAGCGCATTCATCGATCAGAATTCCTTCCACACGCCAGCGTCGGCCGAGGATTCGACCTGACGCTGCGCACGCGGTGCCGGCGTGCTGCGCACGGCAGCGAACACGGTCTCCATCTCTTCGCGGGCGGCATCCTTGCGCGGAGCCTTCGCAGCCGGCGCGTTGGACGCCTGACCGGCGATCTGGAAGAACGAGACCTGACGGCTGAGCTCGGTGGCCTGCTCGTGCATGGCACGGGCGGCGGCGGCCGATTCCTCAACCAGCGCGGCGTTCTGCTGGGTCATCTCGTCCATCTGCAGCACAGCGTGATTCACCTGGTCGATACCGGCCGACTGCTCAGAGCTGGCGGCAGCGATCTCGGCGACGATATCGGTCACCTTCTTCACGCTTTCCACGATCTCGGCGAGTGCCTTGCCCGACTGGTCGACCAGCTCGGAGCCGGCCTTGACCTTGCTGGCGCTGTCGTTGATCAGGCCCTTGATCTCCTTCGCAGCACCGGCCGAACGCTGGGCCAGGTTACGCACTTCGGTGGCGACCACGGCGAAGCCGCGACCCTGCTCACCCGCACGCGCCGCTTCCACCGCCGCGTTGAGCGCGAGCAGGTTGGTCTGGAACGCGATTTCGTCGATGAGGCTGACGATGTCGGAAATCTTCTTGCTGGAGCTGTTGATCTCGCGCATGGCGACGACCGTCTGCGCGACGACTTCGCCACCACGCTCGGCCTGCTCGCGTGCACCGCGGGCCAGTTGGTTGGCGTGGCTGGCGTTCTCGGCGTTCTGCTTCACGGTGGAGGTCATTTCCTCCATCGACGAGGCGGTTTCTTCCAGGCTGGAGGCCTGTTCCTGCGTGCGCTGCGAGAGGTCGTCGTTGCCGCGCGAGATCTGCTGCGCAGCGGTGCTGACCGAACCCGAACCGTGGCGCACTTCGCTGACGATGGCGCCGAGGCGCTCGTCCATGACGCGGAAGGCTTCCTGCAGCTGACCTAGTTCGTCCGAGCGCGTGACCTGGATGTCGTGGCCGAGCTTGCCCTCGGCGATCTGATGCGCGACAGACACAGTGTGCGACAGCGTGCGGATGATCGAGCGGACGACCAGCACACCGATCAGCAGGCAGATGAACAGGCCGACGGCCAGCGAGCCGACGCTGAGCGCGCGAACCAGCTTGTACTGCGCGGTTTCCTTCGCGTAGATCGCCGCGGCTTCGTCACGCTTGGCTTCGATGAGCTTGCCGAGCTGGGTCTGGCGATCCATCAGGAGCGGGCGAACCTGCAGTTCGAGCACGTCGCTGGAGCCTTCGTCCGCCTGGTTGAGGGCCTCGACCATGTCCGACTTGGCCTGATCGTAATCGGCGGTCGTCGACTGCCACTTGTCGTAGAGTTTCTTGACCTCAGCCGACATCGGGGCCTTGATGAAGTCGGCCTTCAGCTTGGTCATCTCGTCTTCGTACTTCTGGAACTCTGCAACCTTCTGCTTCACCTGGTCCTTGTTGCTGACCTTGGCAGCCGCTTCGCCCAGCACGACGAAGGACAGCAGCGAATCCGTGTTGAGGCGGCTCAGCGTTTCCGAGGGAGCGAGTTCCTCCTCGTAGATCTGGCGCATGCCTTCATTCTGGAAGTGCATCGCACCCAGGCCGACAGCCGCGCCACCCAGGAGCATGAGGGTGAGCAGGCCGAGCACGCCGTAGAGGCGGCCGCGAACGGTCAGGGCGGGTACTTTGAACTTGAACTTCTTCATCACGGTTCCAATCGGCAAAGTGCGGCAAGGACTAACCAGGCGTTACGCTCAGGCGACGGCTTTGACATCCGTGGAGGCCAGCGCGGCCTCCAGCATCTGTGCGTCCTGTGGCTGAAGCAGGCGATCCACGTCGAGCAGGAGGACCATGCGCTCGGCGACGGACGTGAGTCCTTTCAGGTATTCGGTATCGACGGTGGTGCCCATGTCGGGTACCGGGCGAATGTCGCCAGGGGCGACCTCGACCACGTCGGAGACAGCGTCGACCACAACGCCGAACTGGCGACCGTTGACCATCACGATGACCGTGACGGTGGTAGCCGTGTATTCCTCGCGGGCCAGGCCGAAGCGCAGGCGCAGGTCCAGCACCGGCACGATGGCGCCGCGCAGGTTCAGCACGCCGAGCACGTAACCGGGCGCCTGCGGAATGCGGGTCACCGGCGTCCAGCCGCGGATCTCGCGGACGGCGAGGATATCGACGCCGTACTCCTCGTTGCCGAGGTTCACGGTGAGGTACTGCGCGGCCTCTTCAGGCACGGCGGTGGCGGAGCTGGCTTGCTGGTTCATGTCGTTCCCACGGCGGATCGGTTCGGCGGTTCGGGACCCCTTCCCTTGGGGTATCGGCCGTCACGGTGGGTTCTTGAGGGGGAATGTGCAGCCTGTGGAGGGCATTACCCCTGTGGGAGCCGCTTCAGCGGCGAAAGGGTGCTAGCCGCACCCTTTCAGGTATTGGCCTGCAGGGAATCGCCGCTGAAGCGGCTCCCACAGATTGCAGGCTCCCACAGAGAAGGCCCTCACAGAATGAGGGCTGGCTTGCTCAGGCAGCCTTGCGGCGCGCCTGCATGCGGACCAGGCCGGTCACGTCGGTGATCAGCGCCACCGAGCCATCGGCCAGGATGGTCGCCCCGGAGATGCCGGTAACGCGCCGGTAGTTGGCCTCGAGCGACTTCACAACCGCCTGCTGCTGACCAATCAGCTCGTCGACGAACAGCCCGATGCGGGTCCCCTCGCCTTCCACCACGATGACAATACCCTCGTCCACCGCCCGACGCTGCCCGGCACAGCCGAACACATCGAACAGGCGCACGATCGGCAGCCAGTTGTCGCGGAAGCGGAACAGCTCGCCACCGCCGGCCACGCTGCGAACGGTGTCCGGCTTGACCTGCACCGACTCGATGATGGACACGAGCGGCACGATGTAGATCTCGTCTCCCACCGCGGCGGTGAGGCCGTCGATGATGGCCAGCGTCAGCGGCAAGGTGATGGTGAAGGTGGTGCCACTGCCCTGCACGCTGCGGATGGCGACCGTACCGCCCAGATCCATGACGTTGCGACGGACCACGTCCATGCCCACGCCACGGCCGGAAAGGTCGGTGGTCGCGGCGGCGGTGGAGAAGCCCGCTTCGAAGATCAAGTCGGACACGGCCTCGTCGGACATACCCTCGCCCGTGGCGATGATGCCGCGCTGGATGGCCTTGGCGACGATGGCTTCGCGATTGAGGCCCGCGCCGTTGTCGGCCACTTCCACGACGATGCTGCCGCCGCGGTGGAAGGCCTCAAGACGCAGGGTGCCGGTGTCGCTCTTGCCCGCGGCAAGGCGCTTCTCCGGCATTTCCAGGCCATGATCGATCGCGTTGCGGACCAGATGGACCAGCGGATCGCCGATCTTCTCGAGCACGGTCTTGTCGAGCTCGGTGGTCTCGCCACGCATGTCGAGCACGACTTTCTTGTCGAGCTTCTGCGCCAGGTCACGGACCAGGCGCGGGAATCGGTTGAACACCGTGCTGATCGGCAGCATGCGGATGCTCATGACGCTTTCCTGCAGCTCGCGCGTGTGACGCGACAGCTGGGCCAGGCCATGGCGCAGCATTTCCAGCTGCGATACATCCACGCCGTCGTTGAACTGGCTGAGCATGGACTGGGTGATGACCAGCTCGCCAACGAGGTTGATCAAGGTGTCGATCTTTTCGATGCCGACGCGAACCGAGCTGGACTCGCTGTTCGCGGCGGGATCGCGCACGGCACGTGGCGCGGCTGCGGCTATCGGCGCGGCGGCTACAGCTGCTGCGACCGGCGCGGGGGTAGCAATACGGGGAGTAACCGTCAGGTCGCAATCGCCATCGACCCAGTCGAACACACCTTCGACGGCGGCGCGCTTGGCGCCGGCGTCGAGGCGGAGCGTCCAGCCGAGGTAGGACGACTCGGCGTCCATGTCGGCCAGCGCGGGAAGCTTGCTGGCATCGCAGATGACCGCGAGCGGGCCCAGGGCCTCGAGCTCGCGGAACATGCGTGCCGGATCGTTACCGGACTTCAGCAGGTAGTCGAAGGGACGGAAGGCGATGTCCCAGCCTTCGATCGCCTCGGCCGCCGCGGCGATCTTCGCCGCGGCCACCGGTGCCGCCGTGCCGCCGGACACCATCGCCGACAGCTCGGCCAGCAGGGTCTGGCTTTCCGCCGTGGCGGCCGGTTGGCCGGCCATCGACAAGGAAAGCATGTCGCGCACGGTGTCACCCGAGCGCAGCAGCAGTTCCACCACGGCCTTTTCCATCGGACGGCGGCCGCTACGGACCTCGTCCATCAGGTTCTCGGCCACATGGGTGAAGGCGGCGACGTCGGTGAAACCGAACGTGGCCGCACCGCCCTTGATCGAGTGGGCGGCGCGGAACACCACGTTGATCAGTTCCGGATCCTCGGCGCCCTCGTCCAGGGCGAGCAGGGCCTGCTCCATGGCGTCGAGGCCATCGAGGCTCTCCTCGTAAAACGCCTTGTGGAATTGCGCCAGATCGACTTTGGACATGGGAGACCCTGGAATTACCGGAACACTAAGGTGGAAACAGACGCGGCTGGGATCAGCCGAGGACGCGGTTGACCGTAGCAAGCAGCTGGTCCGGATCGAACGGCTTGACCAGCCAACCGGTCGCGCCCGCCGCCTTGCCTTCCATCTTCTTTTCCGGGTTCGACTCGGTGGTGAGCATGAGGATGGGGATACCGCGGTAGTCCGCACGGGTGCGGATCTCGCGAACCATCGTGATGCCGTCCATCACCGGCATGTTCACGTCGGCCAGGATCAGGTCGAACTTATGCACGGCTGCCGAATCGAGTGCCGCCTGGCCGTTGTCGGCCTCTTCGACATCGTGACCGGCGCCGCGAAGGGTGAAGGCCACCATGCTGCGCATGGAAGCCGAGTCGTCTACCGCAAGAATCTTAGCCATCGAAGCACCTTCAGTTCACGCCGGCGCGAGCCGGCAGTTCAATCAAAGAGTTGAGCCCGAGCACGGCCACGCCGCGCTGCAGGCTGTCGCTGGCGCCGGTCCAGGTCACAGGAAGCCCGGCCGCACGCGCATCGCGCGAAAACGCCGCGAGCAGCTGCAGAGCCGACGTGTCTACCTGGGCCACCGCGGCACCGTCGAGTTCGACGGCATCGCCGGCGGCAAGCGCCTTGAGCAGGGTATCGCGCAAGGCCGGGGCCGCGGCAATACGCAGGTCCGCGTCGAGCGCCAGGGGCGCCCGCGTTGCGTCTTTGGAGGATTTCTTCGCCATCGTCCGATACCGGTTCGGCCCTGGGCGCGTGTCGCCCGGGGGTTCGTTCGATGGTCTTATCGGCCTTGGGGGGGAAAGCTTTAGGGGGTGCGCGGACCCGCTGGCATTTTCAGCCGGGGCCCGGGCAACGCCTCGTGCCCTAAGTTCGCGTGGAAAACATCCCTAGGGCTGAGGCAGTGCAAATATCCACACATTGTTCGACGCCTCGATGGCCGCGAACTTCTTACGCCTAGCGCCGAACGAGGCTTCCCACACGGCAAGCGTCAGCGCGGCCCCACGATGATCAACGAGCTCGGCTTTCTCGTCGACTATTCTTTCCCAGTCCTTGTTCCAGACGTTCTCTCCTTCGAAATACTGAACAAGCTGGCTGTCGTCCGACATCTTCCAGTTCACGAGGCACCTCCGATGAGCGAATCTTTTCAACCGTGTTAGAGCTTATCCAAGAGTGAAGCGACAGATCGAGGCCGACGTAGTTTATCCTCTGCCCGACACGGAACATGACGAGCTAATTAGGTTAGAAAGGAATCAGGATGGCTAGCGGCAAACTCACTGATACAAGCAAGTTTCTCAGCTATGTCCTGCGCCACGAGCCCGGAGCGATCGGTGTTCAACTCGACAGTGAGGGCTGGCTGAGCCTCCAGGCTCTGATCGACGGCGCTGCAGCCATAGGACGGAATCTTGACCTCGGTCTTATTGAGGAAGTGGTCCGCGAGAGCGACAAGAAGCGTTTTTCGTTGTCCGACGACCGAACACGCATCCGCGCCGTCCAGGGCCACTCGACCGCTATGGTTGCTCTAACGCATGTAGAGGCAGCACCGCCGGCCGTGCTTTACCACGGTACCGCCACACGTTTTCTGGAATCCATTCAACAGCAAGGCCTGATTCCAGGACAGCGCCATCACGTACATCTTTCCCAGGACGAGGGAACTGCTCGTGACGTCGGAGCCCGCTACGGGGCTCCTGTCGTGTTAGTCGTCCAGGCAACGAAGATGCATCAAGAAGGGCACCGCTTCCTCCGGGCTGATAATGGCGTGTGGCTGACTGACAGAGTGCCGGCCGAGTTTCTCGCCTAACAGGACTTGTCTCGACTCTGGTCGTCGATCGCTCTCTCTGGCCAAACGAGAAAGTTCGCAGCCTCTCCTCGCGCCTCCCATACTGCTGAGTCGAACGCGTGGATGTACAACACCCGGGGATCGCCGGATCGTGCACACGGCATTGTCGACTCACCGCCACGACATACCGTTGAGCGTCCACGCCTGCGGCTTACACATTGCTTGGCCCTTAGCTATGCAACATCGTCTTCGAAGGCAATTGACTCAGCATACCCAACCAGCAGGCGCCTCCAGTTGTTCATGAGCCTTTCATCACCGCTCTTGACCCACCCCGCTGCCAGAGTCAGATCGCCGGTCTTCGTGCTGATCGTTGCCGCATCCAGCGTGGTGTCATGACCAGCAGCGATCTGCACGCCCGTATCCGCGTCCACCGTCGCCCCACGGACCGTCTCGTCGGTGTGTCGACCAGCCCTGAGTTCTTGGGGCGAAATCGAGTGCTCGCCGTCGCTAGCGAGTGGAACAATTGTTCGGGAGATTCGCTCTTACTCACCGCTAACCTTTGCCCGATCGGACATGTTAATCACTCGCACCGAGGCCCATGCGGACACTGACACCGTTGGGCTTGGCTGCGCCTTTCGCATCGTCTCCGTTCTGTACGGCGTCGTAGACTTGATAATCAGCCTGCACGGCATACAGCGCATTCAGTCGATCATCGTCAACCTGCCCGGCATGGTGCGCAGACGTATAAACACCTTCAGCGGAACTAACGACACCGACGGTAAGCCCAACATTGCCCCCGCTGTTCATCCACTGCGTCTGCCGGTTATCAATCGAACCGAGCCCTACATTAATCGCCACGTTCTGCCCGATGATCGACGTACCTGTGTAGCTGAGCGCATCGGAACCAGTGATATGGACATCCTGCCACGCCACCAGCGTGACCCGGCACCCAGCACAGGGACGGCGGTCGCTGGCCGCTCTTTTTCAGTGTGGCCGGCGACCCTGACAGGCGGCGCCTCCTACTTTTTCGGCGACGTTCCGGCCAAAAATGTCAGCACCGTTATAACGCACCCCACATATACGGCCATCTTAGAAACAATTCGCATGGCGATATTGAGATCGAAGTGAATACCCTCACCCAGACACTTGAGGTACGCACCGATTAGCCCTACAACGATAAAAGCGAAAAATGCCACTACTCCAGCAAGCACAGCGCTTAAAATCTTTCTCATCTGGCTCCTCCCGTTGTCTCTATCCCTTTGTCAGGTGTCTTCATAGCATCGGCCGCTGTGCCAGCCGCCTCGGTAGCCGAGCTTCCAAAAATATTCCCCCATATATAGGGCGCCAGAGATGTCGGACGATATTGCTTAAACATGTCTGTCATCTTGTCTCCCACAACGTATCCTAAACCGCCTGTCACGCCTGACACCGCGGCATTGACAAAGACGCTCTCTTGAACTTCATTCCTGAAGTGATTATTCAACTCAGTCTGAACGAATCCACCAGCAGTATTCACCGCTGTATTCCACCAGAAGCCACCGCCAACCCCAAGACCTCCAGTGACACCGGCCATTCCTACATCGATGGGATTCACCTTGGAAATATCCCCATCGTTCTTGACGAGCTGAGCCCCAGCATTAACGGTAGCGCTTGTCACGCCGACCCCGACGCGCGTAGTCAACATCAGGCCCAGGACATTTACTGTTGTGCCGCTGGCTCGAGCAGCGTTCGCCGCCGCAAGCGCAGGTACACCCGCCGACAAACCACCGCTAGCGCCGGTAAGTGCGAGCTGACCGTAGAACTTATAGAAATCACTATCCGACTGTTTAATTACATCGTTAGCGAAATAGTTCGTCAGCACGTCTTTGTTCGCCCAGTGCGCAAGAGCGCTACTCTGAAGCGACTCGTTAGTGGCTATGCCACGCTGTCCAAGGCCGTATTCCATCGCTCCATAGTACGCTTTGGATGCGCTGTCGTTGCTGCTGAGGTAGTCATACAGAGCGAAGGCATTCTTCGAGCTATCGTCAGGAGCCATAGGCTTGAAGATATCGACTGTCTCTCCCCCCACTTGGTAGAGATTGTTCTTCTGCAAGAAGCCACGTGCCAGGGAGTCGTCAGACAGTCCCTTGCTGCCTCCGATTTGATCCGTGCCCAGGCCAAGATCAGTTGCCGAGTCCTGCAGTCGAACGGCTTCTAGAACGAGCCGGTTCTGTGCTTCCTCGGTGGTCAATCCGTTCTCCTTTGCAAACTCCGCAACGTTTGCCAGAACTCCCTTCAGAAGATCCGGGTGCAGCTTCTCGTTGTAGACCTGGCCGGCCAGGGCGGCACTCGAGCCTGCGCCACCGCCTACGGCGCCACCTATGGCTGCCCCAGCTAGTTGCAACATTGCCTGACCCTCAGGGCTACGCGGAGAGATATTGTGCTGTTCGAGGTAGGTCTCCATAGCACCGCTCGCTGCTTCGCCGGCACCCGCACCCACTGCTCCTTGCAGTGCGTTACCGTCGCCCATAGCGGCCGCCGCTGCGCCGACCATACCGTGCAGCAGAATCTTCGCGCTGCCGCCGTCTTGCCAGAGAGCCATTTGGTCGGCGTCACCGTTTGCCGCAGCCTGCTTATACATATAGTCAGCAATGCCGCCGGCGGCCCTCATACCTACCGCCCCGGCCACCTGCCCCAACTCCTGCTGCTCGGCAACCTTCTTCTCGTCGAAAATAGGCTTAAGCCCTCCCGCATCGATATCGGGTGCCCGATCAAGCCCACTCAGATCCATGCCCGGCTGATTACGAACCTCAATCGTCCCTTCGGCGATCCCCGCCTTGGTCGTACTACTCGAATCCTTCGACTGCGGAATGCTCATGCTGCCGCTGAAGCCGCCGCTGCCGGCGGATATACCGACGCTGGCCGATTTGTATTCGGCCTCGTTCTGAACGTCGCTGAAGGTCAGCGATCCCGTGCTCAGGATGTTCTTTGACGCATCGGCGGCGCTGGCGATGACGCCGCCCTTGAGGTCGGTATTACCTCCGACATAAATGTTGTATCCACCGTCACCGGCGCCGATGCCACTGACTTCATCGACACTTTTGTAGTTACTGGTCGTCTTGCCGACAGCGATGTTGACCTGGCTACCGTAGCCGTACACGTACGTGCCGCCCACTTGCCAGTACTGGCTTGCGTAATCGTTGGTGGCCTGCTGGCTAGCGATGTTGAGGTCGCCGCCAATCGACGCGACCACCGTTTCACCTTTCGCCTGGGCACCAAGAATGTTGGTGTCATTGCCGGAGACGATACTCAGTGTGTCCGAGGCATTGACCGAGGTGTTCGCATTCGTGGTGCCGTTGCCGTGCGCGATGCCCTTGCCGACATTGGCTGTGACATAGATGCCCGTCTGGCTGCCAACGCTGAAGCCGACCTCGCCACTTGCATTAGCGCTGTTGCTCTTCTGCGTGTGCGCTTCAAGCTGGCTCAGTAGGTTCAGGTCACCCGTCGCGGCGAGCGCGACGTTCTTTCCGTCGATCTGACTGCCGATGACGTTGAGGTTGCCATTCGTCGCGACGATCGTGACATCGCCGTCGCTACGGATCGTGCTTCCGGCCGTCGTATCGTCGTGCGTCGTTGAGTGACTATTCGCTGTGCTCGCTCCTAGACCAATCCGAAGGCTCACACCGTTAGCCTTGGCTGCTCCCTCCGCGCCGTCGGCCGCAGCAACGGGCTCGCCGTCGCTGCCCGTGATGACGTTACCTTGCGAGTCGCGCGCGACGTTTCCGCCCACCGCTTTTCCAGCGGCTCCCCCGGCGGCCAGTTGGGCCCCCTTCGCAGTATCGGCAACGCCGTATCCAGCCTGCACCGCATAAAGCGCCTTCAACCGATCATCATCCACCTGCCCCGCACGATGCGCCGATGCATAAGCTCCCTGCGCTGCACTGACCATGCCCCCGGTGAGACCCACATTGATACCGCCGCTGTGTACCGACTGCGTCTGCCGTGTATCGACAGTGCCAAGCCCGGCATCGATCGTCACGTTCTGCCCGATGATCGACGTGCCCGTATGGCTGAGCACATCGGAGCCGGTGATATGGACATCCTGGCCCGCCGCCAGCGTCACCCGACCATCGGTGCTGCCGATGAGGCTGCCCGTCGAGTCGATCTGGGTGACGTCCAGCGTGCTCTTCTGCTTCTGGTTGCCGATGGTGACGCTCAGGCCGTTCTGGATGAAGCCCGAGGTCGACACGCTCTGCTCGTGGCCTTCAGCATGCGTGCTAAGGCCTGTGCCGATGATCAGGTCATGGCCGGCGGCGAGCGTGACGTCGTGGGTGCCGGCGATCTGCGCGGCCTGCGTCGTGACGTCATGGTTCGCGGTGATCGTGACCGAGTCGCCGCTGATCGTCGTGCCTACGGCGACGCGGTCCTCGCTGGTATCGACGTTCTTGCGCGCCTGCGTTTGATAGTTCCAGTCCGTCGGCATCAAGCCGCGGGTCATGCCGGAGCGCTTCGTGGCGCTGCTGTGGCTCTCGTCGTAGACGTCTTCACCAGCTAGCAGGTTGACGTCATGCCCGGCGGACAGCGCGATACTGCCGTCGGCCTCAACCTTTGCAGCCGTCGCCGTAAGGTCGTTACCGGCGATCAGGTGAACGTTGTCACCGCTCAAGCTGGTGCCCACCGCATACGTCTGCGAGACGTCGTCGTGGGTGGTCGTAGTCTTGCTGCTGAGCAGGCCGCTCTTCTTTTTCTTCGTGTCGGTAACAACCGAGTGCGTCTCGTCCTCAGCGTTGAGGGTCAGGTCGTGCCCCGCAGCCAGAGTCAGATCGCCAGTCTTCGTGCTGATCGTCGCCGCATCCAGCGTGGCGTCATGGCCTGCAGCAATCTGCACGCCCGTACCCGCGTCCACCGTCACCCCACGCACCGTCTCGTCGGTAGTCGTCTGGGTGATGTGCTTCTTCCCTTCCTTCCAGCTTGCCGTGGTCGTCTGGCTGTCCGTCACCGCGGTCATGTTCAGGTCGTTGCCCGCCTGCAGCGCTGCGGTGCCGCCTGCCTTGAGCTGGGTGCCTTCGAGCGTGACATCGTGGCCCGCGGCTACGGCAAGGTTTCCGCCGGCGTCGAGGCTGGTGACATCGTGGGTCACCTTGGTGGACGTGCCGTTCGTGGTCGCCGTGAGCGACAGGTCGTGACCGGCCAGCAGGGCCATGTCGCCGCCTGCACTGAGCGAACCCGCCTGCACGCCGAGATCGTGACCCGCCTGGAGCATCAGCGAGCCGCCGGCATCGACGCTGCTGCCCTGCGCCTGCGTGCTCCAGTGGGTACCGCTCTGCACGGCGCCCAGGGTCAGGTCGTTGCCGGCCTGCAGGGCAGCGTTGCCACCTGCCTTCAGGGTGGTCGCAGAAAGATTCAGGTTATTGCCGGCAACCAGCGAGAGATCCTTGCCCGCGCTGAGCGTGAGACCTTCAGCCTGCGTCCCCGTGATCGAACTGCTCCACTGATACGGATGCGTCGTCGTCAGGCTGGACTCCAGCGACAGGTTGTTCCCCGCCGCCAGCGCCAGGCTCCCGCCCGCCGAAACACCCTGCCCGGCCAACGTCAGATCGTGGCCAGCCGAAAGCAGCGCATCGCCACCCGCCTTGGCCGTCGTGTGATCGAGCGACAGGTTATTACCCGCGCTGATCTGCATCCCCTGCGTCGCGGTGATGCTGGACGCATCCATACCCCGACCGACAAGGCCACCCACATTTTCCGACCGGATGTCGCCGCCGGCAATCAGACTCACGCCCGCGCCATCAATACGACCGTTGACGTTGGTGATGTTGTTCGTGGCACTGATCGCCGTGAGGCCGTCACTGGAAATACGACCGGTGTTCAGCAGATCCTTCGCAGTAAGCAACGTGCTGCTCTGCCCCTGGATGAACCCGCCATTAGACAGCGAGCCCGCCGCACCGATGCTCACATCCTTGCCCGCGATCACGGAACCCTGCGCGGTCAGGCCAAGATTGCCGTTCGCCAGGTAAACCACCGGCACCAGCACCTCGTGGCCATCCACGTTCTGCTGCACCATCCAGACCATGTCCTGCGTCAGCGCGCTGACCTGGTCGGCGGTAAGTGCGACGCCGATGCTCAGGTTCATCGCCTGCGCCACGTGCGTGGCGTTGTTCATCAGCGACTGGTATTCCTGCAGGCCGCTACTGTAATCGGACAGATAGGCACGACCGGTGAGCTGGGTCACCTGATTGACCACCAGCTGCTGCTCGTAGAAGCCGTCGCCGAGACGCATCATCGTGCGCGCCGGGTCCAGTCCGAGCTGGTCGAGCAGGTATTCGCTGCTGATGAACTGGCTGTAGTCGACGAAGCGCGAGTTGGTCTCGATCAGGTAGTTGCCGCTCGGCGCGTGGCCAAGCAAGGCGGCGAGGTAAGCGTTGCCGCGAAGCCCGACGGCACGCGCGCCCGCCACGGTCGACAGCGCACTGGCATCGACATTGGCTGCTTCGCCGCGTACGGAGTAGATGCCGCCCGTCGGCAAGGTCACACCCGCCAGCGGCTCGCCGGCGCCACCCAGCACCTGGGGCGCATGCCCCGTGGCCGGATCGATTTGCGCGCCGATCGGCACGCCCGTCGCACCCTGCGCACTGCCCTTGTTCAACGAAGACAGGCCAATCGCCTGTGCGTTCGGATCGAGGCGGGTGTTACCCACCTGGCGACCATCAGGCGTCACGCCACCATTGGAGACGTTGACGCCGCCGATCGACACGCCTTGCGCACCGGACATGACGGCACCGAGCGCCGTGTAGTTGTCGTGGATGTAGTCCGCGGGATTGGTGTCCGGCGTCCGCGTATACGATTCGTTGGCATTCTGCGGGTTGTTGTTACAAAGGCTCTGGTCCGTGCCGCAACCGATGTGATGCGTCACCGCTACCTTCTGGATCGTGCGTCCCGCGGCAAGCGAGTTGTTCGCCACGGTCTCGTTGCCGAAGACCATGCCCGTGCCACCACCGGCACCCGACTGGTTCACGGCGAGGAAGCCACCTGCGGCAATGGTCGACGTCGTGTTGTTGACCGATCCGTACAGCGAGATATTTCCACCCGCGACGATCTGCGACTGCGCGCTTGCCGCGGAGACCACGGTCTCGTCGATGGTGTGGTACTCGGTGTAGGTCTCGTACTCCTGCACCTTGTTCAAACCGTACTTATAGTCCGACCGCGGCAAGGGCTGGGAGGCGTCATACTCCGCCTGCGTCAACGTGTGACTAGTGGAGTCCAGCACGCGTCGCACGTTGTTGATCTGGTTCGCCGCCAGCAGGATGCTGCCCTGCGCCTGAATCGAGCCGGAGAGGTTGTCGATCTGTCCCGCGCGCGTGTCGAACAGGCCCTGACCGTTACGCGCCGCTCCCGCCACATTGATGTTGCCGAGGCTGAAGATCTGCGCGTCGCGGTTGAGCAGGTAGTTCGTGTAGATATCGATGCTGTTGGTCGCGGCGATAGTGCCGCTCTGGTACGTCGCATTATCCGTGGCACGACCGAGATCGGCACCGTTGATCACGGTACCGGCCTGGATCGTCACGTCGCCGCCCATGATGCTGCCGGTATTGTTCACCACGCCCGCATGCAGGCCGACGGTATTGCCCTGGACGCTGCCCGCGTTGGTGATCGTGCCGCCAGTGTTGAGCTGCGTGTTGGCCGAGTCGAGCAGCGCGCCGGCATTGTTGGTGATATTGGCAGCGCTGATGGTCAGCCCGTTCACCGCCTGGATGCTGCCGTTGTTGACGAACTGGCCGTCCACGGCGAGGTTGAATCCGCCGTTGGCCTTGATGCTCGAACCGGCGGCCTGGAGATAATCGCCCGCCAGGTGCATACCCAGCGTGTTATTGGCGACGATACTGCCCTGGCCCACAAGGCTGCGGATGTCGAGCAGCACGTTGCCGACACCACCGACGCCGTCGATACCCGCCTGCACCGTGCCACCGCTGTTGTCGAGGCTGGCCAGCGTAAGGTTGAGCTGGCGACCGGCGGTGATCTTGCCGTTGGCGTTGAACGCCGAAGCACCCGCGTTGACGAAGCTGAAAGTATTCCCGGCGTAAACATTGCCGCTGGTGTTGTCGAGCTGACCCGCGCCAAGCGTCATATTGCCGGCCGCTAAGAGCGTGCCGCCCTGCGTGTTGGAGATGGATGTGCCGGACAGACTGACGTCACCCTGCCCGCCCAGCGTGCCACCACGATTGTCGATGCCACCGGTCGAGGTGACCTGGGTCAGCGCGACGCTCGCATTGGCGACGCGCCCACCTACGTTCGAGATCGACGCCGAGTTCAGCGTGGTGGCGCCGTTGGCTTCGATCCTGCCCGCGTTGTTGTTGAGACCATTGGCCGCACGAAGGTCGATGGCACCACGGCTCTGCAGGAGGCCACCCGTGTTAGCGAGCGTATCGGTAGCCTGGACGTTCAGCTGCCCGGCAGAGATGCTGCCGGCGTTGACCAGTCGCGCGGTGGTGAGCCTGGCGAGACCACCAGCCGCGATGATGCCGGTGCCGTTGTCCAGCGTGCCGCCGACGCCCAGCGTGACGGCGCCCGGCGCGGACTGAATCGTGCCCCCGCTGTTGGAGAGGCTGCCTGCCGTCAGTGACAGATCGCCACCCGTGGCCTGCATCAGGCCGCCAGTGTTGTTGACGCCCCCCGTTACCGTGACACCAAGCGTGTTGCCCGAGATCGCGCCGTTCGACAGGTTGCTCAGCGACGCGGCCGCAACGACCGTGGCGCCATGGGCATTGATCAGGCCGCCATCGTTGACGAGCGTCGTTCCCGCCGTGACGCGGGTAGCACCGTTACCGGCGAGAGTACCCTGGCGGTTGTCGATGTCCTGATCGGCGCTGACGTCGAGCTGACCCGTGCCAGCCAGCTGCACCGTGCCGGACGTGTTGACCACGCGACCGCCATGCAGGGTCAGGTCGTTGCCGTTCGTGGCAAGGGTGCCACCACTGTTATCGAGTGTTCCGGTCGTACTGATCGTTAGCGCCGAGGTGCCCGTCTGTAACAGCTTGCCGCGACCGTTGTCGATCGACCCTGCCTGGAGCAGCAAGGCATTAGCCTGCATACGCGCGTCGTGACCATCCGTGCCACGGTTGATCAAGGCGCCGCTAGCCTGCGCAGTCAGCGCGCCACCCACGGCGAGGTCGCCTGCGGTGTGGTCGATGTTGCCGGCCCGCGCGATCAGGCTCGCGTCGCCGCCGGCACGCTGCGTGCCGGCGGAAAGATCCATCGTATTCGCCTGCACATCGAACGCGCGGCCAGCCAGAAGACTGCCGTGCGCTGTGAGTGCCGTGTCGGCGAGTACATGCAGGTCGCCCGTGGTATCGAGCGTTCCATCGGCTTTTACGCCCGCCGCGAGCACGCCGGCAGCATCTACGCTGTCGCCATGGACGGTCAGGTCACCAGACGACAGCGTGCGGCCGTCGTTCTTTACCGCACTGCCCTTCAGTGAGATCGAGTCAGCCGCCAACGTACCGGCCTGGCTGAGCGTTGCACCGCTGGTCAGCGTTGCCGTGTGGGCCGTGATGTCTCCCTGCGTTTCGACGTCACCAGCGGCGTTGAGATCGAGATCCGTTGCGGCCAGCTGACCGCTTTGGCGAATCGCCCCGGATGCTGTCGCTTCGACGGCTCCTGCCGACGAGACGATGCCGCCAAGCGTGAGGTCGCCCTGCCTGGCTTCGAGGTGCAGATCGCCCTGCTGTGTGCCGAGCGCGCCGGTCGACGTGACGCTGCCACCGCGCAGGTCAAGGTTTCTTGCGACGATCTTGCCCGCGTTGTCGAGCGCACCGGTCACATCGATGGTGATGTCTTCAGCGCTCGACAGAGATGCCGCCGCACCCAGGGTGAAGGTGTTGGCAGCGATGTTGAACGCCTTGCCGGTGTAGAGGCTTCCTTGATTGTCCAGGGCGGTGCGGGCGTGCAGGTCGAACGCACCATCGGTGGCGATCGAACCGGCATTGCCGATGCGGTTTGCCGTGATCGACAGGGCCGAAGACGCCAGAAGGGAGCCCGAGTTGCGGACGTCACCGGCCGTATCGATGGTCAACGCATCACCAGCCTGCGTGCTGCCGGAAAACGCCAGATCACCCTGTGCCTTGATCGCCAGATTCTTCGTGCTGGAGAGCGTGCCCGCATTGTCAATCCGGCCGGTCTCTACCGACAGGTCGCCATTGCTTTGCAGCTTGCCGTCAGCGGTCTGGACCAGCGCGCCGTCCACACGGACGTCGCCGCCTAGTTCTGTGGCGATGCTGCCGCGGTTGTCCAGATCACCCGTCGTGTGCAGGTCGAGCGTGCTGCCCGCACGCACGCTGCCGGTGTTGTGCAGATCATGACCTGCGTCGAGCGCCAGCGCCCCTGTGACGGAGGTATCGCCGGCCAGCGAGAGATCGCCCGTGGAGGCGAGCGTCGCGGCGGCAGCATTCATCGAACCGGTCTGGACGAGCGCACCGGCAGATTGCGCCACGAGGCTACCCGCCGATACCGTGGTGCCGGCGAGCGTGAGATCGCCCGTCGTCGTGGCGAGAGACACATCGCCTGCGGTCGTACCTAGCTGACCGCTGCTGCGCAGGCTGCCTGCGCGCACGTCGAGGACCTGGTTACCGACGATGCTGCCCTGGTTATCAAGCAGGCCGGAGCTCGTTAGTTTAAGCGTCCCAGCAGCATTGATCTGACCGTTCTGTGCCTGGTTGATGCCGGAGGCGTTAAGCGTGAGCGCCTTGTCGGCGTGCATGCTGCCGCTGTTGACCACGGTACCGTCGGCGCTCAACGCAAGTCCACCGTCGCTATGCAGCGAACCGGTATTGGATAGGTCGCCCAGCGTGTGCAGCTGGGCGTCTCCGCGCGCGTAGAGCTCGCCGCTATTGTCGAGCGACCGCGTATCCGCATTCAGGCTATTGACGGTCAGTTGGCCTTGCTGCTGCAGCGCGCCTTGCGCACGCAGGTTCAGCGTACCGGCCACCACCGTATTGCCAGCCAGAATCATGTCGGACGTGCTGGCGAGCGAAGCGTCACCCTGCTGCGTACCCAACTCACCATGACTAACGATGCCAGAAGCAGTGACGCTCAGGCCGCGATTGGCAACAAGGCTACCGTCGTTAACAACGTCTCCAGCGGTGGTCACCGCAAGATCGCCACCGGCGAACGCGACAGCACCCGCCTGATTGGCGATGCGCGCCGCCTGCAGGTCAAGGCGACCGCCGGAAAGCACGGTCGCCGCGTTGCTCAACTGATTCGCCACACGCACGGCAACGTCGCCGCCACCCTGTACGGCACCGGCAAGATTCACATCACCACGACTGGAAATAGCCAACGCACCGCCGGCATCCACGACGCCGCTACTGTTCACCGTCGCCGCATTGAGCGTGAGGCCGTTCCCTGCATGCAGGGTGCTTGCCGCCGTCGTTTCCAACAGGCCGAGCGTCGAGACGTTGCCGCTTCCGCCGAGACCATAGATCGTACCGTCGTTATGCAGCGTTCCCGTGCGCAGATCGAACGACTGGCCCGCGTACAACTGGCCGGTATTGCTCAACGCACCCGGCGTCAAGATGGAAACATTGTTCGAGGCGACGGTAGTGCCGCCAAGTCGCACTTCACCCGCGCTGGTCAGCTCCAGATCGCCAGCCTGCGCCGCGATGGCGCCGCTACTGACCACACCCACACCCGCTTCGGTACCGACCAGGCGGATCTTCTCCGCATACATGCCGCCAAGCGCTGCCACGTCAATCGCCACGGCCGGGTGAGCCGCGTCGGCTGCGTTGGCGCGCACGCCGCCATCAGCGTAGTTAGCGTCGTTACTGCCGGTGACGACGTTGAGGTCTTTTGCCCAGAGCTGGCCATTCACCTGCACCGCACGGGCGATGAGGTCGGTGCGATCCACCACGGAGCCATCGAGGCCCCCGCTACCGATGGTAATGCTGCCGCCGGTCACGTGGAACGCATCGAGACTCCCGCTGCCACCGAACACGGGCGTGCCGGTGGTGAGCGTGAAGCGCTGGCTATTGATGACGCCGCAACCATCGCAGGTGATGCCGTAGGGGTTGGCGATCACCACCGGTGCGGCCTTGCCGCCTACTTCGATGTAGCCGCGCAGGCTGCTTGGAAGCGCCGATGTCACCTCGTTGAGGATCAGCGAGGCTTCGCCACCCTTCAGGTTGTCGTTGCCGGCGATGTACCCACCCAACTGCGTGCGGACGATGGCGGCGCTGTTGTTGAGGATGACGCCACGCTGGTCGACATCGAAGCGTTGGTACTTGTTGTGCGACACACCTTGCGCGTTGGGCGCGACGATATCCACGACCGGTACGCCGTTCGCGGCCGAATCCATCTTCGGTCGGTGCGCGCCAGCCGCGGCATCGGGCACTTGCTGCGCCCACGACACCACCGGAATGCCCACCGTGGCCAGGGCGATCGCGAGCACCAGGCTGCGCAAAACCACCATCGCCGTCGCGTCGCGGGGACGCACCATCATTTCCTTGATCGTCTTCATGACTATCCTCGTGGCGGGCACCTGCCTGGGTTCCCCTGCCCGTGTTTCAGTACTGGTAGATGAGCTGGAAGCCCGTGGTCGGCTGCTCGCTGTCGAAGCCGCGCGGCGCATGAATGCGCCTGCCCGCGAAGAGATCCCAGCTCAAGCCGCTATAGCTGCCGCGCAGGCCGAGGACGGTGCCGGCAAGCTGGCGGTGACCCGCCTGCGTGGACGGTCCGGCGACACGACCAAGGTCCACGCCCAGGTAGGGCGCCACCATGCCGAGCGGCAACGTGAGCGTGTTACGCAAATAGGCACCGCGTTCACCAGCCAGCGTCTGTTCGCCATCGAAGCCACGCACCGAATAGCGCCCGCCGATGGTGATGAGCTCGGCGGCGGGCAGATGATCGGTGGACCGCTGCATGCGCAGACTGCTGTCCCAGATTGCCTGGCGACCGCCAAGCGTCAGCGGCTTGCTCAGCGACAGGTCGAGCGTCGTCAGGCCGTAGCGATTGGTCGGATACCCAACCTGGGGGTCATACCCGATCCACTGGCTGCCGAACCACGGCGTGCCGCGCTGGTAACCGAGGCGCGCATCGATCTGCGCCTGGCCGATGTAATGGCGATGCACCAGCGCCAGTTCCGCGCTCGCGACGCGCTGTCGCTGGATGCCGACTTCGACACCCTGGATATAGCTATGTGCACTACGCGCGGCCAGCCGCATTTCGAGCGAGGTCTTGCTCGACGTGCCTCGCGTCAGCAGACGCTGCACGGTGATGTCGCTGGAGGTGGAGCTGCCCGTCGAACGAAAACGGTTGTTGAAGCCTTCGATCCACTGCTGGTAGCGATACGTGGACACCGAGCCACTGAAGGTCCACCAGCCGAGGGGAACGCTGTACGTGGCGTTCTCGCTGAAGGTGCTTCCGTCATAGGGATGGGTGAACAGCGCATGGCCTGCGCCGATCGAGAACAGGTCGTTCCAACCCAACGGGTTGTCGAGCGAGAAGTTCAGGTTGCCCTGGTAACGACCGGTGCCCTTGAGTCCGGCATCGCCCGTATCGACGACCACGTGCCAGCGGCGCGTCGTGTGCACCGTAAGGACCACGTCGGATTCGCCGACCTGTTCACCGGGGGCGATGTCCATGGTCACGTCCTGCGAGGGAACGCGCTTGAGCTGCTCGAGGCCCTGCTCGATGGCGTGCAGGTTGAGCAGATCGCCTTCGCGGATCGGGAACGCCGTGCGCCAGTCGAGCTCAGGGGAGCCTTCGGCGAAACGGACGTGTCGCAGGATGCCCGGCACGAGGAGCATGCGCAGGTGGCCCTTGGAAATATCCTGTGCCGGCACGCCCACCCGCGTCGTCACGTAGCCACGTGCGATCAGCAGGTTGGAAAGGCGGCGTTGCAGGGCTGCCAGGCCGTCACGGCCGACGCACTGGCCGACGAAACGGTCGAGATAGCGCTGTGCCCACGGGAAGTCTGCAAGCCGCTCGCCTTCCAGGCGCAGGCTCTGCAGAGGGAAACACGGGGTTTCCTTCGGCAACGGCGCATCCAGCCGCTCGTCCTGGGTCGGCGGCTGCACGGTCTGGAATGGCGCCTCCTGGCGCTCGGTTTCCTTCTGTTCGAGCTGCTGCGCGCGACGCAGCTGCTCTTGCTTGTCCAACGTGGTCTGCTGCGCCGCCACCGTACCGCTGGTTCCGCTGGCAAACAGGTAAATCAGCCCGTACACCGTTGTGCGCCAACGGCCATCCCCTGCAACCCGCATCTTGCTACTACTCCAAACCGTCCTGGTTCATGGCACGCGGGAACCCTCTCGGGTAGCCGCGTCCGGCTCTTCAATGAGCCGTTTCGGCAGGGATCGTAAAAACTTTAGGGTTGGAATCGCAAGGCGTGGAGAGCTGCCGGGCGGCGCGAGGCCGTTGGGAGCGTCAGACGGTCTTCGCCGGAATGATCAGCATCGCGTCACCGTATGAGAAAAAGCGGTAACGCTGCAGCACCGCGTAGCGATACGACTCGAGGATCGCTTCCTTGCCTGCCAGCGCCGAGACCAGCATCAGCAAGGTCGACTGGGGCAGGTGGAAGTTGGTGATCAGGGCATCGACGCTGGTGATCTTGTAGCCGGGGAAGATGAAGATCTGGGTTTCCCCTGCGAACGGGCGCAGTACGCCTTCGACGGTCGCGCTTTCCAGCGCCCGGACGACGGTGGTGCCGACGGCCACGACGCGGCCACCGGCCGCACGCGTCTCACGGATCTTCTCCACAAGTCCCGCGCCGACATTGAGCCATTCGCGATGCATCACGTGGTCGCGAACATCCTCGGCACGCATCGGCTGGAAGGTACCTGCACCCACGTGCAAGGTGACGTAGCCCATCTCGACGCCGCGGGCGCGGAGCTTGCCGAGCAGTTCCTCGTCAAAGTGAAGGCCTGCGGTCGGCGCTGCGACCGCACCCGGCTCGCGCGCAAAAACGGTCTGGTAGCGCTCGTTGTCCGCCGCCTCGGCGCCGCGCTCGATGTACGGCGGCAGGGGCATCTCCCCCAGTCGGGAAAGCAGGCGCTCGAGCGGCTCCTGGCTTTCGAAGCGAAGCAGGAAGAACTCGCCTTCGCGACCGAGCACGGTGACCATGCTGCCGTCGGCGAGTTCGATCCGGCCACCCTCCTTGGGCTTTTTGCTCACGCCCAATTGGGCGCGGGCCTCGTGCGGACCGGTGACGCGTTCGATGAGGATCTCGACCTCACCGCCGGATTCCTTGCGGCCGTAAAGACGCGCGGGGAGGACGCGGGTATCGTTGAAGATCAGCAGATCGCCGGGTTGGAGCATTTCCGGCAGTTCGTAGAACTTCCGGTCCTTCTTCGTGTGCGCGCCGACATCGACCACGAGCAACCGGCTCCCCGAACGCCGGGCCAGAGGGGCCTGGGCGATCAGGTCAGGGGGAAGGTCGAAGTTGAAGTCGGATTTCTTCACGAGTGGGGGCATTCGGCAGGCGGGTGGGAGATTATCGCCCATCCCGGACCGTGGGGAGCTTTCTGTGGGAGCCGCTTCAGCGGCGATGGGGTGCTGGCCTCAACCGGGCCCGCTGCCGCGGGATCGCCGGCATAGCCGGCTCCCACAGGCCTGCCCCATCTACAACGTCTTTCTACGTCGGCGGACGACGAGGAAAGCCAGACCAGCCACCACCAGCACGAACACCGCGATCTCAACGGCGAGGTACTTGCGAACGAAATGCTTCACCGCCCTCACCTGCTCCGCGCGTTTCAGCTTGCGGGCGCTGGCGAAATCGGGCTCTTCGCAGTTCCAGCCAAAGCTGTCGGCCCATTCCACGTACGGCCCCTGCTTCACGTAGCGGGCGTAATAGGCCTGGGCGCGACGCTGGCGTTCGTTGACGGGCTTGGTGGTGTCTCCGTCCTCCGGCTCGTTGTAATCCGGTGGACCCTGCAGCATCCAGTTCGTCGCCATGCACAAGGTGGCGGCAAAGGCCTGCGAGCGCTTGGGCACCAGATCGGCTGCCGAGACGGCTCGGTCGGCGGCGACATAGCGGTAATGGAATCGACGGTCCGGCTGGGCTGCGCTGTCGTTGAAACGCTGGCGCTCACCGGCCGTGACGAGGTCACCCTTGAGCGTCTCCGTGCTTTGGCCGCTACCGCCCTGATAACCACCGCCGTTGTCACCGTAATCCGGACCTTGCTCGAAGCCGATCAGCTCCATACCGTTCTCTCGCGCGATCTTCGCCGCGGCGTAGCGGGCTTCAGCCTTGCCAATGTCGGTCCACGCGTGGTCGCCATCGTGGAGATCCTTCGCGTATTCCTTCGCCTTGGCACGCAGGTCGACGTCGCCGAAACGTGCGTCGAGGCCCGGCGCGAAGTACGAGTCGGCGTCATCGAAACGGCCGGCGCGCATCAGGCGGCGAGCCAGCAGCCAGCGGAGGCGATCGTTGAGCGATAGCGGTTCGGCGGGGTGATCCTTATCGGGCTTCGTCGCGGGCGCCGGCGAGGCAGGCACTTTCTCATCGATGAAACTCTTCAGCTCATCCACCGTGAGCACGCGCTCGGCAATGTAATTCATGTCGTTGCCGTAGCCGGCACCCGACTCTTCCAGCTCACCGTCGTAGACATTCCCGTCGCCGCCCACCGCCGTGGAAGCCTCATACATGCGCGACATCGCTTCGACGTACTCGCCGCGAGCGAGCGCCAGCACGCCACGCTCACCCATCAGGCGATGCACGCTATCGGTCTCGAGGGCAGCCTTGGGGTCGTCCACACGGGGAAAGGCCTTTGCGGCATCGGCGTAGGCGCGGGCAGCTCCTTCGCGGTCGCCATTGCGCAGGGCGAGCTTTGCGCGGACCCAGCTGGCCAGGGGACCATCCGCCTTCGCCACAAGCTTCGCGGCGTCGTCATAGCGGCCCAGCTCATAAGCAAGCGAGGCAAGGCGATCCGCTGCGCTGACTTTGTCCGGCGCGTTCGCCTCGATCGCATCGACCAAGGCGGTCAACGCAGGCTGCGGCTTACCGTCCGTCGTCTGCGGGGTGACCCAGCTCAACGCGTAGGTGACCAGCAAACGCTGCGACACCGGCCCATCGATGAGCGCGTCGACCTGATCCGGGTTATCGAGAACCGCGCTGGCGATGGATGCCAGCGACTGCACGGCATTGTCCGAGCCATGTCCCGCCTGCGCCGCGTACAGGGCGATGGCGTGCTTCAGATCCGCGGGCGAGAGTGCCGACGCGCAGTCTTCACCGTTATAGAGGTCCACCCACACACAGGGCTTCGCACCCGCATAGAGGCTTAGTCGAGCCTCTTCACCGAAGCTGGCCACGGCCAGTCCCTGCACATCGGATGCACCGGCAAGAACGCGTGCGCGCGCCTGCTGAAAGGCTTTTGCAGCGGCGTCTCGCTGCGTGGCAAACGTCGGCGTGCCCGCCGCCTTCGCAGCGCGCAATGCGTGCACCTCACCGAGCATGTAAGCCGCCCAGGCGCCGCGATGCGTCGCCTGATCCGGTGGCAATGCGAGCACCTGCTCGAAACTCGACTGCGCCTTGTCGAGCGCGTCCGCGTCGAAGACGGCACAGGGCGGCTTGCTCAACGTCTCGCCATACTGGCTATCCGGCGCTCCGGGGCAGTCCTGTGTCGCACGGGTCCAGTCGACCGCGCCCGCAACATAAGACCGCACGTCCGCCGGAAGGTCCGCACCACCTTCGAACGCCTGCGCGCCCGTCGTGGAGGCCTGGAGCGCTTTCACACGCTCAGCCTGCTCGGCCGTCAGGTCGGGCTTTGCCTTCGATTCCTCACCGTAGCGCCCCGTCTCGACCGCCTGCAGTCCGTCGCTGGCCGGCAACAGATGCTGGGCTTCGAAAGCGAAGGTGTTTTGCGGCACCGCCTTCAATGTGGCGGCGCGATCGTCCAGCATCTGGGTCGGAAAGTCGGGGCCACAAGCCCAGGCAACCGCGCCAACCACGGCGATCGCGAAACCGATCGCGAGCGTCTTCTGCTTCATCATGAAACGGGCGTTCCTTGTGCGGGTATCGGTGAAAGAGTGAGCGGCGTGCCCGCCTTGCAGCGAGCCCAGCCGATTGAGCGGCGCGTGTGGGCAGGAATCGGCCGCACGCTTTCGGCGATCAGTTCGAGCGACGTAGCGCGACGCTGCAGACGGTAGCCATCGATGCCATCGGCCAGTTCGCAAGAAGCAGGTAAGGCGACGCGCGGTGGCGGCGCGACATCGGTAGCGCCAGCGTTCTCGAGCATCACATCGGATGGAGCATCGGTTGAAGGCCCTGGCTGTAACGTCATCATCAGGGGGGCCGTATCGAGATGACCGCTGATAACACCACGCCAGGTAGCGAGACTCCACGCGCGCGTATCGTCCACGGTAGGCAAACGAAACCACACCACGCCGACGAGACCGCGTGGGCGATCTTTGGCCAGATGCGCCACGAAAGCCATGAGGATATCCGGCGCCGCATACAGTTCCGCCGACGTCGCGCCGGCGGCCAGGGCGGCTCGTTCGCTTTCAACGGCAAGCAGGCTACCGTCTTCATTCCAGCTCACGCGCGAACCATATGTGGGTAGCGCAACACGAAACGGCTTGCGCGTATGCGTGGCGAACTCGTCCACCCAACGGTCGGCGACCACCGGATCGAACAGACCCGCCTGCGGTGCCTGCACGGCATGTACCTGCAGCACGGACTCGTCCGGCAGGGCCAGCAAAGCATCGAGGTCGCGCGAGCCAATCCACGTTGGCAAGGCGGTGATCGAGAGCGGAAGCGTGCCGAGCCGCGGGCGCAATGCCGTCAGGAAGGCCGTATAGGCCGGCAGTCGTGAGGTCGGGCAGTCGTAATCGATCTCGATGCCGCCGAGCTGCCCAACTGGCCAGCCGGCCGTGAGCTCCGCGATGCGGCCGGCCAGCACGCCAGCGTCGAAACTCGCCAGCCTCCCGTCGATACGAACGACCAGTACGACAGGCCGCCCGCTGCGAGCCAGCGCTTCCCTGTCCGGTGCAAACGTATGGAAGGCTCCGTTGCGATCAGCCTGGGCGACAAGTACCCGCCAGTCGCGGACGAGGTCCGTGGAGCTCGACATAGCCTCGCGCAAGGCTGGTGTCCACTGCCGCTGCCAGATATACGCGTCGTGAGTCAGGGGCGCGGACGCGCGACCGCAGGCGGCAACAAGCATCGCCGCGATCGCCATGGTCGTCAGAACCCGCAAGATGTGAGCCATTCCGATGGCTTTCCCCAGCGCGCCGGAAGCGGCGCGTTACGGGCGTATTGTAGCGGTCAGAGCCAACCTTTCTGACGTGCCAACCGGAAGGCTTCGATGCGATTCCCGGCGCCCAGCTTGCCGATGGCTTCGGACAGGTAGTTGCGCACCGTGCCATGCGAAAGATTCAGCTGCGTGCCGATATCGCTGGCCGAGAGCCCCTCCCCTGCCAGGCGCAACACCTGCCGCTCACGGTCGTTCAGGGGATCGGCTTCTGACCATGCTTCAAGGGCCAGCTGTGGATCGATGGCGCGGCCACCCCGATGGACCATGCGCAGGGCCTCGGCCAGGTTCTCGGCCGGCGCATCCTTGAGGAGGTAACCACTCACCCCGGCATCCAGCGCACGGCGAAGGAAGCCCGGCCGGGCGAAAGTCGTCACGATGATCACTTTCATCGGCAACTCGTGGCGATGAATGCGCTGGGCGATTTCCAGGCCGGTGAGGCCGGGCATCTCGATGTCGGTCACCAGCACGTCGGGCTTGAGCCGCTGCAGTTCGCGCCACGCACTCTCACCATCGGCGGCCGAGCCGAGAACTTCGATGTCCGATTCCAGGTTGAGCAGGGCCGACAAGGCGCCACGCACCATGGCCTGATCTTCGGCAATCAGGACGCGGATCATGCCGGGCTCCCCTGCAGTGCCTGCGGCAAAGCCAGGCCGATTTCGAGCGCCGTGCCCTGCTTCGCCGGCGAGTCGATGGCCAGCCGGCCACCGACCTGCCGCACACGCTCGCGCATACCGGAAACCCCATTGCCATGCGCGGCGAGTCCGCCGCAACCGTTGTCCGTGATGCGCATCGAAAAATCCTGTCCGTTACGGGTAATGACCACGCGCGCTTCGGTAGCGCGCGAGTGTCGGTGAATATTGGTGACCGCTTCGCGCAGCACAAGCGAAAGCGCGGCTTCCGCCGCCTCGGGCAAGGCGAGCCGCTCCGGCATGACTACGTGCAACGCGATACCTGACGCCTCAAGCATGACGCGTGCGGAAACCAGTTCGCTGCCGAGGTCGCCGGCACGCATGCCGGTGACGGCGCTACGCACTTCGGTCAACGTATGACGCGCGACGCGCTCGACTTCTTCCATCTCCTGCTGGGCACGCGCGGGATCGACCAGCGCCAGGCGTTTGGCCAGCTCGGACTTCAGGGTGATCAGCGAAAGCGTGTGGCCCAGCAGGTCATGCAGATCGCGACCGATGCGTTCGCGCTCGGCCAGCGTCGCCAGCCGACGTACTTCACCCTGCGAAAGGCGAAGCTCCGCGTCGCGGCGCGCACCGCGCACATAGAGAAAGTTACTGAAACCGGCAGCGAGGCCCGCACCGAAGACGACGCCGACGTGGAGTAGCGGCACCCCGAACGCATAGACCCAGGCCAGCGTGACCAGCGGGGCGAGCGCGACGCCGAGCAGCCAATGCCGTGGATGCGGCGCATAGGCCAGCAGGGTCACGCCAATGATGACGTAACCCAGCGACAGCGGATTGACCGGCCACAGCACGAAGCCCATCACGACGATGCTCGCGGCGTGGAACGGCAAGCGCCGCAACGGCGCGATGTATACACCGAAATAGCAAACCAGGTAGACGAGGATCGAAAGGAGCGTCGGTCCAAACCATGCCCAATCGAAAGCCTTCAGCGCGAGCGGCCCCTGGATCAGCGCGATCAGCCAGAACACCTGCAAGCCAGCCTGCCAGCGCAGATAGGTCGGCGAGCGCAGGCTGCCGAGCAGGGAATCCGGGCGGGCGGACGGCAGTCGCATCATGAGATCGACCGCGGTTCGAGCCCGAGAGTATCGGGCTCCGTGGTGGGCGCAAGACGCCGATCGGCCGCGGTCAACGGCACGGCGATACGCACACGTGTGCCCTTGCCGCGCTCGGATTCGAAGGCAAGCGTGCCGCCCAAAGCGCGCACGCGCTCGCGCATGCCGCAGATGCCGTTGCCCTCATCGCTGACGCCGCCACTGCCATTATCGGCGACGCATAAGGTGAGTACGCCCGCGGTGACTTCGATGCGCGCTTCCGCGAACGAGGCACGCGCATGGCGGTGGATATTCGTCACTGCCTCACGCAGGACCAGCGCAAGGCCAGCCTCCAGCCGTTCGGGAAGTTGGGGCAGGTCACTCACGTAGTCGAAGTGCACCATCGAGGCATTAAGCAGCAAGCGAGCGGAAGCGAGCTCCGCGGCAAGACCCGTGGCACGAATACCGGTAACCGCCGAACGGACTTCGGCAAGCGCATGGCGGGCGACCGATTCCGCTTCCTCCATTTCGCGTCGTGCAGCATCCGTATCGCGATCGATCAGGCGACGCGACAGTTCCAGTTTGAGCGTGATAAGCGAAAGCGTATGACCAAGCAGATCGTGAAGGTCCCTGCCGATGCGTTCGCGCTCGGCCATCGCCGCGAGGCGGCGAACCTCGTCGTGGGAAAGCTTGAGTTCGGCGTCGCGTTGCGCATTGACGCGATAGATGATGTTGATCGAGCCGACGGAAATCGCGATAAAGCTGAGCGTTGCCAGGATGCTTACTGGCCAGTTGTAGACGAACGTTCCGACCAATGCAAAGCCACCGATGACGCCGGCCATGCCGATATAGGAACGCTTGGGCGAGCCTTCGAAACCCATCATCGCGCACGCATAGATCATGAGGCACCCGCCACCACTGGCATTGATGCCCATCAGCGAGTACCCCACCAGGGCGACAGCCGCGGCAAACCAGGGCGCCAGGCGTAACGGTCGGATGTAACTCAGCGCATAAAGCCCCAGGAAGACCGGAAAGGCGATAAGAGTGGCCAGCCACCAGTGAGGGTTAAGCTTCTCCGCGAAGACCAGATCGCCGAAGACATATACGGTCCAGACCAGATGGAACATGCTCGCAACGCGCAGCCGCGGCTTCTCCTGGAAGCGGTTCCAAAGCGAATCCGGTGTCGGCTGAAACCACGAGCGAGCCATGCGGGCATCCGAGGAAAGGCGAGCGTTCATGCTACTTCAACCGTAGCGACGCAGGCGGCGCGCGGCGAGCAGAAGAAAGGCCGCCGTGAAGCCGACCAGCACCAGCACGTGGAGCAGGACGCCGCCCTGGCCGAGCCCCACCACCGACAACGCCAGCTGGTCGAGGTGGTACGCCGGCCAGATCGGGGCGATCGACTGCAGAAAGGACGGCATGATCGACAGCGGAAACCACAGTCCGGACAGGAAGGCCATCGGCAGGTAGACCAGGTTGACCACCCCGGGGGCGCCCTGCCCCTTCACCAGCGTGCCGATCAGCAGGCCGAGCGCACAGAACGGCAGCACGCCGAGCACTTCCAGCACGAAGAACGTGGCAAGTCGCGATGCCGGTAGCGAGACGCCCGCAAGGAACACCGCCATGCACAGCAGGATGATCGAGACGACACCGGCGACGAGCATGGCCATGCACATCTTGCCCAGCAGGTACGCGCCCGGCGGCATCGGCATCGCGCGCTTGAGCGTGAGCAGACCGGTATCCCGTTCGAGCGCCAGCGACACGCCGAAACCGAACAGACCCGGCGCCATCACGCCGAACGTGCCGTACGACGCAAGCAGGTAACGCGGCGCGTCTGCGCTGTTCGAGTGCGCGAGGAAGATGCCGAACATGAGGTAGAACACGGACGGGAACAGAAGCGTCGGCAGGAGGAAGCCTGGGTTGCGCATGTAGCGCAGGCATTCCGACTTCGCTTCCTGCACATAGGCGTTGACCAGGCGACCCGTGGTCATCACCGGCGTGGCGATGCTGTCGATGGTGTTCATGCGGCCTCCTGGGAACGATCGGTCGACTCGGTGTCGCGGGTGATCTCGGTGAAGGCCTCAGCCAGGCCGGCACGCTGCACTTCGAGCTCGCTCAGGTTGGCGTCGGTGTCGAGCAGGCGACGCACTACGCTCTCGGCTTCGGCGGTGGCGATAGCAAGACGCCCTTGCGCCAGCTCCGCCGACAGCACCTCCGGCCATGCGGCGACGGTCGCGGCGGCGGTCGATGTGATGCAACGGATACGACGTACCGCGACGTGTGCACGCAGGGCGTCCACCGTGCCTTCGGAGACCACACGGCCCTTGGCGATTACGCAGACGCGGTCGGCCAGGGCTTCGGCTTCTTCGAGGTAATGCGTGGTGAGGACGACGGCGCAACCCTCGGCCACGGCTTTGCGGATCGCTGCCCAGAGTGCCTGACGAGCGACGATATCCATCCCGACCGTCGGTTCGTCGAGGAAGAGAATTTCCGGTCGCCCCGCCAGCGCCATGGCGAACTGCACGCGGCGCTGCTGGCCGCCGGAGAGACTGGCATAGCGGCGCCCTGAGAGATCGGAGATCCCGGCCAGGCTCGCGCATTCGGCAACCGACCTCGGTACCGGGTAATAACTGGCCGTGAGACTGATCAGCTCACTCACCTTCAGGGTCGGCGGCAAGGCCGCCGATTGCAGCATCACGCCGATGCGCCGGCGCGCCTCGATGTCCTGCGGATCGCGTCCGAACAGGCTCACGCTACCGCTGTCTGCCCGGTGCAGGCCGAGCAACAGGCCGATGCTGGTGCTCTTGCCGGCGCCATTGGGGCCCAAAAGCGCGAGCAGTTCGCCGCGGTGAATTTGCAGGTTAATACCGTCCAGCGCGACGATGGCGCCGTAGCGCTTGCCGACCTGGTCCAGACGCGCAATGCAGGTGTCGTTGATCATGGTGTCCTCCCTTGCGTCGCAACATATTCCGTCGCAACCCCTTGGCGGCAGTCGCTTGCGTCATTGTGCGGATGTGACAAGCGTCACCCGGGGGTTACGCGGCCAAAATCCGCGTGATATGCTGGGGAAATAATCCCTTTACATATAGACACTTAGCGGCGTCTTAAGGGATCGATTCGAACCAGTGCCGCGTCATTCGAAGTGAGGAGTGGGTTATGGACGTCATCGGTCTTCTGCGCGAGATGCGCGACTTTGGCGGTACGCCGCGTACGCGAGGCCTGGCCGACGCCACGGTCGTGCGATTTGCCGGCATCGACCCCTCCCTGGTCCAGGCCATCAAAGAGGCCGTCGCCTACCACCAGGCGCTTCGCGCCGAGATGGGCGATTTCCTGCGCATGGACGAGGCCGCGCAGATCGACCATCTGCAGTGTGGCCTGGTCAACTTCTACCCCGACGACGGTGTGAACCCGTATGTGCCCGCTGCCGCGCGCGGCCCGTGGGTCGTCACGCTCAAGGGCGCCGTGATTCACGACAACGGCGGCTACGGCATGCTCGGCTTCGGTCACAACCCGCAGCACATCCTGGACGCCATGGCGCGCCCGCAGGTCATGGCCAACGTCATGACCGCGAACGTCTCGCAGCTGCGCCTGTGCGACGCGCTGAACAAGGAACTCGGCCGCCATCGTGGCGGTAGCCCGTATTCGCACTTCCTTTGCCTGAACTCGGGCTCGGAGTCGGTGACGCTCGCCGGCCGTATCGCCGACGTCAACGCCCGCGTGATGACCGACCCGGGCGCGCGCCATGCCGGTCGCACCATCAAGCGCCTCGCGGTGAAGGGCGCCTTCCACGGTCGCACCGAGCGTCCGGCTATCTACTCCGACTCCTCGCGCCGCAACTACCAGCAGCATCTGGCCAGCTTCCGCAACGAAGACACCCTGGTCACCGTCGAGCCGTACAACGTGGCCGCGCTGAAGGCCGTCTTCGCCGAGGCCGATCGCCAGGGCTGGTTCATCGAAGCGATGTTCCTCGAGCCGGTGATGGGTGAAGGTGATCCGGGCCGCGCGCTTACGCCGGAGTTCTACGCCGCCGCACGTGAGCTCACGCGCGAACACGGCACCCTGCTCCTGGTCGATTCGATCCAGGCTGGCCTGCGTGCACACGGCGTGCTGTCCATCATCGACTACCCGGGCTTCGAATCCCTGGACGCGCCGGACATGGAGACCTTCTCCAAGGCGCTCAACGCCGGCCAGTACCCGCTGTCGGTGCTTGCCGTTTCCGATCGCGTCGCCGGCCTGTATCGCAAAGGCATCTATGGCAACACGATGACCGCGAACCCGCGCGCCCTCGACGTCGCCGTCGCCACGCTGGCGGAACTGACCGATGAGGTTCGCGCGAACATTCGTGACAAGGGAGAGGAATTCCTGCAGAAGCTGGAAGGCCTCAAGAGCGAACTCGGCGGCATGATCACCAAGGTCCAGGGCACCGGCCTGCTGTTCTCCTGCGAGCTGGCAAGCGACTACAAGTGCTACGGCGAAGGTTCGACCGAGGAATACATGCGCGAGCGCGGCGTCGGCGTGATCCACGGCGGTGCCAATTCGCTGCGCTTCACCCCGCATTTCCGGGTGACGAGCGCCGAGGTGGACCTCATCGTCGAGGAAATCCGCCATGCGCTGAAGGAAGGCCCGCGGCGTTCGGCATCGACCAAGGCCGCCTGAGACCTGCTCTCTGTGTAGGAGCCGCTTCAGCGGCGAATAGGTACATGTGGGAGCCGCTTCAGCGGCGAAAAGCCAACGGAGCGGCGTCGCCGTACCCCATCGCCGATGAATCGGCTCCTACATAAAGCCAAGCGACCGAGGTAAGCTCGGACGCGCCGGATTCGCCCGGCGTCATGTAGGGGTTTGCCATGTGTATGCAGCTTCGTGTCCTTGCCGTTGCTTCCCTGCTCGTCTTTTCCGCCGGTGCGATGGCCGCCCCCCAGGCAGCCGCAAAGAAAGAACTGACGCCGCAGCAGCAGCGCATGTCGACATGCAATAAGGACGCGACCGGCAAGAAGGGTGACGAGCGCAAGACCTTCATGAGCAGCTGCCTCAAGGGTGAAACCGCGGCCCCTGCCCCGGCCAAGCAGACCCAGCAGCAGAAGATGACCTCGTGCAACAAGGACGCCACCGGCAAGAAGGGCGACGAGCGCAAGGCCTTCATGAGCGCCTGCCTGAAGGGCTGAGCCGGCAATTGTAGGAGCCGATTCATCGGCGATTGGGTGCTCGCCACCCTGGCCCGCTGCCGCGGGATCGCCGATGAATCGGCTCCTGCAAATCTGAGCGGAGGGTCCTTGCATGCGACAATCCGGGCATTCCTGCCATCGACCGCATGCCCATGAAAATCGTCGAAGTCCGCCACCCCCTCATCCAGCACAAACTTGGCCTGATGCGCCGCGCCGGGATCAGCACGAAGGAGTTCCGCGAACTCGCTTCCGAAGTCGCCGCCCTGCTCACCTACGAAGCCACGGCCGACATGGAAACCGAGTGCAAGACGATCGAGGGCTGGGCTGGCCCGGTCGAAGTCACGCACATCAAGGGCAAGAAGGTCACGATCGTGCCGATTCTGCGTGCCGGTCTGGGCATGCTCAGCGGCGTGCTGGAAATGATTCCCGCCGCCAAGGTGAGCGTCGTCGGCCTGCAGCGTGACGAAGAAACGCTGGAGCCGGTCGCCTACTACGAAAAACTCAGCGGTGGCATGGACGAGCGCACGGCCATCATTGTCGACCCCATGCTCGCCACGGCCGGCACCCTGGTCGCCACGGTGGACATGCTCAAGGCCGCCGGCGCAAAGAAGATCAAGGGCCTGTTCCTCGTGGCGGCACCCGAGGGCCTAAAGCGCATCGAAGCCGCCCACCCGGATATCGAAATCTACGTCGCCTGCATCGACGACCATCTGAATGAGCTCGGCTACATCCTCCCCGGCCTGGGCGATGCCGGCGACAAGATCTTCGGGACCAAGCAGAAACCTTCCTGAGTCGTCGGGTGTGTCACATCCCCTTGTCATAAAATCGCGGCACACTGCGCCGGCGGACTCGACAGGGGGAACGCCGCGCTGGGGATTGCGGGGTGCTTCGGGTCGCATATAACTCAACGACTCGAGGGGATATTCGAATGCGTTTGACCACATCACGGCGCGCCATATGGGCGGCGCTGGCAGGCCTTATGGCCGTTCTTCCGCTTCAGGCAGCGGACCTTACCATCACCCAGTTCCGCGTTCGCGGGCCCGCCGGCGGCAACGACGAATTCGTCGAAGTGCAGAACACCGGCACGGCCGCACTGGACGTTTCCGGCTACAAACTCAATGCGTCCAACGCGGCGGGTACGACCGGTACACGCTTCACCTTCCCGGCCGGCACATCGGTGGCGCCGGGCTGCTTCCTGCTGTTGGCGAATACAGCTGCCTCCGGTTACTCGGGCAGCGTGACGCCTGATCTGAAGTATTCGACCGGCGTCACCGATGACGGCGGCCTCGCCCTGCTCAATGGCTCCGGCGCGCTGATCGACCAGGTCGGCCTGAGCACTGGCTCGGCTTACAAACTGGGCACGCCGTTGGCCAGCCTCGGCAGCACCAACGCCGACCAGGGCTATGGCCGCAAGACAAACCCGGCCGGTTTCCCGCAGTCCAGCGGCGACAATTCGGCGGATTGGGTCAAGGTCGCGCCGACCGCTCCGCGTGCCAGCACCTCGCCGTGCGTCGCACAGGGGCCGAGCCTTTCCATCGCCGATGCCACGGTAAGCCTGCGCAACGGCGACGACGTCACGATGCCGTTCACCGTGACGCTCAGTCAGCCGGTCACGACGGACGTTACCGTGCATGCCGCAACGGCGGACGATACGGCCACGGTCGCCGCGGGTGACTACGACGCCGTCGACACCACGCTGACGATTCCGGCGGGTAGCAACAGCAGCACGCTCAACGTGACCGTGCACGGCGCGAAAGCGGCCGGTCCCGACAAGGCGTTCCGGGTCAACCTGAGCGACGCCACGGGTGATGTCACCATCGCCAAGAGCGCGGCGGTGGGTGCGATCCTCAACGAGATCCCTGTCACTGCGGAGATCTGGCAGGTCACCGGGACGGGACAGGTCTCACCGCTGGTCGGCAAGCGCGTTGCGACGCATGGGAACATCGTTACCGCGGTCGGTCCCGCCGGCTTCACCATCCAGACGCCGGACAACCGCGCCGACGCCGATCCGCTCACCTCGAACGGTATCTACGTGTTCACCAGCACCGCGCCGACCGTGAAGTCGGGTGACGTGGTCGATGTCGAAGCCACGGTGGATAACTACTTCAACCTGCCCGAGCTGAAGAACGCGACGATCACCACGAGCATGCACGGTGCGCACCTGCCGAAGGCTGTGGCGTTCGGCAACAGCATTCCGTCGACGGATCCGAATGCGCTTTCCTGCGGCACGACGAACTACCAGTGCTACGTCGGCATGCGCGTCGTTATCGACAACGGCATGATCACCACGGGCAATCTGCGTTTCAGCAACGAGCCCTTCGCCGAGGTGTATATCACCGCCAACGGTACGCGCTCGCTGCGCAAGCCTGGCGTGCGTTACACCGTGCCGGTGCCGGACGGCGTGAACCTGCCGAACTGGTCCGGTAATCCCGAAGTGTTCAAGATGAACACGGCCGACTTCGGCGCTGTGCCGGTCAATACCCCGTTCAATGCCGGCACGACCTTCCGCGCGGAAGGCGTCATGTCCTACGCGTTCGGCATGTACACCTTCATCCCGACGAAGATCACGATCAAGAAGGCGGCAACGTTACCGCGTGCCGTGGATTCACGTCCGTTCTACGCGACGCGTGTGGGTGCGTTCAATATGGAGCGCTTCTGCGATTCCGATTTCAATACGGTCTTCACCTGCAGCGGCGGCAGCACCGAGCCGACGCCGGACCATGTCAAGCTGAAGACGCAGCGGCTGTCGGCCTACATTGGCAGCGTGCTCAAGCTGCCGGATATTCTCTCGGTGGAGGAAGTGAAGAGCCTGGCGGTTCTGCAGGGTCTGGCGAAGCAGCTGGGTGACGACTACCCGGCGCAGTACGAAGCCATCCTGCAACCGGGTCACGATCCGAGCGGCATCAACGTCGGCTTCCTTGTCCGTACGGACCGGGTACGTGTGCTCGACGTGCGTCAGCTGGCTGCGGACGAAACCTGGGACGACGAGGGCTCCGTCTCGTTCATCCACGATCATCCGCCGCTGCTGCTGACGGCCGAGGTGCCGTCGATCATCGGCCGCATGCGCGTCAACGTGATCGCGGTGCACGCGAAGGCCCGACAGAATGTGGACAAGACCGGTGATGCGGCCGATCGCGACCGCGAGAAGCGCTTCCTTCAGGCCAAGTCGCTGGCCGCCCAGGTACAGGCGATCCAGACCGACCGGAAGAACCTGCTCGCGCCGCTGCTCGTGGTGGGTGACTTCAACTCCTATCAGTTCAGCGATGGCTTCACCGACGTGGTTGGCCTGATCGCCGGCCGTTACGACGACAGCCAGAACCTGCTGAAGCTGGGCGGCCCCAACCTGGTCAAGCCGAGCCTGTGGAATGCCGTGGATTCGGTGCCCGCTCAGGACCGCTACTCGTTCCTGTTCACCGAGAACTTCGGTAACATCCAGGGCCAGGCTCCGCGCCAGGTGCCGACCCATCAGGTACTCGACAACGCCCTGCTGAACACCGTGGCGCGCGGTCTGTTCCTGAAGATGCAGTACGGTCGCGGCAACCTCGACGCACCGGTGCAGACGCTGGATGACTCAGCTACAGCCACCGACGCGAAGAAGGCGATGGGCTCATCCGATCACGATGGCTTCGTGGTGGACCTGCTGACGCTGCCACTGGGGTTGTTCTGATGTAGTACCAGGTGCCCGGCTTTGGCCGGGCACCTATCGCCGCTGAAGCGGCTCCCACAAAAAGCCGTCCCGCTACGACGAAGCGGCTGTTTGTGGGAGCCGCTTCAGCGGCGATGCTCTATGCGGCGAAGCGACTGGTAGCCCGCACCAACTCCCGAACAATCCCCGGCTCGAACGCCGAATGCCCCGCGTCCTGCACGATCTTCAGATCGGCCTCCGGGAACGCGCGATGCAGATCCCACGCGCTGCGCATGGGACAGACCACGTCATAGCGACCCTGCACGATCACCGTCGGGATGTGGCGGATCTTGCCTACGTCACGTAGCAGCTGCCCGTCGACCTCGAAGAAACCCGCGTTGACGAAGTAGTGGCACTCGATGCGTGCGAACGCCAGCGCGAATTCGTTCTCGCCGCTGGACGCAATGTGGCCTTCGTCCTGATAGAGGTAGCTGGTAGCACCCTCCCACACTGACCACGCACGCGCAGCTGCGACACGAACGGCCGGATCGCTGCTAGTCAACCGGCGATGGTAGGCACTGATCAAGTCGCCATGCTCCGCCTGCGGAATGGCGGCGAGATAGGTCTCCCACGCGTCCGGATAGAGCATGTCGCAGCCGCCCTGGTAGAACCATTCCAGCTCCGAACGACGCAGCATGAAGATGCCGCGCAGCACGAGTTCACTGACGCGCGTCGGATGCGTTTCCGCATAAGCGAGGGCGAGTGTCGACCCCCACGAACCACCGAACACCTGCCACTTATCGATACCAAGGTGTTCGCGCAGGCGCTCGATGTCGGCGACCAGGTCCCAGGTGGTGTTGTCGGTCAGTTCGGCATGCGGCGTGGACTTGCCACAGCCACGCTGGTCGAACAGCACGATGCGGTACTTCTTCGGGTCGAAGAAGCGACGGCAACGCGGGTTGGTGCCGCCGCCGGGACCGCCGTGGAGGAAGACCACCGGCTTGCCCTGGGGGTTGCCGCTTTCCTCGAAATAAAGCGTATGCAGCGCGGAAACCTTGAGCGTGCCGCTGTTGTAGGGCTCGATCGGCGGGTAGAGGTCGGAGGAGTCCTGGGCCATGGGGGTGAGTCTTCGCGGGTGGGGAGATGACAAGGCTAATGGGGAGCCCCTCCAGACGCCACACCCTTGTGGGAGCCGCTTCAGCGGCGATGTGGGAGCCGCTTCAGCGGCGATGTGGGAGCCGCTTCAGCGGCGATCCCGCGGCAGCGGGCCAGTTTGAGGCAAGCACCCATCGCCGCTGAAGCGGCTCCTACAGGAGCATCGCCGATGAATCGGCTCCCACAAAAAGCAGCCCATTTAAAAGCAGCCCATCTAAAAACAGCCCGTTTGAAAGCAGCGCGTTTAAAGGAGCTTGCCGGGATTCATGATGCCGTTGGGATCCCAGACGGCTTTGATCCCGCGCATCAGGGCAATCTCCGCCTCGCTGCGCACGCTGCCCAGCCACGGCTTCTTCACCAGCCCGATCCCGTGTTCGGCGGAGATGCTGCCGCCGTGCCGTTGCAGGGTGTCGACGAGCAAGGAGGTGACGTGCTCGCATTGTTCGACAAACACCGCGTTGTCCAGGTCGGCCGGTTTGAGCACGTTGATGTGCAGGTTGCCGTCGCCGATGTGGCCGAACCAGACCACGTCGAAATGCGGATACTCCGCCGACAGCAGTGCCTGCATCTCTGCCATGAAGGCCGGCACGGCCGAAATCCGCACGGAAACATCGTTCTTGTAGGGCTTATGTGGCGCGAGGCTTTCGGTAATGCCCTCGCGGAGGCGCCAGAGCGCGGCGGCCTGCGCGTCGCTCGAGCTGATCGCCCCATCCACCACCCAGCCCTCGTTAAGGCAGAGCTCGAAGAAGGACAGTGCCGCCGCCTCGGCCTTCTCGTCCGGCGCATCGAACTCAGTGACGACATAGAACGGATGTGTCTCGCCGAACGGACGCTGTGCACCGTGGGCCAGCACGTGATGCAAGGCACGATCGGTGAAGAACTCGAAGGCACCCAGCGTCAACCGATGCCGCGCCTCGGCGAACACCTTCATCAGCGCGTCCATCGCTGGCAGCGCCAGCAGCATCACCTGGGAGGGCGGCGGGGGCGAGGTGAGGCTCAGCGTGGCCTCGACCACGATACCGAGGGTGCCTTCGGAGCCGATCACGAGGTGCCGGAGATCGTAGCCGGAGGCATTCTTGACCAGGCCCCGGTTGAGGTCGAGTAGCTCTCCCGTGCCGGTGACGACCTTGAGCCCGGCGACCCACTGGCGCGTGTTTCCATAACGGATGACGCGGATGCCACCGGCGTTCGTCGCGATGTTGCCGCCGACCTGGCAGGAACCCCGGGCGGCGAAGTCCACGGGATAGAGCAGACCGCGCTCGCGGGCCGCGTTGTGCACGGCCTCGAGGGCAATGCCCGGCTGCACGGTAAGCGTACGGTCGATCGGATCGAAGTCGAGCACCCGATTCATCCTGTCCAGACTGACGACAATCTCACCGTGCGCGGCGACCGCGCCACCCGACAGCCCGGTCCGGCCGCCCGACGGAACCACGGCCACGCCCTCGCCGTTAGCCCAGCGGACGATGCCTTGCACCTCTTCGATCGAGGCCGGAAAGGCGATCGCCAGGGGGGCTGGCGTCCAGCGCCGCGTCCAGTCGCGACCATGGTGCTCAAGATCGCCGGGGTCGGTGGACAACTTCAGCTCGGGCAGCAGTCGGGCAAGGTCGGACAGGCGCAGGTCGGTCATGGGGCTCTCGCTCGGATGTCTTGGCAGGGTGCCAGCGCGGGGCCCATGCGTCCACTGCGCTGCAACATGAGCGCCCTACTCTGGCATAGTGAGCGTCTCGCCTACGGATCTGAAGCCCGGCCATGAAGCGCACGTCGTACCCGAAAGAAGACATCAAGGTCCTGCTGCTCGAAGGCGTCAGCCGCAGCGCATTGGATACCTTCCGCCAGGCCGGTTACTCGCAGATTGAGTTCCACGAGAAGTCGCTCTCCGAGGACGATCTCAAGGAGCGCATCGCCGACGCGCACATCGTGGGCATCCGCTCCCGCACCCACCTCACGGCCGAGGTACTGGCCGAAGCGCGCCGCCTGATCGCCGTCGGCTGCTTCTGCATCGGCACCAACCAGGTGGATACCGCAGAGGCCGAACGCCTGGGTGTGCCGGTGTTCAATGCGCCCTACTCCAACACGCGTAGCGTGGCCGAGCTGGTCATTGCCGAAACGATCATGCTGGTGCGCCGCATTCCCGAAAAGAACGCCGAGTGCCACCGCGGCGGCTGGTCGAAATCGGCCGCCGGCAGCTTCGAGGTTCGCGACAAAGTGCTCGGTATCGTCGGTTATGGCCACATTGGCACCCAGGTCGGCGTGCTGGCCGAGTCGCTGGGTATGCGGGTGATCTTCCATGACGTGGAAGCCAAGCTTTCGCTGGGCAATGCCCGCCCGGCTTCCAGCCTCGAAGACCTCCTCGAGCGCGCCGACGTGGTCACCCTGCACGTGCCGGAAACCGCACAGACCAAAAACATGATCGGTGCGGCCGAAATCGCCCGCATGCGCCCGGGCTCGATGCTGGTGAACGCCTCGCGGGGTACCGTTGTCGACATCGACGCGCTCGCCGCGGCCCTGCGTTCGAAGCACCTCGCCGGCGCGGCCATCGATGTCTTCCCCGTCGAGCCCAAGGGCAATACCGACCCCTTTGTCTCGCCACTGGTCGGCATGGACAACGTCATCCTCACCCCGCACGTCGGCGGCAGCACGGCCGAGGCGCAGGAGAACATCGGTATCGAGGTCGCGTCCAAGCTGGTGCGCTACAGCGACAACGGCAGCACGCTTTCCGCGGTGAACTTCCCGGAAGTTTCCCTGCCCGGCCACCCGACCAGCCGTCGCCTGCTACACATCCACCGCAACATCCCGGGCGTGTTGTCGCGGGTGAACGAGGTGTTTTCGCGGGCTGCCGTGAACATCGACGGCCAGTACCTGCAGACGTCCGGCCAGGTGGGTTATGTGGTGATCGACGTAACCACGACCGAGGAGCACGCCGCCTCACTGCGCAACGAGCTGGCGGCGATCGATGGCACGCTGAAGACGCGCGCGCTTTACTGAGGCCGCCGGGACTCGATCATCTTCCATCCGTTGCCCGATGGGTCGCGGAAGTTGGCGTCGACCGCACCGTAGCGCTCCTCCGGTGCCTGGGTAAACTCCACGCCGCGGGCGCGCATGCGCTCGTAGGCGCCGCGGCAATCGTCCACATTAAGCACCAGCGGAGGCATGGCACCCTTCGCCACGACTTCGCTCATGGTTCGCGCCGTGTTCTCGTCGAGCACCGGTGCCTGTGGCTTGAAAAGACCCAGCTGTAGCGAGGGCTGCTCCGGATGCTGCACCGTGAGCCAGCGGAAGTCTCCGTTCTGAGCGTCGGTATGGACGCGAAAACCGAGCTTTCCGACATAGAACTCAAGAGCTTCGTCCTGATCGCGAACGTAAAGACCGACTACTCCAATACCCTGACTCATAAGAACTCCGGTTTGTTGGGAGCCCCTTTTTTAGCAGGCTGTTCCCGCCGTCGCTTCTCCGAAACTGCGGTGGTGATGTCTGGCCGGTAGGCGGCGCTGACGAAGCAGTGCGGCACCTTTGCCAGTTCGTGCCGGGCGGCCTGCTCGAAGGCGCGCCAATCGCTGGGACTCTTGCCGTTCACGTCCCGGAACACCCGGCCGAAGGTACCCAGGCTGTTCCAGCCTGTCTGCAGTGCGATCTCGAGGATCGGCAGCTCCGTGTCGCGAAGCAAGGCCTTCGCTCGTTCGAGTCGGCGGGTAAGCAGATAACGGTGGGGAGGCAGGCCGAAGGCCTGCTTGAACGATCGCGAGAAGTGCGCCTCGGAAACATGACTCACGCGCGCCAGCCGCTCGACCGGCCACGCCTCGTTCGAGGCGGCGTCCATCCTGTCCTTCGCGCGTAGCAGGCGGCGCAGCAACTCCGGATCCACGGTGTCGCCCTCGTTGCAGGAGCCGCTTCAGCGGCGTTTTCTAAGTGTATCGCGAGCACCCATCCCCGCTGAAGCGGCTCCTACTGAGCCGGAACATCGCCGATGAATCGGCTCCTACATGTGTTTTATTCGCCACCTTCGGCGACAACGCGGGCGCGGCCCCGCTGCTTGGCCAGGTAGAGACGACGGTCTGCGATGGCAATCGTCGGCAGGATTTCGTCGCCATCCTTGGGCACCAGTGTATGTACACCCGCGCTTAGTGTCAGCCGCTTGCCGGGCCCGAGCCCGCCGTGCGGAATCATCGCCTTCTCGACCAGATCCAGGCAACGCCAGGCAAGGGCCAGGGCGGTGGCTTCGTCGGTGTCCTGCAACAACAGCACGAACTCTTCGCCACCGAAACGACAGAGCAGGTCATTCGGGCTCCGCACGATGTTCGACAGTGCCGAAGCGACGCGCTTGAGGCACTCGTCGCCTTCCAGGTGACCGTAGTGATCGTTGTACTGTTTGAAGAAATCGATATCGAGGACGACCAGCGCCAGTGTCTGGCGGCTCTGCCGAGCGTCCCGCCACGCCATGTCCATGATCATGTCGAAGCGACGACGGTTGGCGACGCCGGTAAGGCCGTCCTTGAACGACAGCTCCTCCAACTCGCGCTGCATGTCCAGCAGCTTCTCTTCGGTGCGCTTACGCTCACTGATATCGAACATGAAACCGACGAGCGCATTCGGCGAGCCGTCCGGATTGCGCACGACATGGACCACATCACGAATCCAGACGTATTCACCGTTCTTGGTCAGGGCGCGATAGTCGGCTTCGTGATCGACACCGGCCTGCGACTGCGACACACAGAAATCGAAGACCCAGGCGCGATCTTCCGGATGCATGCGGTCAGCCCAGTCCTGCACGGTCGCCCAGGATTGCGGCGCCCAGCCCAGTAAGTCTTCAATCTGGGGGCCGATGTAGGCGAAGCTCAGCGTCGCCCACTCGATCTTCCAGGGAATGGCACGTGTGGATTCAAGCAGGGTCTTGTAGACCCCGATATCTTCCACACCAATGACGTCTTCGATACTCATGGCCTGCCTATCCCCCACTGATGGCTTCGCCAGTGTAGCGGCGGAAGGCTGAAAAGCTTGAGTCGCACGGGCCTTGGAGACTATGCCGCTCCACCGGAGGTGACATCCACAACCTGTACCAGGACCGCCAGGGCACGGTGGTACAGAGCCATGACCTGCTCCGGCTCGTCGTAGTCGATACGGAGACCACCACGAAGCTCCCGACGCATCAGTCGGATCATCATGGTGATCACCTCGTCGCCATACGCACCGGGCGGACAGCCACTCACTTCGGCAAGACGGCCACGAACCGCTTCGTCATCGCTCACCACGGGGCAGATGCGATAGCGGTACTCGCCCCCAATGCGATCCGGCGGCAGGTCCATGTAGCGGTCGGCGCGTTGACGGAAGGCACCCAGGGACAGACGGTAAGCGTTGCGACCGAAGATGGGGAGGTCGTCCGGCACGAGGCCTGCCTCGTCCAGCACCTGCAATTGCGTGGCCAGCGGCAGGAGCTCATCCAGGCGGTAGGTGTCTGCAACCCCGGTGTTGCCTGCCCGGACCAGGTTGGCCAGCAGCTCGCCGAGGGAGGCATGACCGATGACGGCGGCGCGCTTGGGTAACCCGCCCCAGGCGCCGTCGGCACCGTTGAGCAGCGCTTCGATCATGGAGGCGTTTTCAAAGCCTGCGCCAGCGTGGATATGCATCAGCAGCTTCATGGACGGCGGCAGGATCGCTCGCGCGGCAGCGACGTACGCCCCCACCTGGAAAGGCATATAGGTGCCGCGGTCGTCCTCCATGGTGACGCCCTCGATCGGCAGGCCAGCGAGCAGCTCCATGATTTCGAAGGTAGTTTCGCTGGCCTCGGCGAAGGCATCGCAGCCGTCGACGATGTTGATGAAGATTCGCGGTGGGCCACCATCCTCGCCCTCGATGTGCTCGCTCAGCCACTGCACGCTCGCAGGCAGGCTGCGCTTGAGCGTCGGTATGTCGTACATCCCCTGCATGCCGAACGAGCTGAGGTAGATCTCGCTCACCGTATTCGGCACCCGATAATCGCGCAGCTTCAGCTGCGAGGGATCCGGCGTGAACGTGCCGTCGGGCGAGGCGATACCCATCGCAGTGAAGGCGAAGCAACCGGTCATGTCCGCGCCGGTGTCACGCAGGCGGATCATGAAGTCGTCGTCTACTTCCAGTTCGTCGGGCATCGCATAGTCCAACGTGCCCAACGAGATGTTGCGGAAGCCGAACTCGCGCAGCCTGGGCAGGATCGCGAGCTTTTCGTCCAGGGTCTGGCCGACGCGCGAGCCCACGGGGTTCTCGCGCAGGGACAGGTCGATCATGAAAGGCTCGATGCCGGCAAGGCGGCTGGCCTTGGCCCGGGCGTCGTTCAATGCGGCGCGTGCGCGCTCGCGAGCTTCCAGCGTCATCGTCTTCCCCTTGGATGGCCGCGAGCGGCGGACACGATGGCTTTCGGCGGGTAACTGGTGATCTTGAGGGTTCCTGGCCTGGGCTCGCCCTGAGTCTCGGTCGCGCTTTACCCTGACACTGCTCATGAATGACTCGCATGATGACGGTAAGGAACCATGGTCGCCCTGGTCTGCTCGCCCCGTAGCCGCGTTGCGTCGGAGGAGGCCAGGATCTACTACATCTCAGCGGCGCGGGTTCGACTCAAGCCACCTCCACCAAGTTGAGTCTGACCAGACCAGGAACCCGGGGCGCCAACGTTGTCGTTGCTCCGCAGTCACTACCGAATCCAGGAGTAGCGATGGGCGCGACGCGATGTCCCCCCGACCCTGTGCTCTTCATCCAGCAGTTCTAACCGCACCCTGCTGCAACGGCCAGGAAAGGCGACGTCGCCCGACTCACCCGTCCGTTCGTTACACGGCGGTCGCGCCTCCCTGACACCGCCAGGATGATGCTCGTTATTCGCATCGACCGAGACTTGGCGATAAGCAAACCAGACGACAAAAACACATCCGCAGCCATTACGAGCTTTTGCACCCAACACGATGGTGAACGCGAGCGCTGCGCTTATTCGGCACATTCGAGAGAAACTCCCATCATGTAGGGTTTTCCTGACAGACAACCCTTACTGGCACGCCTAGCTTGGTCGCGCCCGCAGTGCCGCCTCCGGTTCATCGGGCACTCTCCACTCATAGGGAAATCTGGAATGATCAATCGAATCTTCTTGGGCGTAATGGCGCTAGTGCTCTCTGGCTCAGCCGCGGCGGCCATCGAACAAGCGCAGTCGATCAAATACTTCGACGAATCGGGTGTCGTCGTCGGCCAGCAAGTCGCACTGTGCAGCAACTTCCGTGGCTCGTCCGGAAATGTCCACACGGCATACCACATGACTGAAATCACCAACTGCGTCGGGCGCGATCAGCATCCCGCATCGATAGTGCCCGGCACGCACATAACGGCCTATACGCTGCCTTCGAATCTAACGATCCAGAAGGTGTGCACTTATGCGCATTGCACTGGGGCCGACCAGCCAGACCTCGACGTGTACTTCAATATCAATGACTACGGTCCGGACAACGGGGCCGAAGCTTCGGCCTCCAGTCCGGTACCCTTAGCGCCTTCATACGGCTGGGACAGGACGTACTACAGCGATGCCAGCATGACGGTAGTCGTCGGGGAAGGAGAAAAGGGTTGCTCGGGAAAGCCTGCCATCATACTTTGGGGGGTGCAGACGAATTACTTCACCAGCGACCAGTTCCCTTGCGGCTGAAGGGGCAAGCGCTGATCCCTCTTCGGAAGCGAGATTGAGGTCCTCAGGGAGATATGGGGTTGGCGCCGTGACGTCCTAGAGCCAAGCTCCCGGACGCGCATTTGAACCAGCGGTATGCAGTATGCAGAACAGATGTGTGCAGTTGGTAGGCCCTGGAACACTGCGGAAACATAGTTACCCGGTATACCTCGTGCACGAGAGATTACGAATCCTCGAATCTGCCGAAGAATACGGCCCTGGAAACTCGCCGTAGCGAGATTTCCAGGCCTGGTCGATCCCGGGCTGCGTGATCTTCAACCCGGGCTTCACCAACACCTTCAGCCTTGCCAATACTAACGGCGTGGGTCGCACCGAAATGAAGATGAGCGAAGCCGACTGGGGTTTCAACCAGAAGGCGACCCGTCGCTACTACGCGCTCGACCTGTACCTGGAGCATCCGTTCAACGGTAAGTGGCAGGGTCGCATCGACTACACCTTCTCGCGCAGCTACGGCAATACTGAAGGCCAGACCAAGTCCGATATCGGCCAGACCGATATTTCGAAGACGCATGACTGGGAACTAACAAGCTGATCCCCAGATCGCCGCCTGCTCCCACAGGCGGCTTTTTTTATGGGGTCAACCTAATTTCCTGCCCCACGTTGGACATTCCATATCCAAGGCCAGGACAAACTCGATGCGCCATCGCTATTCCACCGTGGCCTTGCGTGGCCTGACGATAGCCTGCGTCGGTGTGCTCACCGCCTGCGCCAGTGCCGGCATCAGGCTGGCCACCGCCCCCGATCATCCGCGCTCGTTCGACGGCCACTGGGTCGTCGACGTTTCCCACAGCGAGGATCCCGATGCCGCGCCCGCGGCCGGCGGGTCCGGTCGCAGCGGCGGCATGGGTGGCGGCCACGGTCACGGCGGCGGTGGAGGCATGGGCGGTGGTGGCGGCCGACATGGCGGTGGTGACGCGAGCAGCGGTGCCGCCAGTACTCACGGCGATGCCAGTGACAGCGATAACGGCGACATGATGCGCCGCGCCCTCCTGCTTCCCAACACGCTGGACATCGCCATGCAGCCGGGCAACCTCTTGCTCACGCCTGACGGCCATCCGCGGAGCGTCCTGATGGTGACTGGCAAGGACGCCGACGGCGACGTCACGCGGGCCGGCTGGGACGGCGACAGCCTGGTAGTGGTCATCCATATCGACGACAAGCGCGGGGACATCGTGCAGCACTACGACGTCGCGCCCGATCATTCGCGCCTGGTGGTCACGACCGAGTTCAAGAGGAAGTCCAGGAAGGTTTCCGTAGTAAGGGAATTTACGGCGACGGTCCCGGCAGCTGGAATCTCCGCGGTACCGACGCCCTCTACCTGACCACTTGTGGGAGCCGCTTTTTGTGGGAGCCGCTTCAGCGGCGATGGGTGCTTGCCGGAACCTGGCCCGCTGCCGCGGGATCGCCGCTGAAGCGGCTCCCACAAAAAGCGACTCTCACAAGAAGCGGCTCCCACACCACATCCCACGCAAAAAAAGGCGCCCCAATGGGACGCCTTTTCGAATAATGGTCGGGGTGGCGAGATTCGAACTCGCGACCACTACACCCCCAGCGTAGTGCGCTACCAGGCTGCGCTACACCCCGACGAGCAAACGATTGTAGCAGCAACGCCGCGACCTGCGGAAGCCGGTCAGCGACGAAGGAGGGTCAGTACTTCTTCCAGTTCGAGGCGCACCTGACGAACGATCTGGTGCGACATGCTCGCTTCCATACGAGCCTGCGGGCCTTCCAGACGGGCACGAGCCCCTGTGATGGTGAACCCCTCGTCGTAGAGCAACGAGCGGATCTGGCGAATCATGAGCACGTCGTGGCGCTGGTAATAGCGGCGATTGCCGCGGCGCTTGACGGGCTTGAGGGCCGGGAACTCCTGCTCCCAGTAGCGAAGGACGTGCGGCTTGACGCCGCAAAGCTCACTGACTTCACCAATGGTGAAGTAGCGCTTCGCCGGGATTGCCGGAAGTTCGGTGTTATTCCCTGGATCCAGCATAGCCCTCGACTCTTACCTTGAGTTTCTGGCCAGGACGGAAGGTGACAACCCGCCGGGCCGAGATGGGAATTTCCTCACCGGTCTTTGGATTACGACCGGGCCGCTGATTTTTCTGCCGAAGGTCGAAATTGCCGAAGCCCGACAACTTGACCTGCTCACCTCGCTCGAGGGCTTCGCGCACGACCTCGAAATAGGCGTCCACGAATTCCTTGGCCTCACGCTTGTTGAGACCCACGTCGAGGAAAAGCCGCTCGGCCATTTCCGCCTTGGTCAGCGCCATCTTATCCTCGCAGTCTTGCCTTGCATGTCTTCTCCAATGCCCCCACCGCTTCTGCCACGCGAGCGTCGGCATCGTCGTCAGTAAGGGTGCGTGAAGCGTCCTGTAAAATCAAGCCCATAGCGAGACTCTTTCGTCCTTCGTCGATCCCCTTCCCGGCATATCGATCGAACAGACGGATTTCCTTGAGGACCTCGCCGAGCGCAGCACGAACAGCAGCCTCGACGGCGGACCAGGACACCTCTTCCGGCAATTCCACGGCGATATCACGACGAACCGCCGGGAAGCGGGCCACGCGGCCTGCGCTGGGAAGGCGACGGGCGAGGATCGATTCCAGCGCTAGCTCCATCACATGAACGTCGGGCCCGAGGTCCAGCGCCTTGGCCAGCGCAGGGTGCAACGCACCGAGGAAGCCGGCCGGCTGGCCATCGCGGAGCACACGTGCACCGCGTCCCGGATGAAGCCAGGACGGTAGCTCGTCGGTATCGACCGACCAGCGCTGCGATTCACCCGTGTGGGCAATCAAGGCATCGAGGTCGCCCTTGAGATCGAAGAAGTCGACCGGACGGGTCGGCTCGCCCCACTGCTCCGCACGCGCGGCGCCGCTGGCGACCAGCGCCACGCGACCCACTTCGTCGGGTGCGCCACCGGTGGCATGGAAGCTGCGAGCCACCTCGAACAGGCGCACGCGCTCTTGCTGGCGTGCGCGGTTATGACGCAGCGCTTCGATCAGGCCCGGCAGCAGCGAGGTGCGCATCACGGCCAGATCGGCCGAGAGCGGGTTGGCCAGCGGCACCCAGCCCTTGTCGACACCCCAGGTAGTGAGCAGGTCGGCGTTGACGAAGGACAGCGTGACCGCTTCGAAATAGCCACGCGCGGCGATCTGGTCGCGCAGGGCCATCTCACTGAGGCGGGCTTCGGGCTCGGACCGAAGCGCAATCTGGCCGGCGGGAATATGGGTCGGGATGCGGTCGTAGCCATGGATGCGCGCGACCTCCTCGACCAGGTCCTCTTCACGTTCGATGTCGAAGCGGCTGCTCGGCGGGGTCACTTCCCAGCCATCTGCGACCGCGTTCACGTGCATGCCGAGGGCGGTGAAGATGCGGATGACCTCGCTGCCGGCCACATCAATGCCGAGCAGACGGCGCAGGCGAGCATGGCGCAGCATCACCGGCGCGTGGTCGGGCAGGTCTTCCATGCGTTCTGCGACCGTGAGCGGACCCGCACTACCGCCGGCAATCTGCAGGAGCAGCTCGGTCGCGCGCTCGATCGCGCGCTGCGGCAGCGCCGGATCGACGCCGCGCTCGTAGCGATGCGAGGCATCCGTATGCATGCCGAGCTTGCGTGCACGCCCCATGATCGCGGCCGGCGCGAAGTGCGCGGCCTCAAGGAATACGGTGCGCGTGGTGTCGGTGACGCGTGAGTCATAGCCGCCCATGATGCCGCCGAGGGCCAGGGCATTCGCTTCATCCGCGATGACGACGAACGAGGGATCGAGCTTGACGTCACGGCCGTCGAGCAGCTTGAGGACTTCATCCTGCCCCGCGTGACGCACGATGACGGCACCGGAGAGCTTGTCGTTGTCGAACGCGTGCAGCGGGTGGCCGAGCTCGAGCATCACGTACTGCGTGATATCCACGATCGCACTGATGGGACGGATGCCCGCGCGGCGCAGGCGCTCGGCCATCCACAGCGGTGACGAACGGGCGGCATCGACGCCTTCGATGATCCGGCCGATGTAGCGCGGCGCGTCGGCGCCCGCTTCCAGCCGGACGTCGCGGGTGGCGCTGGCGGTGACGGGCACGCTGGCGGCACCGACCGCCTTCACGCGACTGCCGAACAGGGCGGCCACATCGTGCGCGAGGCCGTTGAGGCCAAGCACGTCCGGGCGGTTCGGTGTGATTTTCAGTTCGATGCTGGCGTCTGGCAGGCCGAGGTAGTCGGCGAGCGGCGTGCCGACCGGCGCATCCGCCGGCAGTTCCAGCAGCCCGGACGCATCGGCATCGATGCCGAGCTCCTTGGCCGAGCAGAGCATGCCGAAGGACTCGACACCACGCAGTTTGGCAGCCTTGATGTCAATGCCACCCGGAAGCTTCGCGCCGACTTTGGCCAGTGGTACGCGAATGCCCACGCGCGCATTCGGCGCGCCGCAGACGATCTGCAGGAACTCACCCTGCCCCGCATCTACCTTGCACACTTGCAGGCGATCGGCTTCCGGATGCTTCACCGCCTCGACGATCTCGGCGACGACGACGCCGTCGAGACCCTCACCCAGCGGAGTGACCTCTTCGACTTCCAGGCCAGCCATCGTCAGCGCATGAACCAGCGTCGCGCGATCCGCGTCGATGGCAACCAGTTCACGCAGCCAGTTTTCGGAGAATTTCATGGGAGCGACTCGTTAACGTGGGATCGACGGCTATCAGGCGAACTGGCGGAGGAAGCGCAGATCGTTCTCGAAGAAGGCGCGCAGGTCGCCCACGCCGTAACGCAGCATGGCGAAGCGCTCCACGCCGAGGCCGAACGCGAAGCCCGTATAGCGCTCCGGATCGATGCCGCAGTTCTTCAGCACGGTCGGGTGGACCATGCCGCAGCCGAGCACTTCGAGCCAACGCTCGCTGCCGTCTTCGGCATCCCAGCGGATGTCGACTTCGGCCGAGGGCTCGGTGAAGGGGAAATAGCTCGGGCGGAAACGCATCTCGAAATCGCGCTCGAAGAACGCGCGAATGAACTCGGCCAACGTGCCCTTCAGGTCGGCGAAGCTCGAGGTCTCGTCGACCAGCAGGCCTTCGATCTGATGGAACATCGGCGAATGCGTCTGGTCCGAATCGCTGCGGTAAACCTTGCCCGGCGCGATGATACGGATCGGCGGCTGGCGGCCCTGCATCGAACGGATCTGCACCGGCGAGGTGTGGGTACGCAGCAGACGCCCGTCACCGAAGTAGAAGGTGTCGTGCATCGCGCGCGCCGGATGGTGCGGCGGGAAGTTGAGTGCCTCGAAGTTGTGCCAGTCGTCCTCGATCTCCGGGCCGTCGGCGCGCTGGTAGCCGAGACGACCGAAGATGTCGGCGATACGCTCGAGGGCACGGGTAATCGGGTGGATGCCACCGTACTCGCCGTCGCGGCCCGGGAGGGTCACGTCGATGCGCTCGGAGGCCAGACGGTGATCCAGCTCGGCCTGTTCCAGGGACTGCTTGCGGGCCGCGATGGCGTCGGACAGACGCTCTTTGACGCGGTTGACCTCCGCGCCGCGCGCCTTGCGCTCATCGCCGGAAAGCTGGCCCAGCGCCTTCAGCGCCGCGGTGACCGCACCGTTTTTGCCGAGCAGGCCGACGCGAACGGCGTCGAGTGCCTCAAGCGAGGGTGCAGCTTCGATGTCGCGCAGGGACGCGTCGATATGCTCGATCGATTCCATCGGGTTTCCTGGTTTTTCCCGGCCGGAAAAAAGAATGGGGAGAAGGCCAGGCCTTCTCCCCACGTTATCCATCATCGCGCCGTATTGCTACGGCGCGCGGTAAAGCGGATTACGCAGCCAGATGGGCCTTGGCCTTCTCTGCGATCACGCCAAACGCCTTGATGTCGTGCACGGCGAGGTCAGCGAGGACCTTGCGGTCGACGGCGATCTCAGCCTTGGCCAGGCCATTGATCAGACGGCTGTACGACAGACCGAACTGACGAGCGGCGGCATTGATACGGACGATCCACAGGGCGCGGAACTGACGCTTGCGCTGCTTGCGGCCGATATAGGCGTACTGGCCAGCCTTGATGACGGCCTGGTTGGCTACGCGGAAGACCTTGCGACGGGCGTTGTAATAACCCTTTGCACGGCCAATGACTTTCTTATGACGACGACGGGCGGTAACGCCACGCTTAACACGAGCCATGGTTCAACCCTCCCTTAAAGATACGGCAGCATGCGAGCCACACTCTTGGTGTCGCAGGCTTTCACGTGATTGGGAGCGCGCAGGCCGCGCTTACGCTTGGTCGACTTCTTCGTCAGGATGTGCGACTTGAAGGCGTGACCAGCCTTGAACTTGCCCGACGCGGTCTTGCGAAAACGCTTCGCTGCCGCCCGGTTGGTCTTGATCTTGGGCATCGGAATGCTCCGTATTCGGGTTGCTGACTGTTCCGGCGGCGAGCCCATGAGGCAACGCACTTTCCTTCCTGCCGGGTACGGTGGTTCGGCCCATCCATACGGGCCGAGCCGGCGATGATACCGAATCGTGAAGGCCTGCGCCAGAGGGGACAAGGGCCTGAAGGGCCCGTGGCTCCTGTGGGAGCCGATTCATCGGCGATGGGTGCTCGCCGGGAGGGGAAAGCATCGCCGCTGAAGCGGCTCCCACAGCGGAAGCGGCTCCCACAGGGGGAGCCGCTTCCGGGGGATCAGATCTTCTTTTTCGGGCCGATCATCATGACCATCTGGCGGCCTTCGAGGCGGGGGAAGGACTCCACCACACCGTCTTCACCGATATCGGTCTGGACCCGGCGGGCCAGATTCTGGCCGAGGTCCTGATGGGACATTTCGCGACCGCGGAAGCGGATCGTGACCTTGACCTTGTCGCCTTCCTCAAGGAACTCGCGCATCTTGCGGAGCTTGATGAGGTAATCGCCTTCGTCGGTGACGGGGCGGAACTTCACTTCCTTGATTTCGACCTGCTTCTGCTTCTTCTTGGCTGCCGAGGCCTTCTTCTGGGCTTCGAACTTGAACTTGCCGTAATCCATGATCTTGCAGACCGGCGGGTCGCCGTTCGGCTGGATTTCGACGAGGTCCATGCCCAGCTCTTCAGCGGCCTTTATGGCGTCACGGGTCTCCATGATGCCCATCTGCTCGCCTTCGGCGCCCAGCACGCGGACCCGCGGAACGCGGATCTCGAGGTTCTTGCGATTGCCCTTGTTATCGGTCGTAGCGATACCGCTATCCTCCAGAAGATTGAACCATATGCCGGACGCGAGCGATCAGCGCTGCGTCTCAGCCTTCAGCTTTTCCACGAACTGGGCCACCGGCATGCTGCCGAGGTCCTCTCCGCCACGGGTACGTACGGAAATGGTTCCCGTTTCCTTCTCGCGGTCGCCGACCACGACGAGATAGGGGACCTTCTGCAACGTATGCTCCCTGATTTTATAACCGACTTTCTCGTTGCGCAAATCGGCCTCCACCCTGAAGCCTTGTCCGACAAGGGTTTGGGTGACCTCGCGCACATAGTCAGCCTGAGCATCGGTGATGCTGAACACTGCTGCCTGAATGGGGGCAAGCCAGGGCGGAAGCAAGCCCGCGTGGTGTTCGATCAGGATACCGATGAAACGCTCCATCGAGCCGACGATGGCCCGGTGCAGCATGACAGGATGCTGGCGCTGTGAGTTCTCGTCCACGTACTCGGCGCCAAGGCGCTCGGGCATCATGAAGTCCACCTGCATGGTACCTACCTGCCAGGCGCGGCCGATCGAGTCCTTCATGTGGTACTCGATCTTGGGGCCGTAAAAGGCGCCCTCGCCCGGCAACTCCTCCCATTCCACGCCGGCCGCCGACAGGGCGGCACGCAGGGCGTGCTCTGCCTTGTCCCAGACGTCATCCGCGCCGATGCGCTTTTCGGGGCGCAGGGCAATCTTCAGGGCGATGTCGTCAAAACCAAAGTCGGCATAGACCTTCATGGCCTGGGTATGGAACGCCGCGACCTCGCCTTCGATCTGTACCGGGGTGCAGAAGATGTGGCCGTCGTCCTGGGTGAACGCGCGCACCCGCATGATGCCGTGGAGCGCACCCGAGGGCTCGTTGCGGTGGCAGCCACCGAACTCGCCGTAGCGGATCGGCAGGTCGCGGTAGCTATGCAGGTGGGTGTTGAAGATCTGGATGTGACCCGGACAGTTCATCGGCTTGAGCGCGTAGGTGCGCTTCTCCGACTCGGTGAAGAACATGTTCTCCTGGTAGTTATCCCAGTGACCGGACTTCTTCCACAGGCTCACGTCCATGATCTGCGGACCACGGACTTCCTTGTAGCCGCTGCTGCGGTAGACGCCGCGCACGTACTGCTCCACGGCCTGCCAGATGGCCCAGCCCTTCGGGTGCCAGAACACCATGCCCGGCGCTTCTTCCTGCATATGGAACAGGTCGAGCTGCTTGCCGATGCGGCGGTGATCGCGCTTTTCGGCTTCCTCGAGCTGCAGCAGGTAGGCTTTGAGGTCTTTGTCGTTCAGCCACGAGGTGCCGTAGATGCGGGTCAGCATCTCGTTGTTGGAATCGCCGCGCCAGTAGGCGCCGGCCACCTTCATCAGCTTGAACGCGCGCAGCTTGCCCGTGTTGGACACGTGCGGACCGCGGCAGAGATCGGTGAACTCGCCCTGGGTGTAGAGCGAAAGCTCCTCGTTCGCCGGGATGCCCTCGATGATCTGGGCCTTGTACTCCTCGCCGATACCGCGGAAGAAGGTGATCGCGTCGTCGCGGCTCTTTACCGAGCGCGAGACCGGAATCTGCTCCTTGACGATCTTCTCCATCTCGGCCTCGATGGCGACGAGGTCGTCCGGCGTGAACGGCCGTTCGTAGGCGAAGTCGTAGAAGAAGCCGTTGTCGATCACCGGACCGATGGTCACCTGCGCGCCCGGGAACAGACGCTGCACGGCCTGGCCGAGCAGGTGCGCGGTGGAGTGCCGAAGGATATCCAGCGCCTCGGGGCTCTTCTCGGTGACGATTTCGAGTGCGGCGTCGTGGTCGATCGTGTAGCTGGCGTCGACCAGCTTGCCGTCGACCTTGCCGGCCAGGGTGGCCTTGGCGAGGCCGGCGCCGATCGAAGCGGCGACGTCCTGCACGGAAACGGGATGTTCGAACGGGCGCTGGCTGCCGTCGGGTAGCGTGATCTGGATCATGGTTGCAAATTCCGGACAAACAAAAAGGGCGCCATACGCCCTTCGGTGACGACGAAGACGTGGCGTGGGATCAGGTTGGGAGGCGCGTAGTCCGCATGTCGCACTCTCGGCCAGCGTTACCGCCGACCACCTTCGTCGCGTGGATATCGGGCAAAAGCTAGATCAGCCGTGCTGCCGTGTCAAATCGGTCGTCCGTTAGACTAGACGGATCGCTCCATAGGCAGATCCTTCCATGCGCATCCTGGTTACCGGCAGCGCCGGCTTCGTCGGCTCCCAACTCACCGAGCGCCTGCTCGCGCGGGGTGACACCGTGTTGGGCTTCGACAACCACAACGACTACTACGACCAGGCCCTCAAAGAGGCCCGCGTGGCGCGTTTCTCGGACCACCCGAACTACACGCACGTGCGGGCCGACCTGGCGGAGCAGGCCGCTGTCGATGCCGCGTTCGACGCTTTCCAGCCGGAGCGCGTCGCGCATCTCGCGGCCCAGGCTGGGGTGCGCTATTCGCTCACCCACCCTCACGCCTACGTGCAGAGCAACCTGGTGGGCTTCGTGAACATCCTCGAGGCCTGCCGCCGGCACACCGTGGGCCACCTCGTCTACGCGTCGTCGAGTTCGGTCTACGGAGCCAATCGCAAGATGCCGTTCGCCGTGGACGATGCCGTGGACCACCCGGTGAGCCTCTACGCGGCCACGAAAAAGTCCAATGAGCTGATGGCCCACACGTACAGCCACCTGTTCGGCCTGCCGACCACGGGGCTACGTTTCTTCACGGTGTACGGTCCCTGGGGCCGGCCGGACATGTCGCCGATCCTGTTCGCCAGCCGCATCGTGAAGGGCGAGGCCATCGACGTGTACAACCACGGCAACCACAGCCGTGACTTCACCTACGTGGACGATGTGGTCGAAGGCGTGATCCGCACGCTGGACCACCCGGCCCAGCCGGATCCGTCGTACGACCCGGTCGCACCGAATCCCGGCAGTTCGTCGGCACCCTACCGCGTGTACAACATCGGCAACGATGAGCCGGTGCAGCTACTGGACTTCATCGGTGTGTTGGAGAAGCACCTCGGCCGCACGGTAGAGAAGCGCCTGCTACCGATGCAACCAGGCGATGTGCCGGATACCTGGGCGGATGTGTCGGCGCTGCGGCATGATGTGGGGTATGCGCCTTCGACGTCGATCGATGAGGGGCTGGGGAAGTTTGCGGCTTGGTATAAGGATTATTACAAGGTCGGTTGAGCCAGGGCATCGCCGCTGAAGCGGCTCCCACAGGGTTGCGGGCTCCTTGTGGGAGCCGATTTATCGGCGATGGGTGCTCGAGTCAAAGCAACCGACGCAGCAGCCCCGATGCCCTCCGCGTCTTCCGCGACACCGCATACCCAAGAATGTCCGGCGCAGCCAGCAACGTGAAGTGACTCCGCGCCCGGGTAACCCCCGTATAAACCAGCTCCCGCGTCAGCGCCGGTGACGGCTCCGGAGGCAGCGCCAGGGCCGTGTGCTCGAACTCCGAGCCCTGTGACTTGTGCACCGTCATCGCATAGACCGTGTCCACCGCAGACAACCGGCTGGGCACAACGAAGCGCACGCGCTCGCCGCCCTGCTCGTCCATCACTGCGAAGGCGACACGCAAGGCCATCCCGCCTTGCCCGTCCGGAACCCATAGCGTTACGCCGACATCGCCGTTCATCAGGCCCAGCGCGTAGTCATTGCGCGTGACCATGACCGGGCGCCCCTCGTACCACCCCGCCACGGCATCGATCAGCCCCCGATCGAGCAGGCCCTGGGCGATGCGTTCGTTCTGCTTGTCCACGCCGGCGTCGCCATGGCGCGTGGCGCAGAGCAGCTGGAACCGCGCGTAGGCCATGAGCGCGCCTGCGCCCCACCGCTCGAACGCATCGAAGGGTGCGTCGATGACGGGACGCTCACGCTCGATCCAGTCGAGGAAGTGGCGATGACCGGGCGCGCCCTCGCGGCCATCGATCGCCAGCGCAGTGATCGACGAAGGCGAAGGCGCGATGACGGCGATGTCGCCACGCGTGCTCGAGAAAGCCCGGGCGACGGAAGCGATATCCCCCACGTTGATCGCCTGTGCCAGGGCGCCGATGCCGCTGTCGGCACCGAAGCGTCGACTTCGACGCAACATGACAACACGCTGGTCCAGCGGGCGCGCATCGACCGGATCCGTCCAGCCACTCACGTCGACACCGCAGACGGCAGCGAGCCAGTCACGCGTGGCGAGATCGTAGTGACCGGCGTCCGCGCGCGCGCAAAGGTCGCCCAGCACCGCGCCGGCTTCGACCGATGACAGCTGATCCTTGTCACCGAGCAAAATCAGTCGTGCGTCGCGCGGCAGTGCATCGAGTGTGGCCGCCATCATCTCGAGGTCGATCATCGACGCCTCGTCGATGACGAGCACATCGAGGTGCAGGGGATTGTCCCTGTCGTGGCGGAAAGCCCGTGTATCCGGACGACTGCCGAGCAACCGATGCAGCGTGGTGACTTCAGCAGGAATCGCCTGTTTCACAGCAACATCCACATCGAGTCGCTCGATCTGGCCGGCAATCGATGCGTTCAGGCGCGCTGCCGCTTTACCCGTCGGCGCTGCGAGCCGGATGCGCAGGCGTGGCTCGTCGCGCTTGTGCGTCAGGGTCTGCAACAGGCCGAGCAAGCGCACCACCGTCGTCGTCTTGCCCGTGCCCGGGCCGCCGGTGATAACGGCGAACGAACCGCGCGCCGCCACGGCACAGGCCACCTTCTGCCAGTTGAGGCCCTCGGCCTCCTCGGCGGGAAAGAGGCGGTCCAGTTCCAGCGCCAGGTCGGCGGGCATCTCAGCGGACCCCAGCCGCGACACGATGGCATCGGCCACGCGCGCCTCATCGCGCCAGAAGCGACGCAGGTAAAGCAAACCGCCATCCAGCACGAGCGGCGTCTTGGGGTCGCCGCCGGCCGAACCCACCAGTGACGACGCCGACAGCCAGGCTTCCGCCTCGGCCAGCATCGGCTCGGCCTCGGCGAGCCCCTCGATGTCGACACAGATATGCCCCTCGCCCAACTCACGACTGACCAGCGCCGCCGCCATCAGCACGCGTGCGTCACCGTCCTCATCGAGACTGGCAAGAAAGCGCGCGAAGGCGCGATCGACCGAACGCAATCTCGCTTCGAGCACGCCGCGATCAAGCCAGGCCATCACCTGCGGGTTCATGCGGCGATTCCTTCGAAAAGCGCGTCGAGCGCGTCGATCATGGCGCGCGAGGGCCGCTCGATATGCACGCCATGGCCATTGCCATCAACGCCGCGCAGATAGATATAGATCGCGCCACCCACCTGGGTGTCGTAGTCGTAAGCATCGCCCAGTCGTGCGCGCAACAGGCGATGCAGGGCAAGAAGATACAGGGCGTACTGAAGCTCATAACGGGAATCGAGGATCGAACGGCGCATCGCCGCAGGCGTATAGGCCAGCTCATCCGTGCCGAGCCAGTTCGATTTGTAGTCGGCCACATACCAGCGCCCCTCATGCTCGACGATTAGGTCGATAAAACCCTTGAGCATGCCGTTGACGCGATCCGCCGTGAGGGCGGGACGCGGCGCGCCATCCAGCGTGTACTCGCGAACGATGCGGTCGAGCGCCAGCGTGTCCACGCGACGCGCTTCGAAAAGGAACTCCAGCTCGGCGCGATAGCGCGAAGCATCGGCGAGCGAACCGAGCGTGAGCGAGCCCCCATCAGGAAGGGGTAGCGACGTGCGCAGCAACACCTGGAGCCAGTCCGTGAGCAGGTCGATGGACGCTTCCCATCCGCGACGCTCGCAGCGCCGTGCGACGGTGTCACGCAGACGGTCGGAATCGGCGGCAATCAAAGCGAAGCCTTCCTCCGCGATCCATTCGAGCAGATCGTGGAGGAAGGTACCGGCCTCCGCGCCGCGCTCGAAGGCGTGGATCGTCGCGGCGTCGACAGGCACCGCGGCAACCTCGCTCGCGTACTCGATGATGACATCGTCCGTCGCGGTCTCCGGCGCGATCGCCTCGCTATCCGCGTAACGTAAGGCGCTGTAGCTCGCGATCCACCAGGGCTCGGCCTTGGCCAGATGCACCTCACGCGCGGGTAGCGGCCGCTCGTCGCGCACCGGTGCCACGTAACCCACGTCGTCTGGGGCCGGCATGTAGTCGACGCTGATGGCCGGCTCTCCCTGCGCCAGGGCGTGAAGGAGACCCTCGATAGCGCCGTTGTCGATTTCCTGGCCACCGCTCAACAGGTGCCCGAAAGCGGAGCGGTGCACTTGAGGCTTCTTCGCCGCGTTGTAGCAGACGGGCGCCACACCCAGCCAGCTGGCGTGCCGTGCACGCGTCATGGCCACATAGAGCAGGCGCAGATCCTCCTGCAGAGACGCGCGCTCCGCGGCGTCCTTTGCCTCGCGAACCGATGCACCGGCCGCTTCGTGGCCGGACGAGAGCAGTTCGAGCTGGGCGCCGGTGCCGTCGTGGTAACGATAGCCCTGCCCAGGCCGCGTGCCGCCGCTCGCACAGACGAAAGGCAGGAACACCAGGGGGTACTCCAGGCCTTTCGACTTGTGAATGGTCACAACTTTGACCAGGTCGTCGTCGCTTTCCAGGCGAACGATCTGGTCTTCGCCGGTGTGGCTCGCCGTATCGGCGATGCGCTCGGCGAGATATCGGATCAGGGCCTGTTCGCCTTCGATGGTCGAGGCGGCCTGCTGCAGCAGTTCGGCGAGATGAAGAAGATTGGTCAGGGCGCGTTCGCCGCCAGCCTGCGCAAGAAGGCGCGCCGGCAGGTCGAACACGTGCAGGAAGCGATGCAGCATCGCCAGCACGCCGGCGCGACGCCAGGACTCTCGTAAATCGAAGAGCTGCTGGCCCCGGCGCTCCCAGTGCTGCTCATCGACATTCAGTCGTTCCAGTTCGCCGTAGCCCAGGTAAAGCGTGCGCGTGGCGAGCGCAGCACGCATGGCGGTATCCGACGACGGTTCGGCAACGGCACGCAGCCAGAGCAGCACATCGTGCGCTTCGATGCTCTCGAGCACTGAATCCCGGTCGGAGAGAAACACGCTGCGCACACGACGCGCCGACAGCGCCGAGCGAATCTCCGATGCCTCGTTATGGCTACGCACGAGCACAGCGATGTCGGCAGGCTTCAATGGGGTGACGGTGCCCTCCAGCGAGAACCCCGTACGACCTTTCTTTGCCGCTTCGAGCAGACGAACGATCTCCGTCGCACAGGCCTCCGCCATCTGCTCACGGTAGACACGCACACCGACCGGCAGCTCGTCGTCGAGCAGCCAGATGCGCAAGGCAGGCTGGTCCGCTCCGTCGACGACGAAACGTTCGGCACGTCCGCGCGCCTGCACCCGATTGAAGGGCAAACCCTGGTCGGCGAAGTGGAACGCGCCGGTCGGATGCGCTTCCGCATGGGCGAACATCGTGTTGACCGCGGCGACCATGCCCTCACTCGACCGGTGATTGGTATCGAGGCTGTAGTGCGGTGCTTCGGCTTCGCTGCGCGCGGAAAGATACGTATGGATATCCGCACCGCGAAACGCGTAGATCGCCTGCTTCGGATCGCCGATGAGTAGCAGGCCGACGTCCGGGCTGTTCGCGTACACCGCACGGAAGATGCGATATTGCAGAGGATCGGTGTCCTGAAATTCATCGATCAGCGCAAGCGGATACTGACGACGGATGGTCTCCGCCAGCTCGCCGCCCGATGCCGACGCGAGCGCGCGATCGAGCCGCGCCAACAGGTCGTCGAAACCAATCTGCGCCCGCCGGCGTTTCTGCACAGCGAAGCGCTCGCGTACGCGCTCCACGGCGTCGGCCAGGATCGCAAAGCGGATCGCCGGCTTACCGGCCTGCCACTCGCTCCAGTGCTCAATGGCCCCGAATGCGGGATGCTCGGGTCGGGTGTTGCCCTTGCTGACCGCCCCGTCCAGCCGCGACGACCCATAGCGAGCGACATCGACGGCGCCTTTCTCTCCGGTCTCAAGCCAATGACGCACACCGGCGAGATTCCGTTCGAGCGAGGCCGGCTGATGGATGTTGTTCTTCAGCGCCTTGCTGCTCACGGCGTCACGCAGAAGGGTCTCGACGCGTTCGACATCGCCCATCCACGCCTCACGCGCGACAGCCAGCCGGCGGACGTCCTCGTCCTCCCAGTCGCGTAACCTGGCGAACAAGGCGCCGACGTCGGTCGTGTCCAGCGCCTCGCCATTGACCCGCAAGGTGGTCTCACCACCGAAGAGCAGCGGTCGCAGCGTCTGGATCAGGGCATCGGGTGTCTTCCACTCCGCCAGCACCGCGGCCACCTGGCGCGTGTCCAGCGGGTAGAACGCCTGACGCCAGTAATCGCGTACGCAATCGGCGAGCAACTCACTTTCGTCCGGCTCGAGCGTCTGGACAAAGGCATGGCCACTGCCGAACGCGTGCTGGGTCAGCATGCGCTGACTCCAGCCATGGATCGTGAAGATGGCGGCCTCGTCCATCCATTGCGCTGCCAACTCAACGCGGCGCGCGCATGCGGCGTGTGCGGAAGCCGGGTATGCGGCGAGCAACTCGGCAAGGAAGACGTCGTCCGATTCGCCCGCGCGGAAGGAACGTGCCGCATCGACGAGGCGCGCGCGAATCCGCTCGCGCAGCTCCTGCGTCGCCGCCTCGGTGAAGGTCACGACCAGGATATTCGGCGGCAGCAGCGGCTGGGCCATGCCGTGACCGAGGACGGCACGCACATAGAGCGCTGCGATGGTCCAGGTCTTGCCGGTGCCCGCGCTCGCCTCGATCAGGCGGACGCCGGAGAGCGGCATCGCCAGTGGTCGCAGCGGCTCGATCGCCATGCTCATGCGACCTCCACGCGCAAAGCGCTGAGGAAGTCACGGTAAGGCGCGAGGCATTCGGCGAAGCCAGCCTCGATCAACGAGGCGAAATCGGGGAAGGCGCGAAGCAGATAGGGATCACCATCGAGCTCGCCGTGTGCACGTTCGTGCGTGGCTTCATACGCAGCGCGCGCAGCCTGCGGCGCTTCGTCGGGTGAGCGTGCACGGAGCCAGGCAAGCGCGGTTTTCACTGCCACCGGCCTCGGCTTGTCCATGCCTTCGCGCCACGCGCGCACCAGTGTGGACAGCATGCTCATGGCGTCGTCCGCCGCAAGCGGCTCGAGAACGATCGTGGCATCCGGGCCGATGTAACGCGTAACCACGGCCAGGCCCGCCGCCTGGGCTACGAGATGATCCACCCACGGCATGACCAGGCGATGCGCGCGGGGTACGCCTTCGGTGTCGAGTACATTGGACGGTGACAGGAGGAAGGCAGCCAGCCGCCCCTCATTGTCGGCGCGCAGGTCGGCAAGCCAGTCTTCGATGGAGATACCATCGAGCTCGATGCGAACTTCACGCTTGCCCGCTTCGAGCGGCCACGAGCGCCGCTCGGCGACGAAGCGCCCGTAAACCGCGCTCGCCACGGCTTCGATATCCACGCGCACCGGAGCCGCGAATCCGCCCATCGGCAACGCGCCGCTACGCTGCAGCTTCGCCGCCGCGTCGTCGATCGCCTGGGTCGCGCTGCCCTCGCTACGTAGCGCGGCGCGCAAGAGCGTATCGGCCATGGCGAATCGGCCCAGGCTGTCCACCGCAAACGGTTCGCGTTCGTCACCGCCGGCATCCGTGATGTCGAAGCGCACACCCAACCGCGCCTGGAAGAACTCTCGCACCGGATGACGCAGAAAGCGGCGCAAGACGCCCAGGCCGATAGGGCGGTCCACGACGATCGGCGTCAGGTCGACATCGGCGACGCGTTCGACGCCGTTGTGCGCCTGCCGCCACTCGCTCGCATACGTGAACAGGCGGGCATCTTCGGCGCGGAAATATGCATGACTGAACGGTTGCAGGGGGTGTTCGACCGTCAGCGCACGCAGCAGGTCGGCACCGCCCTGCCCTTGCCAGGCGGCGGCAAGGTAGTCGCGCAATTGCCCCACGAGCACCGACGGCGCGCGCTCGGCGTTATCGCGAGCACTTCGCCCGACCCAGCCGATATGCAGCGCGTCGCGCGCCGAAAGCAACGCTTCGAGAAACAGGTAACGATCGTCTTCGCGACGGGAGCGATCGCCAGGACGCCACGCACCCTGCCTCGACATCAGGTCGAAGTCCATCGGCGGACGCGCCCGCGGGTAATCGCCATCGTTCATGCCCAGCAGACAGACCAGCCGGAACGGAATGGCGCGCATGGGCATCAACGTGCCGAAGCTTACCGCGCCCGCCAGGAACCGCTTGGAAAGACCGCCCTGGTCGAACTGGCCAAGCCACGCTTCGCGCACGACCTCGATCGGAATAGCGTCGTCGAAGGCGGCCTCCACACAGGCGCGCTCCCAGGCATCGAGCGCATCGAGCAGACGCTCGATGCGCATGCCGTCATCGGCTTCGGCCGCCTCGAAGAAGTCGCGTAGCAGGCGGCGCAACCGCACGCCCCACTCCGTCGCCGAGGCCGGCTCGCGCATGGCGTGCCAGTGCTCACCGAGGCGTTCCAACAGATCGGCCAGCGGCCCGACCAGGCTGGCGTCGAGCCCACCCACCTCCGGGTAAGGCTCGATCTCGCCCCAGGCCTCGCCTGCTCCGACCGCGTAGCCGAGCAGCATGCGGCGCAATCCGAACGCCCAGGTATTCTGTTCGAGCGCCGGCAGATCGAGCGACGCACGCTGCGCCGCGTCGAGCCCCCAGCGAATCCCTGCCCCTTCCACCCAGCGATGCAGCAGGGGCAGATCGTCTTCGGTCAGCCCGAAGCGCGCGCGCACGGCCGGTACATCCAGCAGGTCGGCCATCTCGCCCGCACCGAAACGCGACTCCGTCATGCCAAGCAGGACATCCAGCGCCATGACGACCGGCACCGTGCCACGGGCAGCGCGGTCGGCCACGCTGTAAGGAATGAACCGGGGATCGTCACGCGGTACGCGACCGAACACGGCGTCGATATGCGGGCCGTAGGTTTCGATGTCCGGCACCATCACGATGACATCGCGCGGCAGGATGGGATCGCCTCCCTGCGCTGACGCCTCGAATCGGGCGAGCAACTGATCGTGCAGGATCTCGACTTCGCGCTGCGGCCCGTGGGCAACGTGGAACGCGATCGACGTGTCGCCGTTGTCAATCGTTTGGGGCGTGGCCGGCAGCGGCTCGAGATCGAGGATGGCCGACTGAACGCACCCCAGCAATTGGGTCGATGCGGGCTCGGCGAACAGATCGATACGCTGGTCCCACGCGTTGAAGCGTTCGCGATAGCTCTCGGGATGGTCGAACTCGTCAAGGAGACGGATGTAGTCGCGCCCCTGCTTACCCCAGGCCGCGAGGAGTGGATTCGCGTGCAGGTGCATGTCGTCGTCGGACAACTCGGCTGGCATGCCCGGCTTTGCCACCTGGCGACGACGTTCGGCGCGCAGCAGCTCGCGATCGTCGACGATGTCCGCCCAGTAATGCCGGCAAGGATTCATCACCACCAGCACCACCTGCGACCAGCGCGCCAGCGCGGACAAGGCCTCCAGGGTCTGCCGGGGCAGCGACGACATACCGAAAACGACGATCCGGCGCGGCAGCGCCATCGGGCGCTCCGTGGCCCCGGTAACGGCACGCAGGAAGCGCGCATGGACGGCAGCTCGATGCCCATCGGCTTCGTCGGAACCGACATCGTCCAGCAGGCGTCGCCAGAGCGCAGCCTGCCAACGGTCCGCCGCGGCCATCGCTGGTGCGCCGCCCCGAGCGTCGCGCAGCACGTCACGGCCTTCAGCCCAGTCATCGAGCCAGTCCGCGCGGTACACCTGGTACTGGTCGTAGAGGTCGGCGAGGCGCTCGGCGAGCTGATGGCATTTGCGCGCGTCGCCGTCCGTACCGAGAAACGCGGCAAGCGGTTCGAACACGGGCTCACGCGCCACCGAAGGCAATAGACGCATCAGGCGCCAGACCAGGCGGGATTTGTCGAACGGTGACTCGGGAGGTACGGCGTCGCGACCAAGGACGGCGCGGTAGGCCACCCACAGGAAGCGACCCGGCAACTCGACCTTGACCGCAGCCGCTATGCCCAACCCGCCGTCCTCGACGGCGCGCGCCAGTGCCAGCCGGAACCACTGCGCGATGCCGTTGGACTGGACGAGCACCCATTCGTCCTCGAGCGGCTTCAGCGGTGCCCGCCGCAACCAGGCGACAAGAACATCCCGTAGCTCTTCAAGCCGGTTGCCGTGCAGCACCATGAGACCTGGCGCGATGTCGTTCTCGTCGTTCAACCGGCGATTCCCGCATTCGTGGGCTCAGCGTCGATCATGAACGATCCGGGTCGCACGGGGCGAGACCTCAGAACGGCTTGGCGACGACAAGATAGACAATGGCCAGCAACACCAGCACAGGCAGTTCGTTGCAGATGCGCAGCACCTTCGACGAGGGCAGTGCGCCACCCGCCATGCTGCGCTTGAGCTGCCGACCCGACCAGATGTAGTACGCAAGCATCACCGCCACCAGGGCCAGCTTCGCGTGAAGCCAGCCGCCGCTGATATGGAAGTAAAACCAGAGCGTGAGCCCGAAGACGAGGGCTACGCCGAACATGCTGTGGCCGAACTTGTAGAGCCGGCGCCCCATCAACTCGAGCCGTACCTTCACCGCCGGTTCGTCACCCGCTTCGGCGATGTTGACCAGGATGCGCGGCAGGTAGAACACCGTCGCCATCCAGGCAATGACAAACACGATGTGCAGGGATTTGATCAGGAAATAGGCCACGCACGCCGCTCCATCGGGAAAAACGTGAGTGTAGCCGTTCAGCGATCAGGACGAAGCCATCCCGATCCACTTGGCGATGGACTCTGCGAGGTAGTTCGCCAGGGCGAGAAGGCCGCTGCTGGCAATGACGACGCCTGCCGCCCGGTGTTTCCAGGCGGTGAGGCCGCCGATCTCCGATTCCAGCTTTTCAAGGCGGGCATCGACTTTCTCGAAACGGGCATCGACCTTGTCAAAGCACTTATCGACGCTTGCCTCGAATCTGTTGAGGTGGCGGTCCAAACCGTCGACCTGGGTCGAGATCGCCATCGTCCGTTCATCAAGCCGCACGATCTGCGCCTTCATGTCGTGCACCGTGCCCTGCACGTCGTGAATCGTCCGCTGCGTGGCATGCATCGTGTCCTGCATGTCGTGCATCGTGCCTTGCAATGTATTTACCGTGCCCTGCATGGCGTGCATCGCGCCCTGCATATCCTGCATGCCGTGCATTACCGTGGCGAGGGCGTCGCCGGGCGCGGCATCATTCCGGCCGATGTCGAACGGACGAGGGTGATGATGTTGGGGCCGGTAGGGCGGGCGAGAGCCACGTTTGCGCACTGTCTGCTCCATGGAGTCGATTCCTGCTGGACGGGGTGTCTTAGCCAGGTATTGGCTAGCGTGCACCACCTAATCGTGTCGAATCATGAGAATTTCGACCGATTTCGATGGCGTTCGTCAGTCAGATTGACGCGTCAATGGAATGGTCAGTATCCATCCGGGGCCATGGGTTGGGTAAGGCCTCACTAACGAGATAGCGAGGGCGAGACCGCACTTGGGCGCTCCTTTCGCAGACAACAAAAAAGGAGCCTCCATGGGCTCCTTAATCTTCTCTTCAACCCACTTCTCGCTTTATGGAGAAGTGGTGGGCGGTACAAGGATCGAACTTGTGACCCCTACCATGTCAAGGTAGTGCTCTACCGCTGAGCTAACCGCCCGAAGAGCTGCGCAGTTTACCGGCGCCCGACGGGGTCTGCAAGAGGCCGCGGCAGATTTTTTTCCGCCGCGGCCCGCCATGGGCCTAGCGCAGGACCCGCTCCCTCAGCCGGTGGATCTCGTCGCGGATCTTGCCCGCCTCCTCGAATTCGAGGTTCTGGGCGTGCTTGTACATCCGCGCTTCAAGCTTCTTGATGGCCGAGCCAGCCTGCTCCGGCGTGAGTGTGCCGTAGTCCGCAGCCTCCTCCGCCACCTTCTTTGCCTCCTTGCCACGCTTACCCTTGCCGCGCGAGCCGAAGTCGGAGCGGGCACCCTCCATTATGTCGGCGATACGCCGCACAATCGTGGTCGGCGTGATGCCGTTGGCCGCGTTGTACACGATCTGCTTCTCGCGGCGGCGCGCCGTCTCCTCCATCGCGATCTTCATCGACCCCGTGATCTCGTCCGCATAGAGAATGGCCTTGCCGCGTACGTTACGCGCCGCGCGACCGATGGTCTGGATCAGCGAGCGGTTCGAGCGCAGGAAACCTTCCTTGTCCGCGTCCAGGATCGCCACGAGCGAGACCTCGGGCATGTCCAGGCCTTCGCGCAGCAGGTTGATACCCACCAACACGTCGAACTCGCCCAGGCGCAGATCGCGAATGATCTCCGTACGTTCGACCGTGTCGATATCCGAGTGGAGGTAGCGCACCTTTACATCGTGCTCGGACAGGTAGTCCGTCAGGTTCTCGGACATCCGCTTGGTCAGGGTGGTCACGAGCACGCGATCGCCCATCGCCACGCGCAGGCGAATCTCGCCAAGCAGGTCATCCACCTGGGTGCGCACCGGTCGCACTTCGACTTCCGGATCGATCAGGCCGGTGGGACGAACCACCAGCTCGACCACGTTGTCGTCGGCGCGCTCGAGTTCGTACTTTGCCGGCGTGGCCGACACGTAGATGGCACGCGGCGCGCGCCGCTCCCACTCCTCGAAGCGCAGCGGCCTGTTGTCCATCGCCGAGGGCAGGCGGAAACCAAACTCCACCAGCGTCTCCTTGCGCGAGCGATCGCCTTTGTACATGGCACCGAGCTGCGGCACGGTCACGTGCGATTCGTCCACCACCATCAAGGCATCGGGCGGCAGGTAATCGAACAGGGTCGGCGGCGGCTCGCCGGGGCCACGCCGCGTCATGTGCCGCGAGTAGTTCTCGATGCCCTGGCAGAAGCCCACCTCGGCCATCATTTCCAGATCGAAGCGCGTACGCTGCTCGAGGCGCTGCGCCTCCACGAGCTTGTTGTCCCGATACAGCTGCTCGAGTCGCTCCGAGAGCTCGACCTTGATCGTCTCCATCGCATTGAGCACGCTCTGCCGCGTGCTGGCGTAGTGCGTCTTCGGATACACGGTATAGCGCGGCACCTTGCGCAACACTTCACCCGTGAGTGGATCGAAGATCGAGAGATTCTCCACGTCACCATCGAACAGTTCGATGCGCAGTGCCTCGGCTTCCGACTCCGCCGGGAACACATCCACGATCTCGCCGCGCACACGGTAGGTGCCGCGGCGCAGCTCCATTTCGTTGCGCACGTACTGCAGCTCCGTGAGCTGCTTGATCAGGGCCCGCTGCTCGATATGCTCACCGCGCGAGAGGATCAGGCGGAGGCTCATGTAATCCTCAGGATCTCCCAGGCCGTAGATCGCCGACACTGTCGCCACGATCAGCGAATCGCGCCGCGAAAGCAGCGCCTTGGTCGCGGCCAGCCGCATCTGCTCGATGTGATCGTTGATGCTCGAATCCTTCTCGATGAAGGTATCCGAGGCGACGACATACGCTTCCGGCTGGTAGTAGTCGTAGTAACTGACGAAGTACTCCACCGCGTTGTGCGGGAAGAACTCCTTGAACTCGCCGTACAGCTGTGCCGCCAGCGTCTTGTTCGGTGCCAGCACGATCGTCGGCTTCTGGATCCGCTCGATCACGTTGGCAATGGTGAAGGTCTTGCCGGAACCAGTCACACCGAGCAGGGTCTGTGCCGCCAGACCGGCGTCGAAGCCCTCGGTAAGGCGACGGATGGCCTCGGGCTGGTCGCCGGAGGGCTGGAACGGGGAGACGAGCTGGAAGCGATCTGTCATGGCTGACGATATGCTGGTTCGGTCCCCAAGTTTAAAGCGCTGATGCCTACGCGGTGTGAGGCTGAGAGCCCACAGACGGCTGTGCGCGACCGAGTGCACGATCGCAGGCTCCCTCCCGGGTCGCCACCTTGCCCCATCTCAATTCGCCGGGTTTCACCTGGCTCGAAGTCCTCATGGTCCTGGCCATTACGGCCATCCTGGCCAGCATCGCGATCCCGCCGCTGTCGGACGCAATCGCTCGCCACCGGCTTCGGGCAGCCATGACAGCCCTGACGGACACGCTCCAGCATGCGCGTGAGGCGGCGCTGTATCGAACAGGAGGAACGTTCGTCTGTCCCAGCACGAACGGACGGACATGCTCGGGACGAACCGACTGGGGCGTAGGCTGGATCAGCCGCGACGGGGCCACCAAAGATGTCCTGTCCGTCGAAGATGCATTGGACATGCGCCTGACTGCCATTTCGATGGGCACCCGGACCGAAATCACCTTCCTGCATCCCAACCAAAAAAACGATGCTTCTCCCACCAACCAGACCCTTGCGCTGTGTCTGCACGGCAAGCCCGCGACCACCGTGACCCTGGTCGTGGCCAAAAGTGGCCACCACCACGTCGAACCGGCATCACCTGAGGTTGCACGCGCCTGCGGCGCACGTCATTCACGAAATCGTTAAGACCCGCTTGACAGCCCCACCCCACATCAAGACAATACGCAGCTCCCCGCCCGAATAGCTCAGCCGGTTAGAGCACTTGACTGTTAATCAGGGGGTCGTTGGTTCGAGTCCAACTTCGGGCGCCAGGTTTTGAAAGGCCGTGCAGTGATGCGCGGCCTTTTTCTTTGCGCGAATTCCCACGTGGATCAGAACGGCACAAGTACCCAGCCGCCGGATACGCGCTCGCGCAACACTTCGACAGCACGGCCCTTGCCCTTCATGGCCGACGCGCGGGTCAATGCGAATTCCACTGCCGTGCCCTCGGTCTGGAAGACATGCTTGGTCGCACCAGGCAGCAAGACCGTCCACGTATGAAGATTCATCGACGGATAGAAAACGAAAACGCGCAACGGGCGAACGACACCGTCCATCAGCGTCGACGTCGCAGTTCGGCGCGTACGTCAGAAGCCTGACCACCCACGCGGCTCACAGCATCGCGCAGTGATGTCTCGGACACGCCGAGCACGCGTGTCCAGTAGTTCATGTCGGTTCGCAGCTCAAGGTCGACCTTGGTGGCGTCGGCCGGGCCGACCACCTGCTTTTGTGTATCCATGACGTGCCCTCGCTGTCAGTCCACGTTTGCCACGTGGGGGGTTACGTCGGTGTTACGGCAATCGCGCCGTCAGGTCCACCACGTTACACCCATCTAACAACTGAAAGCGCATGTTGGATGACCCGGGCTTCGTTTGGCCGGATCCCTTCCCCGGCTCCTGCGGCCGGGGCTCGTCCTGCCCAACTCAGACGATGGTCATGCCGCCCAAGAAACCAGTCACCCAGTCCGTGGACACGCCACCGCCGGATCGTTCGTCCGCCGCGTTCATCTCCTACGTGTACTCGCACAAGCGCACCGCGCCTCTCCCGGAGACGCCGCGCAGCACGCCCCTTAAGGGGCCCAAGAAAACCGCAAGCTGATTCGTGGTGAGAGGTGACCCCGCTAGCTCGGGATCACCTCTCCTCCGGGGACGGGTCAGCTGTCAATCTGCGTGATCGAGCGCACGCGCCCGTTGACCACCTCGACCTGCACCGACTTCCCCTTCTGGAAGTACTCCAACCGGTACCCCTGTAGACCACCACCCCGGGACTCGATCGGCGTCTCGCGATCTGGCTTGCCTGCAACCTGGCGAAGGCGCCCTTCACTGTCTCCCGTGGTGACGACCTGCGAGCCCACGCGGAACGTATCCGCAGCAGCGACGCCGCAGGATAGGGTGATGGCGAGAATGGCGGCGACGATGCGCTTCATACGGAACTCCCTGTCGATGTCTTGGCAGGCTATCCCCGGCGGGCAACGAAGCCAAGGGCCGAACGGTATTTTCTTGCGAGCGTTCAGGCTCTGGAAACGTGGGGATTCCCCGCCACCAGCCAGCGCCAGAGCAGGTCCGTTCCCTCGCGGATGCCGATTCGCGCCGAGCCAGGCGCGTTCTCCGGGGCCGCGGTTCCGTCATCGAGCACGGTATAGCCGTCGCGGGCACGCACCAGGTCGATACCGTTCTGCTCCCCGGTGATGCCCATCGCCTGGGCCAGCCGTGCCGGCCCGCTACACAGCTCGCGATCACGCTTCACGCGGGGGCGCGCTTCGCGCATCCGTTCTATCCCGGCAACCGGCTCCAACGCACGAATAAGCACACCGGAACCTTCGCCCACGTCGCCGCAGACGACGTTGGCACACCAGTGCATCCCATAGGTGAAGTAGACATACATATGCCCAGGCGGCCCGAACATGACGGCGTTGCGTGGTGTTTTGCCGCGAAAGGTGTGTGCCGCCGGATCGATGGCACCTACGTAGGCCTCGACCTCTACGATGCGCCCCGCTCGCCCGTCGGCGCACGCCAGGAGCTTGTTGAGGAGAACCGGGGCGACCTCACGGGCATCGCGATGAAAGAACGAGCGCGGCAGGACCTCTCCCGGCCAGCGTGGTCGACGCGTCGCCATCAGGTCTCCAGGGGGTCGCCGTCGGTGTCCGGATCGGGGCCAGGCCGCTCGACCGGTTCATGGTCGTAGGGCGGTGGGGAGGTGCCAGGAAGCGTCTTGTCGGTGTCGGGGACGGGACGGAGCGGTCGGGACATGGCTTCCTCCAACGGCGTCGAGGCGGCGGCCCCGCGCCTGGGTTCAGAAGACGCCGAGCAGCCAGCAAACCAGAATGATCGCGAGAATAACGCCGATGCCGCCGCTGGGGCCATAACCCCAGGAACGCGAATAGCCCCAGCTGGGGAGGCCGCCGATGAGAGCGAGAACGAGGATGACGAGCAGGATGGTAACGAGCATGAGTGTCTCCGGCAGCGGACTCGGAGCTGCATCGTCGCGCAGGGGGCCGTCTATGACGTGTGACGCGAGGGACACCGTCCGGTGTCCCGTTCAGAAATTCGAAAGACGGCGCCGCGCACGGCGCGGCGCCGCTAAGTAGTTTTACGTACGCACCACGTAGCAGGGCTCATAAGCCGTGCCACCGGGAAGCTTCATGCGGTGCTGCTCGACGAATGCCTTAAGCAGATCGTCCAGCGCACGCATGATCTCCGGCTCGCCGTCGATGACGAACGGGCCGAACTTCTCGATGGCGCGCACGCCCTCCTCCTTCACATTGCCGGCAACGATGCCCGAGAACGCGCGGCGCAGGTCGGCCGCGAGCTCGTGACGCGGACGGTCGCGATGCAGGGCCAGACCCGCCATTGCGTCGTGGTTGGGACGGAACGGCTGTTGGAATGGCAACGGGATATCCAGCGCCCAGTTGAAGAAGAACGCGTCTTTGTTGTCCAGGCGATGGTTACGCACCTTGTCGATGCCCGTGACCATGGCATGCGCCACGGCTGCCGGGTCGTCGATGATGATCTTGTAGTGCGTCGCGATTTCGTCGCCGAGGGCCAGTCGCAGGAAGCGATCGATCTGCTCGAAATACGAAGCCGAGTGCTTCGGACCGGTAAAGATCAGCGGGAACGGAATGCCCTTGTTCTTCGGCAGCAGGAGGATGCCGAGCATGTAGAGGATCTCTTCGGCCGTACCAACGCCACCAGGGAACACGATGATGCCGTGGCCGAGACGAACGAAGGCTTCGAGGCGCTTCTCGATGTCCGGCATGATCACCAGGTTGTTGACGATCGGGTTCGGCGACTCGGCGGCGATGATGCCCGGCTCGGTCACGCCGATATAGCGGTTACCCTTGCGACGCTGCTTGGCGTGCGCGATGGTCGCGCCCTTCATCGGCCCCTTCATCGCACCCGGACCGCAACCAGTGCAGATATCCATGGCACGCAGGCCGAGCTGGTAGCCGACCCGCTTGGTGTATTCGTACTCGTCGCGCGAGATGGAGTGGCCGCCCCAGCAGACGACCAGGTTCGGATCGATCTGCGGACGCAGGATGCGCGAATTGCGCAGGATTTCGAACACGGCATGCGTGATGCCCACGCTGTCGTCCAGATCGAACGCGCCCGCTTCCAGCTGCGTCGACACGTAGACGATGTCGCGCACGACGGCGACCAGCAGCTCGTTGATGCCGCGGATGATACGGCCGTCGACGAAGGCCTGTTCCGGGGCATTCTTCAGCTCGATCTTGATGCCGCGATCTTCCTGCAGCACCTGGATGTCGAAATCGGGGTACTTGCCGAACATGGTGCCCGGATCGTCCGAAAGGTTGCCCGACGTCAGTACCGCCAGCGCGCAGCCGCGCAGCAGCTGGTGCAACCCGGACCCGCTGGCATCGCGCAGACGCGCGACCTCGTTGCGGGAAAGGATATCGAGGCCGCCGGCCGGCGAAACGCGGGCACTGACCGTCTTGCCGGATACCGGCTCCCCGAACTGAATGGCATTCATGGTGTGACTCGTCCTTCTGACCGCGAATTAGCGGCGAACCCCGCTCCGGATCGGGAGCGGACCGCCTAGGATCACGCGTGGTGGGCGTGGGGGTCAAGACCGGGCGCGCGCGGGGCGCAGGAAAGGGGGTGCAAAGAAAAGCCGGCGCCCCTGGTGGGGCGCCGGCTTCTTTTTAGCCGATGAATCGGCTCCCACAAGGGGGTTAGAACGTGTAGCGAACCGTCAGCATCGCCGACCAACGCGAAACCGGGTTGAGCTTGGTCGCGCTGTTGTCCGTCGGGGCATCGTAGTAGCCCTTCAGACCCGGCTGGTAGTTGCCGTTCGCATCGGTGGGCAGCTGGTAGATGTACTTGCCCGTGGCCGGATCCACGCCGCCGAAGGCAGCCAGGTTACGGGTGTACGGGAAGCCCACGTAGTACTGCTGGCCCCACTTCTTGTTCAGGACGTTCAGGAAGTTGTAGACATCCAGGCGGATCTCACCCTTGTTGCCCTTGAAGATGCCTGGGATTTCCTGGCTCAGGCTCAGGTCGATCTGGTTGACCCAGGCCGACTTCGCACCATTGCGATCGGCGATCTTGCCCTGGTTCTTACGCAGGTAGTCGTCGCTCTGGATGAAGTTGTAGAAGCCATCCTGCAGGGCCTGCGAGGCAACGCCACCCGTGGAGTTGCGCAGGATCACGTCGCCACGGTTCGGGATGAACGCGAGGTCCTTCGAGTAGCTGTCGCCGTTGGCGTCGTTCGAGAAGATCCAGCTGTAAGGCACGCCGTCATGACCGTCGTAGAACGCGCTGATGGTCGTGGCGTAGTCGCCGAAGAAGTTGTGCTGCCACGTCAGCGAAGCATTGAGGCGCTTGCCGATGTTCGTGTTGGCAGTCGACGCCTTGTCTTCGTTCGGGTTGGTCCAGGCGCTGTTCGAGAAGTTCGACGTCGCCTGGCTCGAGGTGCCCGGGTTTACTTCTGTCGAGTGACCGCCGGTCGCCGCGACGCTCCACGACCAGCCGTTCTGCATCGGCTTGGTGAACGACAGCGTCACGGTGTCAGCGCCACCCTTGCTGGTGTTGGTCAGGTACGTAACACCTTGAGCGAAACGACCGTCCTGACGAGCACGCGTATTGGCCGTGGCGTTGTTGTTACCCGTCGGGTTGGCGCCGCAGGCGAAGCCCGTCGGGCCACCAAACGGCGTGGCACCGCCAATGCAACCCGAGTAGGTGTAACGGCCGTCGGGCAGGATGCCGGTCGGACCACCGATGTTCAGGTTCTGATACAGGATGCCGTCACGCACATCGAGATGCTGGTACTCGATGCTGGCGATGATGCCGTCCCACGGCAGCTCGCGATCGAACGCGATCGAGGACTTCCAGACGCTCGGCAACTGGAAGTTCTTGTCGACCGTGTCGACAGCCATCTGCGGCGTGGTACCCCGACCGCTCGTGTTCTGCTGAAACGGGTCCGCACTGAACTGCGGACAGGCGACGCTCTGCGTACCGAGCCTGCAAACGTTGCCCGTAGGTGTCGTGCGATCGTAGGAATACGTGACGACGTTGATGCCGTTGTTCTGGTACGGGTTCGTCATCCACACAGTCGGCGGATCGGACTGGAACAGGCCAACGCCACCGCGCAGCTGGGTCTTGTACTCGCTGTCGAAGGTGTAGTTGAACGACAGGCGCGGCTCGACCAACTGGCTGCCGTTGATCGTGTTGGCATTGCTGAAACCGAACCGCTGCTGGAACGTCGCGTTGTAGAGCGGCTTGTCGTCGGTCAGGTACTTGTTCACGCGGAAACCGGCCTGCACGGAAAGGTTATCCGTGGCCTGCCAGGTATCCTGCAGGAAGAACGTGTGACGACGCAGTTCCCACTGTGCAGCGATATCGTTGAGGCTGTAACCCGGTGCCGGCTGGTATAGCGCGTAGTTCGTGTACAGACCCTTCTGGAAGTTGTCGATGCCGTTGAACGTATAGGCACCGAATTCCGTACGACCGAACAGGTTGTAGATGCGATTACGCTCCCACTCCACACCACCCTTGATGGTGTGGTCGCCGAGGTAAAGCGTGCCGACCCACAGCGCGTTGAGCGACTTTACCGAGGCCGAGTTGTAATGACTGAACTGATCTTCGCCGAGGTTGATCACCGGACCGGTGGACACCAGGCCGTTGTTCACGCGCAGCGTGACCTGCGGCTGCTGGTCCGCAACCGAACGGTTCAACTGGTAGTCGCTGTAGCCGATCTTGGTTTCCGACGAAAACACGTCGTTCCAATCGTCAAAGGCCTGCAGCGTGTAGTTCTTGATATCGGTGTTGACGTTGTACCAGTAGCTGGACAGGCCAATCGACGACGTGCCGTTGCCCTGCGGGTTCGGCTTGCCTTCCTTCGTGCGCGAGTACGCGAAGTTGGCGCGGTGACCATCGGTGATGTTCCAGTCGATCTTGGCGATCGAGCGCTTATCTTCCAGCGTACCGGCGTTCGCACCCGTCGTACCCGGCACAAGGCCAAGGCCATTCGCGGCGGCGATCGCGCGGTTCAGATCGTTGGTCGACACCTTGTTCGTGGTCGAGTTGACCAGCGAGCTGTCGAGACCGTTGACGGCACCCGAGCTGAGGCCCGTCACATCTTCTTTTTCGTAACCGACGAAGAAGAACAGTTTGTCCTTGATGATCGGGCCGCCGAAGGTCGCACCAGCCGTCCAGTTACGGTCGAACTCGGTATAGCCGCGATTCTGGTCGAGCCAGCCCGCCTTGCCGACCATGTCGTTGGCATTCTTGTAGGCGTAGTAGACCGAACCGTGGAAATCGTTCGTACCGGACTTGGTAACGGCGTTGATTTCCGCACCGATGGTGTCGGACGCAACGTCATAGTTAGCCGTCGAGATGCTGAACTGGTCGATGGTATCCAGCGAAACCGGCGAGCCGACCGTCGGCATGCCTGTCGAGTTCAGGCCGAACGGGTCACCGACGCCCAGGCCGTCGACCTTGATGTTGTTCAAGCGGGTGTTCTGGCCGTTGGCCGAGATCGCACCGGTGCCGTGGTCGACATTGACGCGCGGGTCGCGACGGGCAATGTCGCCAATGTTGCGGCTCGGGGTTGGGACGGTCTTCAGCTCGCGCTGCGAGATATTGGTCGCGAGACCCTTGTTCTCCGAGTTGAACTGACCGGTAACGGCGGACACAGTGACACCGCTCAGCGCGGTCGCGTCAGCGGCGCTGGCGCCACCTACGGTCAGGTTCACGGCCGTATCGGCGCCGAGGGAGAGATAGACATTGTCCTGCTTGCTCGACGGCGTACCGTCCTTGGTCGCGGTCACGTCGAACGGACCGCCGACGCGCAGGCCCTGTGCCGAGTAACGGCCGCTGGCGTCGGTCGTGGTGACCTTGGTCGTACCGGAAGGCTCATGCACGATCTGCACGGTAGCGTTTGCTACCGGCTGGCCGGCGGCGTCAAGGACGCGGCCGCTGATGGTGGAGGACGTTTCCTGCGCAAAGGCAGGTGCCGAGAGCAGCGATGCGATCGCGAACGGCAGAAGTTTGGCGCGGATACGGCTATTCATCTAGTGATCGACCCTGTGGCTTGCAACGAAAATTTGGCCGAACGAAAGGCCACCTGGCCTCAAGGCCGGGTTGACGCAGTCGTTGAGCTTTCCCCAATTTTTAGATGTCGACCTATGTGAACCCGATCACGGATGGCGTTCGGGCGGCGACACTTGTTAAGCGAACTTTAACGGGATTCTATGACAGATTCGTAACATTTTCACGTGACATTGATAAATACCACTTTTTCCTAGAGGCGCGCCCTTCCCGCGCACCTCTATGAATTTCAAGCATTTTTACCTAGATAGCGGGATCGCTTCGCAGGTTTCAGGGAAGCCAGATCCAACATTACGAGGCCATCTACGCATCCGGCGAAGTCCGGATCCTCGCCAAACGCAAGAAACTGGACCCCCGAAGGCTCGACCAGATCGACGTATTGACGATAAAGCACCGGCAGGGTGGCGCCGAGGGCGTCGAGCCGGTTTTTGAGCATGCCCAGGCCGGCAGCCGGGTCCAGTCCCTCCAGTTCGGCGCGGATCACCTCGATGGTGGCATCCGGGACGACAAAGGGCAGACGAGCGGCGGCAAGGCCTTGAACACCAAAGAAATGCTGATGCGCCACCGTGATCCACTCGCGTGCTTCACGCGGCATGCTGACCGACATGCTCACCGGTCCGAACACATAGCGAAGCTCCGGATGGCGCTGCAGGTAGAGGCCGATGCCCTGCCACAACTGGTCGAGAGCGCGCGAACGCCAGTAAGCCGGTGCAATGAAGCTGCGGCCCAGCTCAAGACCTTGCGCCAGGCGCGATTCCAGCGCCGGCGAATAGTCGAAAAGACTTGAGGTGTAGAGCGCCGACATACCGCGCTGCGCGATCAGGCGTCCGCCGTGACCGCAACGGTAGGAACCGACGATGCGCAGCGCCTTGGGATCCCACAGGACCAGGTGCTCGTAGTGCGCATCGTAGGCATCGAGATCCCGGCGCTTGCCCGTGCCCTCGCCCACGCGGCGGAAGGTCATTTCGCGCAGGCGACCGATCTCGCGCAGCGCAGCACTATCTTGCGATCCCTGCAACAGGAGCATGCGCTTGCCGTCCGTCAGCTCCGCAAGGAATTCAGCCTTGTCGAGTTCGGCCACCACTCGCTCGATCGGTTCCGGGTGCGCCAGCGGTGTCTGTCCACCGAAGACGAGATCGCGTCCACGACCCACACGGTAGACGTGACGGCGCATGAGCTTGGCGGCCTGCTCCGGCGAGCCGCCGCTGAGCTGCTTAAGCTCCACGGCATCGACCAGCTTGCCGATGCGGAAGCCCACGCGCTGCTTGCCCGAGGTCGCCTCGCGCGGAAGCATCGCGGTGCTGAGCGGCTTGGCCAACATGGACAGGCCGTAAAACATGGCCGAATTGCGCGCCGCGATGTGTACGGGCAACACGGGCACGCCGGTGCGCATGGCGATGCGCGCGAATCCGTCGGACCACTTGCCATCGCGCACGCCGCTGGCGCCCATGCGGGACACTTCGCCCGCCGGGAAGATCACCAGCACTTCGCCGGCTTCGATGCTACGGAAAATGCCGCGCATCTTCGATGCGCCGCCCTTGCCGAACACGTCCACGGGCAACAGCAATGGACCGAGCTGCGGTACGGCCGCAAGCACATCGTTACCGAGGATGCGCACGTCTCGACGCACGCTGCCGATCATCTGCAGCAGGGCGATCGCGTCGACCATGCCCAACGGATGATTGGCGACGACGAGCAGGGGTCCCTCGACGGGAATATTCTCGCGCTCGCGCTCGGTGATGCGGCAGCTGACGCCGAGGTAATCCAGCGTGCGTTCGCAGAAGTCGAAGCCCAGCGCCGTGCCGGCGTGGTCGAGCGTCTGGTTGAAGCGACTTTCGTGGGCAAGCTTCTCCAGCATGCCGACGAGGGGCTTACGAATGAGGGGGTGCTGGTCTAGCCAGGGGATGCGCTCGGCCAGGGTCTGATCGATGCTCAGCATGACTTGGGCTCCCTATGACGTCGAACGGAACAAACCGTGCGGGGCCGGGGCGGAGTCGTGATTTTCATACCTTCGAACGTCCTCAGTGCCCCTTGTGGGGGCTGCGACCCATGCCCGGAGGTAGACGGCGCCTACCCCCGGTCATGCTCGCGGGGAATTATGACAGCAACCCTACTGCCTCGTATGTTCATGCGGCAATGTGCAGGTACGCCGACAGGCCAGTCAGGAACATCTGCACCGACAAGGCGATCAGGAGCATGCCCATCAGGCGCTCCAGCGCCGTGAGAACGCTCTCACCCAGCCATTTGAACAGGAAGGTGGAGCTGAGCAGGATGACCGCCGTCGCCAGCCAGGCCAGGAACAGGGCTATACCCCACTCCGCCGTACGGCCCGGCTGTGAGTTGGTCAGCAGCAACAGGGCGGCCATCGCCGAGGGGCCGGCCACGCCGGGAATCGCCATGGGCACGATGAAGGGCTCGCCCTCCCCCTGCTTGCCGAACACGCCGCCCTCGACGGGCGGGAACACCATGCGGATGCCGATCAGGAACAGCACGATGCCGCCAGCGATGCTGACCGACTCCTGGCGCAGCTGCAGCACCTGGAGGATGTACCGGCCGCCGAGCAGGAAGCCGATGAGTACGCCAAGCGCGATCAGCAGCTCGCGCACCATGACCTTGCGGCGGCGCTGCGGGGGCACATCCTTGAGCAGGGCGAGGAACAACGGGATGTTGCCCAACGGATCCATGATCAGGAACAGCAGAATGCCCGCGGACAACGTCGTCATCTGCGCTTCCATGGTGAACTCCTTTGCGTTGCGCCCTATGGCCAGGGCGGCGCGGTACGTCAGTGGGTGTGGCGAATATCGAGTACGGCACCGCGCGCATTCGCGCCGGCGCCGGAAAGCAGGTAAACGATGGCCTCGGCCGAAGCGGTCGGCAACGGGCGTTCGAGCGTGTTTTCGCCGTAATAGGCGGCGCGGCGCAGGGCCGTGCGCATCGGCGCGGGAAGCAAGGCATGCACGCGCATGCTGCCCTTGCCATTTTCGGCGTGCAGCACGGCGGCCATGCGTTCCACGGCCGCCTTGGACACACCGTAGCCACCCCAATGCGCTCGCGACACCAGGTCGGCGTCATCGAACACGAAGACGACAGCACTGTCCTCGGCCTTCGTCAGCAGGGGCATGCACGCCTGGGTAAGTGCGAACGGCGCGGAAACATTCACCTGCATCGCGCGCAGCCAGTCGTCCGGCTTGTGCATGGCGATGGGCGTGAGTTCGTTGAAATGCGCGGCGGCGTGGACCACGCCGTCGAGCCGGCCGAACTCTTTCTCCAGCCCCTCGGCAAGCGCGGCGTAGTCATTCGGCGTGGCGCTTTCCAGGTCCAGCGGATGGATGACCGGCTCGGCACCGCCGAGAGCGACCAGCTCGTCGTAGAGCTTCTCCAGTGCACGCACCTTGCGTCCCGTGATGACCACGGTCGCACCGGCGCGCACGACGGACTTCGCGGTTTCACCGCCGAGACCACCGGTTGCCCCGGTGACCACGATGACGCGGCCGGCCAGCGAGCCAGCGGCCGGTGACCAGCCTTCAGGCAGGCTTACGGACGCCCATGCACTCACGATTCGGCCCCGGCGACTTCCACCGCCATCCGCTTGAGTTCACCCGCGGCATGCAGATCCTCGACGATGTCGCAACCGCCGATGAATTCACCTAGCAGGAACAACTGCGGGAAGGTCGGCCAGTTCGAGTAATGCGGCAACCCAGCGCGCACGCGCGGATCCGCCAGGACGTTGACCGAGAAGAACGTCGCACCGGCGGCTTCGAGCGCTTTTACCGCGCGATCGGAAAAGCCGCAGGTAGGGAATTCCGGCGTGCCTTTCATGAAAAGCACGATCGGATGTGCCGCTACGATGGCCTTGATCTCGTCTACGACGTCCATAGGTCGGGTTTCATCATTAGAATGCTGATAGTTGCGTAGTGTAGCAGTGCCCTGCCTGCCACCCTGCTTTGCCTTTCCCCCCAGCCAACGCTAAGGAGTCCCGCACATGGCGATCGAACTTCCCCCGCTTCCCTACGAGAAGAACGCTCTGGAGCCGCACATCTCCGCTGAAACCCTCGAGTTTCATTACGGCAAGCACCACCAGGCCTACGTCACGAACCTCAATAACCTGATCAAGGGCACGGAGTTCGAGGGCAAGGATCTGGTCGATATCGTGAAGTCCTCTTCGGGCGGCATCTTTAACAATGCCGCGCAGATCTGGAACCACACCTTCTACTGGCACTCGATGCGCGCCCCCGGCGGCGCCGAGCCCCCGGCCAAGCTCGCCGATGCCCTGACCAAGGCCTTTGGCGGCGTGGACAAGTTCAAGGAAGAGTTCGCCAAGAGCGCCGCCGGTAACTTCGGCTCCGGCTGGACGTGGCTGGTGCAGCGCCCGGATGGCTCCCTGGCCATCGTAAACACTTCCAACGCCGCCACGCCGATCACCGGCAGCGACAAGCCGCTGTTCACCGCGGACGTGTGGGAGCACGCCTACTACATCGATTACCGCAACGCCCGCCCGAAGTACCTGGAAGCGTTCTGGAACATCGTCAATTGGGACTTCGCGGCGAAGAACCTCGCCTGAAGTAAGCAACTGTAGGAGCCGATTCATCGGCGATGCTTTGTGTGGGAGCCGCTTCAGCGGCTCCCACAGAAGCGGCCACCACATGGGTTAGCCCAGGAGATCGACGGCCGGGGCGACCTGCTCGTTGCGGCCAAGGGCGGCACCGACATCCGCCAGCTTCGTCCGCAGGCTGCCGGCGTCCGGAGCGCAGAGGGTGGCGTGGCCGACTTTGCGGCCGGGGCGCGCTTCCTTGCCGTAGTCATGCCAGTGGCCGTCGGCCACCGAAAGGACTGGCGTCGGGTCGGGCATGTCACCGATCCAGTTGAGCATGGCGCTGGCGCCGCGTACGCCGGTGTCGCCCAGCGGCAGTCCGAGCACGGCGCGCACGTGGTTCTCGAACTGGCTGGTGTGAGCACCTTCGATGGTCCAGTGCCCCGAGTTATGTACGCGGGGAGCCATTTCGTTGCCGAGCAGCTCCCCGCCACAGACGAACAACTCCAGAGCGAAAACGCCCACGTAATCGAGTGTCTCGGCGATGGTGCGGGCATGGTCGATAGCCGCCTGCTCCAGCTCGTCCGAGGTGCCGGGGGCCGGCGCCAGGCTGAGCGAGAGCACGCCATCGACGTGCCAGTTACGGGTCAGCGGCCAGGTGCGGAACGCCCCGTCGCGACCGCGAACGGCCACGACCGACAGCTCGCGCTCGAATGGCACGAAGGCTTCGAGGATCAGCCCCACCGTGGCGGCCGCCTCGCCCAGCGCCGCCCACGCGGCGTCGATGTCGTCCGGGGTCTTCAGACGGAACTGGCCCTTGCCGTCGTAGCCCAGGCGGCGGGTCTTGAGGATGGCCGGCGCACCGATCCGGGCCACGGCCCGGGCCAGATCGTCGCGGCTGTCCACGGGCTCGAAGTCCGGCGTGTTCAGGCCGGAAGCACGAAACAGGGTTTTCTCGGCCAGGCGATCCTGGGCGATGGACAACGCGCCCGGATTCGGGAACACGCTGGTCAGGCCGCTCAGGCGCTCGGCCGTCGCGGCGGGGACGTTCTCGAAATCGAAGGTGACCACGTCCACGCGGGCCGCAAAGGCTTCCAGTGCCTCGTCATCGTTCCAGTCAGCAACGACCAGCTCGCTGACCTGACCGGCGCAGGCGTCGGCCGAGCCGTCGACCACCAGGGTGCGTACGCCCAGCGGCGCGGCAGACAGTGCCAGCATGCGGGCGAGCTGGCCACCGCCGAGGATGCCAACCGTGGGCAGCTTGCGGGTCACTTACGCGGGTCCGGATTGTCGAGGACGGAGCGGGTCTGTTCGGCGCGGAAGGCGTCCAGCGCGGCGGCAACCGAGGGGTCGTGCAGGGCCAGCACCGAGGCGGCGAGCAGGGCCGCATTGGTAGCGCCCGCACGGCCGATGGCCAGGGTGCCCACCGGAATACCCGCCGGCATCTGCGCGATCGAAAGCAGCGAGTCCATGCCGTTGAGGGCCTTGGACTGCACCGGGACGCCGAACACAGGCAGGGCCGTCTTCGCGGCGAGCATGCCGGGCAGGTGGGCGGCGCCACCGGCGCCCGCGATGATTACCTGGATGCCACGGCCGCGGGCGGTATCCGCGTAGTCGAACAGGAGGTCGGGCGTACGGTGAGCCGAGACCACGCGAACCTCGTGCACGATGCCCATGCGGGTCAGCGTGGTTGAGGCGTGCTCCATCGTTTCCCAGTCCGAACGCGAGCCCATCACCACGCCAACGCGCGGTGCGTTCGCCTCGTTCACCTCGTTGGAAGTCATGGCCGGAGCACCCAAAAGTCGCTATTGTAAGTGCATTCCCGATCTACATACAGGTTGGCCCATCGCGGCCGCTCCCATGGACAAGCGCCTTATCGACATCCTCTGCTGCCCCGTCAGCAAGCGACCGCTACGCCCGCTCACCGCGACCGAGCGAGACAACCTCAACGGTGCCATCCGCGCCGGCTCCCTCGACACCGTTGGCGGTGAGAAGGTTGCCGAACCGATCACCGAAGGGCTCATTACCACGGACGGCAAGCTGGTCTACCGCGTGGAGGACGGCATCCCCGTCATGCTCCCTGAGGCAGGCATCGGCACGACGCAGTTGCAGGGCTTTACGACAGAATCCGGTCTCGCGCAAAATCCGTGATAAGAGTCACACTTTAAAGCATTCGTTCCCGCACAATGATCCCTCGGGCGGGGGCCAGTAAGAATCCAGAGAAGCGTGATGACCAACGCGAGCGAGCCGTCCAACGTCGTCGACCTGAGCCAGCGCCTCGACCCGCGCAGTGAACGCGTGGGCGCGCTCCTGGTCACGGTTCGGGGGCTCGCCACCAAGCGCCTCCACGCGCTTGCGACCAACATGTTCGAGAACATCGACGACGCCCTGTTCGACCTCGCTGAAAAGGCGGAGAACAACGCGGCACAGACCCAGTTCTTCGATGGCATGCGCGAAGTCCGCAAGAAGCGCGCCATCGTCGAGCGCACCTTCCTCGGCCAGGTCGCCCGCGATCTGGCCGATTTTTCAGCAGGGCGCACCCGTGCGCCGAATGCCGAGGGCGTGGCCCGCCCGCTCGCCAACATCGAACTGAGCCTGGTCGGCGAGAACGAGCTGGAAGAGTCGCTTGCCATCACCAGCATGATCGGCAAGAACGAGCAGCGCCTCGCGCGCGCGCTCTTCGCTGTGAACCAGCGCCTGTCCGTGATCTGCGGCGGCACCAAGATGGACGACGCGACCAACCCCGTTGGCCCCGCCGCCCTGGCCGCAGCGTTCCGTCAGGCCATGCGCGAACTGATGGTCGAAGTCCGCGTCAAGCTGATCATCTACAAGTTGTTCGATCGCTACGTGCTCGCCGGCATCGACGAGC
>CBIGPO010000005.1:0-150599 GCA_966191635.1 uncultured Luteibacter sp.
AACGCGGAGGACTGTCTGAGCAGCGAGGGTGGGCACCGAAGGCTCTGCGCCGCTACGTCTGAGCCCGCCTCGGAGTGAGCTGGTAGCAGGCAATCGCAGAGCGAGTGAGGCGACGCCTTCGGCGTCCCCGGAATTCCGCGCTGAACCTAAAAAAAGCCCGACCTGAGTCGGGCTTGCTTGCTCCGCGATAGCACGCTGTCGCGGCGAAAGGTTTTGGCAACGTGGATATCGCCGCTGAGGCGGTTCCCACATATCACGCCGCGGCGCGGGGCGCCTTCTGCATGATGCCGAGCATCGCGCCGAGCTTGTCGCGCATTTCGCGGCGATCGACAATGACGTCGATAGCGCCGTGCTCGACGAGGAAGTCGGGACGCTGGAAGCCTTCGGGCAAGGTCTCGCGCACCGTCTGCTCGATGACGCGTGGACCGGCAAAGCCGATCAGCGCCTTCGGCTCGGCGACATTGATATCACCCAGCATGCCCAGGCTCGCCGACACGCCACCGGTGGTCGGATGCGTGAGCACCGAGATGTAAGGCACGCCGGCGTCACGCATGCGCGCCAGCGCAGCTGAGGTTTTCGCCATCTGCATCAGCGAGAACAGGCCTTCCTGCATGCGTGCGCCGCCCGTGGCGGCGAAGCAGACCAGTGCGCTCTTGTCGGCCAGGGCGCGCTCCGCGGCGCGGGCGAACTTCTCACCGACCACCGAGCCCATCGAGCCGCCCATGAAGGCGAACTCGAACGCCACCGACACCACCGGACGATCCAGCAGGCGACCGGACATCGCGATGAGCGCATCCTTCTCACCCGTGGCCTTCTGCGCCGCGGCGACGCGGTCCTTGTACTTCTTCTGATCCTTGAACTTCAGCGCGTCGACTGCTTCCATCTTCGCCCAGAGCTCGGTGGTGCTGCCCTCGTCGAAGAAAGCATTCAGGCGGACACGTGCGCTGATCGCGTGGTGGTGGCCGCACTTCGGGCAGACCATCAGCGATTTCTCGAGCTCCGGCTTGTAAAGGACGGTGCCGCAACCGGCACACTTTTCCCACACGCCTTCGGGCACCTTGCCCTTGTTGTCGCCGGCCGCGCGTTGTTGCGCGCGGGTCTTCGGCGTCATGATTTTCTGCAGCCAGTTCATCGTGCTCTCCGTGTATCTGTTCTACCCCAACGGCCGTTCAGCGCGCGTCGAGCGCGGCGCGGATTGGCGCGAGGAAATCATGTGCCCTGTCGGCGAGGTCGTTCGCCGAGGTCGCGCCGGACAGGCGATCGACCAGGGCGCTGCCAATTACCACGGCATCAGCGAAAGCACCGATCGCCACGGCACTGGCCGCGTCCCGAACACCGAAACCAACGGCTACCGGTGCCTTCGACCGGGCCCGGATCCCTGCCACGCGCTCGGCAATATCGCCGGTGCTCAGCTGGGCCGCGCCGGTGATGCCAGCGAACGACACATAATACAGGAAGCCCGCAGCGGCCTCGCTCAGGGCGGCGAGGCGCTTCTCCGTCGTGGTCGGCGAGGCCAGGAGGATCTGGTCGAGACCCACGGCCCGGAGCGGCTCGAGTACGTGCGACTCCTCCAGCGGACAATCCACCATCAGCACGCCATCGACACCTTTTTCGATGGCATCTTCGGCGAACTCCGCGTAACCATACATCTCGACGGGATTGAGATAACCCATCAGGACAATCGGCGTCTCGTCGTCGGTCTCACGGAACGCAGCGACCCAGGCCAGCACATTGTGCAGGCCGACGCCCTTGGCGATGGCCCGCTCACTGGCGTGCTGGATAACCGGACCGTCGGCCATCGGATCAGAAAACGGCACGCCAAGCTCGATGAGGTCGGCACCCGCGGCGACCAGGGCGTGCAACATCGGCACGACGGCATCAGGCAGCGGATCGCCCGCGGTAACGAAAGGAATCAGTCCCGTGCGGCCAGCGGCCTTCAGCGCCGCGAAACGACGTTCGATGCGGCTCATCAGAGTTCGATTCCTTCACGCTCGGCAATAGTGTGCACGTCCTTGTCGCCACGACCGGAGAGGTTGGCGAGCACCAGGCCGTCTTTGGGCAGCTCACGAGCGAGCTTGATCGCCTGGGCGATGGCGTGGCTCGACTCCAGCGCGGCGAGGATGCCCTCGGTGCGCGCCAGTAGATGGAAGGCTTCCAGCGCCTCGTCGTCGGTGATACCGACGTACTCGGCACGACCGGCGTCCTTCAGGAAGGCATGCTCGGGGCCGACACCGGGGTAGTCCAGGCCAGCCGACACCGAATGGGTCTCGACGATCTGGCCGTTCGCGTCCGACAGCACATAGGTGCGATTGCCGTGCAGCACACCCGGCTTGCCGGCGGCCAGCGAGGCGGCATGACGGCCGGTTTCGATGCCGTCACCGGCGGCCTCGGCGCCCACGATGCGCACATCGCGGTCGTTGAGGAATGCGTGGAAGATACCGATCGCGTTCGACCCGCCGCCGACACAGGCCGTGACGACGTCCGGGAGGCGTCCGAACTGTTCGAGCACCTGCTCGCGTGCTTCGCGGCCGACGATGGCATTGAAATCGCGAACCATCTGCGGGTACGGATGCGGACCGGCCACCGTGCCGATGATGTAGAAGGTGTCGGCGACGTTGGTGACCCAGTCGCGCATCGCTTCGTTGAGCGCGTCTTTCAAGGTCTTCGAGCCCGATGTAACCGGCACGACGTCCGCACCGAGCAGGCGCATGCGGTAGACGTTGATCTTCTGGCGCTCGATATCCACCGCACCCATGTAGACCACGCACTTCAGACCCATGCGCGCGGCGACCGTCGCGCTGGCCACGCCATGCTGGCCGGCACCGGTCTCGGCGATGATCCGCGTCTTGCCCATGTGCCGGGCGACGAGCGCCTGGCCCACGGTGTTGTTGATCTTGTGTGCGCCGGTATGGTTCAGGTCTTCGCGCTTGAGCAGGATGCGCGCGCCGCCGACGTGCTTAGACAGCCGCTCGGCGTGGTACACCGGACTGGGGCGACCGACGTAATACTTGAGGTCGCGATCGAGCTCGGCGATGAAAGCAGGATCCGTGCGCAACTTCTCGTAGGCGGCGGTCAGCTCGGCGAGCGGCTCCATGAGCGTCTCAGCCACGTAGATGCCGCCGTAGGCCCCGAAGCGCCCATGCGCATCTGGGTAGGCGTGGAAATCCGCGATCTCGGTCATTGCCTTCTCGTTATCTTCGTACGGCTGAAATGAAGCGTTCCATCTTAGCCCGATCCTTGATGCCCGGCGACGCCTCGATCCCGCTGGAGACGTCCACCGCCCAGGGCCGCGCCACGCGAATGGCCTCGGCAACGTTGTCGGCGGTCAGGCCGCCGGCGAGAATCAGTGGCTGCGCAAGATCTTTCGGCATCAGTGCCCAGTCGAAGCGCTGACCGCTGCCGCCCTGCTCGCCCAGGCCGTGGCCATCGAGGAGCAGACCAGCCGCTTGCGGATACCGATGCAGATGCTCGAGCGCGGCTTCGCCCTCGCCCATCGCGATGGCCTTCGTATACCGGACGCCATACGCGGCGCATTCGTCGTCGGTTTCGCGACCGTGGAACTGGAGCATGTCGGGGCGCAGCACACGCAGTACTTCGTCGATGTATGCCGGCTCGTCGTCCATCACCAGCGCCACGGTCGTGACGTAAGGCGGCGCGGCGTCGCGCAGGCGCGCGGCGGCGGCCGGCCCGACAAAGCGCTTGCTCCGGCGCGTCATGACGAAACCGATGGCATCGACACCGAGGCGCGCAGCCAGCTGCACATCCTCCAGGCGCGTGAGCCCACAGAACTTGATCCGGGTCATAGCGTCACTTCCGGCGGCAGGCCCCAGTGGGCTTCGTAGAGCGGCCCGAGGAAGGTGAGGCCTTCCGCGGGCGCTGTGGCACCGGCCACCTCGCGATCGCGGCCGGCAAGCAGTTCGGCCATCCAGCCGACACTCTCTTCGCCACGACCGATCCGCAGCAGTGAGCCAACGATGTTACGCACCATGTGATGGAGGAAGGCATTCGCTTCGATCTCCACCACCACGTGAATGTCCTCGCGAAACACGCGGATCGAACGCACGTTGCGGCGCGCATGAGCGGCCTGGCAGGAAATGGCGCGGAACGCGGAAAAATCGTGCTCGCCGACGATCGCCTGCGCTGCCTGGTTCATGGCCTCGGCGTCGATCTGGCGGCGCTCCCAGGCAACAAAGCGCGCATCGAGCGCGGGCCGGACGAAGCGCGGCAGGATGCGATAGCGGTAGCGACGTGCCCGCGCGGAGAAGCGCGCATGGAAGTCATCCGGCACCGGCTGCGCCCAGGTCACCGCTACGGAATGCGGCAGGTTGGAACACGCGCCAAGGATCCAGCCACGAAGATCGCGTACCACGTCGGTATCGAAGTGCACCACCTGACAACGGCCATGAACACCCGCGTCGGTGCGCCCGGCGGCGGTAACCTCGATCGGGGTATGGGCGACGAAACTGAGGGCCTGCTCCAGCGAGCCCTGCACGGTCTTCGCATGGCTCAGCCGCTGCCAGCCGAGGAAGTCGGTGCCGTCGTATTCGACGCCAAGGGCAATACGCATGGGGCGGTTCGGTACGGTGGAAACCGTAAAGGGTAGCACCCTGGAGACCTGAGCTTTGTGTGGGAGCCTGAGCTTTGTGTGGGAGCCGGCTATGCCGGCGATGGGGTTTGAGACAACCTGGCTATCGCCGCTGAAGCGGCTCCCACAACGAGCCTGAAAAAAAGCCCCGGACTGGCCGGGGCTTCTGTTCACCTATCGCCGCTGAAGTGACTCCCACAAAGAGCCCCCACAGGAAGCAATCGTTCAGACGATGTCGTTGAGGATCCGCTTGGCCGTGTCTTTCTGCATCTGCGTGCCTTCGGACATCACTTCGTCGAGCATCAGGCGGGCGCCTTCGGCATCGCCCATGTCGAGGTAGGCGCGGGCCAGGTCGAGCTTGGTGTCGACCGGGTCGTCGCTGAAGCTTTCCGGATTGTGGTCGGCGATAGGCTCTTCGTCCGCGAAGGTCGGCTCATCGAAACGCGGCAGGTCGTGAGCGGACTTGGCAGCCGCTTCGGTCTCCTCATTGAACGACCAGGACGAGCGCTCCTCGGCGAACGGAACGGGCTCGTTCGCGACGTGCTCGTTCGAATCGTGTGCCGGAACCTCGGTGTAGAGGGAATCCGGAGCATCGACGTCGAACACGTCCGGCGCGTTGGGGCGACGGTCGGCCTCAGCGCGCTGCACCGGAGTCAGGTCGAAATTGAAGTGGTATTCGCTGTGCTTCTGCGGCGTCGGGGTGGCAGGGCGATCGTCCTCGTCCGGGCTGGTCACGTACGTGCCCAGGTCGAACTGCTCCAGCGCTGCAGATTCGTCAGCCGTAGGCACGTGGCCCGGCTCATAGTGATCGTACGGCTCGTCGATCTCGTCGACCGGCACGCCGCCGAACAGCGGGTGACTGGGAGCGAGGTCTTCACCCATCGTGACCACCTCGCGCCATTCCGGCTGCTCGGCATCGGCGACGTGGGCGAACATCGCCTCGGCGGCGGCCTCGAAATGCTCGACGTCGCGGCGGCCGTAGTACAGGCTCACCAGCTCCAGATGCAGACCGATGTCATCCGGGTGCTCGGCCAGCGCATCCAGGATCTCGCGCTGGTCCTGGTCCATCGCATCGTTGTGACCGAAGGTATCGAAGTTCGGCTCACGCCCGAAGCGGTCCGCCAGGGAGGCGGCCGCCGGACCGGTCACGGCTGCATTCTTCTTGCGACCGAATACGGCCGCCACCAGGAGCAGGAGGATGACGATCGCACCACCACCCCAGGCCCAGGTCTGCAGGTACCACGGATCTTCTTCCACCACCGGTGCCGGGGTCGGCTTGGTCACGGGCGGCTTGGGAGCCGTTGCAGGCGTTGCCGCAGCGGGTGCCTTGAGCGGCGTCGTAACGACGACAGGCGCCTGCGCGGTGGCGGCATGGGCAGGCACCACGGGCGTCGCGGTGGCGGCTGCTGCCGTCGAAACAGCGGCCGGCGGGTTGGCAGGAGCGGCGGCGGGCGTGATGGCAGCCGCCGAAGCCTGCGCCGGTGCAGCTGTCGAGGCGGCCGTCGCGGGCTGACCTGCAGCCTTGCGTGTCTCCGCCAGCTTGCGCTGGAGCTCGGCGATTTCCGAGTCCTTCAGGCTGATCAGGCGCTGGTTCTTGGTGTTGATCTCTTCGAGATCACCGATGCGCGACTTCAGCTCGGCGCCCTGCTGCTTGAGCGAGGCGACCGATTCCTGCGAGGTCGTCAGCTCCTGCTTCAGGCCGGCCACCTGGGCGTCGCCCTTGCCGTCCTTCGTGCCGGCACGCGTGGACGCGGCGTCACCACCCTCCTTCGAGGGGACGATGGCCAGGCGATCGTTGGCGGGAGCGGCAGCCTTGGCCGTGCTCTGTGCCGCACCGGTGGAGGCCGCGTCGGCGATAACCGAGGGCGAACGCGCCGTCCCTGAGCGCCATGCCTCGTTCTGGCGACGCACTTCCGCGAGGGCGGCCGCGACCGACTGGGCCTGGACATCGTCAGCGGAAGGAATACGCAGCACCGCGCCGGTTTTCAGCGCATTGATGTTGTCGCGGTAGAACGCGTCCGGATTGGCCTTGTGCAGGGCCAGCAAGACCTGGTTGAGGTCACCGCCGTTCGCGTGGTCGCGGGCGATCGTCGAGAGGTTCTGACCGCGCTGCACCGTGACCGAGGTGTCGCCGGCGCTCGAAGGAGCTGCGGCGGCACGGGCCGGAGCGGGGGCCGATTCACTGCGCGAAGGCCGCGACTCGCTGTGCGAAGGCATGCGGGAGGGCACGTCGGACGTGCGCGACGGCTTGGCCGCCGGCGTGCTCGCCGTGGTGCCGGCCGTCGACGCCGGCGTACCTGGCGGGTCGAGCAGCATCGTGATCTCACGGACGACCTTGTTGCCGTCGGTGGAGACCTCGACGAGAAAATCGAGATAGGTGTCGCGCACCGGAGCCGTGCTGGTCACCTTGATGACTGGCTGGCCGCTGGCGTTCTTACCCACTACGAAGCTCAACGCGACGGGCAGGCCGCCGCGGTTCAGGCCCGCGCGGGAAAACGCCTCTTCCGAGGCGAGGGTGACCTGGACGTTGTCGGTCTTGCCCGACACGCCATTCAATGGGATTTCCGCTACCAGCGGCTGGTCCATGGTCGAGCGCACCTGGACCGGGCCCAGGTCCTGCGCCAGGGCATGACCGCCCCCCGTGGCAAGCGCCAGCATGATCGACAGCTTCAACGTACGGTTCATTACTCGCTTCCCCCGAACTAATACCATGCTGACGGCGCGCCTCTTTCGGGCGATCGGCCGCGAAGGCGCCACTGTAGTGCACCCCAGCAACAACTAACAATAGCGACTACGGGCAGTTACGCGACAACGTTAAGTCGTTCGCGAGACCCGTACACGCCCCCCTTACATGTTATGGCTTGCGCTGGGCGTCCAGCTGACGCTCGAGTTCGGCGATTTTCCGGTCCCGGTCGTTCAGTTGGCGGCTTGCGGCTTTTGTATCGGACTCCAGCGCATCGACCCGGGCCTTGAGCTGCCTCACGTTGACGTCCTCGGCCTGCACCTGCCCGTGAACCGCCGCCACCTTTGCACGGGTGGCAGCGGCCGGGTCGGCCTGCGCCACCTTCGTCTGGGTTTGCTGCGCGGCGATCGCCAGGGGCGAGGACACGACGAGCAGGCAGGCGATGGCGGCGCGATTGTTCATTACAGATAGTCCTCGATCAGGATCTCCGCGATCTGTACGGCATTAAGAGCCGCACCCTTGCGGATATTGTCGGCCACGACCCAGAGGTCCAGGCCGCGTTCGTGGGAAATGTCTTCGCGGATACGGCCGACGAAGACCGGATCCTTGCCCGCGGCATCGCCGACCGGGGTCGGGTAGCCACCCGGCTTGCGCTCGTCCTTCACAACCAGGCCCGGCGTCTGTTCGAGCAGCTCGCGGGCACGCTCGGCCGTGATCTTCTCGCGGGTCTCAATGTGCACGGCTTCGGCGTGGCCATAGAAAACCGGCACGCGCACGGCAGTCGGGTTCACCTGGATCGAAGGATCCTCGAGGATCTTCCGGGTCTCCCAGACCATCTTCATTTCTTCCTTGGTGTAGCCGTTAGGCTGGAAGTCGTCGATCTGCGGAATCACGTTGAAGGCTATCTGGGCCGGGAACTTGGAGCTTTCCACTGGCTGGAAATTGAGCATCTGGGCGGTTTGCTTGCCGAGCTCTTCCGCGCCGCTACGACCTGCGCCCGACACCGACTGGTAGGTAGCGACGTTGATCCGTTCGATGCCCACCTCGCGGTGGATCGGAGCCAGGGCCACCAGCATCTGCATGGTCGAGCAGTTCGGGTTGGCGATGATGCCGCGCACCGTGTAGTCGACGATCGCGTGCGGATTCACCTCGGCCACCACCAGGGGAATGTCGTCCTGGTAACGGAATTCGGAGGTGTTATCGATCACCACGGCACCCGCCGCGGCAGCGCGAGGCGCGTGCTCCCGACTGACCGAGCCGCCAGCCGAAAAGAAGGCGATGTCCACGCCTTCGAAGTCGTACTTGGCGAGATCCTGGACGATATAAGGTTTTCCGGCGAAGTCGACCGTACCGCCCGCCGAACGCTCGCTCGCCAGGGGTACCAGTTCGCTGATCGGGAAGTCCCGCTCGGCGAGGATCGAAAGGAGGGTTTCGCCGACCGCGCCGGTCGCACCCACCATGGCCACCTTGTAACTCGTCTTCTTGCTCATTTTCGCTTTCGTCAGGGCGTGGAGAAACAGGTCAGCTGGCGTCGGCCAGCACACCCGGATTGATAATCGTGGGTGGCCGGCCGGCGTGAGGACCATGTCCGAACGCCGCCAGCACATTGTCCACAGCCAGCGCCGCCATATCGCGACGTGTGTCGCGACTTGCGCTGGCGATGTGTGGACTGAGCACGATATTTTCGATTTTCAGCAGGTCCGGATGGACCGAAGGCTCGCCTTCGAATACATCCACGCCCGCCGAGGCGATGGTGCCGGCGGCCAGCGCACGAGCGAGCGCAGCATCGTCGACGATGCCACCGCGGGCGATATTCACCAGCACCGCGGTCGGCTTCATGGCCTTCAGCTCGGCTTCGCCGATGGCGTGGCGGTTGGCCGGCGTATATGGCAGCACCAGGATCAGGTGATCGGACTGGGCCAGCAGGCTCGCCTTGTCGACATACGTTGCCGCGCATTCGCGCTCGAGCGCGGCATCGAGCCGTGACCGGTTGTGGTAAATGACCCGTGCCCGGAAACCGGCCGCACGGCGGGCGATGGCCTGACCAATGCGACCCATGCCGAGGATGCCGATCGTCTTGCCGTGCACATCCGCACCCAGCCAGCCCTCGAAACGCGAGCCATGCCATTGACCGTCGCGGAGCCAGCGCTCGGCTTCACCGACGCGGCGGGCAGCGGCAAGCATCAGCGCCCAGGCGTAGTCGGCTACGGTCTCGTTGAGGACGTCCGGCGTGTTCGACGCACCGACGCCACGCTGGGTCAGGGCGTCGACGTCGAGGTTGTTGTAGCCCACGCCCAGGTTGGCCACGAAACGGAGCTTCGGCGCGCCGTCGAGGACCTTGCCGTCGATCTTGTCGGCGAGGCCGACGATCGCCGCGTCGCTGTTGGCGAGCCGCCCGGCCAGTTCGGCGGGGGAGAACGCGCGTTCTTCCGCCTCGGCGTGCACGTCGAAATGCTCGCGCAGGCGGTCGACGATGTCGGGGAAGAACGGCCGGGAGATCCAGACCTTCGGCTTAGTCACGCGACGTTCCCTGCAGCGTGCCGGGGATCCGCGGCGGTACCGCGCCGACGTCGCCGCACTGGGCGCGATGACGTAGCGCCTGGTCCATCAATACGAGGGCCAGCATGGCCTCGGCGATGGGCACGGCACGAATACCCACGCAGGGATCGTGGCGCCCCTTGGTGACGACCTCGGTCGGCTCCCCTGCCCTGTCCACGCTGCGGCCGGGAATGAGGATGCTGGAGGTCGGCTTGAACGCCATGGAGACGACCACGGACTGGCCCGAGGCGATGCCGCCGAGGATGCCGCCCGCGTGATTGGAGAGGAAACCCTCAGCGCTCATTTCGTCGCGGTGCTGGCTGCCACGCTGGGCCACGGCGGCGAAACCGTCACCGATTTCCACACCCTTCACTGCATTGATCGACATCATCGCCGCGGCGAGTTCGCCGTCGAGCTTGCCGTAGATGGGCTCGCCCCAGCCAGCCGGCACGTTGTCCGCCACCACGGTAACCCGGGCGCCCACGGAATCGCCCGACTTGCGCAGGGCATCCATATAGGACTCGAGTTCGGGAATCTGCGCGGCGTCCGGCCAGAAGAACGGGCTGGTCTCGATGGCGGCCGCATCGAAGCTGCGGGGCACCACATCGCCGATCTGGGCGACATGGCCACGAACTGTCACGCCATGGCGTTCGGCCAGCCACTTCTTGGCGACGACACCGGCGGCAACGCGCATGGTCGTCTCGCGCGCCGAGGACCGGCCGCCACCACGAGGATCCCGCACGCCGTACTTCTGCAGGTAGGTGTAGTCGGCGTGGCCGGGGCGGAACGTGTCGAGGATGTTGCCGTAATCCTTGCTACGGGCGTCCGTATTGCGGATCAGTAAGGCAATCGGCGTACCGGTGGTGACACCTTCGTAGACCCCCGAAAGGATCTCGATATCGTCCGCCTCGCGACGCTGCGACGTATGTCGCGAACGCCCGGTGGCGCGGCGCTCGAGATCGGCGCGGAACTCTCCGGCCTCGAGGGCGAGGCCGGGAGGACAGCCGTCGATCACACACCCGATCGCCGGGCCGTGGCTTTCGCCGAACGTGGTGACAGAGAGGAGCTTGCCGAACGTATTGGAGGACACGGTGCTTCCGATAAGGGTTTAGTTTCTCGCGGCGCGCGCAGCGGCGATATCAGCGGCATGCTCGAGCAGGTCGCGGCGTTCCAGCGCGAAGATACCCATCTGGCCGACCTTGAACTCCAGCCAGACAAAGGGCAGGCGCGGCAGCAGCGCGACCAGCGCATGCTCGCTGTCACCTACTTCGACGATCAACAGGCCATCTTCGCTGAGGTGGTCGGCGGCTTCGTCGAGGATACGCAGCGTGATGTCCAGTCCATCATCGCCGGATGTCAATCCGAGGACCGGTTCATGGCTGTACTCGGCCGGCATGGCGGCATATTCGTCATTGGTGACGTAGGGCGGATTGGAGACGATGAGGTCGTAGACCACGCCCTTCACACCGGCGAAGAGGTCCGACTTGATCGCTCGCACGCGGTCTTCGGCGTGCTGGTAGGCGATATTCTCGTTGGCCAGCGAAAGCGCGTCATCGCTCACGTCGACCAGATCCACCTGCCAGTCCGGGTTGTATTCGGCCATGGCGATACCGATGCAGCCCGAGCCGGTGCAGAGGTCGAGCGCCCGCTCCACGTGGCGGTCGTCCAGCCACGGGGTAAAGCGGCTCTCGATGAGCTCGGCGATGGGCGAGCGCGGCACCAGGGCGCGGCGGTCGCTCTTGAACTTGAGGCCGGCGAACCAGGTCTCGCCCACCAGGTAGGCCACCGGCACCCGCTCGGCGATGCGCCGCTCGATCAGGGCGAGGACTTTCTCACGCTCGTCGGACACCAGTTTGCCCGTGCCATAGGCCGGCGGCAGGTCAGGCGGCAGGTGCAGCGCGGCCAGGACCAGGTGCGTGGCTTCGTCGATCGGATTGTCGTGGCTGTGCCCGAAGGTCAGGCCGGCGGCCGAGAAACGGCTGGCGCCGTAGCGGATGAAATCGATGATGGAGGACAGTTCGCTGGTCACGGGCTGGGGCTTTCGGTGTGGCTGGCTCGTGAGTATAGCCGTCCGGGCGGCCTGCCCGGCCGTTTCCTGTGGGAGCCAGGGCTAGCTTTGTGTGGGAGCCGGCTATGCCGGCGATGGGTTCGCGGCAACCTGGCTATCGCCGCTGAAGCGGCTCCCACACAAAGCTAGCCCTGGCTCCACAGGAATAAATCACCCTGCCACCGGGCCGGGATCACTCGTTGCTGGCCGGCCATCCTCGTGGTGCCCGGCGAAGCGCCGGAGGTAGCGAGGCGCATCCGGCGTCGTGACGGCGATGTCGTACCAGCCCGCACTGGATGTCAGGTCGAGGGTCAAGGTCTGGCTTCCGGCGGGTGCGATGGTCATCGACTTCGACTGCTCGCGGCTGTACGCATTGGCGACGCGGCAGGCGACCGGCGCAGCACCCCTGTTGCTCAACGTCACTTCCACGGCGCGCGTCCCGGCGCTGCCGCGAACGCTCGCCTCCAGCGCATCGTCGGCAAACCCCCGCATGGCGGCGAAGTAACCATTGGGGCCGTGGAGACGGCGGTTATACGCATCGCCAACGCTGGCAAGCTTCCACTCGTCGACGATGCTGGCGCCAGCGCTAACGGCGTAGCGTCGTGGTGGGGCATCCCGATCCAGCCCGTCGTAGATAAGGAAAGCCGCGCCAGAAGTGCCTGAGTTGGAGAAGGCGATGCGACTGTTGTCGCCGTCGAGACGATGCTCCACGGTCCACGCGTAGTTGAGTGGACGTGCCGGACGCACGCCGGCCTCCTGCGCCGGCATGGACTGCGCAGCGGGTACGTTGATAGGAGCCTTTCCCGTCGAACCCCTGGGCAAGGAGAGCCTGGGGACGTGGTTGTCGGTGGTACCGGCAAAATCGAAGGCGCTCGTGAGGTCGCCGCAGATTGATCGACGCCAGCTGCCGATGTTGGGCTCGTGCACGCCGAAACGATGCTCGAGGAAACGCAGCACCGACGTGTGATCGAAGGTTTCCGAGCACACCCAGCCACCACGGGTCCAGGGTGAGACGACGATCATCGGCACGCGATTGCCCAGGCCCACTGGCTGCTCGCCACCAGGATCACTGCCAGGGACCAGGGGTGCGACGATCCGCGGATGGGCTTCGAGGTCCATGATTTCGTCGTCGAGACCCGCGAGCAGATCATCCGAGACCATGCCTTCGCCACCCTGCCCGCTCATCAATGGTGGCGCCGGCGGAACCACGTGGTCGAAGAAGCCGTCGTTCTCGTCGTAGTTGAGGAACAGCACGGTGCGGCCCCAGACCTTCGGATTCGCCGTAAGAGCATCGAGCACGCTGCGGATGTAGAACGCACCGTCCGCGGGTGACGACGTGGGATGTTCGCTGTACTTATAAGGTGCGACGATCCAGCTGACCTGTGGCAAGCGGTTTTGCAGCACGTCCTCGCGAAGCTCGCGCAAGGTATGCGTGGACACGCCGTTGCGCACCAGCGAACCGTTGGGATCGGCGCCTTCTTTCACCTGGTACTTCGCAAAGAACTCAAGCGAGTTGTCAGTGTAGTTGTCGGTCGGCGACCCCGGCTCACCGGTACCGCCCTGGTAGACACGCCAGCTTACGCCCGCCTTTTCCAGCCGTTCCGGATACGTCGTCCACGTATAACCGTTGGCGCCGGGACGCTCCTCGCTGCCTGGCCCGTTTGTCTTGCTGCCGAGGCGGCCGGACGGATCGGACGTGCCGCTCCACAGGTAGATGCGATTGATCGCCGTGTCGGCGAGTGCGGAGGCGTGATACGCGTCGCAGATGGTGAACGCATCTGCCAGCGCGTAATGAAACGCGGCATCCTCGCGCCGCAGGTGTGCCATCGTCAGCACGTCCTGTTTCTGTTCGATCCAGCGATCGCTGCGGCCAAGATTCCATGCCCCGTGGCCGGTGCTCCAGCCATGGTCGGTGCCTTCGTGATGGTCGCCGCTGGCTCGCGTATCCAGGTGGAAGGGATAGACCCAGGCGACATCGTCAGCCACGCCACGCGCCTTCCAGTACTTCGTATGCGTTGTCGCGACTGGTTGACGCCAGATGGGATCACCGTTTGCCAGCTCCACCACACGGGGATCGGCGAAGCCCCGGACGCCGCGCAGGCTGCCGAAGTAGTGATCGAACGAGCGGTTTTCCTGCATGAGGATCACCACGTGAGCCACGTCCGCGATGGTGCCCGTTCGTCGGTCCGGCGGTGTCGCCAGCGCACGGGCGATGGAGGCCGGAAAGCCCTGGGCGATCAGTGACGCCGCCACCGTGGCCCCGGCGGCATGAAGGAAACGGCGACGGTCGCGGGAAAACATGAAAGGGTTCAGTCCTTGGCGAGCGATTCGATCAGTGCGGCATGCAGGGCCGGTGTCGCGGCGGCGACCACGCGACCGCCGCTGTCGAGGCCGAGCGTGCGGCCTTCCCAGTCGGTGATGACGCCACCCGCTGCCTGAACCACCGGCGCGATGGCCAGATAGTCGTACGGCATGAGATTCGCTTCGATCACTGCGTCGATATGACCGGACGCCAGCATGCCGTAACCGTAGCAGTCGCCACCGAAGCGGCGGGTATACGCAGCGCGGCTGGTACGGTCGAAACGTGCCCATTCGTCGGCGGTGAACATGTCGGGCGTGGTGGTGTACAGCGTGGCCGCTTCCAGCGCCGTGCATCCGCTGGTCCGGCAAAGCACGCCATTCATCGTCGTGCCGACACCCACGTGGCCGACCCAGCGCTCGTCGAGTGCCGGCATGTCGAGGATGCCGAGCATCGGCTTGCCATGATGAAGAAGCGCGAGCAGCGTGCCCCAAAGCGGCCAGCCCGAAATGAAGCTGCGCGTACCGTCGATAGGGTCGATCGACCAGACGAACTCGGCGTCGATGCGGGTCGCGCCATATTCCTCGCCCAACAGGCCGTGCTCCGGCCAGGCATTGCCGATACGTTCGCGCAGCATGGATTCCACGCCTCGGTCCACGGCTGTCACGGGGCTCATGTCCCCCTTCAGGGTGACATCGACCGGCTGGCGGAAACGAGGCAACGAGAATGCGCGTGCATTGTCGGCGATGCCCGTGGCAAACACCTCGAATTCCTTCCGCTCCACAGCGGACAACGATTCCATCAATGACACTCCCGGATTGAAAAAAACGTGCGCCACCTAGCGTTTGCACGTTTCGGATTGATGACAAAAACGAAAATTCTCTACTGGACCGTATGCCCCATGTTTGCAAATATACCCAAATCGCCACACGGATGTGTCATCTTTCAACCTTGGGGACTGAGCTGGCAATCATGCGTCCATACCGCCAAATCGGAAGCGTCCTTGCGCTGCTCGCGGCATGCGGTGCCGTGCGTGCCGGCGACGTCACCGTTTATTCGGCGCTGGAGAGCGACGAGATAGCCATCTACCTGGCTGCGGCGAAGAAGGCCCTGCCGGATATCGACGTCCACGTACTGCGCCTTTCCAGCGGCGATCTCGCCGCACGGCTGCTGGCCGAGTCGACCGAGCCGCGCAACGACGCGATCTGGGGTATGGCCGTGACCGACATGCTCGACCCACGCATTGCCGCCCTGCTCACGCCGGTACACGGTAGCAACATCGACCGGATGCCGGCGAGCTTCCGCGGAAGCGATGCCAGCTGGTTCGCACCCACCGGCTACCTCGCCGCACTGTGTGTCAACCGCGAAGCGCTCGCCGAGCGCGGCCTGCCGATGCCGCATACGTGGCGCGACCTGACCTCGCCGATGTATCGCGGGCAGATCGCCATGCCCGACCCCGCGTCATCGGGCACGGGTTACATGGTCCTCTCGTCGCTGTCCGATGCAGGCCGCGATGCACAAGGCATGCGCCTGGTCACCGACATTGCGCGAAATGTCGGCCAGGAGACGCTTTCGGGATCGGCACCCTGCAAGCTCGCGCGCATCGGCGAGTTTCCCATCGGTATCTCCTTCGCGTTTTCCGCCATGCAGTCGATCCGCCAGGGTTATCCCGTGACCATGGTGATCCCGAGCGACGGCGCGGGCTATGAACTCGAAGGTTCGGCATTGATGAAGAGCGCGGCCCACGCCGTGGATGCACAGCGTTTCCTCAACTGGACCGCCTCGCCCGACGCCGCCGCGTTGTATCGCGGCTTCAAGGAAATCGTCGCCACGCCGGGAAGCGAGCCCACGGACGAACAGCTACGGCAAGGCTTGCCTGCTCATCTCATTGCGACGCTGCCTTCGCGCGACTTCGCCACCGCCGCGCGTGAACGCGCGGCACTCATTGCCAGATTCAAGCAGCTGACACGCTGACGCGGTCGGCTGCCGGGGAGACGAGGGGAATGCATCTTCGCATCGATGACATCGGAAAGGCCTGGAGCGGACATGCCGTGCTCGACGGTGTGTCGTTCCATGCCGGCGAAAGCGACTTCGTCTGCCTGCTCGGTCCCAGCGGCTGTGGCAAGACCACCCTGTTGCGTATCGTTGCCGGCCTGACGGCTCCCGACAGCGGCCGGATCATTCTCGACGGTCGCGATATTACCGCCTTACCCGCGCGGGAGCGCCGCATGGGCCTGGTATTCCAGTCGTACTCTCTGTTTCCCGACATGACCGTGGCGGCCAACGTCGGCTACCCGATGCGCTTGCGCGGAGAATCGCCGACAGCGATCGCCACGCACACTGTCGAATGGCTGGAACGCGTCGGCCTCGGCACGCTGGCTGCGCGTTTCCCCGACCAGCTTTCCGGTGGCCAGCAGCAACGCGTGGCGCTGGCTCGTGCATTGGCGGCCAACCCATCGATGCTTCTGCTCGACGAACCGCTCTCCGCCCTCGACCCTGCCATCCGCGCCCAGCTGCGCGGCGAGATTCGCGCGCTGCAACGCTCCCTGGGCATTCCCACCATCATGGTGACCCACGATCAGGACGAAGCGCTGGCCATGGCCGACACCATCGTCTGCATGAACCAGGGGCGCATCGAACAGATCGGGACGCCACGCTGCCTCTACGAGCGACCGCGTTCACGCTTCGTCGCCGACTTCATCGGCCATGCCAACCTGCTGCCGACACCCTTCGTGCGCGAGACCCTGCCGGCCTTCCTCGAACGTCGGCCACCCGGTGCCGACGCGACATTCGAGCTCTGCCTGCGCCCCGAAGATCTCATTATCGATGCGGATCCGCGTGGCGAAGGCGTTATCGAAGACATCACCTTCCTTGGTAACCTTGCACGCGCCAACATCGCATGGCGCGGACGCCGCGTCCTGGCCGAGTTTCCCGGGCGCAGCCCGCTCGTGCGTGGCGAGGCCGTGTCCATCGACGCCGTGCGTGGCGCCTGGGTGAGCACGTGAGCAGCATCGTCGCGCCTCGTGCCGTCGCGCGCCCACGCATCGGCGCCGGTCTCCTGCTGGCACTGCCACTGCTGGGCTTGCTGCTGTTCTTCGTGCAGCCGTTGCTCACCGTGCTCTGGCGTAGCGTCACCGACGCGAATGGTGCTTTCACCCTCGCCAACTACGGACGCCTCTTCGACGATCCAGGGCTGCCGCGCGCGGCGCTGCACAGCCTGAGCATCGGTGTCGCCACCACCTTCACCACCATGGCTTTCGGTCTCTGCCTGGCCATGGCCCTGCACCGCTCGCACCTGCCCGGCAAATTCCTGATCCGTGGCGCGCTTCTACTGCCGATGCTCGCGCCGTCCCTGGTGCTCGGACTTGGGCTGGTGTGCCTGCTTGGACGCAACGGCCTCGTCCATCGACTCACCGGCATGCCTACCGATATCTACGGATTCTGGGGTCTGCTGATCGCGAACACGCTCTATGGGCTGCCTCAGGTTGTCATCATCGTCTCGGCGGCGCTCGAACGCACACCGGCACGTCACTACGATGCGGCCGAGTCCATGGGCGCGACGCCGTGGCGCCAGTTCATCGACGTGACCTTGCCACGCTTGCGCTTCGCGTTGCTCGCCGCTGCCTTTCTTGTCTTCACCGAAACACTCACGGATTTCGGCAGCGCCGTGGTGGTCGGCGGCAGCTACCGGGTGCTCGCGATGGAGATCTACAGCGAGGTGGTGGGCCAGCTCGATTTCGCCATGGGCGCCACGCTCGGCGTGGTGCTGCTGGCTCCGGCCCTGCTCTCGGTCTGGCTCGGCCGCCTCGCCAAGCGACGGCAGGACAGCGGTGATGCCAGTCCGGGGCGTGCGCTTGTTCCCGCCAGACATGCGGTACGCGACGTGGTGCTCGGCACCATCGCGGTACTGGCGCTGGCGCCCGTGGTCGCGGTAGTCGGCACCGTGGCCTATGTGAGCGTCGTAAAGCTATGGCCCTACGACCGCACGCTCACCCTGGCCAACTACACCGGTGGCATGCCCGACGGCTACGGCCCGGTAGCGACATCACTCGGCGTCTCCCTGCTCGCCGCTGTCGTCGGTGTGGTGATGATCTTCGCGCTGTCGGCAGGACTGCGTCGCGCGCCACCACGTATCGCGCGCCCGCTACAGGTTCTCGCGTCGCTGCCCGCCGCCGTGCCGGGCATGGTACTCGGCCTCGGCTACGTACTCACCTTCAACCACGGCGCCTTGTCGGGCTGGTTCTACGGTAGCGCCGCCATCGTCGCGGCCTGCAGCCTTTACCACTACCACGCACAGGCCTTCCTCACGATGCAGACCGGCATGCGCCAGGTGCCCGATGCACTCGAGGATGCCGTCGCGTCCTTCGGTGGCGATACACGCCATGTGCTGCGCGACGCCGTTCTGCCGTTCGCCATGCCAGCAGCTATCTCGGCCTTCTTCTACCTGTTCATGCGCTCACTTGTGACCTTGTCGGGCGTGATCTTTCTCGTTACTCCGGGTCTGGGCCTCGCGTCCGTCGCCGTCATGCGACTGGACGAAAACGGGTTCCTTGCCCAGGCCGCGGCGTACGCCATGTGCGTCGTCGTGGCCGGCGCGCTCGCCCTCGGGCTGATGCGCCTCCTCCTCCACGTACTCAAGGACCGACGCCATGTGGCATGAAGAAAGGCATACCCGTATCCGCGACCTGCTCCGCACGAGCGGCCAGGTTTCCGTCGAGCGGATCGTCACCGAGCTCGGCGTGTCGCGCGAGACCATCCGCCGCGATCTCGTCGAACTGGCCGAGCGCGGCGAGATCCGTCGTGTGCATGGCGGCGCCGTACTCACCGGCGACGAACCGCCGATCGACGTGCGCCACGCGACCCGCGTGCGCGAGAAGCGCGCCATCGCGAAGAAAGTCGCCAGCCTGGTCGAAAGCGGCCAGACCATTTTCATGGACGCCGGCAGCACCATGACCCTCGTTGCCGAGGCACTCGCCACGCGTAGTGGCCTCACCATCGTCACCAATGCCGTAGACGTCGCTGCACGGTTCGCCGCGCGCACGGGCAATGAGGTGCACCTTCTCGGTGGCCGCTTCAACGCACAGATCGGTTCCACCGGCGGCTCGGGCACCATCGCCGAAATAGCCCGCTACCAACCACACCTGGCGATCCTGTCGCCGGTAGGCATCGAGGCGAAAGCCGGTGCCAGCAGTTTCGAAATGGAAGAAGCCGAAATCGCACGAGCCATGTGCGCGAACGCGCGCCGCATCGTGATCGCGGCCGACCACTCGAAGATCGGTGTACGCAGTCGCGTCGCCTGGTGTCCCGCGGATCGAATCGACGTACTGGTCACGGACCGACGCTCGGAAAAGTCGCGCGCGATCGCCGCCATCGCCAAGGCTATCGGCGAGATCGAGTACGCCTGATCGAGCAGGCCTGATCAAGCAGGCCTGAAACAACAAAGAGCCAGGAAGGCCCGGTTCCGCTTCACGCTTAGATCGATTGAAACCTCACTGTCACGTTAAAAGCCCTTCCGGAGCATCCCCATGAGTTCCCGCATCACCCTCCGACGCACCCTGCTTTGCGCCGCCGTCGCGGCCTCTCTGACCGGCATCGCCCATGGTCAGGCAACGTCCGGCCGTATCGCCGGCCAGGCCCCCGTGGCCGCCGGTGAAACCGTCCTCATCGAAGGCAGCAACGGCATCGTCCGCGAAGTCAACGTTGACTCGCGCGGCCGTTACGTCGCCGAAGCCCTGCCGCTGGCGACCTACAAGGTCTCGCTGAAATCGAACGGCAACGTCGTCGACTCGCGCGACAACGTCACCCTGCGTGTCGGTGCCGCTACCGACGTGTCCTTCGACGGCGGCGCGCCTGCCGTCGCCAATGCCCAGGATCTCTCGGGCGTCACGGTCTCCGCCACCAACCTGCCGAAGATCGACGTCGCCACCGTCGCCTCGAGCACGGTCATCACCGCGGCGGACATGGCGCGCCTGCCGCTGACACGCACCGCCGAAGGCGTCGCCCTGCTCGCTCCGGGCGCCGTGGCCGGCTACAGCGGCTTCAAGGGCGCCATGGGCAACTCGCTGGTGAGTTTCTCGGGCTCCTCGGTGACCGAGAACGCTTATTACATCAACGGTATGAACACCACCGATCCGCTCAGCGGCTTCGGCGGCATCAGCCTGCCCTACGGCGCCGTGGATCAGCAAGAAGTGCTCAGCGGCGGTTATTCCGCCATGTACGGCCGCTCGGATGGTGGCGTCATCAGCCAGGTGGGCAAGCGCGGTACGAACGAATGGCATTTCGGCGCCCAGGTGTTGTGGGAACCCGACTTCACCCGTGCCGATGCGCGCAACATCACCTTCGGCCAGAACAATCCGCACCCACCGGGCACCATCGAGCAGCGCAACGACAGGAACAACGAGTGGACCTCCACCGTCAGCGCCTACGCTGGCGGCCCGCTGATCAAGGACAAACTCTACGTCTTCACTGCCGTGGAAATGGCGCGCAGCGAAGGCAACACCGTCGGCGACCTCAACCACTCCTACGATACCAAGTACACGTACAAGGATCCGAAGTGGTACGGCAAGATTGACTGGAACATCAACGACAGCAACATCCTCGAGCTTACCGGTGTCAGCCAGACGCACCGCTCGAGCGGTAACGAGTACGACTACGACTACGATACGAACACCAGGGGCGATTTCGTCAGCACCGATTCGACGTACAAGACCAAGGCCATGGTCTATACCGCCAAGTTCACCAGTTACATCACCGACGACCTGACGCTCACAGCCCTCTACGGCAAGTCCAAGCTCACCTACTACAACGAGCCGCCCAATACCGGTGTCACCGGCCCGTTCATCGGCAACTCGAGCGCGGAGAACCCCGCACTGACCGGCGGCACGCCGATCACCAACGGCCAGACGCTGGATACGATCGACAATCCGGACCACACTTCGACCAACCGTAACCTGCGCGTCGACCTGAACTACAAGATCGGCAGCCACTCGATCACGGCCGGTATCGACAACCAGGACTCGCACGATATCGACGATGGCACCACCATCGGCGGCGACGGCTACGAGCTGTGGTACGCGAAGCAGGATCCCAACCTCAACATCAGCGACAGCCCCTTCGTCGACAAACCGGGCAACTACCCGGGCGGCGAGACCGGCTATTACGGCTACATCCGCCACTACAACACGCTGGCTTCGGTGCGCGTGAAGCAGCGCGCGCAGTACGTCATGGACGACTGGCAGGTAACCGACAAGCTGTTGCTCTCACTCGGCCTGCGCAACGACCAGTTCACCAACTACAACCCCACCGGCCAGGCGTACCTGCGCCTGACCAAGCCGCAGTGGGCACCCCGCCTGGGCTTCAGCTACGACGTGATGGGCGACTCCAGCATGAAGATCTACGGCAACGCGGGCCGTTACTTCCTGGCCATGCCTGCCTCGGTCGCCCTGCGCACCTCGGCCGGATCGCTCGCCACCAACCAGTACTTTACCTATACCGGCATCGACGCTAACGGCATGCCCACGGGCATGACCTTCGTGAAGTCGGCCACCGGTGGCGCCGTGTCCCCGAACGGCGAATATGGCCAGCCGCCCGACCCGCGCACGGTCAGCGCGAAGAACATCAAGTCCGAGTACCAGGACGAGTTCATCCTCGGCTTCGATCAGCAGCTGAACGCGTCGTGGGTGTGGGGTACCAAGGCCACCCTGCGCAAGCTTCGCAACGCGCTGGATGACGTCTGCGACAATGGTGCGATCACCCGCGCCGCCGTTGCCCAGGGCGCCGATATCGACGCAACGACGGTGGGCAGCTGTTACCTCTCCAATCCGGGCCGTGCCAACGTGTACCAGCTGGCCCAACAGGGCGGCGGGTACTACAACGTCACCGTCACCAACGACGACTTCGGCTTCACCCAGCTCAAGCGCAACTACTACGGCCTGGACACCTACCTCTCGCATCCGTTCGACGGTACGTGGTCGCTCAGGGCCGATTACCTGTACTCACGCAGCTACGGCAACACCGAAGGCCAGGTGCGTTCGGATGTGGGCCAGGGCTCGGTGTCCGCGTCGCGTGACTGGGATTACGCCACGCTGATGGAGTACGCCAACGGCGACCTCGCCAACGACCGCAAGCACCAGTTCAAGATCTACGGTTCGTACCAGATCACCCCGGAGTGGATGGTCTCGGCCAACCTCACCGTGCAGTCGGGTACGCCGAAGTCCTGCCTGGGTCGTTACGGTGCGGACGAGAGCGATCCGTCCGGCTACGGCAGCTACTACCATTACTGCTTCGGCGTGCCGTCGCGTCCCGGCGACAAGGGTCGCAACCCGTGGGAAGAGCTCATCGACGCGAATGTCGAGTACCGTCCGCTGTGGGCCGACCGCAAGCTGGCCTTCAATGTCTCGGTGTTCAACCTGCTCAACCAGCAGCGGGCACAGGCACTCAACCCGGTCTCGGGCAGCACCAAGTCGGTGAACGATGGCTATAACCAGGTCATCAGCTACACGCAGCCGCGTTACGCCCGTTTCGGCATCACCTACGACTTCTGACGGAGAGGTCATGCACGCACTACTGCGACTGGGTATCGTCGCGCTTGCCGCCGGGGTCCTCGCGACCCCGGCGGTCGGCGGCGAGAAAACCTATAAAGACCTTCCGACGGAAACGCCGGCCCATTTCACGCCGACGAATGCCGGGTTCGATTTCGAACGCCGCACCGTCGACATCCCCATGCGCGACGGGGTGAAGCTGCACACGGTAATCCTGCTGCCCAAGGGTGCGAAGCGCGCGGGCATGCTGCTCACGCGCACACCCTACGGCGCCGATGGCATGGGCCATCGCGCGGACAGCCCGCACCTCGGACCGACACTGCGTGGCTACGACAACCCGTCGGACGTGATCGTCCAGGACGGCTATATTCGCGTTATCCAGGATATCCGCGGCAAGCACGGCTCCGAAGGAGACTTCGTGATGAACCGGCCGCCGATCGGTCATGGCAATCCCACGCCGGTCGACGAATCCTCGGACATCTACGACACCATCGACTGGCTGGTGAAGCACGTGCCGGAGTCGAACGGCAAGGTCGGCATCATCGGCATCTCCTACGACGGCTTCGAGGCGATGATCGCCACGATTCATCCGCATCCCGCCCTCAAGGTGGCCGTGCCGATCAATCCGATGATCGACGGCTGGATGGGTGACGACTGGTTCCACCGCGGCGCTTTTCGCCAGCAGATGATTCCCTACATCTACGGCATGGTGAACTCGCGCGAGAGCAGCATCGGCTGGACCAGCGGCTACCGCGACGACTACGACCTCTACCTGCGCGGCGGCTCGGCCGGCGACATCGGTCGTGCCTACGGCATGGAGGCACTCGGTTTCTGGCAGAAGGTGCTGGCTCATCCGGCGTACGACAGCTTCTGGTCCGAGCAGGCACTGGACAAGATCGCCGCGAAGGAACCGCTGACCGTGCCGACGATGCTCGTGCACAGCCTGTGGGACCAGGAAGACAACTATGGCGACATGGCCGTCTATCGTGCGCTCGCGCCACGTGATCCCGAGCATAAGAAGGTATGGCTGGTGATCGGACCATGGCGACATGCGAAGACCTGGGAAAAGGCGAACACCATCGGTGCACTGGATCTGGGCAGCGATACCGGCACGACGTTCCGTCAGGATATTCTTCGTCCCTTCCTTGCCCAGTATCTGAAGGACGATGCACCGAAGGCCGATATCGCTCCGGTCAATGCCTTCGTCACTGGTGACAACGCGTGGCGCAAGCTGGACACGTGGCCCTCGGCCTGCCGATCTGGTTGCGCGCCGACGATGCAGCGCTGGTACGTGGAAGCCGATGGTGGCCTCGGTGTTGCGACGCCGACACAAGGCGCGGACGAGTATGTATCCGATCCGGCCAAACCCGTCCCCTACCGCGTTCGTCCCATCCAGGCGTGGTCACACGGCGTGCCCGACCAGGTCGACAGCTGGCCCGAATGGCTGGTGGACGACCAGCGCCAGTTCGCCACGCGCACCGACGTGCTCACCTATGTGTCGCCGGTGCTGGACAAGCCGATGGGCGTCGCCGGCGAACCGCTGGTGCATCTGCTTGCCTCCACCAGTGGCACGGACAGCGACTGGGTGGTCAAGCTGATCGACGTCTACCCGGACGAGGTGGAAGACAAGCCGTCGATGGGTGGCTACCAGTTGCCGATCGCCATGGAGATCTTCCGCGGCCGCTATCGAGAGGGGTACGACAAGCCTATGGCGCTCACGCCGGACAAGCCACTGGATTACGGCTTTCCGCTGCCGACGGTGAACCACGTGTTCCAGCCCGGCCACCGCGTCATGGTGCAGATCCAGTCCAGCTGGTTCCCGCTGTACGACCGCAACCCCCAGACCTTCGTGCCGAACATTTTCAATGCAAAGCCGGCGGATTACCGGAAGGCGACGCAGGAGATTGTGAGGGACGGTGAGATCGGCACCTATCTGGATCTTCCGATCGCGTCGCCGAAGCCCTGATGGCGGGCAACACTCCCTGCCCATCGTGATGGAGGACGAGCATTCAGGGAGGGTGTGGCTCACGCCCCACCCTCCCTGAATGCTTTGTCTTACGGGGTCACGATGTTATCGATAGCGATGTACTCCGGCCCATTCCTGGGAACAGCGATATCCACTCCGGCGACCATCGTCCCCTCTCGCACCATGCACTTGCCCGTTCCATTCGAAGCCGCGAGCGTTGTTTCCTCGACTGCCCCGTTGGTATACCTGCAGGAAAAAGAAGGCTTATCAGCACCAGCTCTTACGACGGCAAAATCAAATGAAACGCTCGGCAGTTGCTCCGGCCAGGTAATTTGCGCCACTACGGTTACTCTACTGCGTTTGATCTGCAGGTTCTTACCTACGATAGACCCACCTGGGCTACCGGTATTATTAATATCGAGAACTCCTTGCGACGTCCTCTCTTCGATGACGATGCCATGTTGTTTAATCGACGACGCCCACTGGACGATTGTAAAATCCTCGAAGTTCGTAATGACATGCCCCGCTGCCGCTCCTGCCGAGGCGGGGAAGCTAGCACCGGCGCAAGCAACGAAAACTGCAGCAACACACAACGTGATAGTCCATTTCATGGAAACGCTCCTTTTAGATAGTAGTCATGAACCGCATGCCGGCAATCCGGGCACGCGCCTGCAGATTGGCCTGATCTCAGAGTCCGGCGCGTTAGATCCTCGTTACATCAAGACATAGCGTCGCCACATTCGACACGCGTACCCGGCAAGCCGCAGGCCAGATCGATGTTTGCTAAAGCTTTACGCCCCCGCGTACCCGCGTAGCGGCTCCCACAGTTCTGCGTTGCGCTCGGTGTTGGGGAGTCTTGCAAGAAGAAAGAACGCCGCTGAGTTCCCCCAGTGGCGTTCGGCGTGAGCGATCAAACCGGCCCTGGATTCGGCGGCCGCAACTTCGACGTGGGCAATCCCTTGTGGCCCCAGTCTTCCATCGGAACTTCATCGATGACCACGAAGGTCACCTCCGGTGGCTTGCCGAGGACGCGTTGCAGGGTCTCGGTGATTTCAGCAATGACCTGGGCCTTCTGCTCAGGCGTGTTGCCTTCTTTGGTGATGCGAACGTTGACGTAAGGCATGTTGGCTTTACCAGCGACCGGCGGTGCCGCCGCCGTCGACCGGCAGGACCACGCCATTGATGAAGGAAGCCTGCGCGAGGTAGACCACGGCCTCGGCAATCTCTTCCGGCGTACCCAGGCGACCCGCGGGATTGAGGCGGCTGAGGAATTCATGCGTTTCGGGCGAGTGCATCGGTGTGTCGATGACACCGGGCGCCACGGCGTTGACGCGCACGTTGTGGGGCGACAGCTCGATCGAAAGGCCGCGTGTCACGGCATTCAGCCCACCCTTGGTCAGCACGGCCATCGTGCCGGGTACGTTGCGATCGGGCTGCATACCCACGGACGCCGTCACGTTGACGATGCTGCCTTCCTTGCGCGACACCATGTGGCGGGCCACGACCTGCGTCGGGTAGATAAAGCCACGCAGATTGGTGTCGATCACGGCGTCGATCTCGGCCGTCGTGAAGTCGATGAAGTCTCGTGCGACGAAAATGCCGGCATTGTTGACCAGTACGTCCACCTTGCCGAAGGCTTCCAGTGCGTGGTCCAGCAGACGCTCCGCCGTTTCCGGCAGGCTAATGTCACCCGCGACGCCGAGGAAGCGGTCGGGATTGCCCAGCTCCGCGGCCGCCGTGTCCAGACGCTCCTGGGTGCGGGCGTTGCCGACCACGTTGTAGCCGAGGTCGAGGAAAGCCTTGGCGATAGCGAAACCGAGTCCGCTGGAGGCACCGGTGACGATGGCGGTCTTATTGCTGCTCATTGGGTTTGCACTCCTGAATAGGTGTTCCGGACCGAAGTGGCGCCGGGCTGGAACACAATCTATTGCTGCGGCAGTCGGGGATAAATAAGATCCAGGACACAAGACTCATTACACGGTGTAACGCCATGCAAAGGCAGTTCGACGACCTCATGCTGGGAAGCATCGAGCTGTTCTGTCTGGCGGGGGAGCTCGGCGGCTTCACCGCCGCCGCCACGGCCGCCGGTGTCACCCCAGCCGCCGTGAGCCGCTCCGTGGCCCGCCTGGAGGCGCGGCTGGGCGTTCGCCTGTTCGTGCGCACGACCCGGAGCATCCGCCTGACCGAGGCCGGTCGCGTCTATCTCGACCAGAGCCGCCAGGCCCTTGCCCAGTTCGCCGAAGCAGAACAGATGGCGACAGGCCAGCAGGGACGTGCCGCTGGCCGCCTGCGCATCAGCGTGCCGACCACCTACGCGCACCATCGCTTGCTTCCGCTCTTGCCAGAGTTTCATCGCGAGCATCCGGATGTCCTGCTCGACCTGCATATCAGCAACCGCAACATCGCCTTTGCCGACGATGCATTCGACCTTGCCATTCGCGTCCGCGCACAGGCAGATTCCACCATGATCGTGCGCCACCTCGAAGACGCGGCGCTTGTACTAATCGCCTCTCCCGCCTACCTCGAACGCAGGCACGCGCCGAAAACACTTGCCGAGCTTGCGACACTGGAATGCATCCAGTTCGACCTGCCAAGCAGCGGACGGCGCATTCCTTGGTTGTTCCGCGAAAGCGGCGACGACGTGGAGTTCGAAGCGGAGAGCGCGTTCACCGTGGGTGAGGATGTGCTTGGCGGGGTGACGCTTGCACGTGCCGGCGCCGGTGTGTTTCAGACCTACCGCTTCATCGTCGAGCGCGACCTGGCCGAGGGCACGCTCGTCGAATTGTTACCGCAGCTTGGCGGTCGGTCACGACCATTCAACCTGCTTTATCCGCATAGCCGGTTCGTGCCATTGCGCGTGCGGGCGTTCATTGACTTTCTGACGGCGCGCGTGGGTGTCGGAGGTATAGCCCCGGGCGAACAGCGCATTAGGTGAACAAGCGCGAGGCTGAACGCTGTCGCAACCTCCCCTATACTCCCGCCGATGAAGCCAAACGTCCTGCTGCAGTACCTCCTCCCGCACCGTGTCCTGTCGCGCATCGTCTACTGGGCGACCCGGTGGGAATGGACACCATGGAAGAACTTCCTGATCCGGGAGATCGTGCAGCGCTACGACGTCGACATGAGCCAGGCGGCCCAGCCGGACCCGCTCAGCTATGCGCATTTCAATGCGTTTTTCACCCGAAAGTTGAAGCCTGGGGCGCGCAGTGCCGACCCCGATCCGCAGACGATCCTCTGCCCGGCGGACGGACGCATCAGCCAGTCGGGACGCATCCGTGACGGCCGGATCTTCCAGGCCAAGGGCCAGGAATACACGGCCGCCGAATTGCTCGGCGACGAAGCCGCCGCAGCGCCGTTCCGCAACGGCAGCTTCGCGACGATCTACCTGTCTCCCCGCGACTACCACCGGGTGCACATGCCCCTGGCCGGCGAGCTCACTGGCACCACGCATGTGCCGGGGCGCATCTTCAGCGTCGCGCCCTTCGCCGTTGCCGACATTCCCCGTCTGTTCGCCCGTAACGAGCGCCTGGTCTGCCGATTCGAGGGCGCTCACGGCCCCTTCGTCTCGGTGATGGTCGGTGCCATCCTGGTATCCAGCGTGGCGACGGTCTGGGACGGCATGGCCATCCCGCCTTACGCCTCGGACATTATCCGGGTGGACTGCGCGGGGCGGGACATCCACCTCGACCGATTTGCCGAAATGGCCCGATTCAACATGGGCTCCACGGTTATCCTGCTGCTGCCGGAAGGTTATGAACTGGATGCCCTCCAGCCACAACAGCAGGTAGTCGTCGGACAACGTGTCGGTCGCTGGGTGGGACCTCCGTCACAGACGTGACGGGGGGCGTCACTTTGTGACGAAAACGTCTTACATTTGACGTACGGGCAGCGTATGCTTCGAGCTTCTAGCGCTCCTCGGGGGAAGGGCCTGGACCGAAGAAGCATCCGTCTAGGGGAAGTCGTCCATGCGTCTCGTCAGCCATCTCATTGCCGTCAATCGCGAAATACGCCTCCGCAGGCAGCTCGCCGATATCGAACGCGTCGTCCTGGCTTTGCCAGTGCGTACGCATGCCGACCTGCAGCAGTTGGTCCGGCGCGAAATGGAACAGGCCGCCGCCTGTGACTTCCCCCATCTGTACGGCACACCGCCCGAAGAACGCTACAGCACATACGGACACGGTCCGGATATCGGCCTGGGCAAGGCCCGGTCCGAGAATCCGTTGATCGCCACTCGTGGCGTGGCTTTGTGGATCGCCTCGGTGTATCACGAGACGCTCGACGCCCGCCGGCCGAACATGGAAGACCTGCACCGCCAGATCCTTCGGCTGATGCGTCAGATCAAGGAACTCTCGGCCCCCGGCCGCACCGGCGACGCCAGCGACCGGTGGATGGAACCTCACGCCGTAGCGTGAGGCGCCCGCGTCAGCGACAGACCGGCACCCGGATCGACTGCCCCACTTTCAATGCATGGCCCTTGAGGCCATTGATCTTCGCGATGTCTTCGACATCTGCGCAGCTGCTCTTGCGCGCGATGCTGACCAAGGTGTCGCCACGACGAACCGTGTAGCTCTTCGACGAACTCCCGGACGACTTCGATGATGACGACGTCGACGGACTGCTGGCCAGCGCGGCCGAGGTCGCGGCCGGCGGTGGCGGCGCGATGATCTTCACCGCGTTATGCAGGTCGCTGGCGAGGATCGGCCAGGGACCGTCCCCGCAGCTGGAGGCGTAGGCCTTCTCGAGCTGTTTGGGCACCTCCAGACGCGCACCGACGGGCTGGGTCACTTGCGGATCCAGACGGGGGTTGAGGTTGCGCAGCGTGCGGAACCAGCCCTGCGACATGTCTTCTGCCGAACCCAGGCAGACGGTAAGTTCCGACAGCGACGCCGGACGCTTGAGCACGATCTGCCCCGCCTCACCGTCAATCTTCGGCCACTTCAGGTGATAGCTGTCCGGGTGCAGGAACAGCCACGCGGCAGCCAGCACCATGGGCACGTAGTCGCGGGTCTCGGCCGACATCTGGCCGTAGATCTGCGGGTCGTAGAAGCTGGCACCGGGGCTGCCGGCGGCGATGCGGCGCATGCGCCCTTCGCCACCGTTATAGGCCGCCAGCGTCATCTCAAGATTGTTGTTGAATGCACCGAGCTGCTCGTCGATGTACTCGGCGTTGGCCTGCGCGGCCATGCTCGGGTCGAAGCGCTCGTCGAAGCCGTCCGCATTGGACAGGCCAAAGCGCAGGCCCGTGGCGTACATGAACTGCAGCGGGCCCGATGCGCCCGAGCGAGAGACGGCGTGCACCTTGCCACCGGATTCCTTGGCCATGATGCCGAACAGCAGGGCCTCGGGAAGGTCGGCCTTCTTATAGGCCGGCCACATCTTGTAGCGCATCATCTGGTAGTTGACGTAGGCGTCCATGAGGTTCGGGCGCAGCTGGGTCAGCCACATTTCGAGCGCGGCCTTCACCGGCCCGTTCATCACCATCATGTCGGAGAACTGCTGGCCACGAAGCATGGTCACGCTGCGCTGTGCCTGCGGCAGCGTACCCACCGCCACGGCACCGGAGGTATCGCCCGGCTGGGCACCGACTTCGGCACCCTGCTCGGTGTCGTCGGCGTCCTCGCCTTCGATGAAGCTGCCGTCCTTCAGGCGCAGCAGGCGATCGAAGACAGCGGCGAAACGCTGCGGGTCGCAGCCCGGGGTCAGGCCGCAGCGTGCAGAGGCGTCCTTGAGCTGATCCAGTGCCTGCTTGCGCGTCTGCGCGGCCTGCGGGGTGTCACCGCGGCGAGCCTGGTCGATCGAGGACTCGTAGCCCTTGCTTGCCTGGTTCATCCGGTCGTACAACGCATTGACCTCGGGCGTTGCCTTGCCCGGACGCGGAGCGCCACCGGAAGCGCAGCCGGCGAGGATCGCCAGCGGCAGGAAAAAAAGAAGGGAGCGCGGGACGCGAACAGACATGCAGGACTCGGGGGTAAGACAATGGCGGCCACGTTACCCCTCGTGCCCTCACGACTCAAGCGTCGCGATGCCAAATTCTCCGTAACGGCGCACTGTTGCGTAAACTTGTTCAGGACATCCTTAAGGACGAAGCCATGCCCAACATTCTGATCGGCCGCAATGACGACACCGCCGTGGAACTGGACTCCCGCTACGGCAACCGGCACGGCATGATCGCCGGCGCCACCGGCACGGGTAAGTCCGTGTCGCTGATGTTGTTGGCGGAAGGCTTCTCCCGGCTCGGCGTGCCCTGCTTCCTTGCCGACGCCAAGGGCGATCTGGCCGGACTGTCGCAGGCGGCCGGTACCCCTTCCGAAAAGCTCGCCGCACGACTGGCGAAGCTGGGCCTCACCGACTGGAAACCTCAGGCCAACCCGGTTGTTTTCTGGGACATCTACGGCAAGCTGGGCCATCCGGTGCGCGCCACCGTGTCGGAAATGGGGCCGACCCTGCTCTCGCGCATCCTCGAGCTCAACGACACCCAGGAAGGCGTGCTGGAGGTGATCTTCCGCGTCGCCGACGACGAAGGCCTGCTCCTGCTCGACCTTGCCGACCTGCGGTCCATGCTCAGCTTTGCCGCCGACCACGCCAAGGACATCTCCTCGCGCTATGGCCTGATCAGCGCGCAGAGCGTCGCCGCCATTCAGCGCTCCCTGCTCAGGCTCGAGCAGGACGGCGCAGACTCGTTCTTCGGCGAGCCGGCGCTCGAACTGGCCGACCTGATGCGCCAGGACATGAGCGGTCGCGGGGTCATCAGCGTGCTCGCCGCCGAAACACTGATCATGAAGCCGCGCCTCTACTCCACCTTCCTGCTCTGGCTGCTGTCTGAGCTGTTCGAGCAGATGCCTGAGGTGGGCGACCTGGACGTGCCGAAGATGGTCTTCTTCTTCGACGAAGCCCATCTGCTTTTCGACGATGCGCCGCCGGCGCTTCGCCAGCGCGTGGAACAAGTCGTGCGACTCATCCGATCGAAGGGCGTGGGTGTGTACTTCTGCTCGCAGAATCCGGACGACGTGCCGGGCGAGATCCTCGGCCAGCTCGGCAATCGTGTGCAACATGCACTACGTGCGTTCACACCGCGCGACCAGAAAGCGGTCAAGGCTGCGGCAGAAACGTTCGCGCGCAATCCGAAGCTCGATGTGGTCGAGACCATCGGCACACTCGGCACCGGCGAGGCGCTGGCCTCGACGCTGGGTGATGGCGGCGTGCCCGCGCCCGTGCAGAAAGTGCTCGTCGCGACACCGGTGTGTCGCATCGGTGCGATCACCGCCGAGGAACGCGGCGCCGTGCGTTCGCGCTCGCCGGTCGGGGCCAAATACGACACCACAGTGAATCGGGAATCGGCCGAGGAAATGCTGGCCAAGCGGGCAACGGAAAAGAGTGCGCCGGATGCGCCTGCGGTACCGTCCGCCGGCGGCAAGACGGATGACCCGGCCGCCGATGCAGGATGGGGCGATGCCGTGCGAGACGCCGTGTTCGGCACGAAGCGTCGCCAGGGCATGATCGAAACCATGGCTAAATCCATGGTGCGCACGGCGGGCTCGCGCGCCGGCCAGCAGATCGTGCGCGGAATCCTTGGCAGCATCTTCGGCGGAAAGCGCTGACCATGCCGCGACACGCGCTTGCCGATGCCAGCACCCCTTTCGCGCAGCGAATCCTCATCGGCGTGCGTTACCCGCTCCGCGGTGCGGCGCCAGTCACGATCCTTGCCGTTGCCGCATTCGAGCTGTTGACGTTCTTTCCCATCACCCTCCTGCGCGTGCTCGTGATGTTCCTCGGCTGGATTGCGACCTACACCTATGCCATCGAGTGCCTGCGCCATACCGCGGATGGTTTTGCCGATCCGCCCGAGATAGCTCTCAACACGGAAGACCGCACCAGCGTCGCCCTTATCGTCATCCAGCTCACGGGTAACGCCATCGCCGTACTCGCCACGATCTTCTTCGGCGCTCCGGGGCTACTGGTGTTACTGGTTTTCGCCTTCGTGTTGCCGATCATGACGATGTCGTTGACCTTCGACGGCGTAGAAGCGGCGCTCAATCCGATCACCTGGGTCACCGTTGCACGGCGACTCGGAAGCGACTACCTGCTGTTGTTCGCCATCGTGATGGCTGCCGCCCTGCTCCAGGCCGGCGCGATGTACGCGCTGGCCGATCGCGGCCCCACCTTCTTCGGCACGGCCGCGTTCTACGTCATCGCCAACTACCTCACCATCTACACCTTCCACTTGATGGGCGCACTCATTCATCATCGGCACGAGACCCTGGGTTATCAGCCCGAGTCCGAAGTGATCGCCGATGCCGCCGATCCTGACGATGACATGGCGTTGCTGGGGCATGTGAACCTCATCGCCCGCGAGGATATCCCGGGCGCCACAGACATCCTCACCGAGCGCCTGCGCGAGGGCATCGCACCGGTTGCACTGCACACACGCTATCGCGAACTGTTGCGAGTGCAAGGCCGTCTTCCCGAGTTACTGGTGCATGGACAGATCTGGATCGCCGCCCTGGTCGTGGCACACGAAGAGCGTCGCGCACTGGGCGTAGTGCAGGATTGCGTTGACGTCGATCCCGCCTTTCTGCCTGATGCCACCATCACCTGCGGCCCGCTCGCGGACACAGCAGCCCATGGCGGCATGACCCGTCTCGCCCTCCACCTCGCACTTGGCTATCTGCGTACCTGGCCCGGTGATATGGGCGCACCGCACTACGGCCTGCTTGCCCTGCGCATGCACGAGCGCCAGCGCGAGCAGGCCGAAGCGGCTGCGCTGGGCCGGCGGTTGCTGGCCGCTTATCCCGAGCACCCGCTGCGCATGGATATCGAGGCGCTGCTGGATACCCTCAGCGCGACGCCGAAGAAGGTGTCGTCATGAGCCGCTGGCGTCCACCGGCACCTTCTTCGACCGCCATCATCACGCGCGACGGCTTTGAACGCCTGAAAAGTGAACTCGACCACCTCTGGCACACCGTGCGGCCGGAGGTCGTCAAGGCGCTGGCCGCGGCGGCGGCGGAAGGCGACCGCTCGGAGAACGCGGAGTACACCTATCGCAAGAAACAGCTCGGCGAAATCGACCGTCGTGCGCGCTACCTGAGCAAACGCATTCCGGTGCTGCAGGTCGTGGAGGCCGTGGCTGCGCAACGCGACGCCGTCTTCTTCGGCGCCACGATGGAAATAGAGAACGTCCAGACGGGTGAGACAGTGCGCTATCGCATCGTCGGACCCGACGAGACGGATGCCCGCAAGGGATGGATCAGCATCGACTCGCCGATGGCGCGCGCAGTGCTGAAGAAGCGCGTCGATGACGAGTTCGACGCCGACCTGCCCGGGGGGCGCACCCGCTTCGCGGTGGTCGCCGTCGAGTACGTCTGACCCAGCCCTTTGGCAACCGAGCTCCTTGTGGGAGCCGGCGTTCTGTGGGAGCCGCTTCAGCGGCGATAACTACGAAGCAATACCCAACCGACTAGCCACAAGCTCCAACCCATCGGTAAACCGCCCGACATCGCTGGCAAACGCCTCAACGGCATCACGATCCACCTCCCCGCCCTCCCGCAACGCCAACTCCATCCGCTCGCCGTCTTCGGCAACCTTCGACGTCCCGAAAACATTCACCCCGCCCAGGACATGGTGAATCCACCCCGCGACTTCCTCGCGATCGCCGCGCTCAATCACGGGCACCAGTCGACCCAAAGCCTCCCGCGTCGCCTCTGCACCCGCGCGAATCACGCTGGCAATGTTCTCGTCGGAACCGAACGCACGTCGCATGCGGTCCATATCGATTGCCGGATCGATTGGCGCCTCTGGCGCAGCGCCCTCTTCCAGCCAACGTGCCACCATGGCGTGAAACGCCTTCAGCCGGATCGGCTTGCGTAGCAGGTCGTCCATGCCTGCAGCCAGGCAAAGCTCGCGCTGGTCGACGCGTGCGTCCGCCGTCATCGCGATGATCGCGAGATGTTGCCCCGTACCCGCCTCGCGGCGACGCACTTCGCGCGCCACGGCATAGCCATCCATACGCGGCATGTGGCAGTCCACGAGGAGAAGATCGTAGCGCTGCGCTTCCATCGCTTCCAACGCCGCGACACCGTCTTCGACCACGTCGCATGTGTAGCCGCGCAGCCCTAGCTGCACACGCACGAGAGCCTGGTTCACCGGATGATCTTCTGCCAGCAGGATGCGCGCGTCGGGACGGAGCGGGAGCGTGGGCAGAGGCGCATCCGGGCGCATGTCCGCCGGCAGCAAAGGCAGCTCCGTCACGGGAAGATCCAGCGTCACGGTTACCGTCGTGCCCTGCCCTGGCTCACTGTCGATGGCAATGTGGCCGCCCATGCGCTCGATCAACCGCCGAGAAATACTCAGGCCCAGACCGGTACCGCCGAACCGCCGCGTCGTGGACGACTCGGCCTGGCTGAAAGGTGCAAATACGTGGCGTAGCTTGGCCGCGTGGATGCCGATGCCGGTATCGGCCACGATGAAGCGTAATCGTTGTCGCGAGGCCAGGGCTTCGTCGACGCGCACCTCCACACCCACTTCACCGGACACCGTGAACTTGATCGCGTTGCCGATGAGGTTGAGCAATACCTGGCGCAGCCGCCCATCGTCCACCAGTACACCAAGCGCGAGCGCCTCATCGAAGCGCGTATGCAATGCGAGCCCCTTTGCCTCCGCCTGCGCAGCGAGGATGGCCACCGCGCCATCGACGATGCTGCGCGGATCGGAGGGACGGGGATCGAAGGTGAGATGGCCAGCCTCGATTTTCGAGAAGTCGAGCACGTCATCGAGGATATGCAGCAAGGCCTCCGCGGAGTGCTCGATGGTCGAGACCATCTTGCGTTGCTCCGTATCCAGCCGCGTGCGTTCGAGCACGTCGAGCAGGCCGATCACGCCATTCATGGGGGTGCGGATTTCATGACTGATCGTGGCAAGAAAGTCGCTCTTCGCACGCGTGGCCGCTTCCGCCTCGTCGCGGGCATGCGCAAGACCACGCGCCGCCTGTTCCTGCGCCGTCACGTCAACCCAGTAGCCATTCCAGCGCACGGTCCCATCGGCAGCCGCCAGCGGGACGGCATCCGAGCTGAGGTAGCGCACGCGACCGCCCACCTGCGCACGCACGATGACGTGCACGGGCGTGAGCTCGCGTGCCGAGCGTTCGAAGGCCGCACGCAAGGCTTCGCGATCTTCCGGCGGTACTGGCGTCAGCATGGCTTCGCCGCCGCCAAGCAGCTCACCTGGCTCCATCCCAAGCACGCGCTGCGGATCGCCACCGACATAGGTCATCGCATAGCTACCCTCCGTGCCACGGACGGCTTCGTAGACCACCGCCGGCACATGGGCCGTGACTTCGGCAAGCCGACGTTCGGTCCGCTCGCGACGACGGGTTTCACGCCGCAGGTTGAGGTAGGCGTAACTGATCGCGATAAGCGAAAACAGCAGGACCGCGACGAAGGGCAATACGCGCCCGGCAACTTCGCGCCACGTCGGGCCGACGACGTAATGCGAGGCGAACCAGGTATTGCGAATCTCCTGCTGGCGGCGCGTGGACAGATTCACCAGCACGCGATTGACCAGCGGCAACAGCGGAGCCAGCTCACGCCGCACGCCGATCGCGATCGCCTCTGACTCACCCGTCGGCGCGGCGACTTTCAACTGGCCGAGGAAGTTTTCGCGAATCAGGTAGTCGACCGACGCCAGGTTGCCGACGAACGCATCCCCCTCGCCCGCCGCAAGCCGGCGCAGGCCTTCGGCTTCGGCATCTACCGGAATGGCCTGTACACCCGGAATACGCCCGAGCAAGCGCCGGATCGGCTCGCGCGTCATGTTGGCGATCACACGCTTGCCAGACAGATCGTCGCGGCCGGCGATGGTCGGTGAGCCCTCGCGGGTGACGATCATGATCGGGAAGTCGAGGTAGGGCACGCTCGCTTCGAGAAAGGGAAACGTCGCACTCTGCGGGTTGATCGCGGCAACGAGGTCAACCTCACCCTTCTTCACCCGATCCACCGTACCGGCCCAGTTCTCGCTGGGTACCTGGGTAATCCGGATGCCCAGTTCGGCGGCGATCTCACGCACGTAGTCGAGCGACAGGCCTTCCGCTTCACCCTGCCCCGTGATCAGGCTGAAAGGTGCATAGCTGGGGTCCACCCCGAGCCGAAGCGGCGGGAGCGCACCCAACCAGGCCTTCTCGCGCTCGCTCAGTGGAATACCTGTCTGGCGAGGCCGGGGGGCGATATCGCGGCCCACCCAGCGGGCGCGCAGGCGACCGTGATCGGCTGCGGTGAGTTCACCGAGGGCGTGATCGATGGCGTCGCCCAGCGGCGCGCGGTCGGCGGGTACGGCGAAGGCCAGCGCGCTGATCGGCAAGGCCAGCGGACCACCCACGCGCAGTTCATGCTCGAGACCCAGGCGCGACACGAACTCGCGGGCCGAGTACGGGTTGTCGATATAGGCGGCGACACTGCCGGAGCGCACTAGGGCAAACGCCTCTGCCGTGGATGCGGTCTCCACCAGCGTGGTCTCAGGCAGTTCGCGGCGCAGCGCACCGATGTCGAAATACCCGGTGTGCACCGCGAGGCGTTTGCCGCTCAGTTCGCCGGGGCGATGGATGATGGGCACGTCGACGCGCTCGACCAGGGCGGGCAGCGATTCGAAATACGTCGCGCCCACGCGAATGCCCGGCATACCCTGCTCCAGCGGCGTCACCGACGTAGCTACGTCGATCTCCCCACGGGCGAGCGCCTTGAGCAGATCCGGCCAGGTCGAATACACCCTGGTCTGCAAGCTAACCCCGAGCTCGCCCGCTATCTCGTGCAGGTAATCCGGCCCCAATCCTTCCAGCTCGCCGTCGCGCAGCTCCTCGAACGGCGGGTAGCCCTCGCGATATGCGCCCACCGTCAGCACCGGGTGGTGGCGCAGCCATTCGCTGTCTTCGCGCGGCAGCGGCGTATCCGGCATGGCCGAAACCGGGCCCGCGAGCACAACCAGTATTAACAGGAGGAATCGTCGAATCACGTCTCGGGCTTCGTCAGGGGAACCTTCATGGGCATAATCGGCTCTATACGGCGCGTTGATACACCAACAGGAGAACACAAGGCATGCCACTCAAGGTCATTCTGGCAGACGATCACCCCCTGGTTCTGGTGGGGGGACGGCTTGCGCTGGAGAATGCGCACATCGACGTGGTCGCTACAGCCAAGGCGGCGGACGAGCTTTTAAGCGTACTTGCAGAACACGAATGCGACGTCGTCATTACGGATTTTCTCATGCCGAGCGATCGGCAAGACGACGGATTCCCGCTTCTCGAAAAGATCGCCAAGGATTATCCACACGTCGCCCTGGTCGTCCTGACCATGATCAATCGCCCTGCCGCGTTGCAGTCCATGCTGAGCCGTGGCGCCCGCGGCATCGTCGACAAGCGGGCCCCGATGGATGAGCTGGCGACCGCTGCTCGCGCAGTGGCGGATGGCGAAACCTATCTCAGCGAAACCCTGCTCGACATCCTCAACGAGGCTGACGAGACCTCGGTGGCCATGCCTGGCACCCCCTTGTCCCCACGCGAGGTGGAAGTCATCCGCATGTTCGTCAATGGTATGTCGCTACAGCAGATCGCCGAGCAGGAAGGCAAGTCGGTGAAAACCATCAGCCGGCAGAAGCGCGACGCCATGCGTAAACTCGGCGTCGATCACGACAGCCTGCTGGGCGAGTTCGTGCGCGACCACGGCCTGATCTAGCCGCTGGAATGGGTCATCAGCGGCGCCGGATACGTCCGGCCCGCGCGTAGCGGCTGGAAACATGGCGCCGTCGTGTAGAACGACTCCCGCCCTGTTTCGGCGTGCCAGCCCGGCACGCCTGACACGGGTAACGGACGCAGCTCCTGCGGATCGTTGAGCACGGTAGCAGTAGCGATCTCACGGGCGCACACCGCGGTGGCGTCGCCCTCGCCCACGACCACGAGAGCTTTACCGACCAGAAGCTTGTCTGGCGTCAGCGCATGTTCGAGCAGTGCGTGGCCGAAGATCTCAACGCGCGCCCGTCCATCCATCCAAGCCTCGCGATGGGTCCAGAACAGCGTGTGCCAGTCGTGCGCGTCCCATGCCTGGAGCATGGCCCGGTCCTGCAAGGTCACGACCATGCCTGCCTCGTCGAAGTGCGTCAGCGCACACTGCGCGCGCGAACGCTGACGCGGACCCATCAGGGCGATCTCCGCCATCTGCCGTGCGTTCAGCGCACGCTTGAGGGCGCCGTGGCGAAGCCAGACGAAGGCGTTAAACAGGTCATGCCAGTTTTCCGGCCGCGTAGCGATCGCGCCATGGCGGGCGATGCGCTCTTCGTAGTGCAGGCCATCGGCAAGGAGCGCGAGGTCCTGCGCGACGAATCGGACGTCCGAGGGGTCCGGGAGCAAGGCATTCAGCGCGTCGACCTCGGGCCACGCAGGCCCATCGATCAACGCGGTGAATTCGTCCCAATGGGACAGTGGCGGCGACACGAGCACGCTCCGCTCGAGCGTGTCACGCGAGGGCGCCACGTACCGCATGGGCCTTAAGCCAGACGACCGTAGAGGTCGTGCGCGTCGGCTTCTTCCACAAGCACGTCGACGAACTGACCTGGCTTGAGCATCTGGCCATCGTCGATGCGCACGGCACCGTCGATTTCCGGTGCGTCGGCACTGGAACGGCCCCAGGCACCGTCAGCGTCGATCTCATCGATCAGCACCTTGATCGTGCTGCCCACCTTGCGCTGCAGCTTGGCCGCGGAAATCTCCGCCTGCACCGCCATGAACTGCTCGAGGCGGTCTTCTTTCAGTTCCTCGTCGATCTGGCCGGGAAGATCGTTGGCTTTCGCACCGTCCACCGGTGAGTAAGCGAACGCACCGACGCGATCGAGCTCGGCTTCACGAAGGAAGCCGAGCAGCTCCTGGAATTCCGCGTCGGTCTCGCCGGGAAAGCCGACGATGAAGGTGCTGCGGATGGTGAGATCCGGCACCTGGCGGCGCCAGTTCTGGATGCGCTCGAGCGTCTTGTCGACGTTACCCGGGCGCTTCATCAGCTTAAGGATGCGCGGGCTGGCGTGCTGGAAGGGAATGTCGAGGTACGGCAGGATCTTGCCGTCCGCCATGAGCGGCATGATCTCGTCGACGTGCGGATACGGGTAGACGTAGTGCAGGCGCGTCCAGATGCCGAGTTCCGAGAGTCCTTCGCAGAGTTCGGTCATACGCGTGCGATAGGACTTGCCGCGCCATTCGCGCTCGGCGTAACGAACATCCACACCGTAGGCGCTGGTGTCCTGCGAGATCACCAGCAGCTCTTTCACGCCACCCTTGGCCAGCTTCTCCGCTTCCATCAGCACCTGGTCGACCGGGCGGCTGACGAGATCGCCACGCATCGACGGGATGATGCAGAAGCTGCAACGGTGATTGCAGCCTTCGGAAATCTTCAGGTAAGCGTAGTGCTTGGGCGTGAGCTTCACGCCGATGTCAGGCACCAGGTCGAGAAACTTGTTGCGCGTCGGCGGGATGGCCTGATGCACGGCGCTCATCACGCTGGCGTAGTCCTGCGGACCACTGATCGAGAGCACGTCCGGGTAGCTTTCGCGGATGAGTTCCGAGCGCTTGCCGAGGCAGCCGGTGACGATCACCTTGCCGTTCTCATGCAGCGCCTCGCCGATCGCATCCAGCGATTCCTGCACAGCGGAGTCGATGAAGCCGCAGGTGTTGACCACCACGGCATCGGCCTCGCCGTAGCTCGGGACGATCTCGTAGCCCTCGACCTTGAGCTGCGTGAGGATACGTTCGGAGTCGACGAGCGCTTTCGGACAGCCGAGGCTGACGAAACCGACTTTGGGAGCGGCCTGGGACATTGCCGTGGGTACCGGGGGTGGGAAACCGGGCATTATAGCCCCCTGGCCGCCACACCATGGACACTCTCCGCCGGTTACGCTTGGGAACCTTTCTCACAGCCGACGGAGATCCACCCCATGGGCCGCACGCTTATCCTCGATACCTCCCGCCCTCACGAGAGCATCGACGCCTATCTGGCCGAGCCTCAGGGCACGCCCAAGGGTGGCATCGTCGTGATCCAGGAGATTTTTGGCGTCAATGCCCACATCCGCAGCGTGGCCGACCGCTTTGCTGCCGAAGGCTATGTCGCCATCGCCCCTGCCCTGTTCGATCCCGTGCAGAAGGGCGTGGAGCTTGGCTACGACCAGGACGGCACGCAAAAAGGTGTCAAGTACATCTCGGAGCTGGGCCTCCTGCGCCCCCTGCAGGACGTGGGCATCGCCGCCAGCCTCATCGCCGACCAGTACAAGGTCAAGGTGGGCACGGTCGGTTATTGCTGGGGCGGTACCGTGGCTGCATTGGCCGCATTGCGCCTCGGCCTGCCCTCCTCCAGCTACTACGGCTCGCGCAACGTGCCTTTCCTGACCGAGCCGGCCAAGGCGAACGTCATCTTTCACTTCGGCGAACGCGACCATTCGATTCCGCCGGATATGGTGGAAAAGCACCGCGAACTGAAGCCGGAGATGGACACCTGGGTGTACCCGGCCGACCACGGCTTCAACTGCGACGTACGCGCCAGCTACGACGAGCCCAGCGCAAAGCTGGCATGGGAGCGGACCTTGTCGTTCTTTGCGCGCGAGCTGGCGTGAGCACGCCGTTCGAACTCGATACCCGGCTCGCCGGCGACACTCTCGTCGTCGGCGACCTGGCGCTCTGCCGCGTCCTGCTGATGCGGGATAGTCGCTATGCGTGGTTGGTGCTGGTGCCGCGCCACGCGGGCAAGGTCGAGGTATCTGACCTGCCTGACGACGAGCAGGCGCTGCTGTGGCGGGAGGTCGACATCGCCGGCCGCGCCCTGCGGGCTGTGGCGCCGTGCGACAAGCTCAATATCGGCGCCCTGGGCAATATCGTGCACCAGTTGCACGTGCACGTTGTGGCACGTCGCGAGGGCGACGCCGCGTGGCCGGGGCCCGTGTGGGGTTTCGGTAAAGCCGAGCCTTATGCCGAGAGCGAGGCGAAGAGCATCGCCGAAAGGATCCGGCAGCATCTGGGCATCCTCAGCTCCTAGGGCAAAACTGTCCTAGGGCAAAACTGTGGATGGGGCAGAACTGCGGATCGGGCAGAACTGCGGATCGGGCAGAACTGTGGGAGCCGCTTCAGCGGCGATAGCCAGGTTGCCACACAGCCATCGCCGCTGAAGCGACTCCCACAAAAGCGGCTCCCACAAAAGCAGTTCCCACACCCCACAAAGAGCGAGCCCTGCTGCGAGCCGCTGGGAGCGGTCGCGAGCAGGGCTCGTTTTTGTCGCGATGGCTGTGTGGGAGCCGGCTATGCCGGCGATGGGAGTCGCGGCAGCCGGGTTATCGCCGCTGAAGCGGCTCCCACAGGTCCAGGATTACCGTTGCGGCTGGCCCTGACCGCCACCGTTCTGGGTGTCGTACGGGCTGCTGGACGCTTCCTTACCCGCCATGCGGTCAGGCAGCGTGCCCTTCTGCGGCGTGTCTTCCAGCTGGCGGGCCTGGGCTTCGACGGCATTCAGGCGAACCAGTTCGCCCTTCTTGTCGTAGTACACGGCAAAGCCGTAATCCAGCGCCATGCGGGCCATGAAGCCGAGATGGTTGTCACGGATCTTCGAGTCGTCGCTGGGCAGCACGAGCACGGTCTTCGGCAGCTTGCCCTGATCCTTCAGGTAGGCGAAATGGCTGCCGGTATCAGCGGCCGAAAGCACAGCACCGTCGACGACGAACTGGCCGCTCTTATACGCCTTGATGGTGTAGTCGAACTGACCCTGCGATGTCGCCACTTGGTCGTTCTTCGAGGCGCCACGATGGCAGCCGGCAAGCACGAGCATGCTGGCGAGAAGGATCGCCGCGGCGGCGCGGGCCATCAGGGTGGGAACTCGGATCATGCGTGTCTCCGTGCATTCAGTAAGGCGTGGAAGGGGCGAGTTTAACCCGCGCCCGTGTCGGGCGCGCCTGCGACGTGAAGGGCCGTTCAGGTGGTTGGGAGCGTGACGCCGCGCTGCCCCTGGTACTTGCCGCCGCGATCGGCGTAGGAAACTTCGCATTCCTCGTCGGACTCGAGGAAAAGCATCTGGGCGACGCCCTCGTTGGCGTAAATCTTGGCAGGCAGCGGCGTGGTGTTGGAGAACTCCAGCGTCACGTGACCCTCCCACTCCGGCTCCAGCGGCGTCACGTTCACGATGATGCCGCAGCGGGCGTAGGTGCTCTTGCCCAGGCAGATCGTGAGCACCTGCCGCGGAATACGGAAGTACTCAACGGTGCGGGCCAGCGCGAAGGAATTCGGCGGAATGATGCAGACATCCGACTTGACGTCGACGAAGCTGCGCTCGTCGAACGCTTTCGGGTCGACGATGGTGGAATTGATGTTCGTGAACACCTTGAACTCGTCGGCGCAGCGGACGTCGTAGCCGTAGCTCGAAGTGCCATAGGACACCAAACGGTGGCCGTCGCGCTCCTTGACCTGGCCAGGGGCGAACGGCTCGATCATGCCGTGCTCCGCAGCCATGCGGCGGATCCACTTGTCGGACTTGATGCTCACTTACTGATCTCCCTCACTGGAGCCGGAAAGGTATAGGAACGCCGTCGAACGCGCCACTTACGTGTTCTGGATGACGATCTTGGGAAAGGAAATGGCCTTGTTCCGGGCCTGTAGCGACAGCCGCGCCGCCGTCGAGCGGGCGATGGCCCGGTAGCGGGCGGCCAGGTCGGAATCGGGGATGGCCGCTACGGTGGGCTTGCCCTCATCCGACTGCTGGCGGATGCGGATGTCCAGCGGCAGGTCACCCAGGTAGGCGATGCCAGCCTCCGCCGCCATGCGCGCCCCGCCACCCTGACCGAAGATGTGCTCTTCATGGCCGCAGTTCGAGCAGATGTGCGTGGCCATGTTCTCGACCACGCCCAGCACGGGCACTTCCACCTTGCGAAACATCCCCAGCGCCTTGCGGGCGTCCAACAATGCGATGTCCTGCGGGGTGGTGACGATGACAGCACCGGAGACCGGCACTTTCTGCGACAGCGTCAGCTGGATGTCACCGGTGCCCGGAGGCAGGTCGATAATCAGGTAATCGAGTTCTTCCCAGCGGGTGTCGGTCAGCAGCTGCATCAGCGCCTGGGTAACCATCGGGCCGCGCCAGATCATCGGCGTGTCCTCCTCGATCAGCACGCCGATCGACATGGCCTGCAGGCCGTGCGCGCGCATCGGCACGATGCTCTTGCCATCCGGCGAGCTCGGCTTGCCGGTCAGGCCGAGCATGCGCGGCTGGCTGGGGCCGTAGATATCGGCGTCGAGGATGCCCACCGTCGCGCCCTCGGCCACCAGGGCCAGGGCCAGGTTCACCGAGACGGTGGACTTGCCGACGCCACCCTTGCCCGAGGCCACGGCGATGATGTTCTTGACGCCCGGCAGGGGCGCCAGCTGGCCCTGGACCTTGTGCGCGTGGACGCGCCAGGTGACCGAGACCGCCGCCGACTCAATATCGGAATCGGCTTCCAGCGCGGCTTTCGCCTCGGCGGCGGCCTGCTCCACGTAGCCCGCAGCGGGGTAGCCGAGCTGGATGTCGACCGACACGCGGCTGCCGTCAACGCCCACGGCGCGGACGGAGGCGCCGAGCGCCTGACCGGAATGAGGGTCGATGACGCGGTCGAGCAGACCGCGTACGAGGGTTTCGCTGGGCTGGGTCATAGGGAGATTTGGGCAAAATCGGAGATCGCCCATTATGCCAGTGCGTGCCCCGTCCCGCCGGGACTTGCCCATGGCAGGGCCCTCTGGCGCGATGCAGCTTGACGCCCACGGCGGTCCTCGTCAGGCTCCGGCCATACCTGACCGTATGGGGAGTCCCGCAAAATATGAAGCCGCTGATCCGCGCCACCTTTGCTCTCGCCTTCGCCGCGAGCGCCCTTCCCGCCCTGGCCGCCAACGACACGCCGGTCGGCAAGTGGAAGACAATCGATGACGAGACCCACCAGGTGAAGTCCATCGTGGAGATCACCGAAGAAGGTGGCCTGCTCCAGGGCAAGGTGCTCCAGGTGCTCAAGCCCGACGACCCCAATGACCTCCACCCTGTTTGCAAGAAGTGCGACGGCGAGCGTAAGAACAAGCCCATCGAAGGCATGACCATCATGTGGGGCCTGAAGAAGGACGACGACGAATGGTCCGGCGGCCAGATCCTCGACCCGGCCAAGGGCAAGATCTACAAGGTCACGCTCAAGCTCATCGACGGCGGCAAGAAGCTCGACGTCCACGGCTACATCGGCTTCTCGCTGATCGGCCGCAGCCAGGAATGGGTGCGGGCCGAGTAAGACAGGACTCCCGCTCGTTGTAGGAGCCGATTCATCGACGATGGGCCTGGCAGCTTCTCCGCTCCGTTGGCTTTTCGCCGATGAATCGGCTCCTACATGTCCCTATTTTGGCCGCTGATCCCTATTGGCCGCTGAAGCGGTTCCCACATTTCCCTCCATGCCATAATCCCCGGTCCATCAGCCGACCGCGCGAATCATGGCCCGCCGCATACTCGTAACGAACGCCCTCCCCTACGCCAATGGCCCGCTGCACCTGGGCCACATGCTCGGCTATATCCAGGCCGACATCTGGGCGCGGGCGCAGCGAATGCAGGGTAACGAGGTCTGGTATGTCGCCGGCGAAGACGCCCACGGCACGCCGATCATGCTCGCGGCCGAGAAGGTCGGTAAGACGCCCGAGGACTACATCGCGGACGTCCGCGCCGGTCACGAAGCGGACTTCACCGACTTCCACTTCAGCTACGACCAGTACCACACGACGCACTCCCCGGAGAATCGCGAGCTCGCGACCTCGATCTACACGCGCTTGCGTGACGCCGGCTACATCGCCCGTCGCGACATCCAGCAGCTGTACGATCCCGAGCGCGACATGTTCCTGCCGGATCGCTACATCAAGGGCACCTGCCCGAATTGCGGCACACCCGACCAGTACGGCGACAACTGCGAAAACTGCGGCGCCACCTATGCGCCCACCGACCTGATCAATCCCTATTCGGTAATGTCCGGCGCCACGCCTATCCTGCGCGACTCCGAGCACTACTTCTTCGAACTGGGCAAGTTCGAGCAGCTGCTGCGCGACTGGTTCGCCGGCAAGCTCACCGGTGGCAAGCCCGTCGCCAACAGCGGCGTCACAGCAAAACTGGCCGAGTGGCTCGATGGCGGCCTGCGCGACTGGGACATCTCCCGCGACGCGCCCTACTTCGGTTTTCCGATCCCGGATGCGCCGGGCAAGTTCTTCTACGTCTGGCTCGACGCGCCAGTAGGCTATCTCGCCTCGTTCAAGGCGCTTTGCGATCGCACCGACCTGCGCTTCGACGATTTCCTCGGTCCGGACAGCACGGCCGAGATGCACCACTTCATCGGCAAGGACATCATCAACTTTCACGGCCTGTTCTGGCCGGCGATGTTGCGTGGTGCGCAGATGCGTGTGCCGACGGCACTGCACGTCAACGGCTATCTGACCGTCAACGGCGCAAAGATGTCGAAGTCGCGCGGCACCTTCATCCAGGCGCGTACGTATCTCGCATCGGGCCTGGATCCGGAAGCGCTGCGCTATTACTTCGCGACGATGCTCAGCGCCACGCCCGTGGACGTCGACCTCGACCTGAAGTCCTTCGAGGAGCGCGTAAACTCGCACCTCGTCGGCAAGTGGGCGAACATCGCCAGCCGCACCGCGGGGTTCCTGCACACGTATTTCGACGGCAAGCTGGCCGATCGTTTCGACGCCGAAGCCCACGTGATCTGGCACGACCTGCTCGCGCAGTACGAGGGTATCGAAGCGGTCTACGAAGCGGACGACTTTGCCGAAGTCTCACGTCGCTTTGTAGCCATGTCCGATGCCGTGAATGGCTACATCGCCGCCAAGGCACCCTGGGTGATCGCAAAGGACGAGGCGCGCCGCGAGGAATTGCAGCAGGTCTGCTCGTTCGCCATCAACGCCTTCCGCCTGCTGTCGGGCCTGCTCAAGCCGATTCTGCCGACCACGGTCGCCGCCGCCGAAGTGTTTCTCGGCGCGCCGATCGACAACTTCGTCGACGCACGCCGTGAACTGCATGGCCACACCGTCAATGCGTTCTCACCGCTGTTCGGCCGCCTCGATCCGAAGAAGATCGAAGCCATGGTCGAAGGGTCGAAGGAATCGCTGACGCCCGCCGAACAGGCCAAGGCCAACGCGCCGGCTGCCAAGAAACCGTTCAAATCCAAAGAAGCCTCCACGCCCATGACCGATACCGCCCCTACCGCCGATACGGCCGCTACCATTTCGATCGACGACTTCGCCAAGCTCGACCTGCGCATCGGCAAGGTGCTGGCCTGCGAGTTCGTCGAAGGCTCCGACAAGCTGCTGCGCTTCGAGCTGGACGGCGGCCCGCTGGGCAAGCGGCAGATTTTCTCCGGCATTCGTGCGGCCTACGGCGAGCCGGAAACGTTGGTGGGTCGCAACGTGGTCTTCATCGCCAACCTTGCACCGCGCAAGATGCGCTTCGGCCTGTCGGAGGGCATGATCCTCTCCGCAGGTGACGGTGGCGCAGACCTGTTCCTGCTCGATGCCGACCAAGGCGCGGCGCCGGGCGCCACCGTCCGCTGACGACGACGTTCGGCTACGCGCCAGCCATGACGCCAACGCTCGCCGACCGGATCGACGCACTGCTTCCGCAGACCCAATGCGAGCAGTGTGGTTTCCATGGCTGCCGCCCCTACGCGGACGCGATCGCCCTCGGCGAGGCAGGCATCGATCGTTGCCCACCGGGTGGCCGTGACGGTATCGCGCGCCTGGCTGCCTTGCTTGACCGCCCCATCGTCCCGCTCGACACATCGCGCGGCATCGAAAAGCCGCGCACGCTCGCCCGCGTGGTCGAAGCGGACTGCATCGGCTGCACGAAGTGCATCCAGGCCTGCCCGGTCGACGCGATCGTGGGTGCGGCGAAGCTGATGCACGCCGTGATCAGTGATCTCTGCACGGGTTGCGAACTCTGCGTTCCTGCCTGCCCCGTCGATTGCATCGCGCTGGATCCCATGCCGCTCATCCAGGCCGAGGATCGCGGCCATGCCGACAGCGCACGCTTCCGCTTCGAACGTCGTGAAGCCCGCCTTGGACGCGAGCGCGCCGCGCGCGAGCAGCAGCTCGCCACGAGTAAGAGTGATGTCGCGGCACCTGCCGCGCGCAACGCCGTGCTCGAAGCCCTCGCGCGCGCCAAGGCTCGAAAAAAGGACAGCCCGTGAAGAAAGCCGACGTGGTCGAGATGTTCAGCCGCCTTCGCGAACTGAATCCGCACCCGAAAACCGAACTCGAATACACCACACCCTTCGAACTGCTGTCTGCCGTGGCGCTCTCGGCACAGGCCACCGATGTTGGCGTGAACAAGGCCACGCGTAAACTCTTCCCCGTGGCGAACACGGCGCAGAAAATTCTCGATCTCGGCCTCGACAAGCTCAAGACCTATATCAGCTCCATCGGGCTCTACAACAACAAGGCGAAGAACCTCATCGCCATGAGCCAGATCCTGGTCGACCGCTACAACGGTGATGTTCCTCAGTCACGCGAAGCTCTCGAAGAGCTGCCCGGCGTAGGACGGAAAACCGCCAACGTGGTGCTCAATACCGCCTTCGGCCAGCCCACCATTGCCGTCGATACGCATATCTTTCGTGTCGCCAATCGCACTGGCCTTGCGCCAGGCCCCGATGTGCGCAAGGTCGAGGACAAGCTAGAAAAGGTGATCCCGAAGGAGTTCATCCAGGATGCACATCACTGGTTGATTCTGCACGGGCGCTACGTGTGCAAGGCGCGCAAACCGGAATGCCCAACCTGCGCGATCATCGACCTCTGCGCGTACAAGCAAAAAACAAAGCCGACCTGAGGCCGGCTTTGTTGCTTCTTGTAGGAGCCGGCTATGCCGACCCATGTGGGAGCCGGCTATGCCGACCCATGTGGGAGCCGGCTATGCCGGCGATCCCGCGGCAGCGGGCCAGGTTGCTGCGAGCACCCATCGCCGCTGAAGCGGCTCCCACATCATCGCTGCTGAAGCGGCTCCTACATCATCACCGCTGAAGCGGCTCCCACATATCGCCGATGAATCGGCTCCTACAGCAGCAGCTATGCCGCCTGGCGCGAGCCCTCCACGCGACGATTGAGCTCGGTCCAATCAACCACCAGCTCGCAGCCGCGTTTAGAGGCGTTCTGCCCCCACTCACGCAGCAGCTCCAGCGATGCCTGATCCACGTGATGCAGGCGATCCATCACCACGCTCAGGCGCGTGTTCGGCGGCACTGTTGCCAACGTGCGCGCCATCCTCGGCACCTTCAGAAACGTGGCCGAACCTTCGATGTGCAGCGTGGCGTTGCCCGGCTCGTCATGGTGCTCCACGTCCATGCGCATCTTCGAGGACAGCAGCGCAAGGCGGAACAGCGACAGGCCAAAGCCCACGATCACACCAGTGAGCAGATCGGTCGCGACGATGGCTACCGTAGTCGCTACATAGACAGCCGCGGTGCCCTTACCGTAGGCGGCGAGATCCTTGATCTGCTTCGGGTTGACCATCTTTACGCCGGTATAGACAAGAATGCCGGCAAGGCATGACACCGGCGTCATCTTCATCAGCCACGGCAGCAGCATGACGAAGGCCAGCAACCAGGCGCCGTGCATGATCGCCGCCATGCGCGTGGCGGAACCGGCCTGCACGTTCGCCGCGCTACGCACGATTACGCCGGTCATCGGCAACGCACCGAGGACGCCGCAGATCATGTTGCCCACGCCCTGTGCAGTCAACTCGCGGTCGTAGTTGGTGCGAACGCCGTTATGCATGCGATCCACAGCTGCGGCAGAGAGCAGCGTTTCCGCACTCGCAATGAAGGCGAAGGTAACGGCCGCCACCAGCAGTGCCGAATCGAACAGGCCGAACAGGCTGCCCATGCTCGGCAGGCTTATCGCCGCGAACAGATTGGCCGGGACGTCGACGCGCTTGACGTCGAGACCGCCGAACTGCGCCGCCGCCGTCATGGCGACGACGGCAAGCAGGGCGCCCGGAACGAAGCGCAGCTTCGCAGGCCTCAGCTTTTCCCAGAACAGCATGATGGCGATGGTGCCCAGGCCGATCATCAAGGCGGCCGGCGCCTGCCCTTCCGCTGCACCCGTCACCGACTCCCACGCCGCCGCGGGAAGCGCAGCGAAGTTCTCCAGGCCGCGGGCCTTGGGAATAGCGTCGAGCAGCACATGCGACTGTGACGCCACGATGAGGATACCGATGCCGGACAACATGCCGGCCACGACGGCCGGCGACGTCATGCGGAACCACACACCCACCTTGCACAGGCCGGCGACGACCTGGATCAGGCCGGCCAGCAGCACGACGGGGCCGAGGGCGGCCACGCCGTGCTCACGCACCAGTTCGAACACCAGGACCGCGAGGCCCGCCGCCGGTCCGCTGACCTGCAGCGGCGAGCCGGCGATGGCACCGACGACAAGACCACCGACGATACCGGAGATCAGCCCCGCGCTGGGCGGCATGCCCGACGCGATGGCAATGCCCATGCACAACGGCAGAGCGACAAGAAAAACGACCACCGATCCGAGGAGGTCGCGGCCAAACAGGCCCTGGGAGAAATATGCGCGCATGAAAAGCTTCCTGATTTAAGCGGCAGACGCGATCGGCAGCGGGGTCGAGAAGCGCGCGTGCGGAGTGGCATCCGGCACATTGGCATCTCTCGAGTCCAGCGGGCGGAAGCGTCCTTCGATCGGGTCGAAGGCGGTGATCTCCGTCTTCGCGATGTCGTAGATCCAGCCGTGGATACGCAGGCTGCCGTTGGCCATGGCAGCGGCAACGGCCGGCAAGGTACGCATGTTTTCCAGCTGACCGACCACGTTCTCCTCGGTGAGGTAACGCAGACCTTCGGCGCCGTGGATGGTCGGACGGTTCTTCTCGACCACATAGCGGGCCACATCCGCGTGTTTCAGCCACTGCTCGACCGACGGCTTGCCCTTGAGCGCGGCCGGATTCTGCAGGGCCTTCATCGCGCCGCAGTCGGAATGACCGCAGATGACAATGTGCTGCACATTAAGCGCGGTGACCGCGTACTCGATGGCGGCGACGACGCCACTCACGTGCTGTGCGTAAGGCGGAACGATGTTGCCAACGTTGCGGTAGACGAACAGGTCACCCGGCTGAGCGTTGAACATCAACTCCGGCATGATGCGCGAGTCCGCGCAGGTGATGAACATGGTATGCGGCGTCTGGCCCGAGGCAAGGCGCGCGAACAATTCGCGGTGCTCCGAGGTCATGTCACGACGAAATTCTTCAAAACCCTGGATGAGACGTTCCATGGCGGTTCTCTCTCTATTAGCGAGGATAGGGGGCGAGCGCGCACGCTCGCTGGCGGCCGACTCATGTCGACACGCTGGGAATGGGATTCGGTGTTACAGGGCGTGCGCAGGACGCGCACGCGGGCGTCGATCAGGCGATGGGCGGACGCAGGTCGAGGCTGGGGTGATGCGCATGCGGGGCCGGCCCCACGTTAGGATGGCCGGCGGCAGCAAGGCGAGGCAGCGTGAGGGCATGCTCGGGCGGCACGTCGAAGGTATCGTCGAGGCCACCGCTGTTGTCTTCGAGCGAGGGCAAGGCCTCGTCATCGGTCGACCGGGAGTCATCGTCCGTCACCAGGGCGACGTGTTCGGCGATACCGTCGTGATCCGTGTTGCGGTCGCATGGAACGGCCTGGACACCCATGCACGCGACAAACAACGCGATGAACACGAAGATCGTGCTCGCGAAGCGGCGCAGGGAGGATGTCGTTGACGTTGCCATGGAGCCGAACCTACGCGAGGCATTGTGACAATCGCAAGTGCGGCGACGCAGCAAATTCAGACTTCTGCCTATTGCAACCCTGAAAGCGTTGGGCCGCAACGGATTTCGCCGATGCCCAGAGGAAAATGTGGCCGCCATGATTCAGGAATTGGACGTCCAGACGGATCACACACCACTGAGACGATTCGCAGGCAAAAGAAAACGGCGGGCTTGCGCCCGCCGTTTGTTTCGTCCTTGAGGAGAACTCCGTTCCGATGCTCGTTAGAAGGTCAGCATGCCCCAGAAACCCACTTCGTTGGTCTTGTAGACGTCGCAGCGAGGGCCGAGAAGCTCGTCACGCCCAGACCGAAAGCGATGGTCGCCGTGAGCAACTTGGAACGCGTGGGATTTCTCCGCAAGGTAGGGATTAAGCGGTTTCCCCTGCCCCCTCCTGAGATCCTTCCGTCCAAAAACCCCAAACAGGGCCAGCAGCGCGAAAGATGAGCCGCTGGCTTTACCGCTCCATGCATTTTTTGTTACAAAACGGCGACACGAGTACATCCGCTTAACGCGAGCGCCTCATACGGCCCCGGGCTGATATCCTTTACGTATGGATACGACGAGTAACAGCACCGCTACGGCGATGGCCGGGCGGTTCAGGGGCTTCCTTCCCGTGATCGTGGATGTCGAAACCGGTGGTTTCGACTCCGAACGGGACGCGCTCCTGGAAATCGCGGTGGTCGCGGTAAAGATGGAACCTTCGGGCCTTCTTGTGCCCCAGCCGGCCGTGGCTGCGAACGTGGAACCCTTTCCGGGCGCCAACATCGACCCGCGCTCGCTGGAAGTGACCGGCATCGATCCGGATCACCCGTTCCGTGGCGCCCTGCCCGAGCGCCAGGCGCTGGACCACATCTTTAACGCAGTGCGCGAGGCAGTGAAGGCCGCCGAGTGCCAGCGCGCCGTATTGGTCGGCCATAACGCGGCCTTCGACCTTGCCTTCCTTAATACGGCCGTGCGCCGGGTGGGTCACAAGCGCAACCCGTTCCACCCCTTCAGCTGCTTCGACACCGCCACCCTCGGCGGCCTGGCCTACGGCCAGACCGTACTGAGCAAAGCCGTCATCGCCGCCGGGCTCGCCTTCGATACCCGTGAAGCCCACTCGGCCATCTACGATGCCGAGCGCACCGCCGAGCTGTTCTGCGAAATCGTGAACCGCTGGCGCCGCCTGGAGCTCTTCGAGCGCGACCAGACGACTCCGATCGCGGTTTGAGGCGTTTCGTAAGTTCCTGAATATGACAGCAAAAAGGCGGCTGTCATCGCGCTGAAACATTCAGTACGTCTCATTGCAACACGGCAGGGCTGGAATACAGCCCCGGGCGGGCTTCGCCTGACACTCAATTCTTCCGAGGACTACTCCGTGTTCACACGCAAACTCCGCATCGCTGCGTTGGTCGCTGCTTCGCTGTTCGGCATGTCCGCTCAGGCCACCGACATCACCGGCGCTGGCTCGAGCTTCGTCTACCCCGTTCTCTCCAAGTGGTCCGCCACGTACGCGGAGAAGACGGGCAATAAGCTGAACTATCAGTCCGTCGGTTCGGGTGCAGGTATCGCCCAGATCAAGGAAGGCACCATCGACTTCGGCGCCTCCGATGCCCCGATGAGCGCCGAAGACCTCGCCAAGTTCGGCCTGGGCCAGTTCCCGGCCGTGGTCGGCGGCATCGTCCCCATCGTCAACCTGCAGGGCGTGGCCGCTGGTCAGCTCAAGCTGGACGGCGCCATCCTCGCCGACATCTACCTGGGCAAGGTTGCCCGCTGGAGCGATCCGCGCATCGCCGCCCTGAACCCGGGCGTGAAGATTCCGGACGTGAAGGTCACCGTCGTGCATCGTTCGGACGGTTCGGGCACCTCGTTCAACTTCACTAACTACCTGTCCAAGGTCAGCCCGGAGTGGGCTTCCAAGGTCAAGTTCGGCACGGCCGTCGAGTGGCCGGCCGGCGTCGGCGGCAAGGGTAACGAAGGCGTTTCGCAGTACGTTCGCCAGATCCCGGGCTCGATCGGTTACGTCGAGTATGCCTACGCCAAGAAGAACGCGATCTCCTACACGCAGCTGCAGAACGCCGCTGGCAAGTGGATCGAGCCGAGCGCCACCACGTTCGCCGCCGCTGCTGCCACGGCCGACTGGAAAAGCGCCAAGGACTTCAACCTGATCATGACCAATGCCCCGGGTGACCAGGCATGGCCGATCACGGCGACGACCTGGATCATCATGTACAAGAAGTCCAAGAACGCCTCGCACACCAAGGTCGCCTTCGACTTCTTCAAGTGGTCCATGGAAAACGGCCAGTCGCAGGCCGCTTCGCTCGACTACGTCGCCCTCCCGGACACGCTGGTCAAGCAGATCGAAGCCTACTGGGCTGCCGAGTACAAGAACTGATCCTTCTCGACAGGCCGGCTGACACATAAGCGGCTCAGAGTAGGAAACCGGGTCGCCGTTCCCCAGGGAGCGGCGACCCACAACTTTGCATAGGCCCGGGGAAACGCACTCATCATGCATGCGACCGTCAGCAGCAACGCTCCAACCACCGTCCGTGCGGAGGAAGCGGCGCGCAACGCGAGGGATACGCGCAACGACCGCCTGTTCGGAGGGCTGCTCAAGGCTTGCGCACTGCTCGTCCTGATTTCCCTTATCGGCGCCGCGGCGTCCACCCTCTGGCTGGGCCGCGATGCGTTCGCCACCTTCGGCTGGGGTTTCCTTACCAGCACCGCCTGGGATCCGACCAACAACCAGTACGGCGCGCTCGTACCGGTCATGGGTACCGTGATCACCTCGCTCATCGCCCTTGTCTTCGCCGTGCCGGTCAGCTTCGGCATCGCCCTCTTCCTTACCGAAATCGCGCCCGGTTGGTTGCGCGGTCCGGTCAGCTCCGCCATCGAACTGCTCGCCGGCATCCCGTCGATCATCTACGGCATGTGGGGCCTCTTCATCTTCGCCCCGTTCGTCGCCGAGCACATCAAACCGTGGCTGATGAACAACTTCAGCGCGGACCCGCCGGACGGCCAGGTGTCGTGGCTCGTGCAGCACGTACCGTTCATCGCCAAGTTCTTCTCCAGTGAGTACCCGTTCTTCGGTGCCGGCATCTTCACCGCAGGCCTGGTGCTCGCGGTGATGATCATCCCGTTCATCTCCTCGGTGATGCGCGAGGTCTTCCAGACCGTCCCCACCCGCCTGAAGGAGTCCGCGTATGCGCTGGGTTCCAGCACGTGGGAAGTGGTCTGGGATATCGTCGTGCCCTATACCCGCACGGCGGTGATCGGCGGCATCTTCCTCGGTCTGGGCCGCGCCCTCGGCGAGACCATGGCCGTGGCCTTCGTGATCGGTAATACGTTCAAGTTCACGCCTTCGATCCTCGAAACCGGCAGCACGATCGCGTCGACCATCGCCAACCAGTTCGGCGAAGCCGAAGGCCTGCAGAAGTCGGCGCTCATGGCGATCGCGTTCCTGCTCTTCGTGGTGACCTTCATCGTGCTGCTGATCGCCCGCCTCATGCTCCGCCGCCTGGCTTCGAAGGAGGGCACCTGATGTCCGCTTCGCTGTATACCAAGCGCCGCATCAAGAACGTCATCGCGATGATCTGCAGCGTGCTCGCCACCGGCATCGGCCTGCTCTTCCTGGCCTGGATCCTGTGGGAGACGCTCAGCCAGGGCATTGCCGGCCTCAAGCCCGCGTTGTTCACCAAGATCACCGCTTACCGCGAAGAAGGTGGCCTGGCCAACGCCATGGTCGGCAGCCTGATCCTCAACATCATCGGCATCCTCATCGCCACGCCGATCGGCGTGGCGGCGGGTACCTGGCTGGCGGAGTATTCGCGCCGCTCGCGGCTCGGACCCACCATCCGCTTCCTCAACGACATCCTGCTGTCGGCACCGTCGATCGTGCTGGGTCTGTTCGTCTATACGATCATCGTGCTGCCCTCGCAGTGGCTGACGAACGGCGACATCACGTTCTCCGGCATCGCCGGCGGTATCGCGCTGGCCCTGATCGCCCTGCCCGTCATCGTCCGCACCACCGACGAAATGCTGCGTCTGGTGCCCGGCACGTTGCGCGAGGCTGCGCTGTCGCTCGGCGTACCGCAGTGGAAGCTCACGGTGCAGATCCTGATCCGCGCCGCTCGCTCGGGTATCGTCACCGGTGTATTGCTGGCCCTCGCGCGCATCAGTGGCGAGACCGCGCCGCTGCTGCTCACCGCGTTCGGCAACAACTTCATGACCTTCAATCCGCTCAACAAGATGCCGAGCCTGCCCCAGGTCATTTACGACTACACGAAGGACCCGAGCCCGGATATCAACACCCTCGCCTGGGCTGGTGCATTCGTCCTGACCATGTTCGTGCTGGCGCTCAGCCTCGTCGCCCGCTTCGTATTCTCGCGTTCCAAGGTGTCCCATGACTAACATGAACGAAGTCGCCTCCAAACCGGGTTTCGGCAGCTCGCCACATGGGTCTGAGGTCGATCTCGGCCAGGTCCCGGCGAAGATGACCGTGCGCGACCTCAACTTCTATTACGGTGAGTTCCACGCGCTCAAGAGCATCGCGATGGATGTGCCGGAGAAGAAGGTCACCGCCATCATCGGACCGTCCGGCTGCGGCAAGTCCACCCTGCTGCGCATCTTCAACCGCATCTACGCGATCTATCCGAACCTGCGCGCCAGCGGCGAGATCGTGCTCGATGGCGAGAACATCCTCGACCCGAAGTACTCGCTCAATCGCCTGCGCAGCAAGGTCGGCATGGTGTTCCAGAAGCCCGTCCCGTTCCCGATGACCATCTTTGAGAACGTGGCCTACGGCATCCGCCATCACGAAAGTCTTAACCGCACGGACATGGAAGGCCGCGTCGAACAGGCCCTGCGCGGCGCCGCCCTGTGGGATGAAGTGAAGGACAAGCTCAAGCAAAGCGCGCTCGGCCTCTCCGGCGGCCAGCAGCAGCGTCTGTGCATAGCGCGCGGTATCGCGCTGAAGCCGGAAGTGCTGCTGCTCGACGAGCCGACCTCGGCACTCGACCCGATCGCCACGAGCCGCATCGAGCAGCTGGTGGAAGAGCTCAAGAGCCAGTTCACCATTGTCATCGTCACCCACAACATGCAGCAGGCCGCACGCTGCTCGGACATGACCGCCTTCATGTATATGGGTGAGCTGATCGAGTTCGACCGGACCGAGAAGATCTTCACCAAGCCGGAAAAGAAGCAGACCGAAGACTACATCACCGGCCGTTTCGGCTAAGCCCCCTATTCGAGGCATGCGATGAACACTCCGCACCAGCACATCATCAAGAGCTACGACGACGAACTGAAGCGCCTCACCGGCGAAATCGTCAAGATGGGCGAGCTCGCCGTCGCCCAGCTCGAAGCCGCCATCGACGTGGTCCAGCGTCGTGACGAGCGCGCCGCTCAGCGCGTCGTCGACAACGACGAAGCGATAGACGCGCTCGAGCAGGAAATCAGCCAGGACGTCGTTCGCCTGCTCGCCCTGCGCGCGCCGATCGCCGGCGATCTGCGTAGCGTGTTCGCTGCGCTGCGTATTGCAGCCGACATCGAGCGCATCGGTGACTATGCCGCCAACGTGGCGAAGCGTTCCATTCCGCTCAGCCGCGTGGCGCCGATTGCTGTCGTCGGCGGCCTGGCAAATCTCGCCGAGCTCGCTATTGAGGAGCTGCGTGACGTTCTCAAGGCTTACCATGATCAGGATGCCGAGGCCGCCTACGAAGTGTGGAAAGCGGATGCGCGCCTGGACGAGGAGTACACCCTGGTATTCCGCGCCCTGCTCACCTACATGATGGAAGATCCGCGCAACATCACGCCGTGCACCCACCTGTTGTTCATGGCGAAGAACATCGAGCGCATTGGTGACCATGCAACGAACATCGCGGAAAACGTGTGGTTCGTCGTGAATGGCGAGCCGTTGGTGGCGCCGCGGATCAAGAAGGATACGACGGCCAATCCGGAGTTTTGATTGGGTGTCATTGGGCGTAAGTAATTTAAGGCTGCCGTGAGCACCCATCGCCGCTGAAGCGGCTCCCACATTTCTGCTCTATGTGGGAGCCGCTTCAGCGGCGATGCTTTTGTCAGGGTCAGGCAGTCAGCTTCAACCCCAAAATCCCGACCACAATCAACGCCACGCAAAGCAGCCGCAACGGCTGCGCAGACTCGCCGAACAGGATGATGCCGAGCGTGACGGCACCGACTGCGCCGATGCCGGTCCATACCGCGTAAGCGGTGCCCAGAGGCAACTTTTTCGTCGCATACGCCAGCAGCACGATGCTGATCACCATGGCGGTGCCCGTCAGTACGCTGGGCAGGAGCTTCGTAAAGCCCTCGGTGTATTTCAGGCCAACGGCCCAGGCGATCTCGAAGAGACCCGCCAGAACAAGCACGAACCAGTACATGGTGTGGCTCCGCAGAAGCGGAGTCGTCCCCGCGGAGATACTGCGCGCCATGGGGTCGTCCCCACGGGCAGACCGGCCTTGCGCCGATCTGCCCCCATTATACCGAGGGTGTGTAACCCCCGGCTGACCCGTTGCTGCTCAGAGGCACTTCAGGGCAGGCTGTCCGGGGTGATCAACGCCGCCTTCCGCGCCCGCACGCCACGGACAATGCCGTAGACGCTGATCAGGAACCAGGCCATTTCCTGCAGGAAGGCCGACAGGTTGAACATGCCAAAGATCAGCGAAAGCAGGATGCCGAAGGCGCCGACCAGGTTCATCACCTGGTACGTATAGCCCTGCCCCGACAGCTTATGCGCCTGGAGCAGGAAGAACGCGATCAACACCAGCGCCACGCCGACCAGACCGGCCCAGTCATGCCACAACATGCTGCTCATCGCTTTGCTCCCCGCTGCCTCAGTGCCTCGAACAGAACGACGCCCGTGGCGACGGAGACATTCAGGCTCTCCATACTGCCAGGCATCGGGATCTTCGCCACGAAGTCGCAGGTGTCGCGCGTAAGGCGGCGCATGCCGTCACCTTCGCTACCCATGACCAGGGCAATCGGCCCCTTCAGGTCGATGTCGTAAATCGACTTGTCGGTGTCGCCGTCCAGACCGGTGATCCACACGCCGGCATCCTTGAGCATGCGCAGCGCGCGCGCCAAGTTGGTCACGGCGATCAGCGGGATCAGGTCCGCACCGCCGGCGGACGCGCGACGAACGGTCGGCGTGATGCCGACCGCGCGATCCTTCGGCACCACGACCGCGGTGACGTTGGCCGCCGCCGCACTGCGCAGGCACGCACCGAGATTGTGCGGATCGGTCACGCCATCGAGCACCAGCACGAAAGCATTCGCACCGGCCGCATCGAGAAGCGGCGGAAGGTGTGTCTCGTCGCGCAGGGGCGGTGTTTGGTAGAGAGCGATAACGCCCTGGTGACGTGCTTCGCCACCGAGCTTCTCCAGTTGCTCCTTGCTCACCGTCTTCGTGATCAGGCCAAGCTTGCGCGCCAACGCGGCGATCTCGGTCACACGCGCATTCTTCGAGTTCTGTTCGACCAGAACTTCACGGACACGATCCGGGTCGTTGGCGAGGGCGCCTTCGACCGGATTGATTCCAACAATCCATGACTCACTCATGCTTCTGGCTTGCTCCTGGGTTTACGCGACCGACGCCGGGCTGACTTCTTGGCCGGTGCCGGTGTTTCCGAAGCGGCGACCGGTGCTTGCCGGGGCGGCTGCTTCGTCACGGCGGTCTTCTTCACCGCGGTCTTCTTGGTGGCTGCCTTTCTTGGCGACTGCTCGTTACGTGACGACTGCTCGTTACGCGGCGACTGCCCGCTGCGTGACGACTGCCCGGAAGCAGGTGCCTGCGAATTGCGGCGCGGTGGCCTCGACGACTGCTGTTCATTCGCCGCTGGCTCCGCCGCACGGCGGCGCGAGGTCGGCGCGGGGGCCGGATGATGCGCCTCAGGCGCTTCGACCGCAACCGGTGCCTTGGTCTTCTTACCGAAGATGCTGCTCATGGCTTTCTTGGCGGCGCGTCCAATGGCCTTGCCGGCCTTGGCCATGCCTGAACTCGGCGCGACCGGTGCCGCCACCTCGGCCTTCGGTGCCGGCTTCGGCAACTGGGCCAGACGCGCGACCAGACGGAAGTCGATCTTGCGGTCTTCCATGCTGGCGCGAAGCACCTGCACGCTTACATAGTCGCCAAGGCGATACGTTGAACCCGTGCGCTCTCCGCTGAGCAAATGGCGGATCGGATCGAACTTGTAGTAGTCGTTGGGCAGCTGTGAAACGTGCACCAGACCCGAGACGCGTGACGCCGCCAGTTCGACGAACAGGCCGAACGAGGTGACACCGGTGATGGTGCCGGCAAATTCCGAACCGACGTGTTTCTCCATCCAGGCGCACTTGAAGCGCTCGTCCACATCGCGCTCGGCCTCCTCGGCACGACGCTCACGCTGCGAGCAATGCACGGCCATGGCCGCCATCTGCGTTTCGCTGTAGACGTAATCGGCCGGCTTGCCCTTGGTCAGCGCATAACGGATGGCGCGATGCACGAGCAGGTCGGGATAGCGACGGATCGGCGAGGTGAAGTGTGCGTATGCGTCCAGCGCCAGGCCGAAGTGGCCCTGGTTCTCCGCGTGATAGATCGCCATGCTCTGCGAACGCAGCAGCACCGACTGGATGAGCTCGGCCTCGGGGCGATCGTGCACACGCTTGAGCAGCGCCGAGAAATCCGCAGGTGTGACTTCGTCCGCCGGCGGCATCTTCAGCTTGAACTCCTTGAGGAAGCGCAGGAGATCTTCGTACTTCTCGGCCGGCGGTGGTGCATGCACGCGATACAGCGCGGGGACCTTGCGCTTAGTGAGGTAGCGGGCCGCCTGCACGTTCGCGGCGATCATGCATTCCTCGATCATCTTGTGCGCATCGTTGCGATCGGACGCACCCATCGATTCAACGTCGCCCGCCGGACCGATGCGGAACTTCACTTCCGGCGTTTCGAAATCGATCGCGCCACGACGCTTACGCGCCTTGGCCATCACCTTGTACAGGCGATGCAGCGATTCGATGTGCGGGAGCACGTCGGAGATTTCCTGGCGCACATCGGCATTGCGCTCACCGACCGCCTGCCACACCTTGTTATAGGTAAGGCGTGCGTGCGAGAACATCACCGCGTCGTAGAACTTGGAACGCGTGACGTCGCCTTCCTCGTCGATCTCCATGTCGCAGACCATGCACAGGCGTTCCACCTTGGGCATGAGCGAGCAGATGCCGTTCGACAGCGTCTCCGGCAGCATGGGCACGACGAAGCCAGGGAAGTACGTGGACGTGCTGCGGTTATAGCCTTCCACGTCCAGTGGCGTACCCACGGGCACGTAGTGCGAGACGTCAGCGATAGCCACGACGAGACGGAAACCGCCATCCTTCAGCGGCTCGGCATACACGGCATCGTCGAAGTCACGCGCGTCGTCACCGTCGATGGTGACCAGCGGCAGCTTGCGAAGGTCCGTACGGCCCTTGCGCTCTTCCGAAGTGACCTTCGGCTCGACTTCCTCGGCCTGGCGGACTACCTGGGACGGGAATTCGTGCGGCAGATCGTGGCTGGCGATCGCCATTTCGACGACCAGCGACGGCTGCAGGCGCTGACCGAGGACGGCGCGGATCGTGCCCATCGGGCCGCGGTGCGGCGTCGGTGGATCGGTGATCTCAACGACGACGATCTCGCCGGAGTTTGCGCCGGCTTCGCGGCCCGCGGGAATCATGATGTTCTGGTGCAGGCGGCGATCGTCCGGCTCGACCAGGGTCACACCGTTTTCGATGACCACGCGGCCAACCAGACGCGGCGAGCGGCGCTCGAGCACTTCGACGATCGCACCCTGGCGACGGCCACGGCGGTCGATGCCGACCACGCTGGCGAGCACGCGGTCGCCGTGCAGCACGCTACGCATCTGCGCCGGCGACAGGTAGAGGTCTTCTTCCCCACTCTCGTCGGGACGGAGGAAGCCGTAGCCCTCGGCGTTGGCGATGACACGGCCCGGAATCAGGCTGAGCTTCTGCGCCGGGGCGTAGTCGCCCTTGCGGTTCCGCAGGAGCTGGCCGTCGCGGACCATCGCACCCAGGCGCTTGCCCAGGGCATTGATCTCGTAGTCGGTGAACAGGCGCAGCGCGTGGGCGATGCTCTCTTCCGATAGCAACTCGCCACGGTCGTCGAGCAGCGCCAGGATGGCCTCGCGGCTGGGGATCGGCTGGTCGTAGAGCGCAGCTTCCCGGTCGGCATGGGGATCGACGACGGGGCGGCTGGCCTTGGGTTTACGGGGACCGCGATCGGCTCCCGAACCTGAGTTTTTCTTCGTCACGTAAGGACCTTTGAAGGTGGATGTGAAATAGTTTCACATCCTGTGTGCAAAATCGTTGACAAGTTTCCCGGACCTACCTAATCTACGCGGCTCACGGGGCAGCGATGCTTCGGGGCACCTGCCCAGGTGGCGGAATTGGTAGACGCACTAGTTTCAGGTACTAGCGGGTAAAACCGTGGAGGTTCGAGTCCTCTCTTGGGCACCAATTATAGACGAAGCCCCGCAGCGATGCGGGGCTTTGTTGTTTCCGGGGTTCAGAAAGAGGCGCCTGGCCTGCGTTCGGCGCTATGACTGCTCTTCGCCATCTTCCGAGACGGCCCCGTCCTGGTCATAGAACAGCCATTGGCCGACCTCTTCCCCATCCTGATACACACCCTGTGCTGCGAGCTGCCCGTTCGGATGGTAGTCGCGCCACTCGCCCTGCTCGACCCCGTGGACGAAGGTTCCTTCTGACGAGCGCGCGCCATTGGCGTGATACGCCTCGAAGCGGCCATGGCGTATCCATCGAGTCCCGTCCTCTGACAAGTAGCGCGCATACCGAAAACGCACACGCCCGTCCTCTGACAGGATCTCGGCGATGTTCAGGTCTTCCATGCGCACTCCGCTATGACAGAAAAATACCGGCTCAGAACTCTTGTGATGACTGAAACGCACAGGCCTGCGTTTGGGAATACAGGCCCGGGACGTTTTCCAGGTTCACGAAGGCAGGTCGCCTGCGGAGTCCCGCGATTCCATGACCAGCATTTTGCCTGGATGGTGCTTCCCCTCATCGACTGCGCGAGCGCAACTCCGCAATTTGCTCGGGTATGATTTCCACGCCGACGGGATGGCCCGGATTCATTACGATTCCCAGCTGCGCTCCTACGCTACAAGAAGAAGCTCGAGAAATTCTCCGACAGACACCTCGCCCGCCTGTGCTTGAACAAGACATTCCTCAAGGGCGTTTTGACTTGTGAAGTTTTGCGCGCTTACCTGGACTGTATCTCCGCCATTCACGCAGGGGGCCTCGCGAGCACGATGTGCGTAGCTCGTTCCGTCGGAACATGCTCAACGGTACGATACCCAAGCGCGTGGAGGTCCAGACCGCTAAAGAGTGGCTCCCCCTGACCAAGCGCCACGGGAGCTAAAGCGAGGTGGATTTCATCCACGTATCCGGCCTGCACGTATTGCCTCACGGTCTCGGCACCGCCACCAATCTTGATGTCCTTTGCGCCGGCGGCTTCGCGCGCCCTTTGCAACGCGACCTCAATACCTTCAGTGACGAAGTGAAACGTCGTTCCGCCCAGCATCTCGATGGAAGCGCGCGGATAATGCGTCAGTACGAACGTCGGCGCGTGATAAGGCGGATTGTCACCCCACCAGCCTTTCCATTCCTCGTCCGGCCACTCGCCACGAATGGGACCGAACATGTTTCGCCCGAGGATGAAGGCGCCGAAACCTTCCATCGCGCGTCGGGCGAACGTGTCGTCGAGCCCGGCTTCACCATCCTCTTTTCCCTGCATCTGGCGAAAGGTCCGCGTTGGGAAAAACCACTGGAAGAGTTCCGGGCCTCGCAATCCAAGCGGATTTTCCAAACTCTGGGCAGTCCCCGCAGCGAAGCCATCAAGCGAGACACCAAACCCGGCAACTTTTACCTTAGTCATGGGTAACTCCAGCGAAATCCAACGAAGCCTCGCAATGAATCAGCGTCGTGTCGAACACCGGCACGGATACATTCCCCTGGCTGAGCAGCATACCCACCTCGGTGCATCCCAGGATCACGCCATTCGCGCCCTGCTCCACGAGCCGGGCGGCGATGGCAACGAACCGGGCCTCGCTCTCGCGCGTCACGACACCGCGGCAAAGCTCCTCGTAGATGATCCGATGCGCATCGGCACGATCGGCGGCTTCAGGAACGATGGGATCGAGACCCGCCGCCATCAGGCGGTCCAGATAGAACGGCTGCTCCATGGTGAACGCGGTGGCGATCAGCCCGGGCCGACGTAGTTCCTTCCTCCGTACAGCCGCCGCCGTGGCGTCGGCAATGTGCAGCAAGGGAATCGACACTCCCTGCATCATCCTGTCCGCGAGTTTATGCATCGTATTCGTGGCCAGGATCAAGAACCCCGCGCCTCCGCGTTCGAGGGCCATCGCCTCCGCGTTGAGGATATCTCCGGCCTTATCCCAGTTTCCCGCGGCCTGAAGGGCTTCGATGCCCGCAAAGTCGAGCGAGCGGATGAGCAGCTCTGGCGAATGAAGGCCGCCGAGTCGCTCGCTCGTGAGCCGGCATAGTTCGCGGTAATAGATTTGTGTGGAGGCGGCGGACATGCCGCCGAGCATCCCGATCGTTTTCAACGAACCATCCCCACAAAAGCTGCCGGATAACGAAGAATAGCAGCGCCAGCGCGCGCGCAGCCAATACTGTCGCTTATCCATCGCGTGAACCAATGCTGGATAATGCATCGCCCTCCCCAACGAGCCAGAAACGATGAGCGACCTGATCGGCGAAGATAAGGACTTCTACCTTAAGAACTTCCAGGGCCTGGACTACGCCGAAGGCATCCTCGCCTCGAAGACCTTCGAAGAGTGCACCTTTACCCAGTGCTCCTTCAGCGATGCCCAGTTCAACCACTGCAAGTTCATCGAATGCACGTTCCGGTCATGCGACCTGAGCAACGTCAAGCTCAACACCAGCAAATTTCAGGCTGTGACGTTCGACGAATGCAAGGTCATCGGCGTGGACTGGACACGCGCGGACTGGCCGCGATATGCGGCGCCCGCCAAGCTGACCTTTCGCAAGTCGATAGTGAACTACACCTCGTTCTTCGGCCTGAGCCTCCAGGAGCTTGTGTTGGAGGAGTGCAAGGTTCGAAACGTCGACTTCAGGGAGGGCGACTTCGCCCGCTCAAACTTCACTTACTCCGACTTTGCGGAAAGCATGTTCGGTGGCACGAAACTCCAGGGTGCGGACTTCAGCGAAGCCACCAACTACGTCATGGACATCCGCGAGAATCAGGTCAAGGGAGCGAGATTCACCCGCACGGAGGCCGCCGGACTTCTCTACGGCCTGGGAATCGAGTTGGTCGACTGATCGCTCTAAGCCAGCGCACGGGATGCCTGTCTCATTGCGTCATTCTCGAGATACACCACCCCGTTCACAGCCGGGCTATTGACGAATTCGGCAACGAAGGCCCGCCCGATATCGTCCTGCTCAATCGCGCCAAACCGCCCGGGAATCAGTCGCCCCAACCAGGCCACATAACCCGGTGTGTGAGCATTGCCTGCGATGATTCCTGGCTGAAATATCGCGAGGCGCTGGAAGCCGATCGCTTCGATGGCCGCTTCCTTCAACCCCATGATCCGCACATAGCGAAATCTGCTTTTCGGGTTGCTGCCCACGGCGGAAAGAAGGGAAAAATGGGTGATACCCCCGGCATGGCAACCTCGGGCAAAGCCACCGACAACACCAATCTCGAGGGCTTTTAGTTCTTCCTCGCTCCATTTCATGCTGCCCGCGCCGACGCCAACGCAGGACGCTGCGTAGACAGGATCACCTTGCGCAACCATGCCCTGGGCGAGCTTGGTCACATCGGTCGGAAACTGAGTAGCTACCGTATCCAGAACCACCTGCCGCACGCGGGGATCGGCGGCCGGAGCGACCTCCCTGCGATTGACCATGACGACTTCAACGCAGGACGGCTCCGCGGCCAGAGCGCGCACCACTGCGGCGCCCACCTGTCCGGTGCCGCCGATGATCAAGACACGGAATGCCATTTCAGGTCTCCCTTCGGGGGGTTGGGACTTCATCCTACGCGGGATTTGCCCAGGGCTTGCTGCCCAGGCACCTAGGCAGGGCTGCGGCAACCTACGACCTAGCGCAAATGCGTTCGACCCTGGCCCAGACCTCGTCTGACCCGCTCTTCCAGACGCCATTGAGCAACTGATGAAACGCGCGATCCCGACGCGCGTGCAGCTCGATTCGATCGATAAAGTCGTCGCCTTTGTAATGAATCAGGTCCTCCAGCGGACCTGCGGCCAGCACCGCCAATACTTCGTCGGGCGGCGACTTGGCGAGAATGTGCAGGATAGCGAGCCAGATGTCCTCGCTATCAGTAGTCGAGTCCATGAAACGCTCAATGGCCCACCACGCGGGATGACCCTCTTTGAATCGAGTCGGATCTTGAACCCCTTCGATATAAGCGACTGCCCAAGCTTCGAGGTCTGCATCATTCATAGGCACGCCCGTCATCTTCCTTTGCCCACATCAGATACTAGCGGGTAAATACGTAGAGGCACGAGATCTCCGTTGAGCACTCATCAGCGGAAAGGGACACTACTATGAGCCGCTCTTCCCCTCGTCCAGCCGATATTCGACCGCGCTCCGCTCGATAACCACCTCTAGCTCAAAGTGCTTCACCGGCCCGACCTTTAGACGATCCGCAATTGCCTGCGCCACAGCCTCGGTGTTGCGGGGCGTGATCGGAAAATGATGGGAGCGCAGGTAAAAGAAAATATAGTTCTGCATTCCCCAGGGCACGCGCTTCCAGGCGGTGCTTGTCCTTGCAGTGTCCGAGTAGTCGGCCATCCAGGTACTCCCTGATACCAACCGATAGCTAAGCAAATACCAGACCAGTGGCTCAGAAACGCCACTCAAAGCATCCGACCTCGTGTCCGCGGACAGTGCCTGGCGTACCTGGCGGACATTCGGACATCCTCCGGATGGGGCGTCCGGGGTACATTGGCAAGCATGACCCACCCCTTCTGAGGTGCGATCGTGACGACTGTTGCCCTTGTCATCGATATGCAGGCCGACTTCTTCGGCCATCAGCGACTGTCCCTGCTCCGGCCTGCCCTCGCGGCCCATACCAATACGCTCACCGCCATGGCACGCGATGCGGCTGTTCCCATCATCTGGGTGCGGCAGGAATTTGCGTCTGACCTGAGCGATGCGTCATTGGAAGTACGGCGGACCCAAACCAGGGTAGTCATCGCAGGTACCCCGGGGGCGGAGCTCCTGCCCGAACTGGATGTTCACGCGTCTGACCATTTCGTTCTGAAGAAACGCTACAGCGCTTTCTTCGGCACGAATCTCGACAGTCTTCTCGAGCAGTTGAATTGCGATCAACTGATCGTTGCCGGCGTGAATACACATGCATGCGTACGGACCACGGTCGTCGATGCTTACCAGAGGGACTATGACGTCATCCTGGCGAAGGACTGCATCGACTCACTGGATCGGGAACACCATGAAGTGACATGGCGGTATATGGACGGGAAGTTGGGGCGTGGCATGGCTAACGAGGAGATTCGTTCCTGGCTTACGCACCTCCTTCGCTAGTGCGCAGACACCTTTGACAGAAGCTGGATTACGAGCACACCCGCCAGAATGAGCCCGAGCCCGCAGACAGCAGCGAAATCAAGAGTTTGTTTGAAGAATACCCACCCTATTATCGTAATCAGAACGATACCGAAACCGGACCAGATCGCATAAGCGATGCCGGTGGGAATCGTCCTCAGTGTGAGGGAGAGGAAGAAGAAGGTGACCGCATAGGCAAGGAGTGAGGCGCATGTCGGCCAAGGCCTGGACATACCGTCCGATGTCTTGAGCAACGAGGTGCCGATCACCTCACCGACGATCGCGATGAAAAGATAGACGTAAGGCATGTGGCCTCCGTAAGAATTTGCACCAGCCTATATGACTATCAACGCTTCTCCATCGTACTCATCGGCCTTGCGAAAATTCGCCAGCTCAGCGCAATCTACCGACCAGATTCGGAGCGAGGATATTTGAGTAGAAGCTGGCTCATCTGCTTGGCCCTCATCGTCACCCCTTGCCGTCGTACGCAATATCGACACGTGGTACGACAACTTCGATGTGCGACCGGACCAGCATCTTTACCTTGCCCCGAAGAATCGGATGCGACTCTGGTAGTACCATCGCCGCAGCCAACGCGAGGTACTTAGGATGACCGCCCGCCTTTCCACCCGACTTGCCCTTTGGCGCGCAGGCGCCTTCTTTGGCATTCTCGCCGCGTTCGCCGCGGTGGTTCTCCTACCGGCTGGACTGCGGGAGGCCGGTTTTCATATCGCTAAAGCATGGGGTCTTGGTGCGCTGGCCGCGCCGCTCTGTTGTCTCGGTGCGATCCCGGGTGCGTTCGTTGCCGATCGCATGCGGCCGACTACTTCACGTGTCGCGCCACCAGGGTAATACCTGCAATCCTGCAATCCCCCATTCCACAGTTAGCGGTTGTGCCAGTTCATCGCCATAAAATCGCCTCATGCCGGGGCTAGCTTAACTCCCTCTCAGGAGGAGCAAATGTCGATGAATCAGAAATGGTGTCATGCCGCAATGATCGCCAGCCTGTGGGTCGCAAGTGCAAGCGCATCTCCACCACCTACGGCCCCGGCAACGTGGGAGCCACCCGCACCACTCACCCAGGTTCCGCTGTGGCCCGAGGGACACGCGATAGCACGCCCACCGGTGACGGGTCCGGAATCGGTCAAGGACGATGCGATAGTCGGGAACGTCACCCGGCCTACCATGACGGTCTTCCCGCCCAAGGGCACCAGTACGGGTACAACGGTCGTGGTGTTTCCGGGCGGCGGCTACAACATCCTCGCCATGGCCATAGAAGGCACGGAGATCTGCGACTGGCTGACCGGCAAGGGCATCACGTGCGTGCTGCTCAAATACCGGGTTCCAAAGAGTGGTCCGCAATGGGACGGCTCGTGTAACTGCCGCAGGGAACCGAAGGTGCACATGGCGCTGCAGGATGCGCAGCGGACTATTCGACTCGTGCGCCAACAAGCGACGAGCCTTCATATCGACCCGGACAAGATCGGTGTGATCGGATTCTCGGCCGGCGGCCATGTGGTCGCCGATGTAAGCAACGCGTCCGAGCGTAGTTACGCACCGGTCGACGATGCCGACAAGCTGAGTGCCCGACCGAACTTCGCCATGGCCATCTACCCCGGTCATTTATGGGAGGGCAAGGGTCTCATCCTCAATCTGACGGTTCACGTAACGGCGAAGACGCCACCCACTTTCCTCGTCCAGGCCGAAGACGATCCCGTCGATGACGTTCGTCACTCGTTGACCTATTACCTCGCGCTGAAACAGGCCGGCGCACCTGTGGAAATGCATCTCTACACCACGGGCGGCCATGCCTTCGGCCTGCGCAAGAAGGATCTGCCCATCGGCGCCTGGCCAGAACTCGCGGAGAAATGGATGCGGTCGATCGGCATGCTTCCCGCTGACTGAGTCACGCGCGCCGTAGCCCCGAAACGAATATATTCGGGGCCTGCCCCTTGATCGGAGACCGCGATGCATCATTCAAGGCTGTGCGCGCTATTGATCGACTGCTATACCGACGACGTGGACAAGGCTGCCCGTTTCTGGGCCGATGCACTGGGCCGGCCTGTCGACCTCGATCATCCAGGCTCCCGCGACAATTACCGCATGCTGGACACGCCACCCGGTGAACCCATCGTGCAGATCCAGCGCGTCAGTCACGGAAGCCGGGTGCACCTCGATATCGAGACCGACGACATTCCGGCTGAAGTGCGTCGCCTGGAAGGGTTAGGTGCGGCTGTCGTCGATCGGCTCGAGCGATGGATCGTCATGCAGGCGCCAACCGGACAGCGCTTTTGTGTCGTACGGGTACAGCGACCGGGATTCCCTGAGAATGCGAATCGCTGGGACTGACGATCCGTGAACGAATTACCCTTGGCTTCGCAACCCTCGCCAGTAGCGATCCAGCGACACCTTCAGCTCCGTGGCGAAGTCCAGGCTGGTAAACGCCACAGCCGCATCGCCCAACATCTCGCGGCAATCGGGCGGAATGTCCAACGCCTGCCACAGCCCTTGCGTCAGCGCATAACTGTGCACAAGCACGCGCGTGCCCTCGCCTTCGGTCAATCCGAGCGCAGTCTCGACCACCGTGCCGGCTTCGACCAGAGCCATGCCCAGCTCCTGTTTATAGGCGCGCAGCCTTTCCTGCTCGATGTTCCGTTCGAGCACGCTGTAACCCAGTGATTCGAGTTTCAGGATGTCCGGTTGCGCGGTAACGTGCGCGACATAGGCAGAGAGAAAAGCCGCGATCTTCTCGTCTATCGAACGACTGTCCGGCGCGAACGCCTCGCGGATGCTCGACATCATCGCCAAACGCTCGATCTGGAGGAGCTCCATGAAGATCTCCTCCTTGGTCGCGAAGTACAGGTACACCGTGCCCTTGGCCAATCCCGCCTCGGTGGCGATGGCGGCGGCGGACGGGAGCTTCTCCGGATCGCGCAGGAACAGCGTGCGTGCGGCGGCGAGGATCGCGTCGCGACGCGCTTCCTTATCCTCGGCCGCCAGGGCGTATCGAACCATGCACGCTCAATCCATCATCAGGTGGTGGCCATTCTATAGGTGATGCGCGCGAGCTGCTGTCGCGAGAACAACCGAGACAGGAAAGCCATCATGCGGTTGACACGACCCGGCACCACCGATGACTTGCCCGCCGCCATGGCAGCGAGGCCGATGTCGACCACGGGACGCGACTTCATCATCAACCGCTTCATGGCGGCACTCGGCGCCTCGCCGGCGGCATCGAAGAACGAGGTATCGGTGACGCCAGGCGACAGTACGGTCACCACGACGTTCTTCGACTTCATTTCGGTATGCAGCGCTTCACCCAACGACAACACATAGGCCTTGCTGGCCGCATATGCCGCGAAATGAGGACAGGGCTGGAATGCCGCGACGCTGCCCACCAGCATGATCCTGCCTCCGCCCCGCTTCGCCATATCGCTGGCGAATACGTGGGTCAAATCGGTGAGGCCGAGCACGTTGAGGCGAAGCATGGCAGTGATGCGCTCGATCGGAGCATCCAGGAAGTCCGCCGTGATGCCGTGGCCGGCATTGTTGATCAGGGTGTGGATGACGATCCCGTCCGCATCCAGGCGCGATTTCAACGAATCAGCCGCACCGTCGGCCGAAAGGTCCAGCGCCACGACGCGTGTCTTCACGCCATAAAGCGAGCGGAGCTCATCGGCCAATCTCTCCATCGGCTCCTCCCGACGCGCCGCCAGCACAACGTCGTTGCCCTTCTCAGCCAGAGCGTGTGCGAAGTCCCGACCTAACCCACTCGATGCGCCGGTAACCAGCGCCCAACGTTGCGATGCCATGGGATACCTCCGAAATGACCAGTGGTCATAACTTAAATGACCAGTGGTCATTTTGCAAGCTTTCTCACCACCAGCGCCTTAGCCAGCGCCTTGGCCCCACGTAGTCAAGGGAAGCCCGTGTTCACGCGACGCGCGACCACGCCTCGAGGCGGATCAGGACGACATTTGATATTATCGCAAATTGCGATAATATCCTCTTCGCCGCTTACGGAAAAGTGACATGCGGGTCATCAGCAACCGACGACTGGTCGACTTCGGCCAGCTTCATGTCGACGCCGCCGGACCGCTCCAGATATGGAGAAAACTGATGGAGTCTCGTGATTATCAGGGCTTCAACGATCTGAAGAAGACATTTGGCACGACTGATATCGTCGGCGACAAGTACGTCTTCGACATTCGCGGGAACTGCTACCGGCTCGTGTGTCGCATCGATTACCAAGCCCAGCACTGCTACATCACAGCCGTCCTGACGCACCCCCAGTACGAACGAGGAGACTGGAAATGAGGACAAAGCGATCGCTTGAAGCAATTTTCGCTCAATGGGACGAGTTCCAGAAGGTCTCTGGGATCTGCCACATCGCAAATGATCGGGACTATGACAAAGTCGTCGGCCTGACGGACGCACTCGTAGACGACGGCGCGATGGAATCCCATCACCCTCAACATTCGTTGTACTTGGTGCTGGCGGATCTTATCTACGCCTACGACCAGCAACACTATCCGCAGGCCAAAGTGCACGGTACGGACCTTCTGCGCTTTCTCATGGATCAACATGGGCTGCGACAAAACCAGCTGCCGGAGGTCGGCACGCAAAGCGTCGTCTCCGAAATTCTTGCCGGCAAACGCGAACTTACGACGAGTCACATCCGCGCTTTGTCGAAGCGCTTTGCGCTGAGCCCGGCAGCGTTTTTCTAAGACGTGCCCACGTCAGCCCGATCGCGCACCAGATCGACTAAGACGCGGAGCCCCGCCGTCAACGGCTAGCAAAGCGGCTCCGCCGCCACATGCGGGGAGCCGTACTCTGCCGTCAAAAACTACAGCCCCGGGCGTACCACCTCGATGCGCCAACGCTGGTCGTCGGAGACACGCGGGAATCCTGCGTACTCCGGGCCCACATCGAGTGTCCGGCTACCTGCAGGGCCCATGATGTGGTCGATACCCGCACGTGGCGCCGAGGGATAATTTGTCCAGGGTTCCAGCGCACTTGCGTAGGGGTTTACCGGGAAATCCGGGAAGCGTGCTTCGGGTGCCGCGTAACGCACCTGCCCGCCCTCGACATACAAGCGGTAACGCCCGTGATCGATCAGCGAATGCAGGCGGTCGGCACGCCACTGCCATTGCTTCTCGTACGTGATGTTTTCGCAGGATTCGGTAACGACAGAGTTGGTAGCCGGCTGTGCCGCGAGGCAACGACCGGACCCTCTGTTTACGTAGCGGCTGGCAGCATCGAAGCCCCACATCTGACTGCGGTCCTTGGCCACGCAGGCGACAAGATCGACCACGCCGAAATGGTCTCGCAGACACGATCCGGAGCCTGTCGCCGACCGGATCAGTACCGTTTTCTCCGGGGAGAGAAAGGGGTTGCTCAGATCGAAAACGAACTCCTTCGCCACGTCGCGCGGCACGCGCTCTCGCGAGTGCTTGACCTGCGTTCGATTCCACCACCATTTCTTTCGGTCCAGGTCGTATCCAGCCGACACCGTCACGTACGCCAGGCCTGCATACGAGCCGGGCACCTTCCAGTGCGACATGGCCTTGAAGTTGATGTCGCGCATCATCGGGGTCATCTTGTCTTCGCTCAGGACCGGCAAGTCCGCCCCCCAACGTTTGACGAGCACGTTCTCGAGCTTCGGGGCAATGAGTACCTTCCATGCCACGGTTCCAGGCACGCCGGGCGTCGCATGGACCGAATAGTCTCTGAACGTCATAGACAGATTCGACTGCCACTTATGCTCGTAGCCGAACGACAGGTTCAAGGGCAGCTTCGCAGCGAGATTGTCATCGGCCTTGCCGGTATGACTGATCTCCGAACCCGTGGACCCACCTATCGTGAAGCCACGAATCTCGGTGTCTGTCTGCGTGAACTCGGTGCGCCCGTCGGTCTCGGGAAAATGGGCGAGATAGGTCACGTCGGTATCCTCCGCGGTGAGCGTATGGCGGAAGCGGTATTCCAGCGGAAGATCGGCAGTCCACGCGTTCTTCCCGGTCGTCGAGCCGTCGCTCACGCCCTTGTTCGTGGGATTGACCGTCAGGCTTGAGGTGAGTGTGATCAGTTTGAAGTCTGAAGACAAAGTGCGACTGCGGACGAGGTCGACACGGGTCACACCGGCTATTTCACCCCGCGTGTCGACAAGATTCACGTCAATGTGCAGCCCAGGATCGACGCCCGCCGAATCCGGGTCGTCTGCCTCTACATCCGGCACGTTTTGGAAACGCGCGAAAGGAACGTCCGCGGATGGCACCGGCTCGACCGACTCCACAAGGGCGTGAATGAGGGCCGACGTATCCGCATCGCTCTCCGGAGACGCAGCGAACACCTCAATGGCATCCCCGTCATTTCGCACAATCATGTCGCCCGACGTCGGGGCGATCCCGAACAGTTCGCTTACGTGCGCAAGGTCCTCCGGTGTCCGGGCATCCATGTGGACGAGTACAGGCGAACCCTGGTCGAACAGGCGCCTGAGCGTCGCGGCCTGATCGGCCGCCAGCGGAAGAGAGGTGGCATCGACCATGGCAAGGAAGTGCCTCGAGGCCTCGGGAGCGAGCCGGTCGACCTCGACAGGCCGAACGACCGGAATGGCCGACGCCGATGACGGCTTGGTGTCATGCGGCAACGGGTCTGAGTGGTCACCGAATGCAACGATGGCCGTCAGGGCGTCGGTAGCAATCGTCGAGTCTCTCGGCCTGTCGAGCGAGTGGGCCATGACCTGGGATGAAGTGGCGAGGGCAGCAACCACAGCGAGAGCGAGGGGCTTAGAAGAGAACGCGGGCATTTTCATGGGATCGGACCTCCTTGTTCGTAGTCCGGAACCGACGTTACGCTCGTCGAGGGCGTCGCGGCGGAGCCTGTCTGGCCTCGGCCCATCCTCGTTACGTTCCCTAAAACCGTCGTTTTGCCCCGCCCGAGGACACGATCACCGACGATGGCGACGCGCCCCCACAAGTGTTGGGCGTGTACCTAGGTCAAGATCAGCCCGACACCTATACGACTTTCAGCCGTCCCCTGCGTTTTGGTACGGCATTCGCCTACGCTGCTTGCCGGAGGCGCATAGTCAGTGCGACGCCCCCATGCTCCGGCCGGACAATCAAGCACTTACCTGCGTTCAGGGACTACGTCGAAAATCGATCATCGCCCACCCCAGGGTTGTATAATCCCGGTCAGTAACACCCGGTGGGAGAAGCGGAAGGACCCGCTGCCGAAGGCGCAACGCCCGTAATCGCTCAGGCCCCCATGACCACCGGCGTGCTTCATCACTCTGGAGAGACCGGTTAAATCCGGCGCCGAAGGTGCAAGAGGCCTACCCGCCTCCAAACTCTCAGGCAAAAGGACAGAGGGGCGCCCCACGTGCCGGCACGGCACGTTCTTTCGGATGCCTCCAAGTCATGAGCCAGAAAAACTCTCCTTCGCTGCGTGAGCTCGAGAACCATGGCGCGTTCATCGAACGCCACATCGGTCCGAACGATGCCGAGATCGCCGAGATGCTCCGCGTCGTCGGCCACAACACGCTGGAAGCGCTGACCGACGCGATCGTCCCCGGCTCGATCAAGTCGCCCGCCCCGCTCGCCCTGCCCGCCGCGGTGACCGAGGAAGAGGCGCTGGCCAAGATCCGCGCCATCGCCGACCGCAACACGGTCTTCCGCAGCTTCATCGGCCAGGGTTACTACGGCACGCTCACGCCGAACGTCATCCTGCGCAACGTGCTCGAGAACCCGGCGTGGTACACGGCCTATACGCCGTACCAGGCAGAGATCTCGCAGGGCCGCATGGAAGCGCTGATCAACTTCCAGACCATGGTCACCGACCTCACCGGCATGGACATCTCCAACGCCTCGCTGCTCGACGAAGCCACCGCGGCTGCCGAGGCGATGACGCTGGCCAAGCGTTCGGCAAAATCGAAGTCCAACGTCTTCTTCGTCTCGAAGGGCGTGCATCCGCAGACGCTGGAAGTACTGCGCACGCGCGCCGACGGTATCGGCATCGAGCTGTATATCGGTGATGACGCAGAAGGCGCTACCGTCGACAGCTTCGGCGTGCTCCTGCAGTACCCGAACACCTTCGGCCGCATCAACGACTACAAGGCGCTGGCTGACGCGACCCACGCGCGTGGGGGCATCGTCTGCGTCGCTACCGACCTGCTTGCCCTGACGCTGATCGCTTCGCCGGGCAGCTGGGGTGCGGACATCGTCGTCGGCAACACGCAGCGTTTTGGCGTGCCGTACGGCTTTGGTGGCCCGCATGCCGCTTACCTCGCCTGCCGCGACGCCTATAAGCGTTCCATGCCGGGCCGCCTGATCGGCGTCTCCGTCGACACCGAAGGCAAGCCGGCTTACCGTCTCACCCTGCAAACGCGCGAGCAGCACATCCGCCGCGAGAAGGCCACCTCCAACATCTGTACTGCACAGGTGCTGCTCGCCGTCATGGCCAGCATGTACGCCGTGTACCACGGTCCGGAAGGTCTGGTGCGCATCGCACGTCGCACGCATCGCCTCACCGCGATCCTTGCCGGTGCTCTGGGCAAGGCGGGTGTGGCGGTTGGGAGCGATTATTTCGATACGTTGCACGTCACCGGTATCGACGCCAAGGCGATCCACGCCAAGGCCGCTGCCGCCAACGTCAACCTGCGCGCGATCGACGCTTCGAGTGTGGGCATCAGTCTCGACGAAACCACCACGCGTGCGGATATCGCCACGCTGGCCGGCGTCTTCGGTGCAAACGCCAATGACATCGACGCCCTCGATGCCGCCACCGCCGATGCGCTGCCGGGCACCCTGCTCCGCGACATCGACTTCCTGCAGCACCCGGTGTTCAACACGCACCACAGCGAGCACGAACTGCTCCGCTACCTGCGTGGTCTCGCCGACAAGGACCTCGCGCTCGATCGCACGATGATCCCGCTCGGCTCCTGCACCATGAAGCTCAATGCCACCGCCGAGATGATCCCGGTGACGTGGCCGGAGTTCGCCAACATCCATCCGCTTGCCCCGGCCAACCAGACCCAGGGCTACAAGCAGCTGATCGACGAGCTGGAGGCGATGCTGGTCGAGTGCACCGGTTACGACTCGGTGAGCCTGCAGCCGAACTCCGGTGCCCAGGGTGAATACGCCGGCCTGCTCGCCATTCGCGCTTACCACCGCTCGCGCAACGAAGGCCATCGCGACATCTGCCTCATCCCGGAGTCCGCGCACGGTACTAACCCGGCCTCCGCACAGATGTGCGGCATGACCGTCGTGGTCACGCGCTGCGATGCCAACGGTAACGTGGACGTCGACGACATCCGCGAGAAGGCCGAGAAGTATTCCGACCGTCTCGCCGCGATCATGATCACCTACCCGTCCACGCACGGCGTGTTCGAAGAAGACGTGGTCGCCATCTGCGACATCGTGCACAAGCACGGCGGTCAGGTGTACACGGACGGCGCCAACATGAACGCGCTGGTCGGCGTGGCCAAGCCGGGCAAGTGGGGTTCGGACGTTTCGCACCTCAACCTGCACAAGACCTTCTGCATTCCGCACGGCGGCGGCGGCCCGGGCGTCGGCCCGTGTGCGGTGAAGTCGCATCTGGCCCCGTTCCTGCCGCGCACCTTCGGTGGTGAGGGCGACGTGGGCATGGTCAGCGCTGCCAGCTTCGGTTCGGCCTCGATCCTGCCGATCTCCTGGATGTACATCACGCTGATGGGCACGGAAGGCCTGCGCAAGGCGACCCAGGTGGCCCTGCTCAACGCCAACTACATCGCCAAGCGCCTGGCGCCGCATTACGACACGCTCTACACCGGTCGTAACGGCCTGGTCGCCCACGAGTGCATCCTCGACCTGCGCCCACTCAAGGACGCCACCGGCGTCGGCGCGGAAGATGTCGCCAAGCGCCTGATCGACTTCGGCTTCCACGCCCCGACCCTGAGCTTCCCGGTCGCCGGCACGCTGATGGTCGAGCCGACCGAGAGCGAATCGCAGCACGAGCTCGACCGCTTCATCGACGCCATGATCCAGATCCGCGACGAGATCCGCGCGGTGCAGGACGGCCGCCTGGATCGCGAGGACAACCCGCTGCGCAACGCCCCGCACACGGCCACCATGGTCACGGGCACCGAGTGGACCCATGCCTACCCGCGCGAACTTGCGGCCTTCCCGCTGCCCTCGCTCAAGCTGTCGAAGTACTGGCCGCCGGTATCCCGCGTGGACAACGTCTACGGCGACAAGAACGTGATGTGCGCCTGCATCCCGATCGATGCCTACAAAGAGGACGCAGAGGCCTAAGCCTCTGCGTCAATAAGAAAATGTGGGAGCCGATTCATCGGCGATGCTCTGTGTAGGAGCCGATTCATCGGCGATTGGGTGCTCGCGGCACCTCGCTTCTTGTGGGAGCCGATTCATCGGCGATCCCGCGGCAGCGGGCCAGGTTCCCGCGAGCACCCATCGCCGCTGAAGCGGCTCCCACAGAAAGCGGCCTCCAAACCATACCCCGGCGAATCCGTCGGGGTATGGTTTGTCATAAACTGTTCGCCTAAGCTTTTCCAAGGCAACGCACATGACCCAGGAAACCCCGCGCGACGATAGCCTCCTCGGCCTGCTCAAGGGCGTCGAGGACTTCAGCCACAAGGTTTTCCCCGAGCCGGAAAACCGCAAGCTGTTCAGTGAGCTGGCCGAAGGCCAGACCCCCCATACCCTCTTCATCACCTGCGCGGACTCCCGCGTGGTGCCGGAGATGATCACCCAGACGCAGCCGGGCGAGCTATTCGTCTGCCGCAACATCGGCAACATCGTGCCGGGCTACGGCGAGATGCTCGGTGGCGTGTCTGCCGTGGTCGAGTACGCCGTGATGGTGCTCGGCGTGCAGCATGTCGTGGTCTGCGGGCATACGGACTGCGGCGCCATGAAGGGCCTGCTCAATCCGGACTCCACCAAGGACCTGCCCACGGTCGAAGCCTGGCTGCGCAATGCGCAGGCGGCCAAGAGCGCCGTGTTCGCGCGCAAGCTCGAGGGCGCCGAGGCCATGCAGGAGGTGATCGAGGAGAATGTGCGCCTCCAGCTCACCCACCTCCGCTCACACCCGGCAGTCGCGGCGGCGCTGGCCAACGATGCGATCAACCTGCTCGGCTGGGTCTATGACATCGGCGACGGCAAGATCACCGTGCTCGACGAAACGACCAATCACTTCATTCCCCTGGCCGAAGCGATCAAGCGCGAGCACAAGGCGTGATCCTTCCCGGGCGCGCGCATCTAGGCCACATCCTGCGTTATGTGGGCAAGCCGCTGATCTGGCTGCTCGCGTGGGACGTGGCCGTTACCGCCTTCTGGTACGTGATGCATCCGAGGTGGACCGCGGAGTTTCCCGCCCTGCCCCTCACACTGCTGGGCTCGGCGGTTGCCGTCTACCTGAGCTTCCGCAACACCACCGCGTATGCGCGGTGGTGGGAGGCGCGCACGCTGTGGGGTGCGATGGTCAACGCCTCGCGCACCCTGGCTCGTGAAGCCTTGGCGACGCTGCCCGAACGCGCCAGCGGCATCGCTGTTGCGCACCGACAGATAGCCTATGTGCATGCCTTGCGGTTGCACCTGCGTCGACAGGCGCCCTGGGACGAACTGTCGGCACGTCTGCCCGCCGACGAAGTGGAAGGGCTGCGTAACGTCACCAACGTGCCCAACGCGATCCACGCCCGCACCGGCACGCTCGTGGCCGAGGCAAAGCCCGATCCGATCCTGCTGACTGCCCTTGCGCGCACGCTCTCCGACATCTCCAATGCCCAGGGCGGCATGGAACGGATCAAGAACACGCCGCTGCCGCAGCAGTACGCCACCTATCCCGCCATCTTCACCCACGGCTTCTGCATCCTGCTTCCGCTCGGCCTCGTCGAGACGCTGGGCGTGTATACGCCACTGGGTTCCACGGTTGCCGGATTCCTGTTCCTTGCGCTGCTGCAGATCGGCAACGACATGCAGAACCCCTTCGAGAATCTCGAAGACGACGTGCCGCTGACCACGATCACCCGCGGTATCGAGATCGACCTGCGCGATACGCTCGGCGAGGCGCATGGCCTGGAGCCGGCCAAGCCGATCGACGGGATTCTCTGGTAGGACCCCTCCCGGCTGACGGCATGGTGCAGCGCATCCATGACCGTTGGCACACGACCCGGGCGCCGAATCGGATTTCAATCGATATAAATACCGGTTCCACGGAGATCAGCCCTTGCGCGCGATTCGCCCGTACGTCCTTGCCGCCGCCCTGCTGCCTGCGGCTGCCACCGCCGCATCCGGCCCCGCCGACCTCGTCAATCCGCTGATCGGCACGGCCAATGGGGGTAACGTGTTCCCTGGCGCCGTCGTGCCCTTCGGCATGCTGCAGTTCTCCCCGGAAGCCACGCCACTTCCCGGCAAGAAGTCCCCCATCGCTGCACCGGGCGGTTATGAATACCGCGCCGACGCCATCCGCGGCTTCAGCCTGACCAATGTCGAAGGCTGGGGTTGCGCCGGCGGTTCGGGCGACGTGCCAATCATGCCGATCAGCGAGGACGTCACGACATCTCCGTCGACGGACTTCCGTCACGCCTATGCGTCGAAGTTCTCGCACGCGAACGAAGTAGCCAAGGCCGGGCATTACCACGTCACGCTCGACAACGGCGTCACCACCGACCTGACCGCTGCGCTGCATTCGGGTGCGGCGCGCTTCGCTTTCCCGGCCGGCAAACCGGTCAACGTGCTCGTGCGTGCCTCGGACTCCGAATCGGGATCCGAGAAGGCGACAGTCACGATCGACCCGGCGCATCAGCGCATCAGCGGTGACGTTACCAGCGGTAACTTCTGCGGTTACATCAACGAAGCGGATCGCCGCAGCTATTACACCGTCCACTACGTGATCGAGTTCGACCAGCCCTTCGCGACCACGGGTACGTGGCAGGACACGACGGTCAGCAAGGGCGGCAAGCAGGCCCAGGGCGGCACCGGTTACGGCGAGAAAGGCTTTCCGGACACGGGCAAAGGCTCGGGTGCATGGGTGGGTTTTGCCAAGGGTACGAGCACGGTGAATGTGCGCGTCGGCATTTCCTACGTGAGCACCGCGAATGCGCAGGCCAACCTGGACGCGGAGAACCCGAAGGGAACCACGTTCGAAGCGCTGCGTGACAAGGCGGTCGACGCCTGGAACGCACGTCTTTCGCACATCGATATCGAAGGTGGCACGCCCGATCAGCGCACCGTGTTCTACACCGCGCTCTACCATTCACTGATGACGCCAAACGTGTTCAGCGACGTCAACGGTGAGTACACCGGATTCGACAACAAGGTGCACAAGGTCACCGGCAACCAGAAGGCGCAGTACGCGAACTTCTCCGGTTGGGACGTCTATCGCTCCCAGCTGCCGATGGTGGCCTGGCTCGAGCCGAAGACGGCAAGCGACATCGCCCAGAGCCTCTATAACCAGGCCCAACAGAACCATGGCGTGTGGGACCGCTGGACGCATAACAACGGCGGCACGCACGTGATGAACGGCGATCCCGCCGCTGCGGCGGTTGCCGGCATCTACGCCTTCGGTGGCCGTGACTTCGATGCCAAGGGCGCCCTCGCCTCGCTCGTCTATGCGGCCGACCACCCGACCGCGCTCGACCTCTCGCACGACGGCTGCGAAGTCGAATGCGTCGGTCAGCGCCCCGGTCTCGATGCGTGGCTCAAACTGCACTACATCCCCGTGGGCGCGCCCGCCTGGGGCCCGGCGGCCGACACGCTGGAAACCGTCGCGGCAGAGTTCGGCATCAGCTCGCTCGCGGCTCGCCTTGGCGACACTGCCACGTCGCAGCGCTTCCTCGGCCGTGCCCAGTACTGGCGCAACCTGTTCGATCCCAAGGCTACCCCTGAAGGCGGCTACATCCGTAACCGCAACGCGGACGGCACATGGGCGCTGATCAAGGACGACGACAAGGAGGCCCCGCATGCCTTCACGCCGTCGACCGAAGATGGCTTCGTCGAAGGCAGCGCGGCACAGTACGTATGGATGGTGCCGTTCAACGTCGGCGGCCTGTTCGACGCCATGGGCGGACGCGAAAAGGCTCGCAAGCGACTCGATGCGTTCTTCTACCAGCCGGACGGCACGTTCGCCGTCACCAAGTCGGGTCCGTTGCATGCGGAGCTCGACAACGAGCCGTCCATCGGCACGCCCTGGCTCTACAACTTCGCCGGCCAGCCCTGGAAGACGCAGGAACTCGTGCGCCGCGTGCTCGACACGATCTGGGTGAATGCGCCCAACGGCATTCCCGGCAACGACGATCTTGGTGAGATGTCGTCGTGGTACGTGTTCGCTGCGCTGGGTGTGTATCCGTCCATTCCGGGTCGTGCGGAGATGGTCGTAGGTAGTCCGTTGTTTACGAAGGCTACGGTGCACCGTCCGGACGGTGATGTCGTGATCGAAGCGCCGAACGCCGGCATGGGCAAGCCGTACGTCACGGTGCTGAAAGTCGACGGCAAGGCCACTACCAAGTCCTGGCTGCCGGAGTCCTTCGCCCTCAAGGGCGGCAAGCTCGAGTTCGATTTGTCGGATAGGCCGAACAAGGCCTGGGCAACGAAGCCGGCAGACGCCCCACCCTCCTTCGACATCAAACACTAGGCTGTGTTCGCCTTTTGTGGGAGCCGCTTCAGCGGCTCCCACAAAAGACATGTTCTAGATCGCAACGCGCCGCAGGCGCAACGCATTCCCAACAACAGACACCGAACTCAAACTCATCGCCACCGCGGCAACCATCGGCGACAGCGTGACCCCAAACACCGGATACAACACCCCAGCCGCCAATGGCACGCCCACCGCGTTGTAGACGAAGGCGAAGAACAGGTTCTGCCGGATGTTATTCACCGTCGCCTCAGAGAGCGCACGAGCCCGCGCGATACCCGCAAGGTCGCCCTTCAACAGGGTGACCGAGGCATTCTGTATGGCGATATCGCTGCCGTTACCCATGCCAATCCCGATATCAGCCGCTGCCAGCGCCGGTGCATCGTTCACGCCATCGCCCGCCATGGCGACCCTGGCACCACCGGCCTTCAACGCATTGACGATGTTCGCCTTGTCCTCGGGCGAGGCGCCCGCGTGCACCTCGTCGATAGGCAGCACCGAGGCCACTGCCTTCGCCGTCGCCTCGTTATCGCCAGTGAGCATGATCAGTCTCACCCCGGCCGCATGCAGGGCGTCCAACGCAGGCCTCGTTGAAGGCTTCACCGCGTCCGCTAAAGCAAACACCGCAGCGAGGCGTCCGTCGATTGCCATGAACATCGTCGTCGCGCCTTTAGCGCGCGCCTTGTCGGCGACCTCGCGACCCGCGGCGATATCGATGCGTTCGTCTTCCATAAGATCCGCGTTACCCAGCGCGACATCGTGACCATCGACGCGACCGCTAACGCCACGACCTACGATCGCCTGGAAACCCGTGATCTTCGGAATAGTGAGGTCCTCGCCTTCCGCCGCGGAAACGATGGCTGAGGCGAGCGGATGCTCGCTGGGCTGCTCGACCGAAGCGGCAAGCGCCAATACCTCGGCGCGTTCCCGACCAAAGACGCTCAGTTCCACGAGCGTCGGCCTGCCCTCGGTGAGCGTGCCGGTCTTGTCGAAGACCAGGGTATCCACCTCACGCAGGGTTTCGATCGCGGAGGCATCCCGGAACAACACACCCGCCTGCGCGCCCCGGCCACTGGCCACCATGATCGACATCGGCGTCGCCAGGCCCAACGCGCAGGGACAAGCGATGATCAGCACCGAAACGGCAGCGACCAGCGCATGCGCAAACGCAGGCGCCGGCCCAACCATCCACCACACGACGAAGGCGAGCAGCGCTACGACCACCACGGCCGGCACGAACCATGCGGCGACCCGATCGGCCACACGCTGCAGCGGCGCGCGAGAACGCTGTGCTTCGGCAACCAGGGCGACGATGCGAGAAAGCACGGTGTCCTGGCCGATATGATCGACGCGTACGACCAGCGCACCGTGCTGGTTCTGCGTGCCTCCGGTGACCTTGTCGTGCACCTTCTTCGCCACCGGCACCGGCTCGCCGGTCAGCATCGATTCGTCGACGTAGCTTTCGCCCTCGATCACGCTGCCATCGGCCGGGACTTTCTCGCCAGGGCGGACACGCACGTGATCACCGACATGCAGTGATTCCAGCAGGGTGTCTTCCTCGGTACCGTCCTTGCCGATTCGTCGCGCCGTCTTTGGCGCGAGTCCCAGCAATCCGCGCAAGGCTTCGCCGGTCTGACGGCGTGCGCGCAGTTCGAGGAAGTCGCCCAGCGTCACCAGCGTGACGATCACCGCGGCCGATTCGAAATAGACGGCTATCTGGCCGTGCATGTCCCGCATCGCCGGCGGAAACATCGACGGCAATGCGAATGCTACGGCGCTGTACACCCACGCCACGCCCGTACCCAGCGCAATCAGCGTATACATGTTCGGCGACCAGGGGAGCAACGAGCGCCAGCCGCGCGCGAAGAATGGCGCGCCGCCCCACAGCACAACGACAGTCGCCAGCAGCGCCTCCACCCAGGCAAGGCCCGCCGCCCATGGCTGGTGCCACATGCGCCCGGTGACGTGCGGCACCATGGCGATCAGGAACACGGGCACCGTCAGCGCGACAAGAGTGCCCAGACGGCGACCCAGCGAGCGAACCTCGCCGTCATCATCGTCGAGCGACGGCATGGCAGGTTCCAGGGCCATGCCGCACTTCGGGCAGGAACCGGGGCCTTCCTGGCGGACTTCCGGATGCATCGGGCAGGTATAGATCGTTCCCTCCGGCATCGGCGCGGGATCGATCACGGTCGCGACCTCGGCAGCCGCGCCGTGCGAGCAGCAGGCGTGCGTCACGCGTTGGGCTCCGCCAGCGCCTTCAGGATCGGGCAGTCTTCCGGCGCGCCGTGTCCCGGGCAGGCATCGACCAGCTCCGACAGGCCATCGCGGACACGTTGCAGTTCGGCGATCCGCTCGTCGATCGCGAGCAACCTCGCGACCGCGCGCTCGCGTACACCCTCCACCCCGCCATGACGGTCCGCGGAGAGAGCAAGCAGCTCGCGAATCTCATCCAGCGTGAAACCAAGATCCTTCGCACGCCGGATGAAGCGCAAGCGCAACACCGTGGCCTGGTCGTATTCGCGGTAACCGGAAGGCCGGCGGCGCGGCGCGGGCAACAGCCCTTCCCGCTCATAGAACCGGATCGTATCGATGGCGACGCCCGCGGACTGCGCGATGCGGCCGATGGTAAGGGAGGCTTGACTGGTCATGGGCCAAGTCTAGACCATTGATCTAGGTCTAGAGTCAATAGCGGCACAACCTTCCGTCGATGTCGGGTTCCCTTTACCTTGTCACTCGACTCTGAAACCGTGTCATTAACCCGTTACCTTGTCACTGCTTATTACCAATGCAGTTCGCCCGATGGGCGCGAGGAACCATACCCGCTCTCAGCCTGGGCAGCTCATTCGGTCAGCTGCCAGGTCGCTGGAACAAATTGCTCGCTACCCCAGCACTTGGCTGGACGCGTCGTCTGCATCGGAAGATCGCTCGGGAAACGATTCCGCTTAACCTGATGCGCGGCTTCTCAGCTGACCCCGACAACGTGGCCGGTTTAAAGGTCTCTGGCGCACCTAAGCTATGGCCGGGCGGTCCAGTCCCTGGGGTGTACGTGACAACGTCATACGACGCGACGAAGGCAGTTGCTGAGGGCTTGCCAGAATGGGCGTCATGAACTGCCCGAGTGTTTCATTCGAATGTCTCGCACCGGACGCCCATGTCGGGCTTCGGGAGTGCAAGCTCGACATGGCGCGAGAACGCCTTGCTCAACCAGTTGCCCTGACCATTGACGGCATCGACCTTTACTTTCGGGAAGAGCTTCTTCCCACCCTTCTTCCGCAGGTCTGCAACGTGGTCGAGAAGTCCTAGGCGAACCAGCTCGGGATGGACCGGAATCGTGCGTGAGCTCGCATCGTTCTTCAGCGACTGGCCCACTATGTCGTCATTGATGCGAATACAGGGGACGCCATCGACCTCAACGAAGTCGGACAGCATGAGCTGCCCACCCAGATCACGCCCATCATGAAGAGAAACATGGCAGCGGTCCCGGCTGCATAGCTCATTTCCAATCTCCGGCAATCACAGCGGTTCAAGGCCTCACGAAAGAAAACTGGCCAACCAAGGCGGAGGAAACTTCCAGCCAATGATGACCAGGGCGACGACTGGCGGTAGCCAAGCCAGCGTCTGAAATGTCGCCACGACCTGGGCGGCGAAAGTGCGCCGCCCCGTGTAGGTCTCGGCCAGCGTATCCAGGCTACTCGCCACATCCCCGCCCGCTTGCGCGCGATCGCGCATGCTTTCCAGAGCCGCGGCAAACGCCGTGTCCGTCGTCTTCAATTGCAGGCGAGTAGCCTTCGATACCCCGCTGACCACCAGCGCCACGATCAATGCCCCTAGACAAATCAGAGAGTCGCTCGTGATGGAGTCACCGGACGTCACGGCCGCGACCGCTGCCAGAGACAGCGGGATACCCAGGAACTTGGCCGCGTTGTCCACAACCGAGGTGTTCACCTTACCCACGAATGTGAGTTCGGCTTCTGTGATCTCGCGGCGTAGAGCGTCGAACGATATGCGGTCCACGACACACTCAACGTCATACCGAAAGCGTTGAAGGACGGTGTCCCACTTGTCGATCAGCAACGCGAACCGCGCGCTTTCCGTGGGCTTCTCAGCGCAAGTGCCGGCGATGGCCAGGCGGAAGATGGCCTTGTATTCCTCCGTCCGCACCTTGCCCTTAGCTTCGTCGCTCAGTAGATCGCCGAGTATCCCAACGTCTGGGATAGGCGCCGAAAGCATGGCCATTTGAAGCCGCGTGGTGAATTCCACGGTCACCGGCGGTGCTCCTGACGAAGCTGGCTTGACGAAGAGCAGATGCGCCGGCCGCCCGGCGACGGCAGCAAGGTTCCCACTGACACTAAGGGTCGCCAGCAGTCGGATCAGCTCACAGAGGCGCTGGATCGTCTGCAACTCAGGAATAGGTTGCCGGGAAATCTCTGTGGAAAAGTAGTCCAATCCGGCGATGTAGAAATTCTCTGGAAAGTCGCCCCGATGAATGGACTCACACCGCACTACAAAGTCGTCGACGGACGTGTAAAACCGGCCGGTCTCATTGCTGGAAAGGGCCCACGTGAAATCGAGTTCGCCGTCTTCGCGATCCGGGCCGTCGGCAAAGTGACCAAAATCCAGGGCGATGCGCTCGCATGCCTGCACCGCACCATCCAGAGCCGCGTCGGCCGGCCCTAGAAAGGAGAAGCGCTCTCCCACGAGGTCTGGTCGGCCCGAAGCCCTGTAAAGCGCAATGACGTCGGCAAACACGACTACAACTGCCCGCGGGCGCGCAGGGCAGCCTCGATGCTGATCACCGTGTCGGGCGGCAGATCGGTCAGCGTGAGGGTCTGATGGGCGGGATCGTAGAGCAGTTCGGAATTGGTCGTTCCGACGATGCCGGTTTCGAACCACAGGGCCCAGTTCTGTTTCTTGGCATTGATTCGGATGTGCGGCTTCAACGCTTGGCGGCTGAGCGAGAATTCGTCGGGGATCTGACACTGTTCCGAGTTCAAGAACGGTTTCAGGCCATCCAAGAGGTCGGCCTGCGTCGGATGCACCTTCGCTTTCGCCGCGTGGACGACCTCGTCCAGACGCACATTCCCGCTCTCACCCAGAGACTGCATGTAGTCCACGACGCCCTGCTTGATTTCCGGGTGCAAGTTGGCGATTTCGGGCACGTCGCGGACGAATTGTTTGACGAATTTGAGCAATTTGACGGTCAGTTGCGACGACGATGTGCCTTTCACACACCCGAGGGCATCAACGAAGTAATCGGCGACCTCCTCCCTTCCCCTGCGGTTGACGAAGCATAGGTAAGTTTTCTCTTCTGCATTTTCCGCAGTGGCGGCGTCAGCGCTCTCACCGGCCAGCGCGCACGGTGAAAGATGTTCGCCATAGCGCGCCAGATTGATGCGGGCAGCTTGGTGAAGCTTCGACATGTCGATTTCTTTGATCTCTGTGGGACGAAGATCGTCAGACAGGGTGATCGCCCCTTTCTGCTTGATCATGGCCACCAACAAGAAATCCGACCCATTCGTCTGATAGTGACCAAAAAAGATATGACCGCCACTTGCGCCGGTCTTCTTCTCGGCCTGGTCTCGCAGTTCGTTCATGGCGGTGACGGACAGATCCATGAATGCCGATGTGGCAACTTCTTCGTCCATCAACGTGCGGACGGCTCCTGGAAAATCTCCTTCCCGGTTCGCCGGAGCGAACTGCCCCCAGAGCACGGAATTTCCGTCTTTTCCCACCAAATCGGCAAGTTGCCGGGCCAGCTGCATGACCATACGGTCGGTGACATCGAGGAGGCCCCTCGCGTGCCGAACCGTGGTCATAGTGTCGTGCGCGTCTTTTTCCAGGCTGTGGATGACCGCGCTCTTCAAGACGTCCATTGTGTCCCCTTCCCTCCGGCGGCAGGCCGGCTGGCCAATGATAACGGCCAATACCCCCAAAACTGAAACACATGGTAGCGGGCGGCCGTCTCAGGCATTAAGACCGCCGGCGGAAATAGAATATATTCAAGGGACCAAATTCGGACAGCCAAGAAATCGGCAACTTCTGAAAGAAGTGCTTAGATTTTCTTGACACTCGTGACTTCAATCTCAGCGAGAGGGGGCAGCCCCGCGCCCTCAAAGAGCGCCTTGGGCATGTCTTCATAGAACCGATGCCACTCGCGATTCAGTGCCTCATCATACGAAGGGCCAGAATCCTCCACGGCTCGCAGCATTAGCCACCCGCGAAGTGACGCGAGGCCTTGGATGAATGTGTGTCGCGCGGGCTGATCGAGGTAGAGACAGTTACCGTTCCACCATGCGTTGCTCTCATCCAAAATCGCTTCGAGCTCCGGGCCATGGACGGCTTCGAGCAACCTCCGCCAAAGGCAAAAAGCTTCTTGGTGAGCCTTCAATCGCTCTGCACCGGCCAACATTCGTAGAGATTGTAAGGTCTTGATTGACTCGACGGCGCGAGTCAGCTCCTCAATGTCTTCGCGCAACGCCCTATTTTCTCCTTTCTTCTTGGTGTAGCTAACCACTCCCCCACCGACTGCACTGCCGATGAAGGCCACTATAAAAAGAGCCAACGATTGAAGCATGTCCATGTATGTATCCGTCAGGGAGCTACCCATCCACACCAGGAACGATGGAGGCTAGCCATCCCAAGCTTCCCGAATCCGATATGAAGTTTCTCGGCTGACGATGCCCAAACTTAAGTGAACGCGCTCAGCGTCACCGAAATGAGCGTCGTTCCCTTCCCTCACACGAAGTGGCTAGTCGGGCCACCCAACGACCGCTTGATCGGTCGATCGTTGTGGTCAGCAAACTCGCTGGCGGGATACTAATGACGGTCGTCATTTCAGATAGCATTATGACCATTGACAGACCAGCAAACCTCGCTACGCTTGAGCGATAGGCCGATCCGCGTGCCGAGGACCAACCGTGACCGTGCGTTCTGCCTTCCCGCAATCGAGTCGAGATCGGCGAATACCGTGTCGGCAGACGTTGGGACGCGAGCGGAAGGCCACCGGAACGACGACGCTTCGAGCCCCCGGAACAACAGGTTATCCCCATCTGTTGCTGACCCGTAAGGGCCGACAATCATGGCTCGACCGGCTTTGGAGTGGTATTGTTGAGGGCCGTCGTAGCAAACCACGCGATGAGGCTCAAGAGTATTCGGCAAGGACAGGCCATGCGCACCGGTGACGATACGGTTCCGAACGGCGGCACATTCGCCAGCCCCCTTCGTTACCCAGGCGGTAAGGGACGCTTAGGACCGTGGCTCGCGACTCTCGTCGCCGCCAATAAGCTCACGAAGGGTTGTTACGTCGAGCCCTACGCAGGGGGTGCCGGCGCTGCGCTTTATCTCCTGCTAGGCAACCACGTCAAACGCATCGTGATCAACGACGCCGACCCCGTCGTGCATGCCTTTTGGGACGCCCTGGTCCACGACTCGGCAACGCTCATTAAGCTAATACGCCGTCACCCTGCGACGATGAAGACCCGTGAGATGGCGAAGATGCAGCTCGCTACGCCTGAGCTATACACGCCGGCGGAAGTGGCCTTCGCGACCTTCTTCGTCAATCGAACCAGCCGATCGGGGATTCTCAATGGCGGAGTGATCGGAGGCAAGGCGCAGACCGGCACCTACAAGCTCGATGCGCGATATAACCCGACTGCACTGATTGCGCGGATTGAGGCCATCGCCGCACAGCGCGACCGCATCAAGGTTTACGGGATGGATGCGCTGGCCTTCCTCAAGAAGGAATGCCCCAAGCTTCCGAAGAAGTCGCTGATCTACCTTGACCCGCCCTACTACGTCAAGGGAAGCCAGCTGTACCGAAATTTCTACCAGCACGCTGATCACGTCGCCATCGGTGCCGCGGCCAAAGCACTCTCGCTGCCGGTACTCATCACCTACGATGATACCCCCGAGATCCGGAAGATCTATCACGGGGTGAAATCGTCTTCCTTCTCCCTGCAATATTCGACCCACCTTGCCCGACCGATGGCAAGCGAGGTGTTGTTCTACGCCAATTTGCAATTACCCATGGCACCGATGATGACGCGCGGAGCGCATATCGGAGCCAGGCGCCGGACGCGCAATACGGCCGCTGCCGCTTAAGCGCAAGCCACCACTCACGAGGGACCGATGAACACTGCCTTGCAAACACTGATGTCCGTAAATCCTCTCACTCGCCTGATCGGAGACCCCGAAAAGGCTTTTGTCGGGTATGTGTATCGCCTGTCTTATGACGAATGCCTCATTCAGACGAATGACTCATTCAAGAACCAGGTTAACGGGCTTCCGCACAACTCGTTCTTGCTTGCAGCTGGTTTTGACCCTGCGGCGTTCAATGACGCCAGCGAAATCGATCGCGAGGTCGTGCTCTTGCGCGTGATCGGACCTGCTCCGCTGCCCCAAGACGCCGACATGGTGCGCACCCGCATCGAGCACCATCAGCGGCGGCTAGAAGCAGAGCGTTTCCCGGGGGGTCTCAACGACGGACTCGACCCCATGACCGCCAATGAACTTCAGTGGGGCGGGATGTCGTGTCGCATCCTTGGCACGTTTTTCATGCAGGACGGCGAACTCCGCCTGGGCAGCGACCTCGAGAACTTCATGAGCCTCTCGCGCATGCGTGCCTACAAGCCACGCGGCAAAGCACTTCAGTCCATCGTTAACCACATCAATCCGGAGATTCGGGAAAAGACCCTTGAAGAGGCTCGGAAGTCAGGCTTCAAGGAAACGCCCGCGCCCATCGATATCGGCACCGTTCGCTACACATCGACCGCCCGGCTTCACCGAGGAGCTGCGGAGGAGCTGGTCAAGGTCCAGATTCAGCCCGGCGACTTCCTGTCACGCCGAACGGCTGTGCTCGGCATGACCCGTACCGGCAAATCTAACACCGTCAAAACGACCGTGTCCGCCGTCGCCCTGGCGGCGATGAAGTCGAACATTCCGGTCGGGCAGCTCATTTTCGATGTGAATGGTGAGTACGCAAACGCGAACCACCAAGACGACGGCAGCTCTATTGCGGAGGTCTTCGGGACCAATAAGGTTGTTCGCTACAGGGCCATGACGACCGCAGGATTTGAGGATCTGCGCACAAACTTCTACACCGAACCCGCTCAGGCGCTCGGTCTCATCCAGTCCTTGTTCAAAAGCAATCCGCCGCCTTACTCGGGCCAGGACCTGGATACCTTCCTCGGAACATCCCTGGCGACGCCCGATCCGAAAGACCAAAGCGAGACAACTCGTTGGAAACGCCATGTCGCGGTCTTCCAGTGCATCCTCAGCGCGGCTGGTTACGCCGCTCCGACGAACTTCACCGTCGAGGTGCCTAACGGGTCCGCACTGACCAAGCAAGTCGAAGCCATCGTCGGATCCGGTGTCGCTCCGAGCGGCACAAAGCTGTCGCTGAACGACGCAGCGACCTGGTTTTTACAGATTCGAACGGCGAACCTGACCCTGCGAGAGCAGCAGAAGGCAGCGAGCACCCCACTGATCGGGTTGGTATCGTCCACGAAGGGTAAGGCATGGGTCGACCCCACTTTGGAGGGACTGCTCAACATGCTCGCCCGCGAGAACACCCGTGGCCAATCCTTTGGAGGCTATCGCGCCATCCAAAATTACGTCCCGTATCACTCGCCTCGCCGTGCCGCGGACGTCACCGAAGAGATCATCGGTCACCTCACCCAAGGCAAAATCGTCATCTTGGACTTGTCGGTCGGACCAGTGGAGATTCGGGACGTGCTCTCGGAGCGCATTGCGCGCCAGATTTTTGAGCGGCAAATGAGGCAGCTGAACGAAGGCAATGTTCCTCAGAACGTCGTGCTGTACGTCGAAGAAGCTCACAACCTGATTGGCAAGAAGACCGACCTGACCGAAACCTGGCCCCGGATCGCCAAGGAGGGTGCCAAGGCAAAGATCGCCTTCGTCTACGCCACTCAGGAGCCTTCTTCGGTCCATCCAAACATCTTGGCGAATACAGAGAATTGGTTTGTCACGCATTTGAATAATGACGACGAACTGCGAACGCTCAGCAAATTCTATGATTTCGCCGACTTTTCCGGCTCGTTGAAGTCGGCGCAAGACGTCGGCTTCGCGCGCATCAAAACGCTTTCCGCGCCTTTCGTCATTCCGACGCAGATCAATCGGTTCACGCCGGCCACCATCCGCGCTGAGATCGATCAGATCACTGCGGACCTGGCCGCCGCGGCATCGACCTCTCGGAAGGCCTGATCATGCCTTACGCGCGAGAGACAGCAGGTAAAGGGGGTCACTCCGACTTCATCAAGAATCCCGATGTCATGGCGTTCCTGAGTCACTGCACCTTCCTTCGTCAACCGTCGGAGGAAGAGGCGAAGAACATCGCACGGCTTTATCACGTTGCACCCACCACCAAACCGCCTTCCCTGCCGCTCTTTGTTCTCGCCTCCGATGCGAGCAAGAGCGACACGCCCATCAGCGACAAGTTGCCAAGTACCCAGGTCGGTTTCCTCAAGGTCAGCCATGTGCTGATCGACATGGAACACTATCAAACGTTGCTCGACCCAAAGGAGCGGTTCGTCAGCCCGTTCAAAGTGGCCGAACTTCATCGAAGCGCTACCCCGGTCACCTTTACAATGCCCGGCAGTAACGTCCGATATAAACAAAATCCCAGCGTCAAGGGTGGGTTTCGGCAGTCACTGTATGACCAGCTTTCCGCGAACCGGACTCGCCAGGGCGCCGGGCTCACGCTCGCCGAAGTATTGATTGAGTTGGATTCTGGCACCGTACGCCTTCAGGCCTGCTCCGCCTGCCAAGATCCGACCGCAATATCATTCACAAAGTCCAACCAGATCGTCGCCTGCTCTGCCTGCGGTTCGGATGTGTATGTCACCGATGCGCTGCGACTTCATGAGGGGATTAGCGATTTCGGCGACAACGCTAGCGCGATGACGCGCATGATGAACGCGATCGAGCATCTGATGATTGCGGCATTCATTCTCGAGCTTTGGAATCAAGAGCCGCTGAAGCTCACTGAGCTGGCATTCGTGCTTGACGGACCACTCGCGGTCTTTGGCGAACCGGCAAAGCTGTCGCAACGACTCCAAAAGCTCATTTACAACGTCAACCGCTGGCTGTCCAAGCAAAACAAGAACCCCATGTTGGTCCTCGGACTGCAAAAGACCGGCGGACTAATGGATCACGCAAAGCTCCTCGACCGGTTTTTACCGGCCGGCGTGCTAAAGGTTGTCGACGACGCCTACCGAAACACCTACATCACCGGAGCGGACGCCCCAGCGGCTAATTTCGGAAACGAGACGTACTACGGTCAAGACTTCATCTTTAAGACCGAGGGTGGAAGCATTTTCAATTTTGCGATCCCCTACCCCTTCGAAGATAAAGCGCTAGGACCCGATGGCACTCCCTTCGCGGCGCGAAAAGTCGACTTAGCGGCTTACGGAACGCTGATCACGCAAGCTTGTGACTTGATTCGGCACTTTGAGATGGATCTGTACGAGAGCGCCATCGTTCCCGTCGCCCTCGCACACCGCCATGCGTCCATCAGCTTGGTGCCTGGAGGCAAGGTCCTCGATTTGATGGTACGAACAAGCATCAAGTAGCTCCACGTAGATTCAGGGGCAAGACGTGCCGTCGTCTTACTTTGTTTCTGATGGCTGGCGCGCATCGCCCAATGCCCGAAAACGGACATTCTTCATTCGACGTAGAACGGTACCGCCCCCCAGATTGCGACGGTGTCTCGCGTGGTGGTCGCCTCCCCTGACTATCTTGCCGAGGCCGGCACGCCAACCGTCCCGATGGATCTCCTGGCCCACCGCATCGTCGGGGGCCAGCATCGAATATGGCGACGGGTTGGGTGTTTGAAAAGGACGGTGAAGCCGTCATGCCCGAGGTGCAACCCTGGTTCATAACCAATGAAAACGAAGGGGCCGTCGCTGCGGCCGTCGCCAGTTACGGCATCGTGTCGACCGTCTCCTGGGCGTACACGAGCGAGCTTTCAGACGGGCCCTTGGTGAGATGGTTGCCGGACTGGAAGCCGAAGGACGTGGCCGTACATGCCTACTCTCCGCTGGGCTGTGCCACCCGTTCTGCAGCACGGGCGCTGGTGGATTTTCTGGTCGCCGACCTCGCCGGGAAAACACTGTCCCCCACGTCTGAAGACACATCGGGCCATACCTACTGACCGACGGAAGACACCGCAGCGTGGATGCGCCACTGGGGCACCAGGCCATGTCAGTCGCTCGAAGACCCCACGTGCAATGACTGGAACAGGATGCCAAGGCGGATTCCCTCCGCTTGGGCGGGGCTCATGAAAAACTTTGCCACCTTGTTGTCCGCACACAGGCTCTGCAGCCGACCCAGGACGGCCAGGTTCATGTCGATGGCCGATTCCACGTCGATGTCCAGCCTGCCAGGCGGACGGACGGGCGTGTTGTCACCGAGAAGCGCGTCAGGGAGAAGAAACCGGGAAAACGGGATCCGCCCAGCCGGTGCGCTTTCCAAAAGAGCCCGGTTGTGGCGGGCCGATAAGGCGAACACGTGCTCGTCGAGCAAACCGGACCCCTTTGGCATCTTGTCGAACATTGTCCCGAACTCGTCCAGCCCGAATCCATCCGTTCCGAATCTGCGCGCCCAGAATGCGGAAATCGCCGCACAAGGGTCATTTTCCAGAAGCCCGGCGAGGCCGGCATGGGAGTTCGACTGGATGGCTTCGTGCAGCCCGAAGATGGTCTTGAAGAACAAGACCGCACGGCTCGCACCCCGCTGCATGTCCTTGATGAGAGCCTCCCCGAGGCGACGGTTCTGGAAGCCCAACTGGCCTGCCATTCGGGCCATGGTCATCGAGTCGACGTCGAGCGAGAACCGGGCCAGGGCGACGACCAGTTCGAGCTGCTTCTCGACGTTGAGCGCAGGGAAGTGTAATCGCACGAAACGAATCAGAACGGTGTATTCGGACAACTCTGGGTCGGCCAGCGACTTGACCAGCTTGTTGGCGACGAGGGCACAGTCGACGAGGGCGACGCCTGCGTCCGGATTGCGACGTGCATCACTCATGCCCAGCAGCGCCTCGTTGGCGTAAGCGTGAGCTTCGAGCAGCGAGAGCATGGTGAGCGGCACGGTGTGGACGATCTCGCTCGCTTTCATGAAGCGGACAAGGACGAGGATGCCGAACCGCTCATCCTCGACCAGCTGATGGACCATGACGTGCTCGTCGCCCAGCGTCTCTACCGTGGGCCCCTCCAGATAAAAGTGATGAGCGACGATCTCCCCGAGGTTCAGCATGAGCACGCCAATGGCGTCCTGGGCGTCCTCGGAGCCCTGCAGAATAAGGCTTACGGCGCGGATTTTCCGGAACGCCATCTCCAGTCCCCACGTCGTCGTGGTCGCATCGAGAAAGTGCGTGAATTCATGCATCAACAGCGCCCGGTCTTCACTCATCTGTCGCGACGGGCATTCTCCGTCCTCCAGCGCGAAGGCCGCCTCCAACCGGGCCTTCGCCGGCGCGCTCCACCGGGAGAGGCTCACGTAGCCATCAAGAAACTGGTAATGGGCGACAGACTGCGGAGCGAAAAGCGCGTTTGACATGGCATCGGTCCGAATGTGGACTTCATTGTAACGGTCGCGCCATGCGACGGGGATGCTTCACTGGGGCCCCGGAAGACAGTTTCCGCATCGGTTCTTCGATGCGTTGGCGGGAGGGCGGACAATCACCATCAGGCGCAAACCGGCCAACGACAGGAACGTCGCCAATCGTCGACCTCTGACGCCATCGATGGCTCAGACGGGACGTTCGACAGAAGAGAAATGAGGGCGGACAGTGCGCCGGATTCGCCGCAGTGGTCGGCGCCGTTGAAGCAAGCGACGCTGGAACAAAGGCCGACCCCGCAGCAAGGGAAACGACAAAGGCCAAAGCGGCGGCGACACGCGAACGCAAGACCAGAGCGCTACAAAGGGTGCTTCATGAGAATCCTTGTGCAGCCCCAAGTCTGGGGGCTGCGTCATTGCCGCCAACGCGACAGCGACCCAATCTGCCTGTCCCGCATCTTTGCGCTTGAACCGGGCAAATGTTTTGTCGGTTTTCATCCACGCTTGGTTGGCCAACCCACGTGCCCTCAGGGGACTGGTCTTCCCGGCGAGACCTGGCACGACTGCACGCCACCGACGGATGATGCTGGAATGAGGTACGTCGGGCCTGCGAGAACTAATTGCTTGGCGTAGTACATGTCGTCAATCCGGGTGACGAAATTCAGCGACACCGATTGGCCGGCGAGTTTGGGGTCGACCACCTGCTTCGGAACCGTTTCAAGGGCCGTGGTGCCGGACCGGAACGTGAGAACCATGCAAGATTCCCTGCCCGGCCCGTTGAGGCGCAAACGGTACGAGGCGAGCTGACCGCCGACATCGGGAAACAGGGCCAGGATGCCGAGCAGACCCATGACCAGCAGGAACACCTTCTTGAGCAGCCCCCGCCGCCATCCCCGGATGACCAATTTTGCAGTGATGAGCTGGGCGATACCCAGCCCGACCATGGCAAAAAAGTAGGCTTCGAGATGATAGGCCAGGACGAAGACCTGGCCGTTCGGCGTCAGGGAGAGAAGCGGCAAGAGCAGCAGACCAGCGAGCGTGGTCTGCATGACCGAACATCCCGCAAACAACAACAGGTACTGGGATGATGGGCGATGCCCGGGGCTTGCCGCGCGAAACACCGGCCAGAAAGCCACAATGGCAAAGACGGCCGGCACGGCATATCCGAGGCCCCAGACGACGGTGGCATTCACCCGGACATGAATAGCGACAAGACCGACATATGCTATCCAGTAAGCGGCGTGGCAGGTGCACAGCGCCATCCACCGCGTAAACATGTCGGGCGTGGCGTCCTTCTTTCGGACCTCCTTACTTTCATCCTCCGGCACTGACGCAATTGCGCCATCTGCAGTGTCTTTCTGGGCATTCTCCCTGCCTGCGTACCAGGCCATCAGGGATGGCCCGTTCGCGTGGATGGGCCGCCACAATGCAAACGCCATGAGGGCTGCGACGACCATCACGCCGACGACCGGCACACAGACCGATAGGCCGAGGATGGGCAGTGCGCTGAGCATGCCGGGCGACACGAAGCTCACCGGCAGGTCAAAGACCCGGATGAAGTCCATCCAAAGCAGTGTCGCGAGGACCAGGCCCGCCAAACCAAGCACTGGCCAGCGCTTGCTCAACCAAAGCAGGAATGACGAGACTTCATCGAAGGCGGAAAACGGCGGCTCGGGTAGCGCGGGCGCAGACGCAGATGAGGTTTGGTCAGTCATGTCACAGGTCCATCCACGCTTTGATGAGTCCGAAAACGCCGGCGATGATGGCAGACATCGCCGTTGAGAGCACGAGGCGGGCCGCCGGCCTTTCGTTCGGCTTCTCGTGGACGGTCGCGGAACGCTTCAAGGCGCATGTGCCCGTCGACGACGTAGTAATACCCCGGTCTGTCTGCGATCGGGTGTCGAATAGCTCGTCCAGGCGGGCACCACCGCCCACCCAGCTGCATCGCTTCGAGTTGCCGGACTCACCCTGCCCCCCAAGATCCAAGTGAGCAAAGGTCCGAAGCGCTCGCCGACTGGCACCCAATTGTCCACCCACTGGGCGGCATCGAACTTAATCGGGTTCTGACCAAGCCGTGCCAGGTGACGTTGAAGTACACAACTGGCCAAAAGAAGAACCGAGGCGCATGCCACCAGCCCGCGCCAAGTCTTGCCATCACCGCAGCCTCATCAAAGCTCGACGAGTCAGGCAAAAGGAAATTCCGCTCAATACTTGTCAGCAACGTGGACTGTCTGAACGACGATGCCGTGATCCTTGCATCCACCGATGGCAATCATTCCTGGCTTTGCCCACGTGTCGATGAAGCCGCTTATGGTCACAACCTTTTCATCCATGCCCGAAAGTTGCCGGGACATGGAGTCATCACCACGCGGCACCAGCACGGGCAGGCAAGCATCGGGCATTGCCTCCCGGTCTCGCTTGTCTGCAGGGTAAAGCGCTTCGTGTTCGAACTGATACCGAAGGTAGCCAGTGAGCGTGACGTTGCTTCCCACGACAAATGTCTTCTCTGTCAGCAGGGGATCCACCTCCATCCGCTTTGGGTGAACGGAAACGCAACCGCCGGCAAACACTAGCAGGGCAAGGCAAATGACCCGAGGAGCGCCCAACCATCGTGAAGGAGCCCCCTCCGTTGCTACCGAGTGCGACCGTGAGACGTCAGCGTTTCTGGTATGCATTGAGTTGCTTCCTTGTCATATCGCGCTGAATTCGGTCCAGCGATCCGCCAATTACACGATATTGATACTGTCCGTCGACTTTCTCAACAACGCCGGAAATGCCACTACGAACCAGATAGTTCGGGAATTTGTTCCTTCGGACAACATCGTCATCTCCGAAGCCTGGCGTGGGAGAGTACCTGGGCCCTTGGGGATGGGAATGGCAGATAGCAACCGTGCCCGGCGGGGCACTAAACCTACCCTGAAATCCCCGCGACACCAGCTCTCCGGTTCCCACCTGCTCTGCGAACACATCCAATGACGAGATGGTGCCGTAGGCCTCATCGGCGGGATACTTGTCTAGCTTAGAGGCATTCATCAGCATGACTTCGTCAGTTTCAACGGTCCCCTGGACGGTCTCGTGATCACTGTTGTCTTCGCTGTAGTTTGACGACTCAATGCAGGTGCCGTTGGCCTTCAGCTGCGGTGGGCATGCAAGGCCGAGGGCGTCAGTCGCTACGAGGGGATTACCCCCAACATAACCATAGGTTGACGGACCACCGCCAAGACCAATGGGGTCACTCTGGATGAATCGTCCAGTGGTAGCGTCGTAGAAGCGGTAGCCGTTGTAGGTAAGCGACGATTCCGCATCGCGGTACTGGCCCGGGAATCGCAAGTTCAGCATAAATCCACTGGTTGAGACGGGGTCGGTTTCGCCGAACGGATTGGATGCAAAGCCCCACTTCCATAGCACTGCACCCGCCTGATCCGAGACCGCGCGCGGAGCGCCGAATCCGTCGGCGTGCACGTAGCGGAGCGCTGCGCCTGACGAGCCCGAGTCCAGTACGCCAAGGGATAGACTGCCGAGCGCAAGGTAGTCGCGCGAGGACGTACCGTACTCGCCGACCAAACCATTGCCCTCGTCGTACGCGAACCTCAAGGGCGCGTTGCCCGTGAGCGACAAGGTCTTGGTGACGCGCAACCCCTCGGCGTTATAGGCGTAGCGTGCCACGTCTGCGCCGTTCTGTTGGATGACAGTCAGACGATTGTGCCCGTCATAACCATAACCCCACGCGTTCCCGGCAAAGGCACTCCCGGTCGTGTTGCCGTTGGCGTCATAGGCCCGCGATGCCGTCCCGATGTTCGTCAGCCAGTGCGTTGCGGACTGGTAACCGTATGCACCCGTTGCGAGCCCGGGGCCGGTCTTGCTCGTGCGGTCACCCGTCTGGTTGTACGTGTACGCCTCGATCGCCGTGCCGGTTGCGTCATTGACCGAGGTCAACCGGTAGAGCGGGTCATAGCCATAGCTCGCCGAGCCGCCGCCCGCTTCGCTGACCCCCGTGATGTTGCCCATCGCATCCCGACTGAAGTGCAGCTCGAGGGCCGGGGAGACAATATCGGTCACCGCATAGTTGGTGTCGTAGGTCCGGGTAACAGTCTGGCCATTGCCAAGGGTGTACGCCAATACTGGCCCGAACGGTAGCCACGTAATCGTACTGGCGACAGTCTGCTCGCTGCCACCCGTCGGTGTCACCCACACGCCATTGACCTGCCCCAACGCGTCATGGCCGTAACGCACGACGGCCCCGCTCGGCCGTGTTTCGGTCGCGACACGGTCGGCCAGGGTGTAGCTGTAGCCGAGGGTGTCCGTCGCGGTGCCCTGGGTTTGTTTTTTCTGGACGACGTTGCCACGAGGGTCGTAGCAGTAGGTAGTCGTCACGGCGTTTTCGACAATGCGAGTCAGGCGGCCGATGGGCGCCGACGCCGCACATCCCGTCGCGGCGTTCGCCTCGTCATAGTAGTAGGCAACGTTGAGCGACGCGTCACTGTAGGACGCTGACAAACGACGATTGAGCGCATCGTACGTATAGGTCGTCAGCACGCCCCGAGCATCGGTCTGGGTCAAGCGGTTGCCAGCGGCGTCCACCGTAAACGTGGTCGTGCCGGTATCCGGGCTATGGATGCCGGTGAGATCCCCAAGACCGTTGTGGTCGTACACGGTATGGAGGCTCGACGGGTCGCTGACCGCTTCGAGGTTGTCGCTCGCATCAAACGCCGAGGCCGTTTGTGTGTTGGCGGTCGCCGTGTTGGTACCGTTGTAGTCGTCGATGGTGCTGATCAGGCGGTTGAGTGCATCGTATCCTTGCTTGCGCTGGACGCCCTTGGCGTCGGCGCTATGGACGGGATGCCCCTCCGCGTCATACCCGTCGGTGGTGTCAAACGACAGCACGGTACGGTTGAGGGCATCAACAACGGTGAGCAGCTGACTGAGGCTGTTGAAGGTCCGACTGACCGACCGCTTCAGGGCGTTACCGGCATCAAAGGTTTCTTCCTTCGTTCGGTTCCCGGCAGCGTCCAGCGTGTAGTGGATGCGATTGCCTGCGCCGTCCGTAATATCGGTGAGCCGACTTGCATCGTCAAAGTTATATGTGAGAACGACCCCATCGCCGTCCTGGCTCTGGATGACATTCCCGACCGCGTCATAGGTCAAGGTTGTGGTTGACGGGATACCCGCAGCATCGCGTGTCGTGGTCGACAGCCACCCTTCCGGGGTATAGGTCATGGATGTGACCACACCGTTAGCGTCCACGGCCCGCCCCGGATTGCCGTACGGGTCGTACGAGTCATAGGTGGTCACGTGACCCAATGCATCGGTGACGGTGGCAAGACGCCCTTGGGTGTCGTAGGCGTAGCGCGTGATGTCTGAAACATCCGTTCTCGGGCCATCCGCGGTCTCGACCAAGCCCTTGGCGTTGTAGGTCACCGTCGACACCCGGTCCGCCGTCGAAGCGTGGGCAAAGGCGCTCATCAGGGCGAGGGCAAGCGGGGTCCAGCGCAATCCCTTCTTCATGTTTATCACTCCTTGACCGAATGGTTCTGGGTGGAAAGCAAGCGACCCTGGGGGTCGTAGGTATAGGTCGTCACTCGGTCGGATGTCGTCACGGTTGCCGGACGGAAGCTGGTGCCGTCCCAGGTGGTGGTGGTCGTCCGCTCACTGGCCGCCCCCTTGGCCTCAACACGGCTCGTCTCACGGCCTTGCGTGTCGTAGGTAAAGGCTGTCGTGTTGCCCACCGCGTCGGTGCGGCTGTCGAGCTGCGCATTTGCGGTGTAGGCAAACGTTGAGTTCGATGCTGGGCAACCTGCGACCGGCTCGCCCTCGATGGCGGTAATGCGCTTGGCGCCCTGGACGATGTTGAAGCGATACACCACAGGATGGCCAAGTGGATTGGTCACTGTCGTCGACCCATCCGCGTTGTAGGCGAACGAGAATGAGCCCTTTCCGCCAGCCATGGCTGCCGACACCGCCCGACTGCTCGCGTCGTAGGCCCAGGTGCTCACTCGTACTCCGCGCTCGTCAATGACGCCGGTCAGGAGCTTCGGATGTGTCGAGTCCTCGTACAGGTAGCTGCGGTTCGTCGAGTGGCCCGGCCAGGTCTTCTTGACGCCGGTGATCCGGAACGAAGCGTCCACCGTGTAGTCAATGGTCAGATTTCCAACGACCAGCGACAGGGGCCAGCCATAATGCGTCGTGTAGACCAGCTGGTGGCCCAGCGAATCAACCACTGTCGCGACGACGTCGTAGGTGGGCGTGGTGCTGTAGGTAAGCGTCGTTGCGCGGCCATCCGCCTTTTGCCAGCGAACCAGCCTGCCCTGTGTATCGAAGGTCATCTGCTCGTTGAACTGCGAGGTGTACACCCACCCTGTCGAGTTCTGGACAAGAGAGCCGAGCTCACCACCATCGGCAACGAGTACGCCGCTCTTCGTGACAAACAACGCGGTCCGCCCATCCTCAAACATCACGACGGCGCCCCGAGGGGTAACCGCGGTATCTGCGTAAACGCGAGTGTTGAACGTCGTCACCCAGCCAGCGGCGTCGGCGCTGTTGTAGCTCCGCACAAAGCGAAGCTCACCGTCCTGGTCTGCATAGTCCGTTTCGGTCTCGAACACATTACCGTTGGCAGGATTGACCGGGTCACCGCAGGATACGAATCCGACGTTGGCCGAGCTGGCGGGATTCCCTTCCTCTTTCCGTGGCTGCTCCTTGTCAGGTGCCTCGCAGTATCCGGTGAGGGGGTTATAGACCTCGTTCGTCTGGCAGTTATCTCCGTCACGATAAATAAGGACATTGCGGCTCACCGTCAACTTCTGCTCGGCGTCCGTCCAAAGGAAATCACAGCTATAAATGAGTGTTTTAGGCGGATTATCAAACGTGACCGTGGGCGCCTTGTAGGGGCGTGGAATAGTCACGCGCGCACTCGGAGCGCCACGCGCCAAGTCCTGCGCGTACGCCGCGTGGCAGCCGTCGTCTGCCGTGGAGTAATGAGTCGCGGTCGGGTTGTCCGGACCGATGGTGTAGTAGTACTCGCCAGCCATGGCCCCGGTGCTGAAGACCAGGCAGGCGAGCGCGAGAAGCAGTTTCATTCCAAACCCCTAAGAAGTGGCACATCCATGGCCCATCGCTCGGGCCATCCTGTCGTCCGGTATCAGTTGCTCTTCGCTGTGACGGTCGTCCTTGTCAGCCGTCCCTGCGTGTCATAGGTGTAGGTCGTAGCACGGTCCGACGTCGTCACCGTGGCCGGTCGGAAGGTGGTTCCGTCCCATGTGGTGGTGGTCGTCCGCTCACTGGCCGTTCCCTTGCCCTCAATGCGAATCGTCTCGCGGCCCAACGCGTCGTAGGCGAACGAGGTCACGTGGCCAACCGCGTCGGTGCGACTGTCGAGTTGAGCGTTAGCAGTGTAGGCAAACGTTGAGTTCGACGCAGGACAACCTGCAACCGGTTCGCCTTCGATAGCCGTGATGCGTTTGGCGCCCTGAACGATATTGAAGCGGTACACCACCAGGTGGCCAAGCGGGTTAGTCACCGTCGTCGATCCGTCGGCGTTGTAGGCGAAGGTGAACTTGCCCGTTCCACCGGCCATTGATGCGGACAGGGCCCTGCCATCCTGGTTGTAGGTCCAGGTGCTGACCCGTATGCCACGCTCATCGACAATGCCTGTCAACAGCGCCGGGTTGTTGGCGTCCTCGTAGAGATACTTCCGCAACGTCGAATGACCCGGCCAGCTCCTTTTTGCACTCGCCACCCTGAATTCGCCGTCCAGGGTGTAATCGACAGTAAGGTTTCCGGCAACAAGTGACAGAGGGAGCCCGTACTCCGTTGTATATGTCATGGCGTGGCCGAGCGAGTCAGTGGCCGTCACAACCGTCCCGGAGGCGGAGTACACCATGGTGGTTGCGCGCCCATCCTGGCGCTGCCAGCGAACCAAGCGTCCCTGGATATCGAACGTCATGGTCTCGTTGAACTGGGACGTGTAGCTCCAGCCGTCTGCAGTGGCGACGAGTGCGCCAAGCTGACCACCGTCGGCAACGAACTTACCGTCGCGGATGTAAAAGAGTGCCGAACGGCCATCCGCAAGGCTTACCAATGCGTTGCCGGACGTGGCGTCACCGTTGAAGTACAGGTGCGTGTCGAGCGTGGTGGTCCAACCCGGCGCGCCGGCGCTGTTGTAACTCCGCACGAAGCGAAGCTCACCGTCCTGGTCGGCGTAGTCGGTTTCGGATTCGAAGACGTTGCCGTTTGCCGGATTAACCGGATCACCACAGGAAACGAATCCGACATTCGCAGCACTGGTCGGATCTCCTGCCTCTTTGCGGTCATGCTCCTCATCGGGTGCTTCACAGTCGCCCGTCAACGGGTTATAGATGGTGGCACCCTGGCAGTCGTTACCACCCCGAAAGACCGAGTGAAAATATGAATAGTCACCACCGTACTTCGAACTCGTCCAGCTGACGATACAGTCATAGGTCTGGATGGGGGGGATGGGTTCGTTTGCCGTGGGGGACGCATAAGGCTCGGGCGTGTCCGCGTACGGGAACGGCGGCGGCCCCGCCATGTCGGTTGCATACGCCACTTGGCATGCCGCGTCTGGCGTCGGGTAATGCGTCGCCCCCCGGTCCGAGCCGTCAACGTCGAGCGTGTAGAAATAATCACCCGCCATGACCCCGGTGCTAAAGACCAGGCAGACAAGCGCAAGAAGCAGTTTCATTCCAAACCCCCAAGAAATGGCACATCCATGGCCCGTCGCTCGGGCCATCCCTGTCCGTTACTCGTCGCTGCGCTGGTCGTCCCCGTCAGCCGTCGCTGTGTGTTGTTGCTGAACGTCGTCACCCGATTAGATGTCGTCACCGTTTTGGGCGGGAGTTCGTCCCGCACATGACCGAACGCATCAGTCTGCGTGGCCGCCCGACCACGCTCGTCTTAGGTGGACTATGAGTTGCGCGCGCGACGCCAGCCGCTGGCACGCGGCATCGGCAATCGGGGCAATGCGTTGCATCTGTCGGGACGGGAAAGCTCGCGCGATCGAGTGCGGACTGGACCTTGTCGGCTTTGGTTGACCACATTGTCAACACGAACAAGAACAGAATCCCGATAGCAATTCATAACCTATCCCTGGCAGCAGATTGTGGGATCGAAAGATGCTGCATCATCGCCGCCGCGGTTCGAGACACACGTCACACTTTTGCTGCCTCGGAAACAACGTCATAGACATGCCATCTTTGGCGACACATTCATACGTTCAAGGTGCCACACGATGCCATTTCTCGGTGTCGGCGTACGCCGACTTGTCATGTAGGAATGCTCTTACACAAAATCGGCAATACCGAGGTTGTGCCAGAGCCTCCTTGGGCGAGCAAGCGCCGGTATCGTCGACCAACTACACGCTCAACTTGCGTCGTCCAGGCCAGTACTCATCCGGAGTCGGGGATGACTGACCTACAATAGGTTTCAGTGCTCTCCCCCGACCTTGGCGCCGGCCCCTACGGTCCCGCCACGCCCTCGATTTCAACGACCTTCTGAAACTCGGTCAGGTAAACGGGGCGATTCCGCGCAAGCCACTTGACTACGGCGTTGCTCCCCAGCAGCACGCAAAGATGCGCCCGCAACAAGGTAAGGTCGACCATCTCCTGCCCATATGCATCAACGACCGTGCTGGTCTTTTGCTGGAGGCTGTTGAGTTCGCGCTCAACCCGGGCAATGGCCGCAACGGAATCTTTCCGCCGTTGCCCCTTAGCCGCCGCAGGCGTGAGAAATTCATCTGGCGTTGCCGCCAGCAAAGCTTTGGCGAATGGGACCGTGAAGTTCTGGCTTGCAATCATCAGTTCGGCCGCATCCATCTGTCGAACCGGCTTGAGCCGTTTGAGGACCTCGATGGCGGCAGCAGGACACCGCGTGTCGCCAAGCATCACTGCTACCTCCTTGCAGATGCCATCGAGCAGACGGGCACGGCGGCGAATGGTGTCGGGGGTGCGGGCTAGCCCTCGGGACAACCGCTCGATGGGCACCCCACTCTTGATGACTTTCAAAATCATCCTGTGATCCTGAACTGCGGAGATGCGGCTCACCTGGGCGTTGAACGTATAAGTGTCATCAGTGCTGGTCACCAGACACTCGACCACGGTGCCGCCGAGGTCGCGGAACGCTTCAAGGCGCATGTGCCCGTCGACGACGTAGTAATACCCCGGCCTGTCGGCGATCGGGGTGACCACCGGCCACTCGACCATCCCCTCTTCCCGGATGGATGCGAAAATCTCCTGCCACTTCGAGGTCGCCTTAATGGCCCGCGGCAATGGTCGGAGGGACTCGATGTGGTCAACGCTGACCTCGATGGTGGCAGCCGCAAACGCCGTCTTCAGGAGTACCTTCTCGTCTTGTGGTTGAGCATTCATGACTGGCTCCCTATCCGCTCCGACAGCATCTTGGGCATGGAATCGAGCTTCTCGCTTTTGAGAATCGTTCGGAATTGTGCCTGCATGAGCAGGTCTTTCATGGCCCCGACGCAAAAGGTCAGATGCCGGTGGACGACCTCGGCTTTCTTCAGAAGCAGGCGTTGTTTGTCTGCCTCACGCTCAAGCATGCGGCGGAGCTCCGCGCCCGACAGCGGCCTGGGCACCCCCTTCAATGATGAGTGATAGCCGTCCCTGACGTGAACCGAGCGGTTGGCGCGTGCTTCGAGCAGCCGACGCAACCGCCCCATCCGCTTTCCGCGTATCCCTTGGAGATACGCGTCGTTGAGGATGGCCTGGATCTCGGGGGTGCTGGCCTTGGCAATGTCGACGGCCATCGACAAGGCAATGAGACCGGTCTGGACCCCGACAAGTAACCGTTCCTCTCCCTTGTCGAGCAAGACACCCACCATGTACACCCACGAAGCACTCGTCCCGATAAGCTCGCCGATTTTCGCGTCATTGTGCCCCCGGTCGCGAAGCCGGCCAATTTCCCGCATGGTGTCGATGGCCGACTGTGGCCGCCGGGCAATGTTCTCGATGAGGCTCATGACCAGGCAATCCTCTTCGCTGGCCTCAATGACGACAGCTGGCACGTGGGTGTGTCCCAGTGCAGTCAGCGCTTCGATGCGCCCCTGCCCACACACGAGGTCGTAACCGAACTCCCCGTCCTCGTGCGCTCGGCGGCACACCGTGATGGGACGTCGGAGACCGGTCAGCCGAATGGTTTCGGTGATGTTGGCGTGCTGTGATTTGTCCCGGGAACGGGGGTTTAGCACGCGGATGGAGGCGATGGGCACCGACTCGATGGTCGGTGAGTGGATGGCGTTCGTTTTCATGCGGCCTCCGGATAGCGCACACGGGCAGCTAGTTGCCCTAGGACTTCCAGGGAGTCCTGGCGATAGCCGTCGATGAGGGGCGAGTTGTCGAACCCCAGATGTCTCGGCCACATGCCAAGGTCGAGACGCGGAATGAGGTAATAGTCACGAACGGCACTGCCGGCGCCGTCCATCCTGCAGGCCAGGGTCAGGTCAGGACGCAAGACCGCATCAAAGTGAATGCGCCAGCGAAGTGCCCCATCCGATTGTTCCTTGCAAGGGGCCAGCACCACAGACAGGGTCCATTCGCGGTTGACCCGTAACAACCCGCTGTCTTGGTCTTGCTCAACCGTTCCACCAGCGCACTGCAGCGCATCAACAATCATGTCGATGACGCCGGGTCGCCATGCGCGGAGTTGCCGGTTCAGATCGAGGTACTCAAAGCTCCGGCCGGGGCTATAGCTGATGAGCTGGTAGGCCCGAACCAGACCACCGAAACGGCGGTTGTAAGAGCCGCTCGATGGCATGCCTTCTTCCTCGTCGATGATGAGGCCGGTGAGCTCTCCGGTTTTCTCAAGCAATCTGCGGAGCAAATCGAGCATCTGGGCATCCGAGAGCTTTTCGGATCGCAGGGCAATCCGGCGGCGCACTTCGAGAAACATGTCCCGCGAGACGATGGCTTCGAAGGCACCATCGCACCGGACCCATTTTTCCGGCGGATTCGGCGAGGTGGGCTGTTTGAGTTTCCCGGAGCGCTTGGCGTAGATGTTCGAGCCAACATACTTCTCGTTCGTCAGCACCTGATGCACAGTTCCACGTGTCCATCGCCGCTGCAGGTCTGTTAACACACCCCGCCCGTTGAGGCGCTCGGCAATGGCCAACTCAGTCAGGTTGTCCTCAATGAAGTCGCGGTAGATGTCCCGCACAATGTCGAGCTCGTCCAGAGGACCTGGCACCAGAATCACCCGGTCAGTCTGGATGCTCTTGCGTTCACCGGGTTGCAGCAGCCCCTTCGGCCGCCGCTCACCGTCAATCAATGCGCGCCGAAGGCCGAAACCAGGAGGGCCGGCCTGGCGGAAGCCGAGACTGGCGAGCCGACACTGCCCGGCGAAAACTTTAGCTGAGAGTTCACGGCTGTACTCCGCCGCCATCGACCGCTTGACGCCTTTGACGATGGTGGCCAGGGGTGAACCATCATTCTCGAAAGGTTCGGCGACATAGATGACCCGGACGCCGGCCTGGACGCATCGGTACTCGTAATATGCAGCCTCATCTGCGTTCTGGAATCGACCCCAGCGGGAAACGTCAAACACCAGCACCGCGTCGAACGGCGCATGCCCGCTTTCGATATCGCCAAGCAGCTGCTGAAGGGCGGGACGCCCCCCGAGGTCGAGACCGCTTTTTCCTTCATCCCGATAGTTCCGCTCTATGAGCATCCCGTGGGCGGCGGCGTAAGCGTGGATCGCGTCGGACTGATTCTCAGTGCTGTAGCGCTGATGGTCCGTCGACATGCGCACGTATTCTGCAACTAGGATTGCTGCATCAGCCCTGCCAAGAGCTGGTTGACGAGCCACGGGCGTGGCCATGGCGACCGGTCGGGGCCGAAGATCTCCGACTCTATCCCTGTTCTTCGCGCGTAGGAAGCCTGTTACACGGCTGCAACACGAAGCACGAACCGGGCCGTCGCGCAACGTGTCCAAAGAGCCTGCCAGCGGTCACCTGTGTCCAACCGATTAGGCTCACCTGCTGCTCGAAGACCGTATCGCCATGGCCAACATCGTGCACCATGTGTGCAGTCACCCCGAAATACAGTGTCAATGCCATCCCGGCATTGCACATGCAGTGCACGCGCCTTGAGGGAAAGAGGATACTTCGCCCTCGCAAACCCAAGGGATTTCGTCGTGATTGATGGCGCCGATCGTCACGACGTCGGGCCGGTCACGATTAAGAGGTCGCCTTTCTAATTCTAGTTCGGCGCGATGTCGACTCGATCAAGTGCCTCGGCCACCCTGACCATCGCTTCGCCAAGGTCAGCATTGGGTTGGCTTCCCATCGGGCCTAGGATCACCACCAAGTCATCGGCAGCTAGCGCGACATCGGCCATGCCCGCGTGCTCTGCCTTGCTTGCTACCAGAACGGCGAGGAAGCGCACCTCATCGAAATCGCCGATGAGTGCCGCCTGATTCATAGCCCTCGAGTCTCTAGCAATTTCGGCCACTACGAGGACGGCGTGTTCATGGGTATCCATCGGTCAAGTTTAAACCCGCCAAGCGACCGCGGTGCAGCGCCGGCAAAAACTGGGCAGCCGACGAGAAAGGACCCAAACAGGTCGAGTTGATCGATTCCTAACCCGATAGATCGCCGAGGGCACTCGTTGCCCGCGCTACCGCCCTCTTCAGCTCATCAAAGCTGAACGGCTTTACGATCCTCACGGCTGAGCGCGGCACCTCGTTAGCGATGTCCTCGGGATCCGACAGGATGACCACCATGCCCATGCTGACATTTGCCTTGCGCGCTTCGACGAGATAGGAGCCGCTCCTGTCTTCGCCCGGCGCTGGGACGGCCACAACCCCGAAATCGACCCTACCGTAAGTGGCGGCCAGGACGGCCCCTCCAACGTGCGTTGCGGCCGTCGCCACATCATACCCCAGGCGACGCAATGCTTCGGCGATCAAGTCCGCCAACAGGGGCTCCGGCTCGATAACGATTGCGATTCTCTGGACCGGATCCATCGCCTTTCCCCAAAAGACCCCTACGATACACCGCTCGGTGAGCCCGCCGTCTTCACGTCGGAGATTCGACCGACGTACCGTAGCCAGTATGACCATCGTTACTTGGAAGATTTCGAGGGTTCCCTGAGCCACCCGGTTCGCCCAGTGGGACGGAGCGCTGTTGGATACCGACGTTCGCGCCGGATCAGCACCTCTTCTTTACGCGCGCTACTCATCGCGAAATGTAAGAGAGACAGGCCCCTTCGAGTGGAGAGAGCCATGCCTAGCCTTCTTAAAATGTCGGCGCCTTGGTGGACCTACGCGGTCCGTGGTGTTGTGACCTACGCCGGACTAATGATTCTTCTTCGCTTGGCAGGGAAGCGCGCGTTCGGGGAAATGTCCGCGTTCGACGTGATACTGCTGGTCCTTGTCGGCGGCGTATTGCGGACGGCGATTATCGGAGATGACAGCGGTTTCGCGGGTCCCTTCATTGGTGTAGCCAGCATTCTTGCCGCTGACAAACTCCTTGCATGGATATGCACACGTTCAGCCAAGTTCAATCGGATTATGGAAGGATTTCCCTCCCTGCTGATTTCCGCAGGCCGCCGCAACCGGGACGAGCTGTTATCGCAGAATATTCCCGCCGCCGCTCTGGACCGGGCGCTCCATGCGGCAGGCGTGGAATCAGATGAAAGCGTCGCTGCGGCGAGACTCGAACCCAATGGAAAGATCACGGTGGTCAAGCGCGGCGGACACGATTAATTGAATCCAGGAGATTTCCATGGGCGGAACAACTCAGAAAGCCCTACTTATCCTCGACATGTTCAACGCTTTCGACTTCCCTGGCGGCGACGCGCTTGCTAGCGAAGCTCTACAGATAGCACCAGTTATTCTGCAACTTCGCGATCGATTTCACGCCGCCAACAGGCCCGTAATTTACGTGAACGATAACGTCGACCGCTGGCAGGACGGCTTCGATGAACTTATATCCCACTTCGAGCGTGCAACCCCGGCAGGCAGGCGGATCGTCGGCACCTTACGGCCGACCGCCCGTGACCTCAAACTCCTAAAGCCCCGACACTCGGCGTTCTTCGAGACTGCCCTTCCCTCGTTGCTTAAGCATCTGAAGGTCACGTCGCTGGTAATCACAGGCGTCGCCGCGGATTCGTGCGTCCTGTGTTCTGCACTCGACGCCTACGTGCGCGGCTATGACTTAGCTGTCATCAACGATGCAGTCGCCTCGCAGAGTCCTGAACGGACGCGACGTACCCTTGAGCACCTTCGCGAGACCTACGCCGTTGACACGCCGGCGGCGGCAGCCATCGCACCGTGAAGCCGCGCCCCGACTCGAGGCGCGGCTTCTTTCGGCTCAGGCCGCTTCCTCGGCAGCGCGCTGATTCCCCGCCTGTTCGGCGAGCAACGTGAGCTTTTCGTCGGCCGCCTTTTCCTCGGCGAGCGTTTCCTTCAGCAGGGGTACCGCGTCCTTGTATCCAAGCTGCTTGGCGAGCGCGATGAGTGTGCCGTACGACGCGATCTCGTAGTGCTCCACCTTGTTCCCGCCACCGATGAGCGCCGCGTCGCGTAAAGGACCTTCCTCCACACCCTCGATCACTTCTTTGCCTTCCTCGACCAAGCCTTCCATCGCGGCACATTTGATCCGTTTCAGGTGGATGCCCAGCAGTTCCACGACCTGGTCGATCCGCTCGACCTGGCCCTGGGTTTCTTCCAGATGGGACTCAAACGCCTCTCTTAACTCAGGCGCCGAAGACGCTCGGGCCAGCGTTGGAAGGGCTTTAGTAAGCTGTTTTTCAGCGCTGTAGATGTCCGACAGCTCATGGATAAAGAGTTCTTCGATCGTCTTGATGGACACGGGCCGTACCTCCCTCGTTGGTGGGAGCGGCACCGTAGCAAAGCCAAGCGTCGAAATTTGTCGCCCATCCCGTGAAGATGTCGAACACGAATCTCTCAAACGCGGCCTGAAGGCCTGTTCCAAATGAAGCCGACGGATTGTGATGAGGCGACGACCTGTCGGGAAAGGTAGAGACTTCACATCCGCGCCGTTCGCGGCGACTTCACGAGGGGCAGCCAAGCATGCTGCAGCCCATCACGGACTCATTTATGTCTAAGACCGACGCCACCTCATCCGATCCTTGGTGGAAGAGAATCGGTGGGGGCTTAATAACCGGAGCGGCCGACGACGACCCCAGCGGGGTGGCCACGTATTCGCAAGTCGGTGCGAAGTTCGGGTACGGGACGCTCTGGACGATGTTCCTGACGATCCCGCTGATGATCGCGATCCAGATGATCAGCGCGCGGATCGGACGCGTGACGGGTCGGAGTCTAGCCGACAACATGACGCGCAACTTCCCCAGATCATTAGTGTGGGGCATCGTGGTTCTGCTGGTTATCGCCAACGTGATCAACATCGGGGCGGACCTCAGCGCGATGGGTGCCGCCGTGAACCTCCTGGTGGGCGGCCCCGTTCTGGTTTACGCGTTCCTCTTCGCGCTGATTTCGACGGTGTTGCAGGTATATATCCCATTCGGCCGCTACTCCCCCATCCTCAAATTTCTGGCGTTAAGCCTGCTCACCTACGTTGCCACGGTATTCGTAGTTAAGGTGCCTTGGGCGCAGGCCATGAAGGGAACTTTCATCCCGGCATTTCAAGGGACGGCTGAATACGCTACCGCGATAGTCGCGATTCTTGGTACCACGATCAGCCCCTACCTCTTCAGCTGGCAGGCCGCTCAAGAAGTCGAGGAGATCCGTGAAAGCGACGAACGGGAGCCGCTCAAGCGTGCTGACGAGCAAGCCCCGGACGCCCTAAAACGCATTGCGATCGATACCTCCTTGGGCATGGTCGTGTCCAACCTCGTCGCATTCTTCATCATCCTCACGGCGGCCGTGGTTCTCCACGCGCACGGCAAAACCGACATCCAGTCCTCCTCGGAAGCCGCGGAGGCGCTGAAGCCCGTCGCCGGGCGGTTTGCGTTCGCGCTCTTCTCGATGGGTATCATCGGCACGGGGTTGTTGGCCGTCCCGGTGCTGGCCGGCGCGACAGCCTTCGCGGTAGCGGGTGCCCTGCGCGCGCCCTATGGTCTGGAACACCGTCCGCGGAAGGCAAAGTTGTTCTACGGCGTTCTTGTCGCCTCGATGGCTTTCGGCGCGCTGCTGAACCTGACGCCGATCGACCCGGTCAAGGCGTTATTCTGGAGCGCCGTCGTGAATGGCGTGTGCGCCGTGCCCATCATGATCGCAATCATGCTCATCGCACGCCGGCCTCGAACGATGGGACAGCATGTCATAGGGCGAAGCCTTTGGGGCTTCGGCTGGCTCGCTACCCTGGTCATGATGGCCGCCGCTGTCGTGATGTTCGCGACCATGGGTAAGGGCGGCTAATCAGCGGGAAGGCTCGCGCATAGGTGCCTGCGCCACGTGCCGCGACCATTCGAACCCTTCCGCACAGTTCCGACCTACCGCACCAGCGTCCTCGGCGATACCGAGGACGTCGGTCGAATAATGAATCTCGTAGTCTTCGTCGACATGGATACGGGCTGCTCTTTATCGTGATCAGTCGAGGCTTGAATGGCACGCCACCGCTTGATGGTTGCATTGGTGCGCGAAGCGCGTTTGTTAGTGGGCGAGGGAGCAGCACTCCGTGGTCGCTAACAGCTGGGGGGAGCACGATGCAAGCGAACAGGTCGTGCGCCCCGAGTGAAGCGTTCATCATCGATGCGTGTATTTGACTGCCCGTCGACACCGCGAGGGGAATAGTTTGGGTACCCATTGTCACTGGAGAGCTGCCATGCCTGAGAAGAAAACCCAACGTGCCGCCAGCAAGGACAAGAAGGAAGGTAGGTCGCCAAGTAGCCAGGCAGGCGAATATGTGCATGAGGAAATCGAGCACGTGCGCAAGGGAAAGCACGGCGCGCGCTCGACCAAGCAGGCGATCGCGATCGGACTGTCAAAGGCGCGGCGCGCCGGGGTGAAGGTGCCGGCCAGCAAGACTGCCAGCAAGTCGACCAGGAAGAAGGCCGCGCAGGACGAGGCTTCCTCGCACGATCACCACAAGCCGGCAGCGAAGCGTTCGAGGGCGATCACCAAGGCGCTCAAGAAAGAAGGCCACAGCGCCGCCTCGAAATCCGCGCTGTCGTCTCACGCAAAGAAGAGTGCCTCGAAGCGGACCGCCAGTTCGCGTTCCGCTGCCGCCAAGAAGGCTGCCCACACCAAGGGTGCGGCTGGCCGCTCCGCGGCAGCGAAGAAGGCGGCGAAGACCCGAGCAAAATCGTCCTGATCGATCCTTACCACCGCCGGAGCGCGCGCCATGGCACGCCCCCCAGTCACGGTCACTGAGGAGATCCGTGGCGGGTCGACGGCAACCTAGTGGATGTTCTACCGCCGTTGTGGCTATGAAGTTACCTGGGGGTGGTAAATCGAAAGACACGGCCGAGTGCTCGGCGGATTTTGCTCTCGTCACTGTAAAACGCCTGACCGCTGCTATCTTGGATTTGCTTCGATTGGTGGAGGACTTTAAAGCTTGCCCAATGCTTTAGAAGCGTGCCCGACGCCATGCCGACAGGCAATGCGCGAACCGATCCACCTCGTGATCCAAAGGCCAGGGCCGTACGGCGTGGGCCGTTTCATTTCCTCGATCAGCCAACGGCGAATGGGGCCACGCCGGCCCTGGAAACTCGTTTGCTATAGCAGCTGTCCTGATGGCGCGTTATAGGGGATTGAGCGCGCGATTCATGGCGACGATGGCATCGTGCGTCGGATGTGGGCCAAGCGAGGCCATAAGCTCAGGCAGCCGATCGCGCTTTGGCGGAGCGTCCCCCTCTACGGCGGCGGCCAGGGCTTTACGCATCATCTCCTGATCGTAGTCACAGCAGTAATCCGGCGTCGATGGCTGCTGCCGCCATGATTCATCCAGCGTACCTGCATCTACCGGATCGAAACCCAGCTCGTCCATCAGCCACATGACCGTACGCTTGTGCGCCACATCGTTACCGGCGACGGCGCCGGCAATCCGATCGGCGTGACCTTCAGGCCTTCCTAACGTCGCCAGTGAGTGAGCGAGAATGTTGTTGAAGGCTTTGACGACGTCGCGACCGATTTGCTTGGATACCCAGACGCTTTCGGGCATTCCGGCGTCAAGATCTGCTATGCGGGGGTCGCGCAGCCCGGGGTAATAGTTGGATGTATCGACCACGGGCACGGAAGCGGGGACGGCACTAAACAAACCCTCCGGCAGTTTTTCCATGGCCGTGATAGGAACGGCCAGCACGATGATCTCCGCGCCTTCGACTACGCCATCAAGGTCCGCCGGGCGGGCGCCGATGTCGTTTGCAAGCTTGCGGACACCCTCGATTCCCTTCGAGTTGGCCATGCTCACTTCATGAGCTTTTTCGACCAGCTTGCGGGCAATCGTCGCGCCAATGTTTCCCGTTCCAATGATGCCAATTTTCATGCGCTTCCTCTGATGACGTCGCGTTCTGTAGCGAATCAGAGTAGGGTAAACTCCGATAATCACAAGTACAGACTAAATCGTGAGCAACACACCAAAAGGTAAGCAAGGGAGGGACTGGAATTGCCAGGATCCGGCGAAGCGCATGGCGTGGGTGGTGGCCATGACAGGTGCCCTGCGTGTGCTGGAGGGCAAATGGAAGATCGTGATCATTTGCCAGCTGTTCGCCGCGAAAAGACCACTTCGTTTATCTGAATTGCAGCGGCAGATCGAAGGTATTAACCAGAAGATGCTCATTCAGCAGCTCAAGGAGCTGGAGCGAGATGGCATTGTGTTGCGGACGGCGTATCCAGAAGTACCGCCACGGGTCGAGTACGAACTCACCACGCTGGGCTGCGGCTTGGGGCCGTCGCTAGGTGCGCTGGTCGATTGGGCGGACCTGCGCGATCAGCTCGCTGCTTCGGATGCCAGTCGGCCGTGACACCGTGGGCGGACTCAATCAGCGGCGGGTGAATACCCGCGCGTACTGCTGCCGCACATCGGCTGCGCAGGCTTCCCTTTTTCGCCAATGCAAGGCTATCGGAACTAACAGATATCTGGCCCGAAGCCCTCGTAACAGTATCCTCTAGAAAATAAAAACTTAAAGGCGGGATTGCCGGTTTTTGGACGAATCCCTGCCAACCCTCGGCATGGTTGGCTCCGCGTTTCCCGTTGGGTCGAAGTCTTACATGCCGGGTCGCCTACGCGGTGTTCCCAAAAGTGCGACACAGCACGACGCCATGTGGATCTACCGAAGAAAAAAAGCTGATGCCAATGTGACTGGAGGAGACGCCAGAAGCAGCAGCGTGGCGTCTGCCTCGACTCCATTGAATCAACGGTAGATAAAGGAAACCCCATGACGTTTCGCAACGGCCTCGACTCGCTTCTTCGTCCCGAAGATTCGGTCCTCGTCCTGATCGACCATCAGCCCTACCAGCTCGCCAACCTGAACAGCCACGACCCACAGATGGTCGTCAACGCCGCGACGGCCCTGGCCAAGACGGCCAAGGTGTTCAACGTACCGACGATCCTGACAAGCATCATTGCGGCACGCGGTGGCCTGCTCTTCCCCACGATCACCGACGTGTTCCCCGGCCAGGAAGTCATCGATCGCACCTTCATCAACACGTGGCAGGACAAGGCCGTCGTCGACGCCGTCAAAGCCACGCAGCGCAAGCAACTGATCATCGCCGGCCTGTGGACCGAGGTTTGTGTCGCCATGCCCACAATCCAGGCGCTGGGCGAAGGTTGGGACGTGACCGTCGTCACCGATGCATCGGGTGGCACGTCGGTCGAATCGCACGAGGTTGCTATCCAGCGCATGATCGCCGCCGGCGCGAACATGATGACGTGGGTGGCCGTGGCGGCGGAGTGGCAGCGCGACTGGGCCAGGACCGAGACGGCCGACAAGTTGAACCAGGTGCTTATCCCGCACTCTGCGGGCAGCGGCATCGCGTACTTCTGGGAGCAGCAACTGCTCAACACGCCCGTCACCGCCAAATGACCCGGCGGGGGTGACGAGATGTATCCGATGAGCCGCCACGAAGCAGCTTGCCTGCCGAGACGGGTCACCCCCAATGAAGCACCCCGGCGCATGCATCCGCATCGCCGGCGGTGCCTTGGGTGGGTGGCCGCCGTTACTGCCATGCCACTCGTCGCCCATGGACAGGTCAGCACCGATGTCCAACAGGCGCCGACACTGACGATCGAGCGCTACACCGAAGATTGGTCGAGCCTCGCCTCCCCCGCCAACCGCACCGGCCGTTGGACCGAACCGTTCAAATATCTGCCTCTCAACGGCGATGGTTCGACGTATCTCACCACCGGCATCGAAGTGCGTTCTCGCTATGAAGGCTACGAGAATCTGAACTGGGGTGCGGCGCCGAACGATAGTTACCTCTGGCAGCGATGGATGCCCTACGCCGACCTTCACGTGGGTAACGTGCGCCTGTTCATGCAGCCGATCGTCTCCTCGATCTCCGGAACGGACCGTGTGCGGACGCCGGTGGATACGACGGGAGCGGATATCCTCCAGGCATTCGCCGAGATCGCCGTGGATGTTTCGGAGCAGACATCGGTGCGCGCTTCCGCCGGCCGCAAGCTCGTGTCACTTGGCGGGGGACGTTTCGTCGATACGCGTTATGGGCCGAACATACCTCAGGCCTTCGACGGCGTCGACGTGTCGGTCGCGAATGGAAGCAGGCAACTTAGAGCCGTCTATCTTCGCCCGGTCGACACGAAGGGCGGCGATTTCGACGACAGCACCTCGCGCCAGAAATCCCTGTGGGGACTGTATGCGACCCAGTGGACCAGCAAGAATCACTCGAGCGGCATCGACATCTTCTATCTCGGGCTCAAGGACCGCAACGCGCTGTACGACCAGGGCGCCGGGTGCCTGGTGGCCGATACGTTTGGCGCGAGACTCTTCGGCGATAGTGGCGCGAGGTATTGGAACCTGGAAGGCGTCATACAGCGTGGATCGTTCGCCGGTAAGCGCGTCGAGGCCGGCGGCGTCGGCGGCGAGTTGGGCTACCGTTTTCTCCGGCAGGTGATGCAGCCAATTGCCTCACTTCAGGTCGACTACATTTCGGGTGACGGCGATCCCAACGATGGAAAACTAAGCACATTCAATCCGATGTTTCCGCGCGGGAAGTACTTCGCCGCGCAAACGCCCGTCGGACCGCGCAACCTCATTCGTTTCCAACCCTCCCTCACCGTCCATCCCACCGAAGCCGTCGGGATATCGATCACGGGCGTGGTGTACTGGCGCGCGAGCACGCATGACGGCGTCTACAACATCCCGGGCGTGCTCGTACGAAGCGGCAAGGAGAGTACAGCGCGATTCATCGGCGACCAAGTCGAGGCGGCCGTGGCTTGGCAGGCCACGGCCGAGCTCAATCTTTCCGCATCCATGAGCGCCTTTTACCCCGGCCGATTCATTCGCGAAACCGGCCCGGCGCGGGTCATGCGGGTGGCGAGCACCACGGCGAACTTCCGGCTCTGACAGGGCTACCGATTGCCTGCGAATGGCTCCGCCTGGCCGAAGCAATCGATCAGCATCTCCGTCAGCGCCTGAATCTTGCGAGCGGGGTGCTGACTAGGCGGCCGGATGACGTAGATGCCTGCCATGGGCGACGGATAGTCGGTCATGACGCGGACAAGCGCCCCAGACGCCACATGTTCATCGGTGACCCCATTGGGAAGCCACGCGATGCCCAAACCGGCTAGCGCGGCCCCGACCAATGCCACCGCGTTGTCCGCCTTGAAGCGCCCGGTTGGGTTGATGGTCACGATCCTGTTTCCATCCATGAAACGCCACACCTCGGTACGCTGCATCAGCGCCTCATGCGAAAGGATACCCGCCGGTGTCTCGGGTGCGCCGAAAGACTCGATATAGCTGGGGCTCGCTACGAGGCCTCCCTCGATCGGACCGACGCATCGAGCGATCAGCTCTGAATCCGGCAGGTAACCCATCCGGATCGCACAGTCGTAACCCTCGGCGATCAGGTCGACGAAACGATCGGTGTAATCGGTATGGATGTTCAGCAGCGGATGACGTCGTGCCATATCCGCCAGGACCGGCGCCAGATGGGTCGGACCGAACGTCAGTGGCGCCGCGATGCGCAACCGACCACGGAGATCACCCGAGGGTGACAGCATGTCCCTCGCCACGTCGATCTCAGCGCAAGCCCGGGCGGCATACTCACGAAAAACCTCGCCTGCTTCCGTGAGCGACGCGCCGCGCGTGGTGCGCGCAAGCAACTGGACACCCAACTCTTCTTCCAGCCGAACAAGCCGGCGGCTGACAATCGATTTTGAAACACCAAGACGAGCCGCGGCGGCGGAGACACCTCCGGCAGATGCGACTTCTATGAATGACCGCAAGTCTTCAATTTCCACGATAGCGTTCCTGATTCTGCGACAGAGTTCGACAAAAAAGCGCACTACCCCGCGCCTGTGTTGACCGAAATAATGCGTTCAGGAAGGGCCCCACGCCCATGAGCAAGAGCAAGAGCAAGAGCAAGAGCAAGAGCAAGAGCAAGAGCAAGAGCAAGAGCAACCATAACCCAACCCGTGCATAAGGATCATCATGACGTTTCGCATGGGGTCACCCTCGCCCCGGTGCCCCGGACGCTCGACGGATTACAACCAGATCATGCAGGACAATCTGCACCGCGTGTTCGGTGAACGGAACGCGGGGAGACGGCTGGAAGCTGTCCGCGAACTCTACGTTCCCGATGCCATTCTTTATGAACCTGATGCAGTGGCGACGGGTTTCGAGGCGATCGTTAATGCAGTGGGCGGGCTACTTTGCGGCCTTCCCGCTGACTTCGCGTTCACCGCGCTCGGGCCGGCCGTAGGTCATCACGGGTCTGCGCGGCTGCGCTGGAAGGGAGGCCCACCGAACGGCCCTGTCATGGTCATGGGAACAGACGTCGTCGAGCTGAGTGGCTCACGGATTCGATCCCTTTTTATATTCATCGACCCGGCCTCTTCTTGAGCGTCGGCTAGTAACCCCTGTTGGACACCCCGGTATGCCGCTGCACCCATGGGAGAAGAGCGTTGCTCGTTGCGTGGTCGAAACAGTTGGAGCAGCTGCTGCACAGAGCATTGTCAGTTGCCAGTAAAGCCGATATTCCTCAAGCCGAACCCGTGCGGCATCACCTCTATCGAGCACTGCAGTCGCACCGCGACTGCGCAACCAGAGTCTTAGGCGAAGCTTCGGCCAGTCGGGGGTTAAGCCCCTGGCAAATGGCACGCGTTGCCGAGATCGCGCGTGCTGATCCACTTGTTGCGGTATCCACAGCGGAGCTCGCCAGCTCTTGCGGTATGTCACCCAGGACGTTCGCTCGAGCATTTCGATTGAGTTTCGACGATGCGCCAATGCGATGGGTTCGGTCCGTACGTCTTCAGATGGTCGCGGAAGCACTTCGGCAAGGAGGCAACTCGTTGTCGGATATCGCGCTTACCTACGGATTCAGTGATCAATCGCACTTCACTCGTGCGTTCAAAGCGGAAACCGGGGTGACGCCTGGGGCATTTCGCAGGGCGTGCATGCGTAATTAGCGATAGTAAAAAGCCCGCAGGGGGAATCCGCGGGCCTAGGTCACATCCATCGGCGCACGGTAGCAGGGGAACTGCCGTATATAGCGCGGGACGAGGCACCTCTCGGCTGCCTTGCGAATAACCTATGAGTACATGAATGTCTGGTAACTCGGAGCGCGATACTCCGGGTCTGTCTGTCGCCACCCTGCGCCTGACATACATCGTGACAGCGCGATTCTTACGGCTCAGTTGCCCGCGAACGTCTTTGCCACCCAGGCCTTTACGGCCTGCGTGTCCTGGATGTCACCGTCGAAGACGATCGCCGGCTTCTGAGGTGCGTTATCGCCACGCGGACGGCCGTCACGTGTCATGACTGGCACGCGCACCGATCCGTTTCCGCTGGGTAAAGGCGCCGAAAATGGAGTGCCTGGCCTTGAATCGACGCCCGTCTCGGTACCGACCTGCACGACGCCGGGAATCTTCTTCAATTCGTCGACGAAAACGAATCAGACGTGATGTGCAACGTGGCGGCAAGGACAAGGGAAATTCGGTCGCATTTCCATTGACGGGGAGGCTGCTCGCCGCACGATGGGTAGCGCGGGCAACGAGTGCCCTCGGCGATCTATCGGGTTAGGAATCGATCAACTCGACCTGTTTGGGTCCTTTCTCGTCGGCTGCCCAGTTTTTGCCGGCGCTGCACCGCGGTCGCTTGGCGGGTTTAAACTTGACCGATGGATATTCCCAACTTGCCCCCGACGATCGCTTAGACCGGTTGCACGAGCAGCTTGCGCCGCGACAGCGTAGCGCCCGATGACAGTTGCCGACTGTATCGGCGCCTTTGAGTCCATTGCAGGTCCGATGAGCTTCGCGAGCGCTCTAACTTCGCCCGCTTCGGGAGCGTGACGGAAATCGCGGACGAGCCAGTCGAGGTGACAGCCCGTCGTGGTCGAAAAAACTCGGTTTCATTGGTCTCGTCGATCCCGTCGCCGCCGTGCCCGTTCCGGAGGGCCGTCACCAGTCGACACCGGCCACCATCGTACTCGCAGGGTCCGCGGACTGGGGCAAGACAGACGCTACCTTTCAGTATGCCTGTGGGCACGGCAACGGGTAGAGCGGTGTCGCGCTCACATTCCGCGCACGGGGCCGGGCTGCTTCAAGATCGCTTCCGCTACCAGCCCCGCGCACTACCGCCGCACACCTCAGCCAGGGGGCTTGTCGGGCTTCCGGGTCCAGATGCCTGCCATATCCTCCCAGCCGCCAACCCCCACATTCTGCGTCAGGCCGCGCAACGTCTGTTGGCCGCCTTCAAAATTGACCATGACCAGGTGGTCGGGCCAAAGCTCGGTCCATGCTTCCTCCATGCGCTGCGACGCGGCCCAGCCAGTTGCCCGGACCGCACCGGAAACTCGATCCAACTCGAACCACAAAGATCGCCCTTGATCGGGCGGAACCAGCTGCTCATGGCCAATCAAGTCGGCGCAGGTCTGAATGTAACGGTCGCCTGCGAGTAACAGCCATCCGACGATCGAATTGATGTCAACCGGCCGGGCGAAGCTCTCTAAAAGCTCGCTCGTGCGAGCATCGCGTACAACCGAGGATACCGTCGACGGTGCTTCTGTGAAGGGTGGACTAAAGTTGGCGAACACAGCAAAGCAGGCACCGACGTGGGCCAAGGGCATGACCTTAAGGAGAGGGCCCTGACCGACCGTGAGGTATCGTTCGCCGTTGCGCAGCTCGCGCACGTAATAGCCGACGTGAATATCGTGCATGGGCATGTCAGTTGTCCTCTATCGAACAAGCGATACGGTCTAGCAGCGCCGGACCGGTGAGCGGCAGATCACTGTTAGCATTCATCTACCACGCCCTCGCCTGCTCGAAGGCTTGCGTAACGTAACGTCGCTCGAGCCGGTATGACGCTACTTCATCCTCCCATTCGGTAGACGAGCCGGCGGGAAGACTTCGACCCGTGTCGTAGCGCAGTTCATGGCCAAGCTGGCTCAAACTATGCGCAACCAAAATCAAAAGCGCCCTTCGGGCAGGCAACGCATGAATCGAAGCCCGTACCTGAGTCACGTTCTGCACCCGGGATGGCATGCGCATGCGTCGCTCGTCGTACCCAAGCACCCGATACTGACCGGCCGGGATAGCCAAGCGACGAGCGAGACATCGCTGCGCCGGCTGGCGAACGGACAGTAAGCAGAACAGGAGCCGGCTGAGGATCTCTTCACGACGGGCGAGTACCCCGGAGGCCGGTCTGTTCGGATCAGACATGCCCATGGTGAGCCAGCCGTGTTCTGCCGCGCGCAGGGCACGCCACAGGGAGCTGGCTTCAGCACACTCCATCTGCCGCCAGTGCTCCGCCTCACGCAGGTGCACTGAGATCCACGGCGCGACCGGCAGGTCATCAGCGGGCAGGAAGAAAGCGTGCGGCAGCCGTCGCTGCCCTCCGTAGGCGACGTCCACCCACTCGAACAGGGGCGTGCCGTGTACCGGGCAATGCGTTACCCAAAGCACTGCCCAGCAGAGACGAAAATAAGGTACTCGACCCGCGGTCCGGTCTTCTGAAAAACAGAGCGGGCAATAGGCACTGCGTAGCGCCTTTGCGACGAGCGAACCGTGGCGGCCAGGCGCCGCGGTGGCGGAATCGATGTCGCTAACCTCTACTCCGAACGCCCGCGCCAAATTCTCCCGAGCGTGCAATGGGCGGAGGTCAAGATCCGCCGTGCTGTTCGAATCCCCGAGCTGCCTCAGCAGTTCTGTTCGGCTGATCGACCATAAACTCGCCGCGCGATCCACGGACGAGGACAGACTCTCGCCCGGGTATGGCGGGTCGATGCGTAGCTTGAGATGCCGAGAGGAAATAGGCTTACACATGGTCGATCTCCTCCATGTTCGGAACTGCCGAAGCCAACTCGAGCATGGCGAGCGTGATGCGCTCGGTCCCAGTCAGAATCGCCTGCACGGCGGCCAGCCGAACCAACGTCATAATGTCGTCCAGACGACCGTTATTGCTGTTCGCGACGAGCATCTTCATGACTTTCTTGCTGGCCAGCACCGACGGCTTGCGCAGCGGGAGCAGCCGAGCGACCGCGATGAGCAGATTGGCCAAGTCGTCCCCAACCTCCCACTGGGGCAAATCCACGCGCTGGAACCGGCTAGCCATGTGCGTATCGGTCTGAAAGGCATGAGCGGCGTCAGTGGTTCCCAGTGCGATAATGGGAAGCTGGACCTCGTTCATGATGAATTTGAGGCCGTCGAGCGTCCGCCGCTGTTCGATGCGCGAGCCGGCGAGGACGTCCTGCACCTCATCGACGATCAAACACCGGCACTGCACCGAGCGAAGCAAGCGCAATGCTGCGAACTCGCGGTCGGAGGTGTGGTGGCTCGTCTTCACTGGCCCGTCCAGGGCTTCCAGGATGCGGCCATACACGGCGCGCATGTGCCGTGCACCGGTCAGACCGATCGTCACGACAGGCTCATGCATCGCCTCACGGATCACATTGGGCCCGGCGTATTGACGGTTGATCAAGCGGGCGAGCGTGGTTTTCCCCGAGCCGACGTCACCCAACACCAACAAGCCGGTTGTACGGACGCGGCGCGGCCCTTCAATCAACCAGCGCGCGCAGTTCATGGCATGACGCACGGCGGGGTGGCGCACCACCCAGTCACTTCGAACAGCCTCAATGCGCGCGGCACTATCCTGAGCGGCGAGTGTTTGCAGTTCAGCAGCAAGATGGGGAAACGGCAGCGCGTTGGCGGCAGCGGCAATGTTGTCCACGATGATCTGCACCTTCTGATTGGTTGTATTTTGCTTAGTCATGATTAGCTCCAGAGCTCGCCGTCGTAGATCGCTGGCGAGGAAGAAAGGGAATTCGTGCCTTTCGACGCATGGGGCAGCGCCGGTCGTGGGGTCGTCTGAGCGGCCGCTGCAGGTGCGGGCTGCCAACGGGTGGAGGGCGGAGCCTGCTCACGCGAGGTATCGGTCCGACGGGTACGACGCGCCGCCTTGGTTGCTTCCGCGGCACTACGGATCATCACGCGCCTGGCGAGGAGGCCCCTGTCCTGAGCGGCCTGAAGTACAGGATCGTGTGACACGCGCGCACGCTCGGCGCGGTAGGCACTCCATTCGGAGAGCGAAGCGTCCGGAATCTGCGGGGTGATGGCTTCGGCGCGCACCACCTCGCCGCCGGGAGCGCGTACGTAAACGTAGCGAATGTCGCGAGGGTCGTAATGGATGAGGCGGCTCTCTTCGTCGCCGATCCATTCCGTAAGCGCGGGGTGCCAGTAGCGAATGCAGTGCAGCTGCACTCCATCACGGCGGATCCGCCGGGTTTCGGCTGGAAGGAACGCGACCAAAACCTCCGCCTCTGTCCACTGACCCGTGAGGGTGGGCGGGGACCCCGAGGCGGCAACCAGTTTGTTCCACTCGGTAAGCGGGGACGCGCCCAGAGCCCGGTGTTCGCTAAGGTGATACTGGGTGACAATCTCGTTGGCGAACCACCGGCGGAACTCACTGAGTGTCATCACCGACGCACTCTCGGCGTCATAGTCGCCACGCTCGACCACGTTGCGGTGCGTGGTGCCCGGCAACAGGCGGCACTTGCCCATCATTGTGCCCATCAGGCGCTCAATGATGCCGCCGTAGTGAGGGCTCCCGACGGGCCGATACTGCAGATCGGTCCCGATAGACTGGCAGCCCCGCTCGAAAGCCAGGGAATGGAAATCCTTCCCATTGTCCACATAGATCAGCTTCGGCCGCCCATACGAGGGCCACGGCGCATCCAGCCCGAGCCAGCGCAAGTACGGCTCTTTCGGACTGAGTACGCTCATCATGCACATGCCCACAGACAAAGCTGAGGGTGCATCGAACGTCACGTAGAAGCCGGCGACCATCCGGGAGCGCACATCAATTGCCAGAGTGACCCACGGCCGACCGAGAATGGTCCGGTATTCATCGTCGCTGCGAAGGATCACGTCAGCCATCGTATGATCGATCTGAATGCAATCGAGCAAGGCCTCGGCGAGCGTGTTACCAGGCATGGCCTGCAGGGTGTACTTGGCCGTCTTCGCGCCGCGGCGACGCTTCAGGACCTCGTAGGCATCCCGCCTTTCGATCCGCTTAGCCACCGTCTGAGTGCCCGGCGGAATCAGGCCCTGCAACCGGCAGCTCGCTTGAATCTCGGCCGCTACCTCGGCCAGTGTGGGGCGGTTCTGCGCCAGATAGATTTCATCGATGGCCTCCTCGATAATGCCTTCGACCTCTGGATCCAGCAGCGAGGTCCCCACCGGCCGGCCGCCTTTGCTAGGAATGAGCACGGCCGGATGATCGGTCGCCTTCATCAGCTTCAGGTCGCGGCGCACGGTCCGGGACGTGATGCCCAAACGCTCTGCCTCGCGGACAACGTCCGCGTTGGTGCGTGCCGCGCCCAGCGCAATAAGCCGGCGCGCCGCCTCCCCACGCGCTACCGCCTCTGCCCATTGCCCCGCGTCGTACTCCGTGACTGGTGTCGCACGCGTAGCAACAGGCAGTTGAGGCTGAACGTCGATCGCTGACACACGAAAAATCGCACCTTTCGGGTCGTCGACGCGCCGAACGGTCAACTCCCCCGCGAAGACGCCCTCGACGACCTCAACGGCAAACGTGCCCAGGATGCCGCGATCATGTCGTTTCCATGCGTGGCTCATTGCGGACCTCCTGCCGACGCGGCTGACAGAAGGATCAAGGGCAATCCGGTCGCCGCACGGACGACGGCGACAAGGGTCGCCCACTCGACAGGCGATACCCGCAGTCGATCGACCGGCCGAACCTCGACCAAGAAACGACGGTCGCCGCTGCACCCGAGAAGCTCGGGAGGCGGTGTCGCAAAACGTACATCCAGATCAGGGGTGTAACGGCGGCTCCGGCCGCTGGAGCGATACCAGATAGTTACTGGCTGGCTGGCGACACCGACGCAACCTGCACTCACCAGCTCCCGAACTACGCAAGCCTCCTCGTGGCTTTCCACACGTACCGTGGGGCCAGCAGGCCAGAGCGTCACGCGACCGCCGTGGTGGCGCCCGTGGGACAGGGGCACTCGTCTGTATCCCCAGAGCACTCGGGTGACGGTTGGGGACGAAATCCGGCCACAGGCCGGGGCGTCGGCGGGCGCGTCAGCGCTCACGGATCGATATGAACAAATCAATTTAGCTCTCCTCAGAAAGACCGCTTTGCGGTACGAACTGAGGCCTTCCTGCAAATCGGCGCGCACACTGCCCCGACATCTGCGTACTTGCACGCGACGGATAGGTGTGGCAGCCTAACCGGGTCAGCAGTCCAAACCTGACTCAGTGTTTGCAAGACAAAAAAAGCGGGCCCGGCAGTGTTCCACCACTCCGGGTCTTTTTTTGTCTAGGCCTCAACGATGCACTAGTTTTATTTGATGAATTGCTGGGCGAATCACCTCCTGAGCGCTAGGCGCGTTTGGTCTGTTAATTCGGATCAGTAGCGGAAATTAGCCATTCGGCAACGTCGCGCGTCAACGCGAACGGCCCGTGCCGACCCGGCATCGGAAAGGTTTTGAACGGGATAGCCCCGCGTGCCACAGCACGCCGCAGCCCCCGTCGATCAGAGAACTTCAGCAACTCCACGAGCGCGTTCGTATCCATGACCTCGCCGTGCTTGCTCAAGAGTGCGTCCGACACGGACGCACCAGGGCGAGAAGGAGTGGAGAGAGCTGCCGCCATTGTTTGCCTCTGCAAGCCATTTCGGCCTAAGTGAGCCTTAGTGGACCACGCTGCCGCAAAACCGGAAGCACACTTGAATATCTATTACACTCTCATCCTATGGCTGGTCGACCCTCCGGGACGTTTGAGGAACCCTCTTTGCGCATGCGTCACTGGCATTGGGCAAGCAACGTCGCGCGCTTGGCTGGCGTGAGTAGACTGACCGACTTGGATCGGCAAACCCCACGCCACCCGCTCGTGCAATCGCTGGTCTGGGGCAGATACTTCGAGGCGATCGGCCTCGACGGTTCGGATCCGGGGCGAATTAAGGTGGTCAAGGATCCCGAGCGATCTCTTCTGACCCACGTTGCCCGGGATCGCAGATACGCACCTGCCATAAAGGGTTACGACCACCCTCTCTGGGCGCACCTAAGACATCGAGATCCCGATGAGCGTCCGTCCGACGCTTGGATTGGGCGGGTGCTGGGCGAGCGTGGTCTCATGGTCCTCGAGAAAGGCGATACGATGCGCCGAGAGATGCTTGGGCTGGAAGGGAGCCGGCCGACCGGGTCGTTATACGAAGACTCCCTCACCTCGCCGTCTGCCCTCGGCCTAGCGTCACCCGACGCCTTCGCCGACTTAGATGGGATTCTGGTGCTGACCTTGTTTCTTAGAGCGGCCGTCGACGCGTCCGCCGATCAGCACGAGCAGTGGGTGCCCGAACTAAGGCGGCTCTTGAAGGGCGCCACTGAAAGATTTGCTGTCGATCACGAATTTGCTGGCGAAGCCAGGGACACGTGGACGCTTATCGTGGCGACACGAATCCTAACTTGGCGCCCCAACGTTACCGCCTCCAAAGGCGACATCGAGTCAGCGCGAAGCCAGTTGCTCGAAGAGCGAGAGGGGAAGAAAAGGCGTGTCGGTCAGATCGACTCCGGAAATCCCGAGGCCCGCATTCGCGGGCGTGCCGAGCGACGATGGCGCCGACAGATTGATATCAGGTCGAAAGTAGTGGCTTCGGAAAGCCCGGATCCATCGCTTAAATACAACGAGCGCGAGGTAGTCCGAGCTACCGAGGTCATGCGTTGGATAGCAAGCAACCGTTCTGCGATTGATAACCAAATTGATTGGGCAACGGGCGTCTTAATCGATGGTGCAGATCAACAGCCTGCACCTCCGCCTCTCGTCATGCCGTCGACAATCTTTGGAAAACGGCGCCGACCTGACATTTCGGCTGATTGGGATCTCTTCGTTGGAAACGTAGTTCCCTTTGACGTAATCCAGGCTATCGACGAAGCGTCCGGGGCGATCGCCGGAACCCGTGAGGTAAGGCAACGTCGACATCATGCCCCTGCATCACCGGACCAGGACATCTTCGATGACGAGGACGCCGCTGGAACCGACGGCGATGCCGCGAATCGTGGTCTGCCGGAAGATCACCCGCATCAGATTCAAGGATGAGGTTTACCCATTTGAGGAAGCCGACCTCGTGATGATGCCGGAAGCCTTCATTGCAGCGACCGACTGATTGAGGCCATCACCGCCACCGACATCGAGCAGAATGTCCACACACTTGACGCCGGTGAACTCTAGCGCCTGTTCTTCCCATGCCGGGAACTGCCGGTAGTTGATTCCGTGTGATGCCCCTAGTGCTTTGACCTTCTCCGGGTTCTCGTCGCTACTGGATGTGGCGATCACGCGAGCGACCGCGGCCTTAGCGATCCGGACCGCGAAAATGGAGACGCCCCCGGTGCCCTGGACGTCGCCGCAGTCCTTTAAACACCGGCCTTCGAGGGCCGCTAGAGCCTGTTAGTTCGGAGGTGCCGACGTGCCTACTCACGCGCACGCTCATGATCGCCAGACGCCGAGGCGAGGTGCGGCCGTGCTGGATACGTCACCTATTAAGAAACGGACCGCGACCGAGTGCCTGCGCTTAATCCAGTCAAAACAAAGTCGATGAGCCAAGCAAGTCGCGGTTGCCAATCGTCATTGAAATCGATCTGCCAAAACCCAGCAATTGCCAGGAAGAAGTCGTCAGTCGTGACGCCAGCACGAATGGTTCCTGCTCTCTCATTCGCATTGAGAAGCAATTGCGCCGCCGCGATCACCGGTGCGTACCCATCATTACCCCGGCAGTCCCGCATTAACGATACCTCGCGAATTGCATTGGCGAGGCCAGCCTTGGTCATGGCGTATTCGGCAAGACGATTCATCCATTCCCGCAAAGCTTGATCGGGCGGGAGTGTCTGGAGCAGGCGTTCTGCGAGGCTTGTGACCTGCAACATCTCGTGGCGATAAACCTCCATCACCAATATCTCCCGTGTCGGGAAATGACGATAAAAGGTTGCTTGCCCCACCCCTGCCTTCTTCGCTATTGCGCTAAGTGGCACGTCTGCGGACACGGTCAATTCCGTAAGAGCAACCGCCAAAATGCGCTCGCGATTATGCAGCGCGTCAGCGCGTGCACGGCGATCCGTGTTCTGTACCACGTGCCCTCCTCCCATGGTTGGACTTGCTAAGCGGACAGTTGTCCGGTATGTTTCGCCTTAGCGGACAACTGTCCGTTTGACATTCTACCCTCTTCACCCCGGAGAAACATATGAAGGCCTCAGGCAATACGATTCTCATCACTGGTTCTACTGCGGGCATCGGGCTCGGCCTAGCGATACGTTTTCATCAGGCGGGCAACAAGGTGATCGTCGCAGGGCGACGGACGACGCTGCTTAAGCAGATCACAGCCGAACATCCTGGCATCGAGGCGATCGAACTTGACGTGGCCGATGCCAAGTCCGTCGTCCAGGCAAGCGAGCTGGTAGCCGCGAGTCATCCGGACCTGAATGTTGTCATCAACAACGCGGGCATCATGTTGAGCGAAAACGTCCGGGATCCTGAATCACTGCGGGTTGCGGAAGAAACCATCGCGACCAACCTTCTGGGCACCATTCGCATGACCTATGCGTTCTTGCCGCAGATTGCTCGGAAAGACGACGGCATCATCATCAATGTCAGTTCCTCATTGGCATTTGTTCCGTTCCCGATAGCGATGACCTATAGCGCCACCAAGGCAGCCGTTCATGCGTTCACCGAAGGCTTGCGCGTTCAACTCGCCGACACTTCCGTGCGCGTGATCGAGTTGGCGCCTCCTGGCGTCCGCACCACCCTGTTCGGTCAGGAGACTGACGAAAACGCCATGCCCCTGGGAGACTTCCTTGACGAGACGCTCGCCCTTCTGCATGGAGAGCCCACGCTTAAGGAAATCATCGTGGAACGCGCCAAGTTTCTCCGCACCGCCGAGGCTACCGGCAACTACGACAACGCTCTTGGAATGCTTTCCGCCTGGAAAGCGCCGGACTGAGAGTTCGAGTAGTGAATGCCCCATTGCACGAGATGTCCATCGTGCAATGGCTAGTCACCGCTGCGCCAGCATCTGCACACTGTATGTGCCCTGACCCACGGACTCCTTTAAACACGCCGATGATTTGCATGCTGGTTTTGCTGAGGTAGACCAGACAGCAGGATCAGAAAGAAGGCTGCCAGACGCTCCCCCGGGGTGATCCGGTCTATCCTTTTGGAAATAGATCTTCAGACAACCTGAAAGGGTCGACGGCACCAACCTTACAAAGGTTCTGTATGAAAATCGGAATTATCGGAACCGGCAATGTCGGCGCAACGCTCGCCCGGAAGCTCGCAGCGAAGGGGTATGAGGTCAAAATTACGAATTCAAGAGGGCGCGATGGCTCGCGGGAGATTGCCACTGAGGTCGGCGCGACGCCGGTAAGCCTTCGCGGTGCGGTCGACGATGTCGAAATTATCGTACTTGCGGTGCCGATCACCGCCATGGGAAAGTTTCCCGCCGACCTCTTCGACAACGTGCCTTCCTCCGTGCCGGTAGTCGACACTTCAAACTATTACCCCGAACTGCGAGACCCCCGGATCCCGGATGTGGAGGCAGGCATGGCGGAGAGTGTCTGGGTATCAAAGCAACTGGGTCGCGGTGTCATCAAGGCGTTCAACAATATCCTTGCCTACTCCCTTGCCATGCTTGGGCGTCCGGAAGGGCATCCTGATCGGATCGCGGGCGCAGTCGCTGGCGACGACGTCGCGCAGAAGCGCATTGTCATGTGGTTGATGGATGAGATGGGCTTCGATCCTGTTGATGCAGGGATGCTGGCCGACTCGTGGCGGCAGCAGCCATCGACGCCAAACTACTGCTGCGACTACGACCAGGAAACAATGCGCCGTAGCTTATATGCTGCGGTGAAGGGTGAAGCCTCTCACAAGCGTAGCCGCTTGCCGGAACTTTTCCTCCAACTCGGGCCGAATCCGAGCCACGATGAAATGGTTGCGATAAACCGAGTCGTCAATGCCGTTTAGTGCGATGCGTTCAATGTGAACATGACATCGCTGGAAAAACTCCGCACTCCCGGCCGCTAATCGGTTACAAGGCCAGACGGCATCGAGTTTGGCGTGACCACGGAATCAGGTGAACGCGACCGAGTGGTATTTCCTATCTAACAGTTCTACCTGGTGCGCGGCGGTACGCGGACGTTCTGGCCAGAGGGTGCCTCGCCGGTCCGGAAACGGTATCTGTTATCGATCGCGGCAACTATCTCAAGCAGATGAGGCTCACCGATCTCGTGCCGCTGGGCCGGTGAGCTGTCATTGATGCCCGCGCCGATGCATTTGATGCCACATCGGACCAAGATCGCCATCACTGATCATTGTCTTGCGACGCTCGCGATGCTGGAGCGGTGCTGCGGAACGTCGAACGACTTGCCGAAGCGGGCATCGGGTCCTCCGACGGCAGCGTCTACGACAACGCGCTGGCCAAGAGGACCAACGGCCTCTCCAAAGCCGAGATTCATCGGTACTCGAGGAAGATCTCGCTGGCCGAAGCCACTATTTACCTACCCGCTTTCCGCCTATCGTTCCGCGAACTGTGGCAGGTCGTCGTGTATCTCGTACCACTCGGCTTTCGAGGCTACGAAATAATGCGCGATCGACGGCGCTGGCAGCGGCGTATCGAGCGTCCCCAGCCGCAAGCGCACGACATCCGGCATCGAATCGCGGCGACTGATGATCGGCGAACCGCAGTTGGAACAGAAGAGGCGATGAACGCCTGGCGAAGAATCGAATGCCTTCAGCGCCGACTCGCCTTCGATGACGACGAAGTCACTGGCCGCGACGGGCGCATTGGTCGCAAATGCGGTAGCAGTCGCTTTTCGACAGAGCGAACAGTGGCAATAGATCGCCGCGCCAAGGTTGCCGCGAACTTCATATTTCACTGTGCCACAGAGACAACTGCCTTTATACATAAAACCTCCCGCCATTGATTTGCCGTCGCGTCGCGAAGTTATCCCTGCCGTCGAACAAGCCGACTAAAGTCGTCCGCCCGATTCTGTTCTCGGGTTCTTCCATCCGTCCTTCAGGACATCGCGAAGGACGCTTCGAGTGCTTTCAGTCGCGGCCGTTGCGCCGGCCGCCCAGGCAATCGCCAGCGCTCCAAGAAAGATGTCGCGCCCCGTCACTGCCTGTCGCGCAAGCCCTTTGTCCTGTGCCGCATTCAGTATCCGCACGGTCGTATTGATTACATCACGACAGGTCGGCGTCAGCGGGGAGTCATTTCGGCAAGCCGCCTTCAGAGGTTCTGATAAACCGTCGTACGCCTGCATCCAGTCACCGAGGGCGTCGACCCACAGCTCGAGCGTGCGGCCTGCGTCTCCTTCCTCGGCCTCGATCTCAATGCGCCGGCGGTCCAGGCTTTCATAGTGAAGCGCCATAAGCGCAGCCAGTAGCGCGTCCTTATTTGGAAAATGGCGATAGAGAGTCCCAGGTCCGACTCCTGCCAGCTTCGCAATGGCATCCATCGAAATGTCGACGCCACCGCTGCTAAAAGCTTGGCTGGCGACGTCAAGAATGCGCGCACGGTTGTGTTGCGCGTCCCTCCGTGAAGCTGGTTCGGTCGACGAATGACGCATGCCTGATCTTGGATCCTTGAAAATCGGAGACGCTCTCCGTATATTGATGTAAATGGAGAGTCTCTCCGCATGATACCTCATCAGCCAGCAGAACGAGACAGCTCCAGCGCGCCGAACGGGACCATGATGACCAAACAGATGATTATCGGCATGCATCTTGGCAACGGCTACGGCAACCTGCCTGGCGCATGGCGCGCGCCCTCGGTTGACGCTCTGAGCTACACGAGTTTTGACACGAAGGTGCGGCATGCCCAGGCGGCCGAGCGGGGGAAGCTGCAGTTCCTGTTCTTGCCAGACGGCCCGAGCCATGTCGGCGACATCGAGAACGAGCCGCCTCACTTCAACCTTGACGTTATGGTTACGCTAGCGGCCGTCGCGCGCGAAACCGATCGTATTGGTCTCGTCGCCACCGGATCGACCACCTTTAACGAGCCGTTCAACCTCGCACGCCAGTTCAAGGCCTTGGATGTTATGAGTCATGGCCGGGTCGGCTGGAACGCCGTCACCTCGAGCGGCGAGGACGTCGCGGCGAATTACGGTAGACGCCTGCCGTCTAGCTCGGATCGGTACGGAAGGGCACATGAGACCGTTCAGCTGGTCCAGGCGCTGTGGGGCAGCTGGAGCAAAGATGCATGGGTACACGACAAGGCAACAGGCCGGTTCGCCAACGCCGAGCAGGTCGCCCCCATCAATATGGGCGGCACGTTCGTCGCTTCACGCGGCCCGCTGTACATCCCGCCCTCCGAGCAGGGGCAGCCCGTCGTATTCCACGCCGGGGGCAGCCCGAACGCCCTTGAACTCGCCGGCCGTTACGCGAATGGCGTCATCGGTGCGGCGTTCACGATCGACGACGCGCGTGCGCAGCGCGCCGCGTTCCGCACAGCGGCCGAACGCGCCGGGCGGACCCCTGATGAGATCAAATTCTTTGCCGGCCTGATGACGACAATCGCGAGCGACAAGCGGGAGGGTCTCGATCGCCGGATCACGTTGAGTGGACGAACATTTCCCCAACGCGCGTCCTATCTCGGACAGACGCTTGGCCTTCGCCTGGATCCGGCACGGCTCGACGAGCCACTATCCTCGGAACAGTTGTCACGGGCGCAACCATCACCGCGCGACCCACGCTCGGCCCATGCACTGAAGATCGCGCGTGAAGGGTGGACGGTCCGCGATGTGCTCGCGCACGGCGTGATCGATTACCACCCCGTCATCGTCGGACCGGCCGCCGAAGCCGCTGACCACATGCAGGAATGGTTCGAGGCAGACGCCGTTGACGGATTCTGGGTGTCACCGGACATCTACGAGGATGGGATCGACGCCTTCGTGGATGGCGTGGTGCCCATCCTCCAGGATCGTGGGCTGTTCCACCGAGACTATGACGGCACCACCCTACGCGACCATCTCAGCGCGCCTACCCAATACGGGTCCGACCCGCGCGTCGCGCGGTGACTTCAGACCAACCTCATTTACAAAGGAAATCAACATGAAAATTGGCATTATCGGCGCAGGAAATATCGGCGGTACAGTCGCACGAAAGCTGGCAGCGGCTGGACATGCGGTGAAGCTAGCAGGCGCTAAAGGACCCGACGACATCCGCGATAAGGCGGCGGAGATCGGCGCTGTTCCGGTCACCGCGCAGGATGCGGTCAAGGACGTAGACGTGATCGTCCTATCGGTCCCGTACGCGCAGATCCCCAACGTCGCCAGCGTCTTTGCTGACGTGCCGGCCGACGTCGTCGTGATCGACACGTCCAACTATTATCCCTTTCGCGACGGTAACATCGCGGAGGTTGATGGCGGCAAGCCGGAAAGCGTTTGGTCGAGCGAACAGCTCCGTCGGTCGGTGGTGAAGGCGTTCAACGCGGTCCTTGCTCAGACGCTCGCCGAAGGTGGTACAGAAGCCGGTACGACCAATCGAATCGCCATCCCGGTTGCAGGCGACGATGCGCATGCCAAGGCGATCGCACGTGACTTGGTGAGCCAGACCGGGTTCGACGCGCTGGATGCTGGCGATCTCGCACATTCCTGGCGCCAGCAACCGGGCACGCCCGCCTATTGTACGGAACTGACGTTGGACGATCTTCAGGATGCGCTGTCCGCAGCAGATGAGGCACGCGCTCCAGGTAATCGCGACGCGCTGATAAAAAGCTTCATGGAGGCGAAGACTCCGCTCAGTCACGAGCAGATCGTAGCTCGCAATCGTGAAGTCACCGCCCCGCGATGAACTGGCCCGTCATCCTTACTGCTCGATACCACGTCACTGCGTTGCATTACGACGCGTAGCCATGTCACTGCGGCCCTGCGTTCGCGGACACGTGAAAATAACTCCCTAATAATCCATTAGTTATACCAGTGACAGAGTTAACGCTGCCCGACAGCCGATCGGCGCTACCATCGTCACCCGGCCCGAGCCGGCGACCGCCTGATTGTGCGACTGGCGAGAATGTCTAAGCTTCAAACGGCACCGTGTCGCGACGCTCTTGGAGAGTTGAGCTTGGCCACGTCATGGAAACGTCCAGGTCTTTTCAGTTTTGGCGCCGTTGGCTGTGTGCTGCTCTACCTGTTTCTTTTCAACTTCCCTCCGCTCAGCCTCCACAGTTCCACTGCCGGCATCGTCCCCGCGATCGTGCTAGCCATCACCACCTCGTGGCTTACGGCCCGATTCCTGAAAAGTGATGGCCTATCACCTGCGGTTCTTGGCCTTGGGTCCAACAACCGCCCAATCGCTCACTTCGTCAGAGGCCTTCTAATTGGCTTTGTTGTAACTGGGTTTTGGCTGGGCATCGTCGCTTGGGTAACCGGAGCGTCCTGGGCGATCAATCCGACCTTTAGTATGGCCGCGCTGGGGCTGGGCGCAGTCTTTTACGTCTTCAACAATGTCGGCGAAGAGCTGGTCTATCGCGGCTATCTGTTTGTGCGCTTGGCAGCAACGTGGGGAACGGGGTCGACTATCGTCGTGACAACCGTCGCGTTTGCACTGCTGCACCTTCAAGCGGGGATCCCGTGGCTCAGCGTACTCGCCGGGGTCCTGACCTCTGGACTGATGTTTGCCGCCGTCTTTGGCCGCTGGCGGAGCCTTCCGCTTGCACTCGGGTTTCATGTGGCCACGAACGTTTTCCAAGACGTGTTTGGACTTCGGCCCAGCGCTGCATCGCTGTTGGTGGCAGATTACCCACCCGCTGCGGCCGGTATGGGCCCGGTCATTCTAGGAGCCATTGCTCTGGTCAACGTGGCGGTGGCCGTTGCTCTCCTCCACTGGCCGCAGCGTCGACCAACTCTCACGCCGCTCTCCGACCGCGAGGTATAGGGCGCGTCGACCGGCGTCGGCTTGCTGGGACGGTTAGCGCAAGAGTGACGCCCTTTCGCATGCGATCACCCTGACCTGACAGGAGTGATTGGAGCTATTTAGCCATCACCAGCGTCCGGGCAAATGGCTCATGCTATTCGCCTTAACGGAGGAAGTCGGACTGCGACGCAAGGCTGCTGTCGTACCCTTATCAAGCTTCACTCGTCATCAAGCTTCGCTCGTCGTGCTTCTTGATCACCGATGCGCACCAGGCCCGTATCATGTGCATCCCAAGCCAGGGTGTCGCCGGTCTCGGGTGCAACGAACGACAAAGGTCCGGTCGGAACAAGCGCGATGCGTCCGAGGTCGGCACGATCGATGAACCAAGCTCCACCCTCTTCGATCAGGTCTACATACTGCGTGGCGCGATCGTCTGAGGCAGGGATCGCATAGCGGCCGAGCCGATCATGCATTGCGGCTGCGTCGATGGGCTGTCGCTTCGCGAGGTGAGGCGCGAAGTCGGGCCAATTGTAGGTAGCCGCCACCGCCTTGGTGACTTCACCGCCGAGGAACGGCCCATTGTCGCCGTCCGTCATAATGACTACGCCGTCGCCGCTGTCCAGATACATCACATAACTGCTTTTAAACCCACGATTGCCGCCGGAGTGCATGAAGCGTCGATGCGCACCTGTTCCGGAGACAAAGACACCAAAGCCATAGTTATTCAGGCCGGGCGTCAGTACCTCATGGGCTGCGGCTGCGGGCAAGAACGAGGGGCCGCCTGTTTCCGCATTGCGTACCGCTATGAGGAGCTTTGCCAGATCGGTGGAAGTCGTCCACAGACCTGCAGCGGCCAACTCGGGATAAGTATTCGCCCCTCCCGGCACGGCCAAGCCCGACCGTTCGTGGCCGATCGCATGCGGCAGGCCTGCGGGCAGTGGCTGCTGGAACGTGCTTAGCGTCATGGCTGCGGGTGCCAAGAGGTTGTGCTGCATCAGTTCGGCAAAGGGCGCACCGGCACAGTGTTCTATGGCGATTTGCGCCAGCGTATAGCCGCCCCCGGAATACGCATAACGGGAGCCAGGCTCGGTGGCGATCGTTACGGCGGGCGAATTGGCAGGTGTTTTCCCGAGCACGACCTCGGTGTCGGTAGGTATACGAGCCCCTTGTGGATACCCGTCAAAACCATTCACTGTCGCGCCTGCGGTGTGGTGAAGCAAACCACGAAGCGTCACTGGGTGCGCCACGCTCTGCTTGCCGAGCGGTAGCACCAACGGCAATAGACAGCGATCAATCGGTTCGTCCAAGTTGAGCTGGCCATTCACCGCCAATGTCGCGGCCAGGATGCCCGTCACGCCCTTGCTCAATGACGCAGCCTGGAAGCGCTCTTCACCTGCAGGATAAGTCGCCCCGCCATCCATCGTATAGCGTGCAGACCAAGCCAATTCGCCATGCCGTATGACAGCGATGGAGAGCGTCGGTACGCGGTAACGGCGCATGCGCTCATGAATGTCCCAGGCAATCGAGGCCTCACCGTCAACGACGACACGCGGTCGCAGGTTATGTTCGACAAGTGAAGCTTCCGTCGGTCGCCGCTGGCTGACGCCGGTACATGATGCGGTCAACGCCAACATCACCAAGAAGAGCAGTCGGGAAAATCGCATTCAAATCACCATAAGGAAAAGCAACGCCAGAACGGTTTCCGCACCGCATACTTCAGCGTATCAGCCGGCACGAACTGGCTGACATCCGCTCACTGTATCGTGGATGCGCTCAATCGCTCGGTGAAACCTCATGCCGTTCACGACATTGAAGAACAAGGCCATGTCGTTGAGTAGTCACATACCCGTGCGCCATGAATACAGCCACAAAAGCCATGCGCTCATTTGTATCCCAAGGTCGATCTTATCTGGTCGTTGCCGTTTTACTAACGATTAATTGGGCGCGCACGCCAGAGCCAGTGTCGACCCCCCGTTAGTTAGTGCCAACCATAACCCAAGGTCGCCGGATCATTTTGCTGCCTGAATTCTGCGGGCGTCAGGCCGCCCAAGCTGTCGTGCGGTATCTCGCGGTTGTAGTCGGCTAGCCAAAGCTCTGCCTGCTCGCGCACCTCCGTTAGATTGCGGAAGACGTGCATGTCGAGTACGCCGCGCCGAGAGCTCCCGTTGAATCGTTCGATGAAGCCAAGGCTGCTGGCAACTCAGATCGCCGTAGCAACCCTGATTTCCGGTTACCAGCTCATTGAACCCGTTTCCGTCCATGAGATAGAGGCCAACGCCCAACGTCACAAGACCGCCGCCCCAAAGTGCACTGCTAGTTGTTCCCACTGCGCTGGTGGTTACCGTGGCCACGACGACGATGCTCGCGAGCTGGGCAGCTTCAGATGGATTCGGCTGCTTTGATGGTGGCACTGGCGGCGTTGGTGGTGGCGAACATGGAGCGGAGCCGGGGCTGGCTTCGCAATCCTTGCCCGTCGGATCGGCGTTCGATATCGGATTTCCGTTCGCATAGACGAATCGGTTGAAGCTAAAGGCTTCCCCCACCGTTATTCCGGACGGATCACCGCTTAGAAAGCGGCCGCTAGAAACGTCGAAGTATCTTGCTTGCATGTAAATGAGGTCGTCATCATCGCTGACATGCGAGCCATAACCGATGGTGGTCGGGGCCCCCAGGGCAGGTGCTCCGTACGGCCGATAGCCCGTCGTCGCAGTGATATTTCCGCTTGCATCAGTGGTCGCAAGAACGTTGCCTTGGGGTCAGTGACATAGTAGGTCACCATAGTCTGGACTGGTACGGTTCCGTGTTGCTGCCAATGTTGATCGGCTTGCAAACGACGCCCCCGTATTTGAGTAGCGTTGGATCAAGGCTTCCCTTCAACCATTCGAATCGCTGTCGTGTCGAGCCTCTCGGCGTTTCCAAGCCGAGTTAGGCGACCGGTTACAAACGCAACGTAAGGACGGTCGTACATTGCTTCGGCAGAGATTTTCCTAAGCGTCGCCGTTACCTCCGGGCCGCCAGATACATCCACCAAGACGATGCTTTTTGACTCGCATGTCGTATCGTATAACACGGGCCCGTGATGTACCGTAGGCTGAACTTGTGCTCGAACCGTGATGATTTCGTCGCTTGATATAGTGGCGCGCGTGACCACATCCGAAATCTGGCACGGCGTGAAATCGCGAGCGACACACGGAGTCAGAGAAAAGATACCCAGGCAGGACGCTATAACGATTGACTTCAACATTTTATGGGGCCCCTTCACAGGTACGTTCCGCGCACATGAGCTTTGCGTCTTCAGTAGCAGCGCGAACGATTGCCTCTTTCAACTTTTGTTCAGCAACGTCAGCATTCAAGTCAGGATTGAAGAGATAGAAATGTGACCGCATGCGTAGCCCTTCGTGGAAGTAGGCCTGAGTCCGAAACGCACTCAACTCTCTGTTTAGTGTTTCTGTCCAGCCGGATCCCTCCAGCACGCCGGCTACGTGGTCGACAACATGCTGCACTTCGTGAGCAACTGTCGCGGCCTTGTCGACCTCCGCTATGGCGTGAGCTCCCGGCCGATGCAAAACGTCGGTACGCAGAGAGCGAATAAGGGTAGTGAAAGAAGAAATCTGTGCATTTAGGGTTTCCCTTCACAGGTGCGCAGAGAACATTGACTTACGCATTCGCGGACATCTCTGATCGGTCGAACTCGACCGCCCCGGACGACGTGGTCGCGAGGACAGTGACTACCTGGGCCCAAGCAGTGAGACGCGACGTTGCCGAAGATGCACGGACACGTGTCCTCGGCCGTAGAGGCTTTCATTCGGCGGCCTCTGCCAGCGTCACAAGCAGTGCGTAATTCTCTCGGCCAAATCCTTTCCCAGTATGTAGATGCTGAAGGGTGGATATCCCGGCGGGCTCTTGTAACAGTCGATAACGACGGCTCCACGGAATTCGGATGGATAGAAGATAACCGAGTCCTCAACGACCTCAGACGCCTCGACCATCCCGCGGAGGCTTACCCGCGCAACTCTGCAGAGTCCCAAATAGTCGTTAGCGTATATTCCTACCAACCCCTCGAATGAAGTAAGGCTGCTCTCAAGGCACTCTGCAATCTCGCTTGCACGCTCTCTAGTCAGTGAGTGCGCTATTCGCTCACTCGACTTATTGAGAGACTTTGTGAAGTTGCGATCGATGGGTGGCTCAATACTGATGTCAAAGTCGGATAGCGCAACGTCTCGTCCAACAGCAGGTGCGAGTGAGGTTGCCATGCGCTGACCGTAGAGCTCCCTGTCTCGTTGCGCACGAGCGACCGAAGCGAGCCTGGATCTGCGTTCACGAAGTTCGTCCATACGATTCTTATCCATGGCGTCCCTCATAGGTCTGGGTCGAAGTCTACGCGAGTCTTGGAGTCATTCGTGATGCGGGGTCGCCCTGCGCGATCCAGATCGCGATCCGTATTGATTTTTCCTGCTTCAATCTGTGGCATGCCAGCATGGTCACCTCGCACATCGCGGGATACTTGTACTGACTTCGTCTCCGTGCCGCCACCTTCTTTGGATACTTCGAACGATTGTTGGCGCCCCACTTTGGTTCCGTCAATCGTGCCGTTCGTTTGCGAAGACGCCTGCTGGCTCGTGGGTATTCCTGTCTGTCGCTTAGCTTCGCGCGTCGCCGCCCGCTGACTCAGCCTTTCGGTCGTACGTACTACTGATCGTACGGTCGATATGGCTCGCGATGCAGGAAGCGCGCTTGCTACAGTTTCGAGTCGCTCGGCGGGACTCATCGATATCGGCTTGTCTTCGATCCCCGGAGCGTTTGCGTAGTCGGACATCGTCAGGAGCGATACCCCAGCGACAACCAGGACGCAAATCGGGCATCGACCATCCGCATCCGTAAATCGGTATGGATTGTCGTAAGCGTAGCCGTAGCGGTTAAAGTGGCGACTGTCGCCACCGAATGGCGTAACGGGGTCCACGCTGAGGAAGCGACCTATACTAGGGTCGTAATAGCGCTGCTGCATATACGTCAGCGCCGTGTCTGCGTCGGCAACGTGGCCGGTATAGGAAGGTCCGTTCGTCGGTTCGCCGAGGACCTGCGTGCCATAGGCGCGGTGATCGGAGGTTGCGTTAAGGCTCCCCGAGGCATCAGTGGTCGCGAGCGGCGTTCCCTGGGGATCGGTTAGGTAATACGTAACTTGCCTTTGGGCGAAGGCCGTGGAACCGATCAAGCTGAGGAAAATGAACGCTGCAAAGAGCGCCCGCGGCCCCCCTAGGGTAGCGAATCTACAGCACACCATTCGCGCGATCCCTCCAGAGCGAAAGTCCTTCACCTTGTTCGTATCCCCAGTCTGTGTCGAAAGGCAGGGGCTCCCTGCGAGTAACAAGTGCATGCGCCGCGTTACGGCTCCGAATAGTGTCTGATTGTTCATGACATCAGTCCCCACCCGTCCCGGATACCAGAGTCACCGACGCCATCGGCCCATAGGCCGAACAGCCCACCGCGTTGCATGCACGGACGCTGTAGTACAACGACCCGGTGTACAGCGTAAGCCCACGCATGGTCAGGTCCGGTCCGTTATAAATGGTTTCCGCGTATCCGTATTGATTCGTCTTCAGCACCTCATAGCGCGCTGCATACGCCGTTGCCGACCAGGTCACGATGACGACGGGTTTGGCGGATGAGCCTGTCTGCGAAATCCTCGGCTGCGCTGGGACCAAGGGCAGAAGTGTCACGTTAACCGTGGTGACACCGCTCCACGGACCGCAGCCACCGGCGTTGCATGCCTGTACCTGATAGGCGTAGGACGCATTCCCCATCCCTGACGTCGACCAGCTCGTCGCGCCGTTGTACTGCACGCCCTGCAGACCACCGCCGTTGACGGACACACCCAGGTTGTAACCGGTCGCACCGGCAACGCCTGTCCAGCTGATCGTGTAGGCACCGCTGGTGCTCGTGCCGCCGCCGGCGATGCCCGGCGCCGAAGCAGGAGGCAAGGTGATCCCCACCGCGTTCGATCCGGTGAAGCCACTGCAGCCGGACGCATTGCATGCTTGCAGGCGGTACGCATAAGTGCCACTGCTCGACACGCCGGTGGACCAGCTCGTCCCGCCCACGTTACCGAGTGTTGCCCAACCGCCACCATTGAACTGCGACTGGAGCACGTAGTACGTCGCCGTCGAACTCCCGGACCAGGTCAGGGTGATTGGCCCGGGAATGGGTGCTGACGCCGTCACCGATGCCGGTGCGGGTGGTGGAAGAAGCACGTTGACGACGAACGACGGGCTCCATGCGGAACACCCGGTAGCACATGCCTGCACCTGGTAGCTGTACGAGCCCGTGACACGCCCACCTCCTGACCATGACGTGGCAGACGACGCCGAAACGGTCGTCCAGGCACCGCCATTGAGGCTTTCGCGCAGGTTGTGCATGCTGGCACCGGGCATGGCGCCCCACGACAGAGCGACCGCGCCATTGGCACTCGCGTTGGAACCGGCCAGCTTTGCGTACGGTCCGGCATTGAGCGTGGCCACGCCCATGCCGTCAAGCCAGGCGATCATCTCCTGCACCGGCACGAAGCGCAGAGTGCGCCCGGTGCCCACGACCTGCGATGAGGGAACCAGGATCGTTACCGCGGCATGGGTGCCCGGCGCGATCTCGGGAAGGGTCGCGCGAACCGTTCCCACGGTCGACTCGCTCCCGCTGGCTTCCATGAGGTGGTAGCCGAGATTGATCGGGTGGGAACCACCCGGGGCCAGGGTGACGGTCCCGTTGTTGGCGATATCGATGGTCGCGGTGACGTTCTGACCGTCTGCGGTGAGCTGAGGTGCGGAAACGAACGCCATTGCGATCCCCAACTGCGACGGGATCAATCCGGTTTCGTTGTTGCAGAGGTTGCCGGTGCCAGCGGTTGGGCAGGTCGAATAGGGACCGATCTCGAGCGGCCTCGTTCCCCAACCCTCGAACCAACTGACACCTTCCTGCACCAGGTCGATGCGGAAGCGGCGGCCATTGCCCAGGACAGCGGCCGAGGCCATGTGAATGGTCGTCGTGCCATGGGCGCCCGGAGCGATGTCGGGGATGTTGAAGCGTTCCACGTCGCCTTTAATCATGTTACCCGACCCATCGTAGACATGGTTGCCCAGATGCACGGGGTACTGCGTGGATGAGGTCAGTGTGCGCGAGCCGCTGTTTCCGATGTCGATCGTGACATCGATCGTCGTGCCATCCACCGAAAGGTGAGGGACCCCGACGATGGCCAGCGTGGCACTGACCTCGCGTGACTGTAGCTTGTCGATGCTATCGCTCGATTTAGCTACAAGTTTCTTGCCCAGGTAAACATAGTCGCTTCCGATGCGACTGCCCATGTCGACATCCCACATGAGCTGACCCGCGCTGTTGTACGCGTAGTACGTGGTACCGGACGGCGTCACCTTCTTGGCACGCCGACCTGCGGCGTCGTACATGTATTCGCCACTTCCCGTAATGGACAGGAGGCGGTTGGCCTTGTCGAAGTTGAGTATCTGGCTGCCCTTGGCAACGGTGTTGCCGCGTTCGTCATAGGCGAACGCGATATTGGTGCCCGTGCCGGTAATCGATGCCAGCAGGTTGTTGCCGTTGTAGTTATAGGTACGGGCGACACCGTTGCTGCTCAGCGTACGAATGTTGTTGAGCGTGTCATAGGTGTAGTTCTCGGTGCCCCAGAGCTGTGAGGCCGATGCCGAGGTCAATCGATTGAGACCGTCATAGGACATGGATCGACTGCGCTGTCCGCTGCCCACCCGATCGGAGATGCTCGTGATGTTGCCTACCTTGTCGTAACTGTAATCCTGGCTCACCACCAGGTTGGACGCGGTGCCGTAGGTAAAGTTTGAAAGAGCACCGCGGGTGTTCTTGTCCGCCGAATACAGCAAGCCATTACCCAGGGCATGCGACTTGAGCGCACCGTCCGGAAAGTACTGGGCGGCACTTGCATAGGGACTTGCGACGGTGGCCTGTCCGAGCGCATTGGGACCATAGGGCACAATCTGCCCGTCCGGATACTGCGTGGATCGCAGGTTACCGTTGGTGTCGTAATCGTACGTCAGCGGCCAGGACCAGCCATCGATAGCCAGCACCTCGGCGGTCAGAAGGCCTCGCTTGTTGCGACCGTAGGTCCAGGTAACCACGCCGGAGTTCCCGGCGCTGCCGGTAGACGTCAACGACACGGCGGACTGTGGATTGCCCGTGCCGTCGTATGCGAACGTCGTCGCCAGCGCGCCGTTCGGGTATGACACGGCCGTGACGCGATTCATCGCATCGTAGCTCCGGGTAGTTCTTGGTGCAGCGGCTATGTTCGCGTCGTCGTAACCGCATCCGGCGCCATTGAACGGCTGACCGGATACGCTCCATGCGAGGTTGCCTGCACCGTCATATCCCATCACCTCGCTACCCGTCTCCGGCTCCCAGCTTCGGCATAGACGATGCTCACTGTCGTAAGCCATGGTCTTGGTAATGCCGCCCTGAGACAGGGAAAGAGGATTGCCGTAAGTGTCCCGCGCGATGATCTGTGTTGCGCCTTCTGGAGCATCCACACGTACCACGCTGTCGTAAGACGGCTCATCGAACATCTGGAAGCGGCTCGATGTCGTGTTGCCCTTGGCGTCCGTCGCGTTCAGCGTTCCACCGGGCAGGTATTGCGTCGTGGTAACGAGGTTCCCCAGCTCCGATGCCTGAGTCGTCGATACGGCACGACCCAGGGCGTCGTAAGCGGTGGCTACACCGAGTCCGATCGACCCGCGGTCCTGCGCACCATCGACCGGATACGACTCGAAGGTCTTGCGTCCCTTCCAGTCGTACTCCGTGCGGGCGCTCACATAGAGTGCGCCGCTATTGGCTTCCGCTTTGCCTGACATGACCGGACGAAGCAGGGCGTCAAAATCCGTCCGCTGGGAATAGGTTCCCTGCGTGATGAGCCGAACCCAATGGTTGCCGCCCATGCCGCGGGCATCGCCGCTATAGGTATAGCTAAAGATCCGCGGTGCCCAGGCCACAGTGTCGCCCGTGGGGTAGTCGATGCGCGTGACTCGCCCAATTCCGTCGTAGGCGTACGAGGTGGTGGCACCTACCTGGTTCGTGATGGAAGTGATCTGGCCGAGATCATCGACCGCGATCGTCTCGCCGGTATGGTCCGGAAAGGCGATCGAGCCGGGAATACCGCGCTTGTAGGCGCCGAGCTGGGTTACGTTGTTGTTTCCGTCGGTAAAGCTGGCGAGCTCGCCCCGCTCATTGAACGTGTAGGCCATGACTCTGCGGCCGAAGCGATAGCGCTCGGACAAGGTCATGTTCGCCATGTTGTAGACGTTCCGGCTGACGGTCTCGCCGGTGGTCAGGTTGTAGGACGTGTCGGGAAGGCCAAGTACCCAGTGGGCCGCGTCGTCCACGAACGACGTGCGTTCCGATATGGCGTAACCCATGCTGCTCGAGCGCTGGACATCGGTGGGGCGGGCAAAGGCGTCGAAAGCCGATGCGTTCCACGTAAACGTGTCCGGGGATGGATTCGCCGGATCCAGAACGGTAACGCGGCGCGCCATCGGTATCTGCTCGTTTACCAGCGTTGTGTTGGCGCGATACTGAAAGCCGTCTCCCCATGAATGCAGATAGGCACTCGCCCGTCCGTCGGAATTGACGTCGGGATTCACATAACCGTAGCTCGTGCGTCGCCTTACCGCTGTTCCGGGCTGGCCATCGAAGACTTCTTCACTCAGAAGCTGGGTTTCGGTCCAGTCGTAGCGGTTGCTGAAGGTACTCCGCTCGGCATGGCCGTCCGGATAGGTTACGTCGGTGTAGACCGTGCTCACACACCCGGCGGCGCAGTCATTGCTCCAGCTGGCATTGGGCGCGGAGTAGGCATAGTTCCAAACCAGTCCCGACGACGGTAGCCCCGTACCCGAAAGCACCCGTTGGGTAATAGCCAAATTGAACGACGCATTCGGAATATCGGCCCAGGTGCCTGCCGTGGTGGGACCCGATGGTTGACCCGGGCCGGCATTGCAGGCCTTCGGCACGTAGGAACGCCCGCGCTTGAGCGGCGTGACGGTGTAACGCGCCGACAAACCGGAAGGGTGCGTTATCGAACCCGAGTAGCTGGCACCCATATTCGTGGGTATGCCGATGTCGGTGCAGCTTCCAACCGTGGTACTCGTGTCGACCACGGCGCGGCTGATCGGATCGAGGTTGTAGTTCCAGCTGCTGCCATCCGGCTGGCGAACGGAGGTCAGCGTGTAACCCAGGCCGGCCGACCTCGCATAGCCGTAGGTCCACGTGCGCGAACCCGAGGCGCCGCCTTGCACGGTAACTGTACTGATCCGCGACGTTCCCGACTCATAGCCGATGGCAACGTGGCGATCCTCCGAGTCGATATTAGTGACGAGATCGCCGCCAGCGTTGTACGTGTACGTGATTGCGTTGCCGAACCGGTCCTCGATGCGCGTGACGAGCATCCTGCCCTCGCGCCGGCTGACGATGTCCTCGGGTCCAGCCGATCCGCCCGCCCGCGTGCTCGCCGGCATGTAGCGATAGGACACATGATCCAGCCAGTACTTGGTGCCGTCAGGCGAGACGGCCAGGAAGCCCTCGAGCTTCGAGTCGTTGCTTGCATGGGCCAGGCATCCGATCGTCCAGTTGCCCTTGGTAAAGATGTTGTAGACGAGACCGTTCACGGTCGGTGTGAGCGCGCCGGTCGTATAGCGTCGAAGTAGGTCCTGGTTACCCTGGCCTGGAATACGCAGTTGATAACCCTGCCACCAGGTAACCGCATCCCAAGACTGATAGCCCTTCGTAGAGCTGACGACGGGCGGCTCACGAAAGTTCGTGCAGATGGCGTTCTGGTTGTCGGCCGCCACCTGCCAGCCGCGTACGTTGGTTTGATTGGCCGTAACGGTCGCTATCTGGGGGAGACTCATGTCCCAGTCTGCGAAGGCGCGATTCTGAAGGTCGGGACGATCCTCGGCGCCGTGCATGAAGAGCTCGCGCCCGACCGTGATCGTCGGCCCACGCCCGCTGACGGAGACGTCGACCTGCTCGAATGAGAGGGAACCATCGTGGAGTCCAATCCGCTCGCCGAAGGGTGTATCACCTAGCGGCTGGATGTCCTCGTTGACCTTGATGAGTTTCTTGTACTCCTCCTCGGGAGTTGCCATGGTCTGCGCCAGGGCGACGGAGGGTAGTAATAGGGCAACCAGGGCCCCGAGCAGGAACAAGGAGGCCAGACGACCGCCGAACCGGCGGCGGCCCCCCTCCGTGCACCGAACACTTCCCGTGATTCCCTGATTCACTTCATGCCCGGACGGCACGTTGCAGCTCAAATTACGGGCGCAATAAATCTCCGCGCCATGCACGTCCAAACTCATTCCGTGATCCCCTGTGCGCCGGTGCTGGCCGGTAATCGCAATAAATTGCGACACCTTTTCACAAAAGTCAATGAGTCGAATTCCTAGACCAATGTGGCTCGACGCTTGGTCTAGTGTCCCGCACGGGTCGCGCTTAAGCCGCGCCCGCGCGAGCTCTTCCCAGGAGAGTTTTCGCAATAGCAATAACTTGCACCGCAGGGATCACACGACCAACGATCGCCTTGGCACAGACGTGGTCCTAGGCATCGTTATTCGCCCTATCAGCTAGAAGTGCTCACCTGAGGCGAATGAGCCTCTTCGCCGCAAAGCTGATCGCGTTTACAGCGGACCGTTAAGGGTCAGAGCCGGCAGTGTCGACATGCAGGCCCAGGCTCGCCAACTCTGCCTATCGGCTGACCGATTCACCATGTCGAGCCAGTGGCAACACTCTCTCGCGGAGCACCTTGTACTCCGCGTCCACAACTTCCTGGTTCGGATCGTGCCCGGAGTGCTCCAGCAACACCCAGCCCTTCTCCGGTGCGCTGATGCTCTCGTAGTACCGGCGCGCCAACTCCGGAGGCGCCAGCAGATCATGCGCACCCTCGACGAAGAACACCGGGATGGTGAAGTTCGTGCCCAACTTCGGCAGATCCACTTGCGACAGCATGCCGTCGCCGTGCATCCCGACGAAGTTCATGAATGAGTAGTCCTCGCCGGCTTCGTAGTCTTCTTCGGCCTTGGCGGTCGTATAGGCCGGGGCTCGCTGCCAGCGATCGGGGGGTGGCAACGTGACCTTCGCTTCGTACTTGCGAATAACCCGGCGCACTTTCCCGAAGCTACGTGGATCGGTCCACGGTGGCGATCCGACCTGGTTGAGCACGGCAAGGGAGTCTTTGTCGTTCTCGCTCGTAGCGAGTGCCAGGAGTTTCTTATAGCTCTCGGTTTGAGCTTCTACCGAGTTGACGACTTGAGACGTACCCACGTACGCGTAGAACAACTCCGGATGCGCCTTGGCCATGTGGACGGCAAGGATTGAGCCCCAGGAACTGCCCCACAAGATGACCTTCCGCTTTCCGTACCGCTTGGCGAGATAAGCAGCCAATTCATTCCCGTCCTGAGCCATCCGTTCAATGGTCAGTTTCTCTCCCGGTGCCGGAGGGCTGCGGCCATAGGTCATACCTGAGCCCCGCTGGTCCCACTGGACGACGATGAAGTCGCGTTCGCCCGCACCGTAGATGCTGTCGGAAAGTCCGCTGAGGGGATTGCCAGGGCCGCCGCTGATGAAGAGGAGAACAGGATTGGCGCAGCTGTCTCCCTTGGCCGTCACCCATTGTTCGATTCCGCCAATGGAGACGAAGCCCGAATCGTCGACCTTGGATGGCTTGCCTTTACACGAAGGAGAAAGGCTTTCTTGTGCCGGACTCCGTGCAGGTGCATCGGCGGAAATCGAAAGTGACCCCCATACAACGGCGGCCAGCCCCAGGGCCAGCGCAATCAATCTCGTCACGGTTAACTCCCCTGTCATGGCGGACACGCCATTCCGCACGAAATATAGCTTGTCTGGATTGCCTGCACACAGGGTGGGCGTACCGTGAGTATGATCGAGGGCATTCCGTCTACGCACCGGTGATGACGCCTGTGGAATCCTTCGATGTAGTGGTGATTGGCGCCGGCCCGGCCGGTATCAGCGGCGCAATGGCGGCCGCGATGATGGGCGCTCGGACCGTCCTGATCGAGCAGGAAACCCAGGTCGGGGGTGCGGGTATCAACACCGGCACGATCCCGAGCAAGACCTTGCGCGAAACTGCCCTGGCGTTGTCGGGCATCCGCTCCCGCCGCCTCTATGGCGTCGATCTGTCGCTCCGGCGCGAAGCCACGATTGCGGACTTCACACACCATCGCGATAACGTGATGCTGGGCGAACACAGGCGCGTTGACCACCGCCTGAAAAGCCTGGCCGTTGAGCGGCGCGTCGGCACGGGAGCCTTCATCGACGCGAACACGGTGTGCGTCACAGGCCCAGGGCAGGAATCCGAGCTATTGCACGGCGGCATGGTCCTCATTGCCACGGGGTCGTCGCCATTTCGACCTGCCGAGTTTTCTTTCGAACATCCGCATGTGCATGACTCCGACGAGATCCTCAATATCGAGTCGCTTCCACACGTCCTGGTGATCGTCGGCGCCGGGGTCATCGGTTGTGAGTACGCATCGACGTTTGCCGCTCTGGGCACAAAAGTGCATCTCGTCGACGGCCGGTCATCGTTGCTGCCATTCATTGATGCGGAGATCTCGAGCGCACTCGCAGTTGCATTGAGGGCTCTGGGTGTGCACCTTCATCTGGGCGAACGCGTAGCGCAATGCGACACCCGTGACGATGGCAACATCGAGGTGAAACTGGCGTCAGGTGAGTCCCTGATCTGCGACGACGTACTTGTCTGTTCCGGACGGACCAGCAACACCGAACGATTGAACCTCGGCGCCGCCGGCATCACCGCCGGCCACCGAGGCCTGATCGATGTCGACACGAATTTCCGCACCACGGTGCCCCATATCTACGCGGCAGGCGATGTGATCGGCGCACCGGCCCTCGCCGCGACCGGCATGGAGCAGGCGCGCGCCGCCATCACTCGCGCCCTGGGATCCGACCTCAAACGCGATGTCGCCTCATTACTGCCTACAGGCATTTATACGATTCCCGAGATCGGCTCCATTGGCGCGACAGAAGAATCGCTTCGCGCGGCAGGCGTCGACTACATCGTGGGCCGCTGGCGGGCTGCCGATACGGCACGAGGATGCATCCTCGGTGACGACCACGGCTTGCTTAAACTGCTGTTCCGTCGCGGCGACATGCGTCTTCTCGGAGCGCACGTGATCGGTGAGCACGCCACCGAGACCGTACACATCGGCATGATCGCCATGCTGCTCGACGCCGGCGCAGACCTTTTCAACAAGGCCTGCTTCAACTTTCCCACGCTTGGCGACCTCTACAAGTACGCGACCTACGATGCGCTGATCCAGGAGCGGGCATCCAGGGAAGCCTAACCGTCGCCCTTCTCCCAGCACATCCTCGCATGCGCCTGCGCCGTGCACTGCACGCCCATGTGCGTCAGCGCACCGATTGCCTCCAGTCCGTGCGCTACGCGCTGGCAGTCCACGGCATCGGATTCGTGGATGAAATCGGCAAGTAGCCGGGTAAGGCTGCGTGCGTACTGAAGCCATTCGGTAGCTTCATTCATCAGGTCGTGTGACGTCGCTTCGGGATCGATGTGATAGTGGAACCCGGGGTGGGTGTTCTGACTCTTCGATGTGGTCATAACGCTCTCCTTGCATGCCGCCCTTCCGCGTATCCAGGTGCGGCACGCCACGCATCGCGCAACGTGCCGCGGATCAAACGGATTCGCGGGTTCATCGGCTGCCCGTGTCCGGGCGCCGTGCGGCTTGATTGA
>CBIGPO010000006.1:0-149637 GCA_966191635.1 uncultured Luteibacter sp.
TGACTTCAGGCTAATCAAACCGTACAGATGACACCACTACACCTGGTGGCATTACAAAGAAAAGGCCAAGACGCATAGCGGCTTGGCCTTTGGTCGTTGCTTTGGCGAGACAACGATTTAAGGCTACGACGGCTTCAGAACGCTGTCAAGGGTTCTTGCGCCCGAAAAACCTGGCCACTTTGTCAATGCGCACCGTCGTGCGTTTGGTTCCAAGGGCGTGCCCTACGCCTGCGTCCGCTGTCACGCATCGCTGATTTCTCAACACATAAGGTGCGTTGAACACGAGAAGGAATCCGACGACATCAGGACGGCAGGCGAGGGCGGCGAACGTGAGACGGAGGCTTCTGATCAGCTTTTGATTCGTTCGCCGAGCGATTGGGAAGAGACAACTCGACTGGTGATCGATCCTATTCTGCTGTGGATGGAGGATCGCGAGCAGGCTAGGTTGCCAAACCCCAAGAGTCGCCCCTGGTTCCCAGCGCGCCAAGATGGGCGACTCCGGCTGGTTCCTTCGTTCGCGGCAGTGCCAGTTGCCATCGCAGCCGAAGCGGGTGATTTTCCTTGGCCCACAGGCCGGATGCCTCAGCCCATCACTACATTCCCTCTCAGGGTGTCCTTTCGTCGCGGGCCGTTGGCGCAGCGTTTGGATGTTGATCGCGTCATCCGCACGTACGACGATGCCCTGGGATTGATTGACCGTACCTACCACGTCGAGGAAACGTGCCTATGGAATGCCCGACAGATGATGCTCGCCACAACGGGTTCTGGGCAATGTGCTCCTATGGACAGAGGGTGCGTGTTCGCAATCGCCCGCGAGCTGCTTCAGCGACGACGCAGGACCTTCGAGCAGAGAGTGGTGACCACGATCCTCACGCCTTGGTGGCAGAGCGACTACGTGACCGACGAGGAGCTTTTTAGCGCGGTGGCGAGTTCATTTTACTTCAGTGTCGATTGTGTGCAGGCCTATCAAGAATTGAAGCGAGAGGAGCGGTCGTCTGAGGCGCTTTGCCTCGCGAATGACGGCATATTCGACTGGAATGATGATCCCTGGCTGCGATTTAACGACTCGAACGGAATTGTAGGTGGCCATCATTCCCTGTCTACCATGAACCGATATGGACCATGCACCACAAAAAGGTCATCGGTATGTCCGTGCGGGCTCGTTGAACGATAGCCGCCATACCAAGCCAAGGACGGCCAACTCGCAAGAAAGGTAACTGACGATCAGATTGGAGGGGTTCTAGTGCACGGGCTCTCTTATCTGAACGCCTCCACTTCAAGGGGGACAATCGCTGTGCGCATCGCGCGCCCCCCGCGCCTTAGGCGCGGGGGGCGTCTCGAGCGCAGCATCCCAAAAGCTTTAGGACAGAGCGACGATGCGGTCCTGTGTGGATTTGCCGCCAGAATATCTAAGGTAGCGTCATTGGGAGGCTTGTGATCCCGTGAGTGGCAGCGCCCCCTCCGCGTTAGCCGTGGCACGGGGCGTCGTCGCTATTGGCGGGCGGGCGGAAGCCGAGGCAGAAGGATGGGGGAGATACCGAGGTTGCGAAGTGCTTGGCCAATTTCGGGATTCCCGCCGATAAAGCTGATGTCCACCGGCAGAGTTCCGCAATAGGCCTCAGGTACGATGGCAGCGATGGCGGCAGCGATCGCGTCGTCGAAATCGCATACGACTCCGATTGCCAGCGCGGGTGCGGCCGTCGGGGCTGCGCTTCGATGCACCTCGTAGAGAAATACCGCGGGCGAGGCCCATTGACGAGCGAAGTAGGAGCGCAGCGCCGCGACCAAGCGACTCTGATCCTCTGTAGGGTGGCCGAGTCCGATCTCGGCGCCGGCCGCGGAGACAGCACGGGAGGCCGCCAAAGGAGAACCTCCATAGGCCACGGCGTGCGCCAATTCAGGCGGCAGGTCGTACATCACCGGGCCAGCCGGATTGATCCGAAAGTGCGCTCGCGGGAGGACGGTGGTCAGTCGCTTGAGTGAGTCCCAGACCATGGTCACCGTCCGCGGCGTGCCCTTGGGAACTCGAGCGGCTGCCGAGAACAGGGGCACGAATGCCCTGCCGTCCGAGGGGTCCGTCCACAGAATGATCGCGCTAGCCACGGGCCCGCTGGCGGTAGCGCGTACGCGCGAGACCGGTACCATTAGGGTGCGCTCCCCCAGCAGGCTGTGCAGTTCGGGGGTGAGACCTGGGTCGTGAGCGGCTCGCTGCAACGCATCGCCGACGATATCGCGAATACCCAAGTCGCCTCCTGTGGCGCTTCCCGCGGCGCCGTTAGTCCTGCTCTAGAGATTTCAATAAGCGCTCTTTCTCGGCCACCGACAGCTGATCGAAGGCCAGAATCATGCGCGCGAGCCGCTCGTCCCCAGCGAATAAATAAGCCGTCGGAACGGAAAGCGCATTGGCTAGCCGCTCGGCTGTTGCCATGTCCGGCTGGTGGACGCCGAGCTCGTACCGATTGATGCGTGTACTGGCCACGAAGGAATCCAAACCCGCCCGAATACCAAGTTCTTTCTGTGAAATGTTAAGGCGTTCACGGGCGGTCTTCAGACGATGCTGAAAGACGAGCCGGACATCCTGCTTACGGACCATGGGCCGAACCTGGTAGGAAGGGCCTACGAGATTCGTAACATTGCCTTGCGACCGATACTACGAGTTTCGTAGTATCGGTCGCAAGCGCTCTGTTTGGCCGTATACGAGCACCCCTGGCATGCCTATGCAGCTCATGCTCGACGACGATTCAGGTATTCCGATCCCTCTGGACGATTTCGCCCGGGAGGCCTGGGCCGTGCAACTCGGCAGGGCGGAGGCGAGCCACGGCGTCGAGCAGCTCTGTGAGCGCCTCGCAGAGTGCTTCGCTACGAGTCTGGCCGAGTGCCTAGACGCCGACCTCCAGCTTCCGTCAGAGGCCCAGGTCCGCTACGCGACCGATATCGCGAGGAGCCTAGGCATTGCGCTCCCTGCAGAGGCGCTGCGATTCCGGGGAGCCATGTACGAGTTCCTCGAGCGCTTCGCCGAAGCGCATCGAAGGCGCCGGAGGGGCATCTCTACTGACCCGGGGTAGCCAGCATGCAGTCACTCGCCGCCTGCCGGGCGCTCGATGGGTATACGCGTTGGAGGAGGACTAGAGCTCATCCTCGCGTCGGTGTCGGTAGCCGCCCATCCGCTGCGTGGCGCGTCAGGTGCAATCATCGGTGCGGCCACACCGTTTCGTGTGGTCACAGGGGGGAGACGGAAAGCGACCGGCACTGAGCAGACATCTCAGCAGGCTCGCCTTCGCAACGCTGCACGCATCAGGCGGGGCATGGATGAGCTTCATCAAGGGGGCGAAAGGGCGTGACGGGCGGTAGCGCTTGGAACGCCGCGCCGGGTGACCGCCCGGATTGAGAGTGGCGGCGCGCTGCCCAGCAGGCTCGTTCGCAAAATGTGCAGTCATTGGCCCTGCTGGAAGACATGGGGTTGGCAGCCGGAACTGTGGGCGACCTGTTTCGACGCACACGAAAGCGGACCGCGCGCAAAGGGCAATACGTCGGACGACTCGCCCGGTAAACCGGCTGCAGGCGTGCATACTGGCCACCTTCAGGTCGCACCCGTGGCGCAGGGGACAAAGATGCCGTACTCCGCCGGCCAACTGGCCGTTTTCGAGCGCGAGCTCGCACAGGTCTTCGACAACCTGCGGACGCTGCGGGCGAGGCTCATCGGCGAGACGGAACAAACGCTGGGGTCACCCCGTGCCAGGGAATTTCTCCGGCATGGTGTGGGGCGTCGCCTGGCGACCCTTGAGCGGTGCCTGGAAAACGTCTTCCGGCTGTTTCCGCCGAGTCGGCAACTGCCGCTCGCGCGAGAAAACCTCGAAGACGTGAAAATCAACACCCAGGCGCACGTCATGAACGTCATCGGTGTTCTCGACAACTGGGCGCATGTGTTCGTGGCCGAATCGGGCGCAGACGTGCGCGCCGTGGGCATCGACCTCTTCAAGGCTGAGACGCGCGCCATCTTGCCGGCGGGCCTTGTTGCGTACCTGACAACGGACGCCATTTCTAACTGGCACCCCACCTACGCCAAAGATTACCGGGACTCGCTTGCGCATCGCATCCCGTTGTACCTCCCGCCATCAGAAATGACCGCGGCCGAGGCCGCCCGTTACCGGCAACTCGACCAGGAGATTCTAGACTGCCTTGTCCAGGGTGACATCGATGATGTCGACCGGCTCGAAGATGAAAAGGCACGCATTGGCCACCCCTCATTCCAGTTCATCCATGCGTTGGGCGAGGCACGACCGCACCTCTTGCACCCGCAACTGGTGTCCGATGTCATGACCATGGTAGAACTGAGCGAGCGTTGCAGGGCCGAGCGCCAGCGTTGAACTGGCGGCCGATGGCTGCGACGCCATGGACCGGTCTTCGTTTCCACAAAGGAAACGTCCGGATACACACCCGTGTTGCTGGCATGCTCCCGCACTTTCAGTTGGCGGAGCATTTGCATGACACTCAACATCTGGGTAGGGGAGAAGGTCCCTGAAGTCGAGCCTACGGGCTTGGCGGCGTTCGGTATCGACATCATCAGCCGTTACGGCAAGGCACGCGAGCTCTTCGAGACGCTTGAGTTCTGTGAGGGTGTGGCGAAACTCGGGCTATAGCGGTTCATTGCAGAGGTCTTTTACGACTCGAAGTCGGGCATCTGCTCGTTCGCCGTGGATGCCGACGTGGTGGTGCCGGAGGTCGAAAGCCACGCCATGCTGGTCGTGGCCCAGCGCACGATAACGCAGTTCACATGGCTAGATGACCAGGTCCACTTCGGGCGCGGCACCGAAGGATAGGGAGACGAGCGAATCTGGCCGACAAAACGGGCAGGCCGCACCCGGGCGTCGATGCCTTGCGTTTTTCCGGCTCGGTCACGCACGAGCTTGCAAGACGGACCCAAAAAAGGCGGCCATCGGGAACTCATTGCAAACTGTGTCCGGATTTCGTGCCGATTTGACTCTTTCGGAGGAAGAAGGCGCCGACCCATCGCAGTAGGCTGCAGGAGTCCACGCGACAAGCCATCCGGGGGTCCACCCGGCAGCCAGGGAAACAGCCATGTACATGTTGCGCATCAACGGCGAGAACCACCCGGCCGATGTGCCGCCCGACATGCCGCTGCTCTGGGTGCTGCGGGACATCATTGGCCTGACCGGCACGAAGTTCGGCTGCGGCATCGCCCAGTGCGGCGCCTGCACGGTGCATGTCGATGGCCAACCCGTTCGCTCGTGCCAGTTGCCGGTTTCCAATGTTGGCAGTCGTGCGGTCACCACCATCGAAGGCGTTGGCGACACGAGCGAAGGGGCAAAGGTGCAGCAGGCCTGGCTTGCAGTGGACGTCGTCCAGTGCGGGTACTGCCAGTCGGGACAAATCATGGCCGCCGCAGCTCTCCTCAAGCGTACGCCGGACCCGACAGACCAGGACATCGATGCGGCCATGGCCGGCAACATCTGCCGGTGCGGCACCTACGTGCGCATCCGCGAAGCCATCAAACAGGCGGCGACCGGCACACCCTTCGGCCTGCAGGTCGTCGTTGACGGGAGCCATGCATGAGCATGCGTCCGGACGACAGGGTCGACACCAGCCGCCGCCGTGTCATGAAACTGGCCGGCAGCGGCCTCGCAGTCGGTTTCCTGTGGACTGCAGGACTCGGACCTGCCGTCGCGCAGGCAAGCGCGCGTCGCAACAGTGACGTCCCGGCTGCGGACGGCAAGCCGGCATTTGCCCCCAATGCCTTCATCCGCATCGACCCCGATGGGGGAATCCGCCTCGTCATGCCGACCGTGGAGATGGGGCAGGCCATTTACACCGGCATCTCGATGATGCTCGCCGAGGAGCTCGGTGTGGGCCTCGACCAAATCAAGGTTGAGCATTCCATCCCCAGTGACGCGCTCTACGGGCAGGCGCTCCTCGGGGGTCTGCAGGCAACGGGTGGTTCGACCGGGACGCGCAACCAGTGGCATGGCTTGCGGGAAGCGGGCGCTGTCGCGCGCGAGATGCTCATCGCTGCCGCAGCCGCCCAGTGGAAGGTGGACCCCGCCACCTGCACGGTTGCCCGCGCGACAATCATCCACGCATCCACCGGCCGCACGCTTGCCTTCGGGGCCGTCGCCTCTGCCGCAGCCAAACTTCCCCCGCCAGCCAGCGTCAGGCTCAAGGAGCCGAAGGACTTCACCGTCATCGGCCGTCCCATGCGCCGCGTCGATTCACCCGACAAGGTCAACGGCAGCACGCAGTTTGGCATCGACGTGAAAGTGCCGGGCATGAAGTTTGCGGCCGTCCACACGTGCCCTGAACTGGGCGGCACACTTGGCAGCGTCGATGACGCAAAGGCACGTCTGGTGCCGGGTGTCGTTGACGTGCTGCGCCTTGGCAACGCGGTGGCTGTAGTCGGCGAGCATTTCTGGGCCGCCATGCGTGGGCTCGAGGCGCTGGACATCGAATGGCGCCACGGCGTCAACGCCGCCCTCGACAACGCAACACTCATGGCAGGACTCATGGAGAGCTCGCGCACTGGTCCGGCCCTCGTTGGCCGAAAGCCCAAGCGGGAGGGAGCGGCCACCGGCAAGGCCTTGGAGATGACATTCAAGTCCCCGATGCTCGCGCACGCGCCGATGGAGCCGCTGAATGCCACCGTGCACGTCACACCGGGCAAGTGCGAGGTCTGGACGGGCACCCAGGTGCCCACGCGCGCGCAGGCAGAAGCCGCGCGCATCTGTGGCATCGCGCAAGGCGCAGTGACCGTGCACAACCAGTATCTCGGCGGCGGTTTCGGGCGTCGCCTGGAAACCGACCAGGTCGAGCAGGCGGTGGCCTTCGCCAGGCAGGTCACCTATCCCCTGAAGGTCATCTGGAGCCGGGAAGAAGACATCCGCCACGACCGCGTTCGGCCACTGTACTTCGACCGGATATCCGCAACCGTCGGCACCGACGGCAAGCCCACGTCCTGGAAACACCGCATCACGAGCGGCACCGTCATGGGCCGATGGGCGCCGGGGGCGATGGGCAAGGACGGCATGGACTCGGATGCCATCGATGCGGCAGCCGATCTGCCTTACGAGATGGACAAAGTCCTCGTCGAATGGGTGCGCCATGACATGCCGCCGGGGCTCGTCACGGGTTGGTGGCGCGGCGTCGGTCCCACGCACAACCTCTTTGTTGTCGAGAGCTTCATCGACCAGCTCGCACACATGGCGGGCAAGGACCCGTTGTCCTACCGGCGGTCCATGATGAAGTCGGGTTCGCGCGCACTCGGTGTGCTCGACCTTGCTTCAGGAAAAATGGGTTGGGGCATGGGTTCCCTTCCTCCGCGCTTTGGCCGGGGCATTGCGGTCGGTTCCCCGTTTGGCAGCCATGTGTGCGCCATCGTCGAAGTGGAAGTGTCACCGCAAGGCGAGGTCCACCTTCGCCATGCCGTGGTGGCAGTGGATGTCGGCATCGCCATCAACCCGAGTTCTGTGGAAGCACAAGTGCAGGGCGGATTGCTCTTCGGGCTCAGTGCTGCGCTCTTCAATGGCATCACCATCAAAGACGGCATGATTGAGCAGAGCAACTTCCACGACTACCGCACCTTGCGCATCAACGAAGTGCCACGCCTTGACGTTTACACCGTCCAAAGTGGTGAGTCACCCGGGGGGCTCGGTGAAGTGGGCACAGCGATTGCTGCGCCGGCGCTGGCCAACGCCATCTTTGCCGCCACCGGGGTGCGCCTCACGGAACTACCCGTGAACCGCACGTCGCTTGCCAAGTCAAAGGATGCGCTCAAAGAGGTCATTGGTCTGGTGACTGGGACCGGAGACGCATCATGAAGCGCCTCCGCATTCTCCTCGTCTTCGTACTTGTCATTCTGGTGGCAGGTACGGTGGGCTACGTCGTCCTCAACCGAGTCGACCCAGCTGACGGTACTGCGCCAGCCCTGGCAGGTGCGCCCAATGGCGCCAACCCCGTCGCGCGTGGCGAGTACCTTGCCCGCGCAGCCGACTGCATCGCCTGCCACACGGTGCCGGAGACCGGCAAACCCTACGCTGGCGGGCTGCCGTTCAAGCTCCCCTTCGGCACCATTTACTCGTCGAACATCACGGCTGATGTGGAAACCGGCATTGGCAGCTGGACGGACGACGAGTTCGTGCGCGCGGTGCGCGACGGCATCCGCAAAGACGGCAAGCATCTGTATCCGGCATTTCCGTATACCGCCTACACGGCACTCAGTCGCGCCGACGTGCTCGCCATCAAGGCTTACCTGTTTACGCTGCCCAAGGTCCGTCAGCCCGAGCGCCCCAATGACCTTGGCTTTCCGTTCAACCAGCGCTGGGCCATGGGCTTTTGGAACGCCGTGTTTTTCCGCAACCAGCGCTTTGAAAGCGACCCGACAAAGTCGCAGCAGTGGAATGCAGGCGCGTATCTCGCAGGCCCTCTTGGCCACTGCGCCGAATGCCACACGCCACGTAATCTCGGCTTTGGCCTCGAGCACAGCGAGTCGCTGGCCGGTGCCGAGCTCGAAGGCTGGCGTGCCTGGAACATCACCGCTGACCCGGACCACGGCATCGGTGGGTGGAGCGATGAAGCGTTGACCGCCTACCTTCACACGGGCCACGCCGATGGGCATGCGTCAGCCATGGGGCCGATGGGTGAAGCTGTCGCCCACAGTCTCCAGTTCCTCAAACCCGAAGACACGGCAGCCCTGGTCACCTGGCTGCGAACGGTCCCTGCACGTACCGGTGACGACCCGGTTGTCGTCGACCCCACACCGAGAGCCATCGTTGCATCAACTGCCATGGCACCGGATGCAGACGAGCATCAATCCGACGGTCGCCGTCTGTTCGAAGGGGCCTGCGCGAGTTGTCACCAGTGGAGCGGCGCCGGGCAGCAGACACCGTATGCAAGTCTCGCTGGCACCCGTGGCGTTAACGACCCCGACGGCAAGACGGTCACTCAAGCCATTTTGAGGGGCGTCAAACTCCACATCAATGACACCGACGTCTACATGCCCGCATTTGGCCACGCCTACAGCGACACGGAAATTGCATCGCTTGCCAACTACGTGATTTATCACTTCGGCGGCAAGCAGGGGACAGTCACGGCGGAGGATGTTGCCAAACGCCGCAAGCTCTGACGATTGCGGGCCAACAAAATACGGCGGCCTTCTGGCCGCCGTTTTCTTTGACCAAACTCAGCCCTTGATGAAGGTGAGGATAGCCGGAGCACGGGTACCCGAATGGGTACGAGGTTGAAGCCATCCGGCTTTTCCAGACAATCAAGGGCATGGGCGTCGACGGTGCCGACACTGTCGAGGTGAGTGTCCGTTCGGGCGCACCGCTGCTACTCGGGCAGCTTTTGTAGCTTCTGGCATCGTGGATTGCCGATGACATAGGGCGATATCGCAGGCAAGGCCACTAAATCGCCCGCCCGGAAAGAGGGCTATGTCGCACCCCTGACCCTGCTCGGAGGTGGTCAGGTGCCGGGCACTGTCCGGCACCCGACCCTGGAACGTCACTCGCCCTTGGCGGCCGCTTCGATGAGCTTCGCCACGTCCGCCGGATGGGAGACCATCACGACGTGTGACGCACCGGGGACGACCACGGTCTTTTTGGACTTGGCGCGCTCGGCCATCCAGGCCATGACCTTCGGCGGAATGTTCTTGTCGGCACTGCCGTAGATGTGCCAGGACGGGATGTGCGTCCAGGCCGGCGTGGTCTCTGCTTCATTCAAGGCAATGTCCGTAATCGGACGCTGCCCGGCGGCCATCAGTGCGGCATACTTTGCGGGAACGTCAGCGGCAAACTGGGCCGGGAACTTCGCTTGATCAATGTACAGGTCATTGCCACCGGCCTTCAGGGGCACGGGTGCACTGAGCGTGGGCCCGAGCGTGCTGCCCGGGAACCTGCCAGACAGGCCGGCTGCGGTTTCACCCGCGTCCGGCGAGAATGCGGAGACGTACACGAGCGCCTTGACGTTGGCTTCGCCCTCGGCGGCTTCCGTGATGACCGAGCCGCCATAGGAATGCCCCACAAGCACGACAGGGGTTTTCAGCGATGCCACAAGACTTGCCACTTCGGCGGCGTCGGACTTGACGCTGCGGAGCTCATTGGGCACGGCAACGACTGTATAGCCGTCCTTGTGGAGCTGCGCGACAACGCCGTTCCAGCTCGACGAGTCGGCGAACGCGCCGTGCACGAGAACGATGGTGGGCTTGCCGGCAGCGAACGCCGCTGGGCTCACGGCGACTGCCGCAATCAGGGCGGTCCGGACGAGGGAAAGGAACATGGAAAACTCCTTGTGCTGGAAGCGGACGGAAGTGGGCGCGGGGCGACGGGGGAGGCAGCAAAGGGTGGCTTGGAACAACGGTCACCCCTTGCTCCGTCTGCACCGCGCGCCGTTGAATTCGACCACTGTATGGGCAACGCAAGATTGTCGGGGCGTGCTTTGCGGTTCGGTCAAGACCGTCCGGGGCCGCCGGAAATCGCACGCTTCATGAGCGTATTGACGCGTGAGTCCAACGGGCGAGCATCTGTCGAACAGCACGACGCTGAAGTGTTCTTCGGCTACTGCAGCACGATGATGCGGCCTTGACCCGTCGCTCTCACAGGCCGAATTCGCCGCCAGGCTGTCGCCGCCGACCACCGCATGAGCAGCGCGAATACGCACCAATTAAGGACGTCCGGCGTCAAAAGCAAAGCGGGGCACGCCGTGCCCCGTTTGTTTCATGCAAGCGCCACACCGTGACCATGCACTGACGTTCGCAGTCAGGCCTTGCTGTGTGCGGCGAACGCATCCATGACGCGCGCCGAGTAGACCATGGCAGAGCCGGCGTTGAGTGCAACGGCAACACCGAGTGCCTCGGTGATTTCTTCCTTCGTCGCGCCGTGCTTGATGGCCTCAGCAGTGTGCACGGTGATACAGCCGTCGCATCGGGTGGTCACCGACACCGCAAGGGCGATGAGCTCGCGGGTCTTGGCGTCGAGATGGTTGGTTTTTGCGCCAGCGCCGGACAGCGTCTGGTAGCCCTTCAGGGTATCGGGACTCAAGGCGCCAATCTCGCCAATGCGCGGGCCGAGTTCTTTCTTGTATGCAATCCAGTCAAGCATGACGTTCACCTTGGGTGGGACGGCTGGGCCGTCGGGGAAATGGGTTGTCAGAAAACGGGCCGACCGGTTCAGGCACCGCGGGCGCGGACCGGCGTCACTTCGACGGTGCGTGCATCGCGGACCGGGGACTCGCGGCGGGCGAGGATGGCCTTCGCCGCATCGATGCCGATGATCCAGGCGCCGGCGAGCATCATGGTGTCTTTGAGTACAAGCCGCCCTGCGCCTGACAGATACGGGAACCCGTGCTGGGCGTCACCGAGCGCGGGCACCCAGGCTTCCGGCGTCGTAAACAGAAACGACAGGGTCACCAGGGTTGTGCCGAAGGCGAGGAATGCGCCAAGGAGTGCCGCCCGCTTGGAGACAGGGTAGGCGAGCACAAGGATGGCAATGGTCCACTCGACGATACCAAGGCCCGTCGAAAAACCGTACGTGTTGTTCGCGGTCTGCCACGCGCGCTGCTCGGGCACCAGCTGGCCTTCATGGGTCAGGTGGGCCTTGTACTCGGTCGGATGGTTGTAGAAAAACGACATGACCGGACTGTTGGCGACAAATGGCGTAATGCTGTCGGCTTCAAACGGCACAAACTTCAGCGCACCAATCCACATGAAGACGATGGCGATGGCGATGCGCATCAGGTTCGGGCCGAGCCGCTCGGTTTTGACGAATGCCGCGAGGGCGCTTTTGAAGGTGGTGTTCATGGCGTTGCTCCAATGGGTTTGAGCCGTGGTCCGGTGGTCCCCGGCAACGTCAATAGCGTCGCTCGAACCGGGTCGCGGACGAAGGCTCGACTGACTCGTTTTTTTGTCCAGGCGTCTCAATCACCCAAATGGCGACAAGGCGGTGATGCCAGATGCTATGGAGCACCGTGTGGGGCGTCTTGCATTTGCGGCGCCTGACGCTGCACGCTTTCGTCAATGTCGCGACGGTCGGCACCGGGCCGCGCTATACCTGCACGCCGGAGTGGGGATGGACGCGTCATGGAACAGCTGCCGCGCTAACACGCGCCTGCCACGTGCGGTGTACCGCATTGCCCACGCGCAGGGAACCCACTGTAATGCGCGCTCTGGCGTAACCGGGATATGGCGGCAAGAACCGGCGGCTAGCTCCGGCTCAGATTTCCAGGAAACCCCGCTGGATGGCGAGCGTCACGGCGTGCGTGCGGTCGCTCGCGTCGAGCTTGCCGAGAACGCTGCGGATGCGGGACTTGATGGTTTCTTCCGACACGCCAAGCGCCTCGCCGATTTCGCGGTTTCCATAACCCATGGCGGCGAGTTTAAGGACGCTCAGCTCGCGCTTGGTCAGGGATTCCGAACCCGCGTGGGTTGCAATGTCCCGCCGCACGTCAGCGCCGAGCACCTGGCGGCCAGCGACGGCCGAGCGGATGGTGGCGAGTATGTCGCCGGTTGACGACGACTTGAGCAGATAAGACGTGGCGCCAAGGGTCAGCGCACGAATAACGCGAGCATCGCCGGGGTAGGTGGTCAGGACCACTACGACTGCACCGTGGTCAATCTCGCGGATAGCGGCGATTGCTTCCAGCCCGTTCATGCGCGGCATCTGCAGGTCAATCAGTGCCACGTGTGGGTGCGTCGCCCGGAATTGCTCCACCGCTTCCAGCCCGTCGCCGGCCTGGGCGACAACTACCATGTCGGCTTCCTGGGACACGGCGTAGGCGAGGCCTTCCCGCATGGCGGGATGGTCGTCGGCGATGAGTACGCGAATCGTTGATGGGCTGGTCACAGCGTCTTCCCAATCGCGGAGAGCAGCCCCGGGCTGGCCTGCCCGAGGCAAACGACCTGCATGATGAGGGAAGGGGAATCGACCGCGCAACGCTCGAAAAGGTGAAGCAACCAAAATAGTTGTGCGTTTGGCCGACTATTCGCGCCCCGCAAGAGAGCCCTCGGCAGGACGGTCATAAACAGGGCAAAAAAGGACATGACGCCATTTTTGCTTATATCGAGGGTATCGGTTGTGTGAAGGCGCCGGCCTAATTGCAACCAAGGGTGGCGCCCGCGTTTTGTGTGAGGCGCGACCCGGTCAGTGCGAAGTCGATGGCCGTCGGCGGGCGACCGCGCGAGGGGCGCGGGGCAGGGACAGCGCATGGGTGCCATTCACAGCGTGCAATGCGTCTGGGGTGTGGCCGACACGGGCCGCGCGCGGTCTGTTTGGTCGGTTCCAAATCTCAAAACCCAAAGATCCGACTGCGGGACTTGAGTCCGGAAACGCAACATTCAGGAGAGTGCCGTGCAGCAAGACATCTCAGCCCAGTTCATGCCCCTTCCGCCAACCGGTGTCCTGGTTGACCCGGTTCGTTCAAGCGTGACTGACCATTCTGGCCCCTCGCTTGAGCGCACCATCGACGCACTCTGGTCGCGCCAGTCCCTGGGCGCCGTCCATTACCCGGGTGCCCTGGCCCTGCCCATCCTCATTGCCTTCAGCGAGCCCTGCGGCAAGGTCGGTCTGGGCCTTGTGTTGCGTCCGGTTGACGACAGTGGCGACATGCCGGTTGTCGCCCGCCTCGCCGCCATTCTGGTCCGGTTGCTCGAACAAAATCCGCTTTCCGCCGCAGCCCTGGTCGAAGTGGCGCTTGCCGTGCGACTGGCGTACGGCGAACACACCCCTCAGCCTTCGCGCGGCGCCGGTGTCCGCAAGCTCGCCGCTTGGCAGAGCGAACAGGCAATCGCGTTCATGGACAAGCGGCTGCCCGAGGGCTTTACCACAGCCGACGTCGCCACCCTATGCGGCATGTCGTCGGCCCGTTTTTCGGTGGCATTCCGGTTGAGCTTCGGCATCTCTATACGCCAGTGGGTCATCCAGCGACGGGTCGAGCTCGCCCAGCAGATGCTCTCGAGCGCGTCTGTGAGTCTTGAAACCGTGGCCTCCGCCTGTGGCTTCAGCGAGCAGTGCCATTTCACCAGGCAGTTTTCGCGCCTTGTCGGCATGCCGCCGGGCGCATGGCGCAGGCGCCATCACGTGGTGACCGCTTGATACACGGATTCATTCAAGGTCTTTCATGCTGAAAAGTGACGACATGCTCCAGACCTCACCCGACAGCATCGTTTTGATGGGCGCGAGGGGCGAGGTGCTCGCCTGGAACGCCGCAAGCGAGCGCCTGTATGGCTGGTCCAGCGAAGACATTGTCGGTGACAACATGCGCGAGCGCCTGCAGTGCACGGTTGAAGGCATTCCGGCCGACTCCCCGCCGCCGCTCCTCAAGCCATTCCGCGGAGTGTTCCGTCGTTTCGCACGCGACGGGTCTATGCGTCGTGTTGACGTCTTTCGCATGCCCTATGGCGCGACAGGAGAACAGCCAAGCGGCATCGTCGAATTCGGTCGCGACATCACGCGACATGTCCAGCCGTCACGGGCACCAGAAAAGGTCACCCGGCGTTACGAGAACCTGTTCAACGCCATGCCGGCGTCATTTTGGCATCTTGAACTGCACGGGGTGGCTGCAGCTGTGCGCCAGTGGCGTGAGGAGGGTATGGACAATCTCCGGCAATACCTCGCCTTGAACCCTTCCGCTGTCCGGGCCCTGATTGGACAGATGAAGATTCTCTCGCTCAACGACCGCACGGTTGAGCTGTTCGGCCATGGTCGGCGCGATGCGCTCTTCGACGACCTCAACCAGGTCTGGCCCGACGAAAGCCTGCACGTCTTTGCCTCGAGTATCATCGCGGCCCTGGACCAGCAGGCAACCTACAGCGCCGAATGCACCTTCAGAACGCTCGACGGGGAACGTTTCGATGCGCTGTTTACGGCAAGCATGCCGTGGCCGGAAGTCCAGCGCGGCCAGGTGCTCGTCGGTGTTGTCGATATCTCCGAAACCCGTCGGGCGCAGGAAGAGGCCGAGGCCAGCGAACAGCGGTATCTCGAGCTTTTCGACTCGAGTCCTGCGGCCAACATCGAGATTGACTGTTCGGTACTCGACGCGCGTCTCGATTCCCTGCACCAGGCCGGCATTGATGACTTCGATGCCTACATCGATGCCAATCCGGCGTTTGTCGAAGAAGCGCTCGACAGTTGCATCGTCTTGTCCGTCAACGCAAGCTTCGTTCACCTCATGCGCACCAGTACACGCGAAAATGCACTCTCGGGACTTCGTCCCTACTGGGTCCGTTCGCTGTCGACGTACGGGAAGTTTCTCCAGGCGCGTTTTCTCGGGCGTCCGAGGTTCGAAGCGCAGGCGCTGATGACCCGCCACGACGGGACGACGTTCAATTGCCTCGTATCGTCGGTTTACCAACCGATGACTTCGCGGCCAGGGGTGATGATTGCAAGCCTTGCCGATGTCAGTGAGGCAGCGCGCGCAAGGCAGCTGCTTGCCCGGACACGTTCGGACCTTGCCCATGCAGGCCGTGTCGCGGTCCTTGGCGAGCTGGCGGCGTCAATTGTCCACGAGGTCAGCCAGCCGTTGACGGCCATTGTGCTCGATTCGCAGACCGTCCTCCGGACGCTCAACCACCCGGCGCCTGACCACGCAGAATTGCGCGAGCTTGCCGCCCGCTCTTCGGCGCAGGCCGTGCGCGCAACAGAAATCGTTTCCCGCATCCACAAGATGGCCAAGCGCGCCGAGCCCGTCCATAACCCCCTTGGCATCAACCGGACGGTGACCGATGCGGTGGCCGTTATCAGGGACGGGTGCCGCCGCCTGGGGACCGAAGTCCAGATGGCGTTGGCCGACGGGCTGCCGCTGATCGTGGGCGATGATGTGCAGTTGCAGCAGGTCGTCATCAACCTGTCGCTCAACGCCGCCCAGGCGGTGAAGCCGATGCCAGAGTGCCGGCGAAGGGTCCGCATCACCACACTGTCGGAAGACGGCTTTGTCTGCATCTTCGTCGACGACACCGGCACCGGCGTGTCGCTGGCGCAGGAAAAGCGGCTGTTTGACAGCTTCTTTACGACCAAGGCAGAAGGCCTTGGCATCGGGCTGGCCATATGCCGCTCGATTGTGGAAGCGCACGGGGGCACCATCGGCGTTCAGACCGCGCCGGAAGACTGGTCGACCCGGTTCACGGTGCGGCTGCCAAACTGGGCGCCATGACAGGTGCCCATGCACCGGTTTGATGACTCACAACGACAGCAGCTGGGCATCCGTGACTTGACCAGCGCCGGCCATGAACAAAAAGGGCCGCCGTGGAAAGGGCGGCCTTTTCGTCGGGCGTCAGGGACGCTGCTTTCCGACCGCGTCAGCCAACGGGAATCGGGTCATCGACCAGCATCTGGTTGAAGCCTGCGATGAGCGTGTACTCGCCGGTGCCGGGATTGTTGCGAAGTTCACGGATGCCGTCGACGATGATTTCCTCGTCATCGGTCCCAAGCTGCCGGATGGTGTCTTCGATATAGGCATCAAGCGGCATGGCGCGCGGGTCACCGCTCTTGTAGATGAGGTCGGTGTTGACCCACGGCGGCGCGATTTCAACGACCTTCACCGGCGTGTCGCGAAGGGCAAACCGCTGGCTTTGCGTATACGAATGCAGCGCCGCCTTTCCCGCTGAGTAAACCGCGTTCCCGGCAATGGGCATGAACGCGACGACGGATGTATTGTGGATGATGGTTGCCGCCGGCTGCGCCTTGAGGTGTTCGATGAGTTCGGACGTCATGCGGATGGGGCCGAGCAGGTTGGTCGTCAGGATGTTGATGCTGACCGCGTCATCCATCACTGCACCCGGGTTGTCAAACGGCATCAGGCCAGCATTGTTGATGAGGACGTTGAGCTTCGGGTGCGAGGCCATCAGCCAGGTTGCGACCGACTTGATGCTCTCCGGTGACGCGATGTCGAGCTCGATGCTCTGCATGCCCGGGTTGGCGGCGGTGACCTCATCGAGGAGCGCCTTGCGGCGTCCGCTGATGATGACCTGGTTGCCGAGGCGGTGCAGCGCTTCTGCAAGCCCGCGGCCGATGCCGGACGTCGCGCCGGTGATGAAAATGGTATTGCCCGACAACTGCATGGTGTGCTCCGGATACAAGGGAAGGATTGAGCAGCCGGCAACGGTCGCTGCCTTGCCTTGTTGTATGGACGCCACACGCGCAGTCACATGTCGAACCGGCCTCTTTTCCGGACATCTCGCAATCCTGTTGGCGAAACGGTCCTGTGCGCCGGAACAATCATTCTCCCTCGGCGCTGCGGCCCATCCGCAGCCGGCGGCGGAGTTCGGTGGGGGGCGTGCCCTGGCCTCGCACAAAGGCCCGCCGCATCCGCTCGGTGTCACCAAACCCGGTGTCGCGGGCGATGGTTTCCATTGACAGTGTCCCCTGGGCGATGAGCATGCGCGCCTGCTCCATGCGCAAGGCCGCGACCGCTTGGGCGGGCGTCTTTCCCGTCTCGGCGCGGAATGCGCGCGCAAAGTGCCGGGGGCTCAGGTGTGCGACCGTGGCCAGCTCCGCCACGCTCAATTCGTTTCTGAGATTTCGCTTGGCGTGGGCAAGGCTCGCCTGGATGCGGTCGGAGCGGGCGTCAATGTCAAGCAGGGTCGAATGCTGTGACTGACCGGCGGCACGCCGATGATGCAGCACCATGCCCTTGGCAATCATTGCCGTGAGCTCGCGGCCGTGGTCTTCTTCAACGAGGCCGAGGGCGAGGTCAATGCCGGCCGACATGCCGGCAGACGACCAGATGCGTCCGCTCTGGACGTAGATGCGGTCAAGGTCCACCGTGCACTTGGGATAACGTGCCCGCATACGGTCGCCAAAGTTCCAGTGGGTTGTTGCCTTTCGCCCGTCGAGCAGTCCGGCATCGCCAAGAACAAAGCTGCCAAGGCAGATGGACGCAATGCGCCGCGTCCGCGAGCTGGTGTCAACCAGAAACTCGGAGACGGCCGGGTCATGGTCGGGAACGTCGATGCCGACGCCAATGAGAATGGTGTCAAAGCCTGTGTCGGCAAGGGGCGCGCAGGTCACGTTCTGGCCAAACGAGCTGCGGACGGAGCCACCTCCGTTTCCCAGGACCTCAAGGTCGTACAGGCGCCTTCCGGACTCGCGGTTTGCCACCTCAAAGACCGAAAAAGCAGCAAAGCAGAGCACCTGGAAATCAGGGTAGACAACCATTCCGACCCGCCGCATCACACACCTCTCTTGTGGAACCCGCAAGGCTAACATCCGTGGCGCACAGACCGGGTCAAGATGGGGTCCAAAGCGGACCCTGCAAAGCATCCTTGTCCGTATTTGATGGGTTTTCGACCGTCAAAATGTGAAGGCCTTCGGTAATCTCTCGGGCATGGCTCCGGAGGGTATTGATGCAGCCGAAGACGGCCATCCCGCTCCCGTTCGTTCCGCACACAGGTTACGTGGTCAACGCCGAACGCATGACCGTGGCAGCGGAGTCTGGTCGCCGGCTTGCCTCAACCACGGACGATCTCAGGGAACGCCGCGAACTGCGCACGCTCGGCTATCCGGCAACCGGCAACGACGTCGCCTTTCTGGTTGTCTATCCGCCCCGGGGTACTGCCACCGGGCTCGGCATCCTCATGCACCCGGTCAACGACAGCACGGTCCCTTCGCCGGCGGCCACCCGTCTGGGGTCTGCGCTTGCCCGCCTTGCTGCCGATGGCCCGTTCGACGAGCGTACCTTTGCAGAAACGGCCATCGCCCTCCGGCTGGTGGACGGGGCCGCGGGTCCGCAGCAATGGCCTGTGCGTCCGAGGGGAGGGCTCTCCATCCGCCAGCAGGCCGAGGCGCTCGCCTACATGAATGGACGGGCAGGCCAGGCCATTGTCGTCGGCGACATCGCCCGGGCCTGCGGCTTGTCCGAGTCGCATTTCGCGCGTGCCTTCAAAAACTCCCACGGTGTGCCGCCGCGCGAGTGGTTCATCCGGCGTCGGGTGGAGCGGGCAAAGTCTTTGCTCACCGGTTCAAGTCTCGGCCTGGTCGACATCGCCCTCGCATGCGGCTTTTGCGAGCAAAGCCATTTCACGCGCCAGTTCTCAAAACTTGTGGGCGTGCCACCAGGTGCCTGGCGTCGGGTGGCCCGTTCTTTGAATGCGTAGACACGTGAGGTGCCCCATGGTGAACGACGACGTGCTCCTGCAGTTGTCTCCCGAGAGCATCATTCTCATTGGGGAAAAGGGCGAGGTTCTCGCCTGGAACGAGGCGTCGGAGCATCTGTACGGATGGTCCGGGCGCGAGATGCTTGGCGCGGTACTGACGGACCGGCTTGACCTCCCGGGCAGCGGAGGGGCGACGGGGCACCCTAATGACGCAGTGGAATTTCGCGGGCTGGTGCATCGGGCAGCCAAAGACGGCCAGATGCGGTGCGTGGAAATCCACCGCATGCCCTATGGCGTCCGCAACGGCGTGCCGGCAGGCATTGTCGAGTTCGGCAAGGACGTGACCGGCCTGCTGGAAGTCCAGCGCCTTCTGGAGTCTGCGACCTTTCGTTACGAGAGCCTGTTCAATGCCATGCCGGCGTCGTTCTGGGAACTGGACTTTACCGGGGTCGGACTGGTGCTCAAGGCATGGGCTGCTGCGGGTATTGACGACCTCCATGCGCACCTTGCAGGCAGCAAGGAGGCTGTGCGCGAACTCATGCGGGCCACCCGAATCATCGACTTCAACGACAAGTCGCAGGTGCTCTTCGGTCGCGGGGACCGTGACGAGTTGTTCGGGGATCTGAACGCCTACTGGCCCGATGAGAGTCTTCACGTCTTTGCCGCCAGCTTGCTGGCTGCAGTCAAACGCCAGCCGTCCTACAGCGCCGAGTGCGTGTTCACGGCTCTTTCGGGACGGCGCTTCGACGCGCTCTTTACCGTGAGCATGCCGCCCGCACAGCTCGAGCGCAGGCAGTTGCTCATCGGCATTGTCGACATCTCAGACGTCCGCCGGGCGATGGCGGAACTCGAGGCGAGTGAACGTCGCTACCGCGAGCTGTTTGACGCGACGCCGGCAGCCAGCATGGAAATTGACTGCACGGAGCTCGACGAGTTGTTCGACAAGGTCCGTGCCCTTGGTATCACCGACCTCCAGGCTGCACCCGGTTTGCCGCCCGGGTTCGTCGCCGATGCGCTCGCGGCCTGCAAGGTGTGCTCGGTCAATGCCCGGTTCGTCAACATGATGCGAACCCGGTCTGTCGCGGCGGCGCGTGTTGCGCTCTCGCGCTACTGGGACCGGTCCCCGCATGTCTTCCGCCGCTTTCTGGAAGCGCGCTTCAGGGGCGACGAGCAGTATGAGGCGCCGGCGCTCCTGAACCGCTTTGACGGCACGCCTCTGCATTGCCTCGTGTCGGCCGCCTTCCATCCGCTGGCATCTCGTCCGCACATCATGCTCTGCAGCCTCGTCGATGTCAGCGACCGGGTTCGGGCTGAAGAAGAACTCGCCGCAACGCGTGCTGAGCTTGCCCACGCGGGCCGTGTGGCCATCCTCGGCGAACTTGCGGCCTCCATTGCCCATGAGGTCAGTCAGCCCCTGTCGAGCATCGCGCTCAATTCCTTTGCGGCCCTTCACTGGCTGTCCAAGGCCGAACCCGACGTCGATGAGTTGCGCGCGCTCGCGACCCGGTCGTCCGAGCAGGCGGCCCGGGCCACGGAGGTGCTCTTGCGCATCCGCAACATGGCCCGGCGCGTCAATCCCATCCGGGAACTTGTCGACGTCAACAAGGCCGTCTCAGACGCGCTCGTCTTCGTCCGCGACGAACTCATGCGCCATGACCTTGAAGCCGAACTGAGGATGACCCCGCACATGCCCGCGGTATTGGGCGACGAAATCCAGCTCCAGCAGGTTGTCATCAACCTTGCACTCAACGCGGCCCAGGCCATGGTGACGGTACCGGGTCGCCGCCACCGGCTTTTTGTGTCAACGATGTTGCGTGCAGGGCAAGTCTGCATCTTCGTCGACGACACCGGCCCCGGCATTGCAGTCGAAGACCGCGAGCGGCTCTTTGACAGCTTCTACACGACGAAGGAATTTGGCATGGGCATCGGCCTGCCCATCTGTCTGTCCATTGTTGCCGCGCATGGCGGGCGGATACGGCAGGAAGACGCACCACCAGGATGGTCCACTCGCTTTGCAGTGTCGTTGCCGTCGGCACCGCGTTGACCAATCGCAAAAGGGAGGCATCCAAGACCCGTTTCCCCCGAACCCCCATGTTGGGTGGATGGACCGCCCATTCTGGAATTCAATCATGGAACACAACACCTATCGTGCAGTCCAGGCCACCGCAGCCGGTGTTTTGGAGTTGGTCAACCGGCAACGGGTCGAACCCGCCCCCGGCTTCGTCCGGATGCGCGTTGAGGCCTGTGGCGTGTGCCACTCGGATGCAGCAACGGTCGATGCCGTCTTTCCCGTCAGCTTTCCGCGCGTGCCCGGTCACGAAGTCATCGGTGTCATCGACGCAGTGGGGCAGGGCGTCCGCGGTTGGAGGGTCGGGCAGCGGGTGGGCGTCGGCTTTCTGGGCGGCGCCTGTGGCTGGTGTGAGATGTGCGTTGCCGGCGACATCGTCAATTGCCGCAACCAGGAAATCACCGGCGTCCATCTCGACGGCGGCTACGCGGAGTCCATGCACGCCCGTCCCGCAGCGCTCGTGTCCATCCCCGAGGAGTTCGAGCCCGAGGAGGCCGCGCCGCTGCTCTGTGCCGGGCTGACCACGTTCAATGCGCTGAGGAAATCCCCTGCTCGCGCTGGTGACCGGGTCGCTGTCCTCGGCATCGGCGGCCTCGGCCACCTCGCGCTGCAGTACGCCCACAAGATGGGCTTTGACACGGTTGCCATTGGCCGTGGCGCTGACAAGGAAGACCTTGCACGCTCCCTCGGCGCCCAGCACTACATCGACGGTGATGCGGTCGATGTGGCACAAGCGCTGCAGGCGCTTGGCGGCATGCATGTGGTACTCGCGACGGCACCCGGTGCAAAGGCCATCGCCGCCTGCGTCAGGGGACTTCGTGAGCGCGGTCGGCTTGTCGTGGTTGCCGCGGCGCATGAGCCGATGGAGATTTCTGCAACCGACCTCATCTTCGGGGGGCGCGGAATTGACGGCTCGCTGACGGGCGATGTCGCCGCAACGGCAGCGACCCTGTCGTTCAGTCGTCAGGCAGGCGTCCGCGCGGTCATCGAAACCTTGCCGCTCGAAAAAGCCCCCGAAGCGTATGCACGCATGATGGCAGGGGAGGCGCGTTTTCGCATCGTGCTGAAAATGTCAGCCACACGCTGAGTTGTCGCGCCACCACGTTTTTTGGCGACAGCAAAAGCGTGGTGGCAACGCTGGCCTCGACCGGTCTGTGCACCACACGTCACGCAACGGTTGCGGCTGCTAAATCTTTGTGTGTCATCGGTCAATTTCCACTGCCGGTTCCAATAGCGACTTGGCCTCCCGCGCTACCGTTCGGGGAAAGCGGATGGACGGCGTCCTTCTCTCGCCGTCGGGCCTTCTGCACCGGGCGCAATCAGGCTTTGGCGGCGCGCAAGAAGCGCGCTCATTTCTGACAACGAAAGAGGTGTCTCATGGAACAGTCTTACAAGAGCGTGGAAGCCAAGACGCGGTTCGTCGAACTGCCCGACCGCAAACTCGCCTACCGCACCATCGGCAGTGGAAAGCCCTTGGTCCTCGCGGTGCGTTTTCGCGGCACGATGGACTCCTGGGACCCGTTGTTTCTCGACGCTTTGGCCGGGCAGGGGTTCGAGGTCACCGTGTTTGACTACACAGGCCTCGGCCAGTCGACCGGCACGCCAACGTACAACCCTGGCTCCCTGGCCAAAGATGCCATTGAACTCATCGGCGCACTTGGATTGCGCGGTGTGGTCATGGGGGGCTGGTCGCTCGGCGGCATCGCAGCGCAAATCGTGCTGGCCCAGGCTCCGGCCTTGCTCAGCCACGTCGTCCTGATTGCCACAACGCCCCCCGGACACCTCGCCAAGACCGGCGAGCAGCTGTTTTACGACCTTGCGGGGCGCGACAACGACGCAGGCGATGCCATCACGCTCTTTTTCGAGCCTGGTTCACCAATGAGCGTCGCCGCGGGCCACCGCTCACTTGCCCGGCTGGCCATCCGGACAACCGACCGCGGTCCTGACGTGCCGTTCGCGTGGGCCGGCGAGCAGCTCGGTGGCGCCCCCCGCAATCCCATGTTCCCGGTCGATGCCGTCTTGCAGGTGCTCAAGACCACGGCGGTCCCCGTGCTCCACCTCGGTGCCGACCACGACATCGTCTTTCCCGTGGAGAACTGGTACGCGCTCAACAGAGGCCTCCCTACGCTTCGCCTTGTGACGTTGCCGGGTGCGGGCCACGCACCGCAGCACCAGTACCCGGAAGAGGCAGCACGCCATATCTCGGCGTTCGCGCTTTCCACCCATTCCTGAGTTACGCCCGTCTTTCCCGGGTCCGGCACCGCTGCCGCCCGGGACCGATTTCCACTTCCGAGGTGTTCCATGAACAAGATTGCCGAAGACATCATCAACGCCCATGGCGGACTCCACACCTGGCTCAAGTTCCGTCAGGTCAGCGCAACGCTCAACCAGGGTGGCGCGCTCTGGGGCCTCAAGGGTAAGGGTGGCATTCTCGACCACACGACCGTGACGGTCGCAACCGACGTCCAGTGGGCATCGCATGCGCCCTTTGGCACCATTGCTGCACGCAGCGACTTTACGACCCACCGCATCGCATTGCTCGACGGAGACGACGAGGTCATCAGCGCACTCGAACAGCCGCGCGACTCGTTTGCGGGCCATGCGCTCGACACCCCGTGGAACGACCTGCAGCTTGCCTTCTTTGCAGGGTGTGCCATGTGGACGTACCTCAACACGCCGTTTGTGCTCGCATGGGACGGTGTCGAGTGCGAAGACGCGGGCACCTGGCAGGAAAACGGGGAGACGTGGCGGAAGGTCACTGTCCGCTACCCCGATTCGCTTGAGGTGTTCAGCAAGGCCCAGGCGCTCTACATCGGGCCCGACGGTCTCGTTCGTCGTCTCGATTACGACGTGGAAATTGCGGGCAACACGCCTGGCGCCCATTACGTCACCGACTACACGACGGTCGAAGGCATCAGGTTCCCGACCAGGCGTGTCATCTACCCGCGCCAGCCCGACGGTCAGCGCATGGCAGAGCCGCTTGTCGTCTCCATCGAGCTGTCGCACATCACCCTGAGCTGAGCATCCGTGCCCTTGCTGCCGAGACGGTCCACCGTGGCGCAGGGGCGTTGGTGTCTTGAAGTGGGAGACACGGAAAGGCGTTGACGCGCGCTTACCTGCTGAAGGACCGGGGGTCCAATCTTGAAATCGCTCCATGAGCTTCGCGGAATGCTCGACGCCCTTCGCGCCTTCGAGGCTGAGGGTCTGGAGGAGGCCGCTGCACTGGTCACCATCGTCCGCACAAAGGGGTCGACCTTTCGCCGCGTCGGCGCGGCGATGCTGGTGCGTGCAGACGGGTCGGCGGTCAACCCGCTCGCCGGAGGATGCCCTCACCGCGACCTCGTGGAGCGGGCACGCGAAGTGATGGCCACCGGCCAGTTTTGCTACGTCGCCTACAACGAAGACCATGGCCTCGACCTTCTGCTTGAGTCCGGCTGCGGCGGCATGCTCGAGGTCGCCATCGAGCCGCTGTCGACATGGGCCGACATTGCCTTCCTCGGCCCGCTCGAAGACGCCCTGGCCGAGGCGCGCCCCTTTCTGATGACAACGCTCTTTCCGCCCGAGGGCGTGGGCCACGCTGCGGAGCGCGTTGTTGCCGAGCGCGACGAGTCATCGTTCCGCCCACGGGCAGGGCACGGTCTTGCCGACTTCCAGTGCGGCGCGGATGGTCGGGCGCTTCTCGTCGAACTGTTTGGCGCACCTGTGGCCCTCGTGATTGCAGGCGCAGGCGACGAGGCAGTCCGCCTCGCGGTGCTGGCTTCGACGGTCGGTATGGGCGGCATCATCACGGAGTCCTCGGCCGAATTGCTGATGGGCGTGGCATTGCCCCAGGGATGGCTCGCCATGCAGGCGCGGCCTGACCAGCTCGCCTTGCTGAGCGGCATGGGCGCCGACACCGCCATGGTGACGATGACCCACAACCTCGAGCGCGATATCGACTACCTCCGTGCTGCCGGGCGAGCTGGTGCCTTTTATCTGGGCGCGCTCGGTTCGCGCAACAGGGCAGCCCTGATTCGTGCCGCATTCGATGCGCCCGGTCTGCGCGTGCCGGCAGGTCTCGACATCGGATCCAACACGCCGTCCGAAATTGCGCTTGCCGTACTCGCTGAGATTCTCGCCTGCCGACACGGCCGCATGGGCGCGCCGCTGTCAGTCATGGATGGAGCGCTCCACCAGTCCCCCTTTTTTGCAGGTGCCTGCGAGCGCGGACCATCGCCAGATGGCACGGTGTTGAACGCACGCAACAGCGAATGACAACCCGGTATGTGCGTCACCGGTGAAACCATGCTCGGTAAATGGAGACGGTGCGGATTGTCTGAAACGTTCGGAAGGCCCTGCAAGACCGGCACCAAAGTGTTCCCAATACTGGCGACGTTCGCCGCGCAAGCGCTCGCTGGCATCAGTCAGCCTGCTGCGGCTTTCCCTTCATCAATACACCGGAATCTGCATGAGCAAGCTGACCACCGCATTTGGCGCGCCCGTCGTCGACGACAACAACACGATGACCGCAGGCCCGCGTGGCCCGGCCCTTCTGCAAGACGTCTGGTTTCTCGAGAAGCTCGCGCATTTTGACCGGGAAGTGATTCCCGAGCGCCGCATGCATGCCAAAGGTGCCGGTGCCTTCGGTGCGTTCACCGTCACGCATGACATTACCCAGTACACGCGGGCGAAGATTTTCTCGGACATTGGCAAGACCACCGAGATGATGGTGCGATTTTCCAGCGTGGCCGGTGAGCGGGGCGCGGCGGATGCCGAGCGCGACATCCGCGGCTTTGCCATGAAGTTCTACACGGAAGAGGGCAACTGGGACCTCGTCGGGAACAACACGCCGGTTTTTTTCATTCGCGACCCGCTCAAATTCCCCGACCTCAACCATGCCATCAAGCGCGACCCGCGCACGGGCATGCGCAGTGCCGACAACAACTGGGACTACTGGACCTTGCTGCCTGAAGCACTCCACCAGGTCACCATCGTCATGAGCGAGCGCGGTGTGCCGAAGTCGTTCCGCCACATGCATGGCTTTGGCAGTCACACGTACAGCTTCATCAACGCCAACAACGAGCGCTTCTGGGTCAAATTCACCTTCAAGACCCAGCAGGGCATCGAAAACCTCACGGACGACGAAGCCGGCCAGGTGGTCGCAAATGACCGTGAGAGCAACCAGCGTGACCTGTACGAGGCCATTGAGCGAAAGGAATTTCCGCGCTGGACGATGTTCGTGCAAATCATGCCCGAAGCGGAAGCGGCGGAGACCCCGTACAACCCGTTTGACCTGACCAAGGTGTGGCCGCATGGCGACTTTCCGCTGATTGAGGTCGGATTCTTTGAACTCAACCGAAATGCCGACAACTTCTTCCAGGACATCGAACAGGCCGCCTTCTCGCCGGCCGTCATCGTCCCGGGCATTGGTTTTTCGCCGGACAAGATGTTGCAGGGGCGCCTGTTTTCCTACGGCGATGCACAGCGCTACCGCCTCGGTGTGAACTACGCGCAGATTCCGGTGAACGCGCCGCGCTGCCCGGTCCACGCCTATCATCGGGACGGCGCCATGCGAGTCGATGGCAATGGGGGCGGTTCGACCCACTACGAACCCAACAGCCGCGGTGCCCTGCAGGCCCAGCCTGATTTCTCCGAGCCGCCGCTTGAAATCGGCGAGACGGTGGCCAAGCGCTGGAATCATCGCGAAGACACCGACTATTTCTCGCAACCACGCAAGCTCTTCGAAATGATGAGTCCGGCACAAAAGCAGACGTTGTTCGACAACACGGCCCGATCCATCAAGGGTGCCTCGCAACCGGTCGTGGAGCGTCACATCGGCAACTGCACCGCATGTCATCCGGATTACGGCAAGGGTGTCAGTGACGCCGTCGCAACCCTGGGTTGAGCACATGACCACCCCGTGTGGCGTCGTCAATGGCCCGCGGACCTGAAGACGTTTTTCTGAAGAGGTGCGGGTCGGCCACACGGTCGCTCCGAGTGTAAGGCTGGCGACACCTCTTCTTTTTTTATTCCTGTAAGGATGCCCCATGAAACCGAAGACAACCATCGACATGCGCGCTCTTGCTGCGGCCCTGTTTGTCTCCCTGGCCGCCATGGGCGCGGCCGCGAGCGATGACACGCCGTACGACAAAATCAACACGGCAACAGCCACCGCGCCGATTACGGTCAAGGAACTGCGGGGTGGTGTCAGTGCCCTGTACGGGTCCGGTGGCAACATCGGAGCACTTGTCGGCAAGGACGGCGTCTTCATGGTCGACGCTGGCATCGCGGTGTCCCGCCCGAAGATTGAGTACGCGCTCAAAGAGCTCTCAAACGGGCCTTTGCGCTACATGGTCAACACCCATTGGCACTGGGACCACACCGATGGGAATGCTTGGGTCCACGAAGACGGCGCGACCGTGATCGCAAGTGCGCAGACGGCAAAGCACCTCGGCGAAACCATCCGGATCGAGGAATGGGGCCACACCTTCGACCCCGTTGCCAAAGATGCCCGGCCGACCGTGATTGTCAGAGCGGACAAGGCCATTCCGTTCGACGGCGAAACCGTGCTCATCCGGCCGTACATGGACTCCCACACAGACGGCGATGTGTCGGTCTACTTCAAACAGGCAGACGTGCTCTTTACGGGTGACACCTGGTGGAACGGCCTGTACCCGTTCATCGACTACGCCGAAGGCGGTGGCATCAACGGCATGATTGCCGCCGCCAACGAGAACATCAGCCTTGTGACCGGCCACACCATCATTGTTCCGGGGCATGGCCCGGAAGGAACCAAGGCCGACCTCATCGCGTACCGCGATATGCTCGTCGCCATCCGCGACAAGGTCGCCACGCTCAAAAAGCAGGGGTTTTCGCTTGAGCAGGTCATTGGTGCAAAACCGACCGAAGCCTTCGACGGCAGATGGGGTCAGGCGGTCATCAGCCCCGCACTGTTTACGACGCTGGTCTATCGCGGCGTCTGACGCTGGCGCTTGCCGTGTTTCCCTTTTTTATAGGCCAGTGGTGCAAGCCAGGCCCTGCCAGACACCAGGAGACTGTCATGTCACATGTAAACGCGTGGGTTGCCAACGAAGCCGGGCAAACCCTGGTGCCGTTCAAGTACGAACTCGGCGACCTCGGGCTCGAAGAAGTCGAAGTCGAGGTCGTCTATTGCGGTCTTTGCCACACGGACTTGTCGTTCATCGACAATGAGCCGGGGTTCGTGACCTTTCCCCTCGTTGCCGGACATGAGGTCGTCGGACGGGTCGTGCGCCTTGGCGAGACGGCCAGGAGCAAGGGTCTTGAAGAAGGGCAATGGGTCGGTGTGGGTTGGAACCGGGCAAGCTGCCTGCACTGCGACCCGTGTCTGGACGGCGCGACGCACCTGTGCCGGGAACTCGAGGGCACCATTATCGGACACCACGGCGGTTTTGCCAGCCGCATGAAGGTCCATTGGTTGTGGACCATCCCTCTTCCGGAAGGCCTTGACCCTGCGTCTTCCGGTCCGCTCTTTTGTGCCGGTATCACGGTGTTTTCCCCGCTTGTCGAGTTTGGTGTGCGGCCGACCGACAAGGTTGGCGTCATCGGTGTCGGGGGGCTAGGTCATCTTGCTTTGCAGTTCCTCCACGCCTGGGGTTGCGAAGTCACCGCCTTCTCATCGAACCAGGACAAGCGCAAGGACATCCTCTCCTTGGGCGCCGACCATGTGGTCACCACCCATCCCGGCGCTGAGTGGGATGCAATCCCGGGCACCTTTGACCTCATCATGGTGACTGTGGGCGCAACCCTGCAGTGGGACGCCATCTTGCAAATGCTGGGGCCGAAGGGACGCCTCCACATTGTCGGTATTCCGGCCGAGCCGCTGCCCCTCAACGTCATGTCTCTCCTCCTGCCACAGGCATCGGTATCTTCATCGCCTGGAGGCGCGCGCGGGTCCATGGCAAAGATGCTCCGGTTTGCCGAACACCATGGCATCGCGCCCCGTACCGAGCATTTCCCGATGAGCCGCATCAACGACGCCATCGCGCATCTCAAGGCCGGCAAGGCCAACTACCGTGTCGTGCTTGATGCGGATTTTCCGGCGGGCTGAATCAGCCGGGGTATCCGGCCGCACACCCACTGTCAGGTCCGGTACCCGCTCGCGTCCAACGCCGAAATGTCCGCAATTGCGGCCTCTTCGTCATGGCACCCGCGCGCGCGGCCCCCATTGATGCGGAGTCTGGCCAACACGGGGCCGGGTTCCTCTTTCCCTCCAGGACACGCCATGAAACTCTCGGGCAACACCATTTTCATCACCGGTGCCACAGCTGGCATCGGCCGGGGCCTCGCCGAGGAATTCCACCGGTTGGGCAACCAGGTCATCATCAGCGGCCGCCGCACAGCCCTGCTCGATGAAGTGACCGTGGCAAATCCAGGCATGCAGTCCGTTGCGCTCGACATGACGAGCAAAGACAGCATTGATGCCGCAGCCCGCTGGCTCAAAGACAACCATCCCGCACTTAATGTGCTCATCAACAACGCTGGCATCATGCCCTTCGATGACCCGGCAGGCGACATCGATGATGAAGTCATGGTTGCCACCATCGCAACGAACCTGTTCGGCCCCATTCGCATGACGGCTGCGTTGATGGAAATGCTCAAGGCCCAGCCGGAGGCTGCCATCATCCACAACACGTCGGTGGTGGCCTTCCAGCCGCTTGCGACCAATGCGGTTTACTCGGCCACCAAGGCCGCCTTGCATTCGTACACGCAAACGCAGCGCTTTGCGCTTCGCAACACGGCGGTGAAGGTCATTGAAATTGCGCCGCCCTGGGTCAACACCGACCTCATCCACAAAAGCGATGACCCACGCGCCATGCCGCTGGATGTCTACATCAAAGACACGATGACGCAGCTGGCGACCGACAGCACCGGCATTTATGTCGAGCGTGTGCGCGAGATGCTCAACGTCCCGCGGAGTGAGGAATACGAGCGCATAGCCAGTCGCAACCAGGCCTTGGTGGACAATCCTATCCCCAGGGGCTGATGCGGTCGGGTCTTACGGTTGCGCACAAAAAAGGCCGCCCCACATGGAAGCGGCCTTTTTGTGCGGCCTGCCCGGGTTCAGAACCCTGACAGTACCAGTTTGCCCTTGGCGCGGTGGCCCTGCAGCAGCGCATGGGCGCGGCGAAGGTTCGCCGCGTCTATGTGGCCGAGGTTTTCCCCGAGCGTCGACTTCAGGGTGCCGGCGTCGATGAGCCCGGCGACCCGCTCGAGCAGCTCGTGCTGCTTGACCATGTCCGGCGCCCGGTACATCGAACGGGTGAACATGAATTCGTGATGCAGTGAGATGGACTTTCGCTTGAGCGGCATTGCGTCAAGCGTGGCGGGATCGTCAATCAGCGCAAACTGGCCCTGGGGCTTGAGCAGGTCGACAATCTGTGTGTAGTACTGGTCGGTGTGGGTCAGGCTGATGACGTGGTCGACCAGCGGAAAGCCTGCTTGCGCCAGTTGCGGCTGTAGCGGCTGGCTGTGGTCGACGACGTGGGTTGCGCCAAGGTCGGAGATCCACGCCTGTGTTTCGGGCCGGGACGCCGTACCAATGACCGCAAGCCTTGTCAGCCTGGATGCGAGCTGCAGGAGAATCGAGCCCACACCACCGCCGGCGCCAATGACGAGAAGGCTCTCGCCTTCGCCGCCATTCTCCGGGATGCGCAGGCGGTCAAACAAAAGCTCCCAGGCGGTGATGCTGGTGAGGGGCAGGGCTGCGGCCTCGGCGCTCGACAGCGACGCCGGCGCGTGGCCTGCGATGCGCTCGTCGACCAGGGTGTACTCGGCATACGACCCGGGACGGGTGATGTCGCCGGCAAACCAAACCTTGTCGCCCGGCCGAAACAGTGTCACGTCGCTGCCCACGGCTTCCACCGTGCCTGCACCGTCCCAGCCGAGGATGCGCGGCGCCTGGGGCTGCACGGCATGTCTGAGCTTGACGTCAACAGGGTTGACGGCAATGGCGTCAATGGCGACGAGCAGGTCACGCTGGCCAGGCTCGGGACGCGGAACGTCTGCGTCATAAAGGGATTTCGGGTCGTCGATGGGAAGCCCGGCCTTGTCGTAAACGATTGCCTTCAATGTGTCGTCCTCGTGCTGTGGGTCAAAACAGAATCACAAAAGCGCGGAACGCGCCCCGTGCAAGACCGCGGGCAGCGAGACCGTCGAGCGCGTCTTGCATGAGTTGGGCGCGCCCGGAAGTTCCGTGGTCATATGGTTCGTCGCGCGTTGGGCCACCGGACACGTCATGCGCGTCGCCAGGGGCGTCCTTGATGCGGACCATGACCGAGACGACTCTCGTCGAGCGCAAGCTTGTCGATGAACGCACGTCGTTGGGCGAGGCTGTCGACATCCGTTGCCACGACCTCGACGGCCTGCCGCGTTCGGGTTGTCATGGCGTCGGCGAATGCATTCAGGCGGGGACGGTTTGCGTCGACTAGAATCAGGCCGTAGCCTGCATTGGCAAGATGGCTGGCGCATGCCATACCGGAAGACGAGGTCGCTCCGGTAATCACCGCGGTCTGGAATGTGGACGCCATGGCTGTCTCCTTTCCCCGGGGTGTGGGCGGCCAGGTGTCAATGCTGCACGGCGCCAGGCGGTTCTCCAATGACATTTAGGGCTGGTTTTCGGACAGGTGGGTGGGTGATATGCATCGAGTCGGTTACTTTCTGACCAGTGGCTTCCAGGTCATGGCCCTTGGGACGCAGACGGTGTTCGAAATGGCCAACATCGTCGCACGGGAAGAAATTTACCGGCTCACCAACTACTCGCTCTCCGGAGGGGAAGTGCGCTCGTCTCTCGGCTTTTCCGTTTCAACGGAAAAAGTCACATCCGAGACGTTCGCCGAAACGTGGATGATTTGCGGCGTCGTCAATCCCCTTGCCAAAGTCACGCTGCGCGAGGAGCTGGCCTTTGTCAGTGAGGCATCCAGGAACTCGCGGCGCATCGCCGGTCTTTGCACCGGTGCATTCGTGCTCGGTGACGCAGGGCTCCTTTACGGCCGGCGCGTGACCACACACTGGGCCTTCGCCGACGCGCTGCGAACCCGTTGCACCAGCACCCAGGTCGAAGCCGACCGCATTTTCATCGTAGACGGCCCCGTCTGGACGAGTGCAGGCCTGACGGCCGCCATGGACCTTGCACTTGCGATGGTCGAAAAGGACCTCGGCTCCGACCTCGCGGCATCGGTTGCGCACGTCATGGTCATGCACCAGCGCCGAACCGGCGGCCAGTCGCAGCACTCGGAGATGCTCAAGATGTCGCCGAAGTCCGACCGCATCCAGGCGGCGCTGGACTTTGCACAGAAAAACCTCGGCAAGGCGCTGTCGGTCGGTGACCTCGCCAATGCCGCGCACCTGAGCCCCCGGCAGTTTAGCCGCGTGTTCCAGTCCGAAACGGGGCGTTCGCCGGCCAAGGCCATCGAGCACCTCCGGCTTGAAGAAGCGCGCAACATGATTGAGCGCGGTCGCCATTCCCTGGCAACCATTGCGCACGAAACCGGGTTTGGCGACCGCAACCGGCTCCGCGACGCGTTTGTGCGCGGGTTCGGTGTCAGCCCGCAATCCCTGAGGCGCACCAGCCGCACCGGCAAGGGCAGCGTCCACAGCGACGACGGGGATGCGGTGGCGAACGGTTAACGGCAGAACGCGGGTCACTGGCTCGTCCTTTGCCTTCCGCGCAAAACACAGCGCGCGCGAAGGGCTCGCCTCCTGGGCTCGCGCTCGTCGCATGGGTCCGCGTGCCTCTGGCCAGCCGCTTGACAAAGCCGTGCACCGCTGCCGGAGTTCCTTGCACACTCGACGTTGTCAAGGCCCGCGCAGGCTCTCCCCAGAAGTCCGCTCCCGGACTCCCGGCGTTCGAGACGGCAACCGCGATGTGCACGACCGAGGTGTCGGCGCCCCCGGTCAATTCGCCTCGTGGCCGCGGGATGCGGTCAAGGGACCGTCAGGCCGCTGTCACGTCAGCGGCGCTTCTTCGGCGGACAGTCCCGCCAACGTTTTGCTGTGTGTGGAGACCTCATCCAGACCGGCGTTAAATCAGCCGGCGGTGCGCAGTGCCCGTTATTTTGACTCAAACCCGCGGCCCGAAAGTGGTGGGCTCCAAGAACAAACCGGGCCCATCCGCCACGCTCAGGACAAAGCTGGTTTGACAGCGACGAAGAACGGGCTCCGCCAAACATGCGTGCTCTGGGCGCTCAAGCAGCCGGTCGGTGTCCTCCAACACATCCCTCGCCGAGCCGCTCATTGTTGGCGTGGACCTTTCCGACTTCCGGTTCACCTGAAGCGCAAATTGCAAAAGCACCCCAAGGAAAGACCATGACCCCGACCACTCAAAATTCTGCCAGCGCGCCGACGCAGCATATCGACGTCGACGGCAACCGCTACGCCTACCGCCGCTTTGGTGCCGCCGGAAAAACGCCCATCGTCTGCCTGCAGCACTTTACCGGCACGCTCGACAATTGGGACCCGGCCATCGTTGATGAACTGGCCAAGGACCGCGAGGTCATCCTGTTTGAAAATGCGGGAATCGGCGGGTCGAATGGCGCCGTGCCGACGACCATCGACGGCATGACCGAACACGCATTGCGCTTCGTCGATGCCCTCGCTCTCCCGAAACTGCACATCCTCGGCTTTTCGCTCGGCGGATTTCTTGCGCAGAACTTGGCCATCGCCCGGCCCGGTCTCATCGACCGCATGGTCATCTCCGGCAGCGCGCCGGAGGGCGGCGAAGGCGCAGGCATGGACCGGCCCGAGCTCGTGGCCATTTACGTCGATGCAACGATGCCCATGACCGAAAAGCTCAAGCATCTGTTCTTCCCGGCAACACCCGAAGGACAGGCCGCCGCAGATGCCTTCGTCGCGCGTCTCGCAACGCGTACCGCAGACCAGGACCCACCCGCCGGCCCCGACGTGGCCCCCGCACAGCTCAACGCCATGATTGCGTGGGCCAACTGGAAGGGTGACGTTGCCGGCAAGCTTGCCCGCATTCCGCACCGTGTCCTCGTGACCAACGGTGACAACGACACGATGATTCCGACGAAGAACTCGTTCGCGCTGGCAGCGGGTTTGCCGAATGCAACGCTCATCATCTACCCGAACTCGGGGCATGGTGCGATTTACCAGTACGCCCCGACCTATGTGGCGCACGTCCGGGAATTTCTCCAGCAGCCGTGACATGAAGTCTTGCAGGACTTGTCCGTCTGAATGAACGGATACACCGGTTGCCGAAACACTGAACGCAAGGCCGGCACGCGCAAGGTGACGGCCATCGAAAAGGTTTGAATGACATGGTCAAGGCATTGCTCAAAGAAGAAATCTCGTTTCTGGAAGTCGCAGGTGTGCGCGTGCGTTTCATCGCGTCACGGCAGGGGGATGGCATTCCGCTTCTGCTGACCTGTCCCTGGCCCGAGAGCATCTTTGCGTTCAACTTCATCTGGGCGGACCTGTGTCGCCTTGGACCCGTCATCGCCGTCGACCTCCCCGGTTTCGGCCAGTCGGAGGCGAACAAGGCGCTTATGTCGCCCGAAGCGATGGGCAACTTCGTCGTCGAGCTGATGCCGGCCCTCGGTTTGACCCGTGCCCATGTCGTTGCCCCCGACGTCGGCACGCTTGCTGTGCTGTTTGCCGCAGCCAAACGCCCGGACCTGTTCGAAAGCATCGTTGCCGGCAGCGGCGCGGTGAGCATGGAATTGCTGGGTGACCCGCTCGCGCAGATTGTCGCGTCGACACACACCGATTTCGAAGGCGGCGACGGTGGTGACCAGGTCGTCGCGCTGGTTTCGTCCACCGCCCGCGTTCCGATTGCCCCTGAAGTGCTCGAAGACTATCGCGCCGCATCGAAGGGCTCGCGCTGGAATGACGCAGCAGAATTCGTGCGCGCCTACCCGGTCGAACTGCCGCACCTGGCAGCACTCATGCCGCGAATCGAAACGCCGGTGCTTGCCATCTCGGGCAGCGATGACCCGTTTGTGCCGCCGTCCAATGGTGAGTTCCTGAAAGACACCCTTCCGCACTGCGAGGCTGAAGTGGTCGATGCAGGGCACTTTGTCTGGGAAGACGCATCAGCCACCTATGCAAGGCTCGTGAGTGCCTGGATTGGCGGCGGTTACCAGAACGTCTGACGACGTCACTGTCTTGGGTGAATGGCATCGGGCTTGGGTTTTATCCGTCCGGTCGCCTTGGGGACATGGCAGTGAGGCTCTCGTATCGCCCCACGCTCGGCGTGCGTGGAATTTTGCAGCTGCCCGTTGCCGATGCGGCACGGTGGGGCAATGTGCGCGCGACGGTCATTTACCGCGTGCGTTCGGAAACAACGCTGCGCTGGCCGATGGCGATGGCGGACCTAGACGCCTTTCTTCAATGTGCCCTAGAGCAGGCGCGTCGGTTGTGTCGGTGACAATGCGGTCCAGCACCCGGAGGCGCGGCGGTAGCCTCTGGGCGGCATCGCACGCTTCGACGGCGCTACGACGCCCTTCGACGCAACCCGCTGGAAGGTTTCGCCATCGGGACCGTCACGACCAGGTTCACGGTCGTGCCATGGGCTCCGCTGGCGATTTCAAAACCTGCATCGATGCCGTCGGCGCGCTCCCGCATGATGACCAATCCCCAGTGGCCCGGACGCCGGCCCGCTTCGCGGACCTCGGCCGGCAAGCCCTTGCCGTCGTCCATGACTCGGGCCTTGAAGGTTGTTGTCGAAAAATCGAGCGTGACCTGGATTGCTTGGGCTTTGGCATGCAAAAAGGCGTTGTGAACGGCCTCCCTGAGGATGTCGAGGACGGAGACCTGGATGTCGTCGGGCAGTTCGGTCTCCTCGCCCAGCACCACCAGGTCGAACGCGACAGTCGAACCCTCTTGATGGTCCTCTCCGATGAGCCGCAGGGCATCAGACAGCGACATGCTGCCTTGTCCGACACTTCGAAGGGCAACAACACGGGCGCGACCTTCGAGCACAATGCCGGCCATTTGCCGCGACAAGGCCTTGACGCGCGCTCGCATCGTCTCCGGAATCCCTGTGTCGATTTCCCAGGCGGACAGCCGGATGGCAATCGCCTGCAGCCCCTGCAGAATGGAATCGTGGAGTTCGCGGGCAATGCGGTCGCGCTCGGCGAGCTTGGCATTTATGCGCTCGATGTGCCGCTTTCGCAGCATCCTGATGCGGACCTCGTAGGCGGCAAACAGGACGACGAGACAGGCGGCAACGATGAGCCAGCGAAACAGGCCCGTCTCGGTGAAGGCGGGGATTCGCACGACGGTTGGGGACGTCGTCACCGGCGACCAGTCGCCCTCGGTGTTGCGCGCTTGCAGCTCGAACTGGTAACTGCCTGGAGCAAGGTCCGCGTACTTGACCATGCCGGGAACCTCAGACATGCGCCACGTGTCATCTGCGCCTTTGAGGCGGTAACGAAACTGCATGTGCGCGGGGTCCGTCAACGACAGCCCGGTGAAAGTCACCCCGAGCGTGTTGTCATCGGGCGCAAGTGTGGCGCTATTGGCCGTCAGTGTGCCGCGGTGTTCGCTGCTCACTGACAGGATGACGGGTCGAACCGCAGCCGGGGCACGGACGGCGTCCGGGTCGATGGTGGCCAGACCGAGGGCGCCGGCCGCCCAAAGCTGGCCACGTGCATCGACACTGAGGCTCGACAGGCCACGCGACTGTTGCGCCCTGCCGGCGAGGCCGTCCTCATCGGTGACGATGCGAAATGGAACGTCCCTGTTTGTGCCACGCACCGCATCTGCCAGCGCCTGGGCGTCGATGCGGACAAGTCCCGCCCGTCCGTTGGCCCACACCGCCCCGTCGCGTGTGCGCGCAAGCCCCGTGACGCCTCGCAGTGCATCGGGGAGCCTTGGTGTCAGTGCATGGAACATCCGCCCGTCAAACCACGCTATCCCCCGCTCGCCACCAACGAGGAGAGGGCTGCCCGGCAGGATAGCCGCTACTGTGCCAAGGCCGGTTTCATAAAGGCCGCCTTTCACGGCGCGCCCGTGCTCTACGGCAAGCACCTTGCCGTCAACGTAGCCAAACCATGCTTGCCCTGGACCTACCATTTCTCCAACCCTTGGAGACGGGAGAGGGAAACCATCGCCGGACTCCATGCGGGTCCAGGAGGTTGGCGTGACCACGTACAACCCCTTGTCCTGGACGCCAACCCAGGCACGCCCGGTCCCGTCGGGCATTGCAAACTGGACGTACGCTGTTTCCAGTGCCGGGGGACGGGCCGACCAGGGAACGAGCTTGTCGCCCACAAGAAGACTCAAGGGTCCGGAGCGGGCAACGTGGAGCACAGTGTCTTCTGACCACTGCGCCATCGTGTTCGTCCGGATGCCATCGGACAGCAGTCTTCGTCCGTCTGGCGAGAAGCGCAACAGGTTGTCACCCTTCCAGTTCGAGTCGCTACCGACCACAGTCGTGCCGTCACCCATGGGCACGACGGAGAAGTAGTAGGCCTCGTACCCCAGGTTGACCGTTTTGACTTCTGTCGGGTGGAACCGGACAAGCCCCTCCTTGCCGCTGGCCCACACGTTCCCGGCTGCGTCGGAAAGCAGCGTCATGGCTGTCAGCCCGTCGCGACCTCGTGGGAAAACGTCCAGTTCGGTGTCGCCCATCGACCCTTTCGCAGGGTTGACGCCGTCGCGCCTGAGGCAAAGCGCAACGCAGCCCTGGATCATCGACCAGTAGCCACCGCGCGCGTCACTGGCAACAATGGTGCTGCCACGGCCCGCGTCCGCCTTGCCCGCGCGGACGCCTGGGACGGGTTCGAGGGCGCCATGCCGGGTCCGCCATATGCGCCCGTCACCGCCGTTGATGAGAATCTCGTCCTCGGCACCGCCAATGCCGGACACGCGTGCGAAGGTGGTTGTCCCCGGTGCAAGATGGAAGACGCCCTCGGAAGTGTTCGCGACAATACCGCCGTCAGCGTCGAGGACCACGGAATCAATCGCGCCCTTCGGCAGAGCCCAGTTGGGCGCTTGACACAGCACCCATCGATTGCCGATAAGTTCGAAGAGCTGCTCGCCGGCAGTTGCAAGCACCCGGCCGTTCCCATCGATGGCCACGCCACCCACGCCTTCAGTAGGCAGCCCCTCTGGGCGCAAGACCGTCACCCCGTCCGGCGCAAGACCCACGACGGTGCTGCGTCCATAGGTCACCCAAAGGCTGCCGTCGGGTGAGGCGGCCAGATCGTCGACGACGCGCGGCCCAGGAAAGTCCTCCGGCAGGAGATCGCGGGCGGCAAATGTCCGGCCGTCGAAGCGGAACAGGCCCGCAGAGGTGCCGAGCCACAGCCAGCCGTCGCCGGTTTGCGCCATGGCCCGAATGTCCCCGGGTGCGCCATCCCGGGCTCGCCATATGCTGGTGACATAGCCGGGTATGTCGGGTGTGGTCGCTGCCTCGGCGATGGGAGCTTCGAGGAAAAAGGGCAGGGCAAATGAAATCAGCCTTGCCAGACGCGTTCCCATTCGAGCTTGCGTTCTTGGGTTCACCGGTGGGCTCATACTAATTCCCGCTTCCACGCAGCCTGTCTTGTCTCGCGGCGGGCCCTTTTTACATGGCACTCACTTCGCGCCCCAACCCCTCTTCCTCGCTTTCTCAAGGAGGCGCACCGGGCGAGCGTGCATGGCTGAATCGTACTGAGTCTTCGCCGGAAACACGAGGTGCAAGGGTTGCTAGGGAGTGAGCCGGTCCCAAAGCCGCGCGTCCCCACCGGCGGTGACCGATCCCAGCCAGTCCTTTGCCTCCTGCAGGTCGAGATTGAGGCTCGCGTAGCTCGCCCGCAGTAGTGCCGGTGACAGCGCCCAATCCCACTTTTCTCGTTGCAAATTCGACACGTCTGACAGGAGCGTATCAACGTCCGGTAGGGGAGTGTGAGCAATGTCCCCCAGCAGAGCGAGCAGGTCAGCACCGGCGAGATTCTCGCGCGACAGTTCCACGCCCAATTCAACCGGGGTCGCCTTCATCTTGCGACGCATCAGCAGGCACGCCAGCGCTTCGTTTCCTGAGTCTCCTAGCCAGGTGGCGAGCACGGTATGCGAGCCCTGCTCCAGGAAGATGTCTGTTGCAAGATTGAGGCGTTGGTAGGTAGCGCGACCTTCATCGAGGAACCGCTTGGCGGTGGCGTCCAGGAATGTGACCGATGAATCATCTTCGTAGAGTTCTCGCATGCGCTGCCGGACCCGTGTGTGCACACGCCCAGCCCCACCCGTAAACAGCGGGGGCGCGCCACCTCGGGCCGGCGACACCGCGATGACCTTATGTTCGTCATCGACAGACTCGACCACCCAGGTCCGACCGCCGAACACGATGCGCTGGCCCGCGGTCAGCATCTGGCTGACAGGAAGGCTGCCGAGGGATTTCCCACCCGCAACGATTCGGTATTCCTCATCGGATGCGAAAGCGGCATAAAAGCTGTAGTGGTTGACCGCCTTGTCGCCAACCTCACCGTGAAGCAGAAGCCCCGACGCGTCTTGGATGAGCAGTTCTTCAGATGCAAGATGGCGAAGCAATTCGGCGAACTGCTTCGACGACACGGTCGCAAACGGCGCGTCCCTGGCACAAAGCAGTTGAAACGCGTCCGCCGCTCGCAGGCCACCAAACTGCGCGATGGCCGAAAGCAATTGCTGAATAAGGGTCGACATGTGCATGCCTGCAACGGACGGCGGCTCGAACCAATTTTCCAGAAGCAGTGAGATGGCGGCGGTAGATTGGAACGTGCCTAGCCGAAGCTCGGCACGCAGCGACGGTTTGTCAGACAGTGCTTGCTCGATCTGGTACCCGCGCAGTATCGCTGGCTCGCCCTTGCGGCGGCCGGAGCGGCCGAGTCGTTGCCTGAGACTGGCAACGGAAGGGGGCGACCCGATCTGGGCTACGCTGCGAACCGCACCTATATCGATACCCAGTTCCAGTGTGCTCGTGCATATCGCCGTAGCGGGACGCTCTTTCTGTTTGAGCGCGAACTCGGTGTCGCTCCGGATCTCGCGTGACAAGTTCCCATGGTGTGGCCAGAACTCGTTGACGACCTTTGCGTCCTCGCACATGCCGTTGAGAAGGTGCGTGTACCTTTCCACTTCGCGCCGACTGTTTGGGAAGACGAGATTATTGCTACCCCGCATCGTGGCAAAGATATGCTGTGCGATCGAGGCGGCCGAAGGACTGTCATCGTGTTCCTCGGTCTGTGAATCGGTTGTTCGGTTGTTGGGAAAGTCCACATAGCCCTTAACGATCATCTGGAGATGGCGTTGAGCGGATGCGGACTCGATAACGGTGACCTCCCGGCTGGATCGGAGGTATGCCGCAGCCAGGCGCATATCACCTAGCGTTGCCGAGAGACCGATCCGGGGGATATCGCGTTTCAGTACCGTCTCTATGCGATGCAGGATCGACTGTAGCTGCTTCCCGCGCTCACTTCCGATAAAGGCGTGAAGTTCGTCGATGATGACGAAGGTGGTGGCTGCGAACGTGGAGGCGACCGAAGTTCCGCGGTTGCACAGCGACGCCTCGAGCGATTCGGGCGTGATCAGGATGACGCCATGGGGGCGCTTGAGGAAGCGTTGCTTCTTGCTGGCGGTGACATCGCCGTGCCAGGGGTGCACGGGGATATCGAGTTCCTCGCACAGTCGTTCGAGTCGGCCGAATTGATCGTTGATCAGGGCTTTCAAAGGACTGATATAGACGATCAGTCCAGGCGTCTTCCGCTGGAGAAGGTGAGTAAGGGCGGGCAAGAAGGCCGCCTCGGTCTTGCCTTCAGCCGTCGCTGCCGCGATGACGACATCGCGGTCGGCCGTCACGATGTGAGGTATGGCTTGCTCTTGCACATCCCGCAGCGACTCCCACTGCTCGCTCCAAAGGTACCGCTGGATGCGTTCATCCAGCAGGTGGAACGCTACGGATGCGGTCATACAACCTCCCTCAGAGCGTGAACGAGGCCAACTCGTCGTCAGGGTCGAGCGACGTATCGAGGAGGCCACCCGTGTCCGGGGTCAGAGTTACCTGTCCAAGCAGCTCAGTCCACTCAGCGTGTGGGTTCTGCTCGAGAATCGCGAGCAGGTTTATGAACGCGGTAATGGTGGTGCGTGGCGTGCGGAAGAAGTTGTCGCCGAGCCGACTCGCACAGTACTCCATGAATCGAGCGATCGCGGTATCCGGCAGTAGGTACTTCGCCGCATCGCCGCCCGCATAGATGTGTCGGATCTTTCCAAGCAGGAGGTAGAAATCCTCGATGGTCAGCGCGGACAGGCGAACGACCGGTCCGCTGAAATCGACCAGTCCCTCTGCCACGAATGTATTCTGGGCAAGTCGGCTTTGCAGGGCAGAATAACTATACAATCCGCGACGCGGGTCCAGAAGGAACTCGGGCGTACCGCCAAGAACGAAGCCCAGGCCGACTGCTTCTCCCTGCAGAGAATCGTTGAGCATGCGTAGCAGCTGTTCGTAGTTTGACGTGCGCGCTTGAGCATTGGCGAGCTTGTACAGGTTGACCATCTCATCCAGCGTCACGAGCATGCCACCGTATCCAGCGAGACGGACGAATCGCGCCATGAGCTTCAGCTGATCATAGACACTCGCGTCATCGACGATCGCACGGACGCCGAGGGCGGCCTTTGCATCGGTGCGCGTGGAGAATTCGCCCCTCATCCAGCGAATCGCGTCCGCCTTAAGCTGATCGTTCCCTGATTCGAAACCACGCCAATAGGCGGCGATGACGTCGGCAAAGTCGTATCCGTTGACCAGTTCGGTGAGCTGCTCCAACTTAGATCGTAGGCGTTGTTCGGTTGATTGCCCGGCGGCCTTAGCCTCGGTTTGCGTAGTGGCGATGAATTTCTCGACCACAGCGGTGAGCGCACCGCCCTCCGGTTTCGTCCTCGTTGCCATGTTGCGCATCAACTCGGCGTAGAGCGAGCGGGCCTGTCCGCCGGAAGCGTGCAGTCGACGGTCCGGGTTAAGATCGGCGGTGATGACAACCAGTTTCCGCTCCATGGCGATGGCGCGGATGAGATTGAGAAAGAACGTCTTGCCCGCGCCGTACTCACCGATCACTAGGCGAAAAGAGGCGCCGCCGTCGGCGAGCCGATCGATATCGCCAACGAGGCTTTCGATCTCCCGGGTACGGCCTACCTGGATGAGGTGCTGGCCCGAGCGCGGGACGACGCCTGCGCGAAGGGATTGAATGACCGCGTCGCGGTCCCTGGGACGAATGGGAGTGCTCATGCTCCCATCATATCCGCGACTTCGGCCGATATTTCCAGCGGATCGTCGCCCTCGGTGAGAGGCAGGTCGTTGGCGTCAAACGAGGCTTCGTTGACCCGCTCCAGCGCCCCGTCGAGCATCAGGCCAAGATCCGATGCAGCATCCTCAAGCTCGCTACGGGACCACGAAGGCCGGGACAGGAGGAGGTGGGCGAAGGCCGAGTGAGCTTCGTCTAGGTCCCACAGGCGTCCGGACGATTCCGAAGACTCCACGTCCGGGGCATCCGCGGCTCCCTCAGCGTCGAGTGACACCGTTTCCTCCACCGCATCTTCGTTGAAGATACCGGCGAGCAGGGCCGAGACGCGCTCAGTGTCCCGTTGTAGCTCAGCGATACGGGACGGGTCGAGTGCAAAACCCGCCCTGGCGGGTTCACGAGGCCGGGGCCCGGACGTGTCGGCGGCGTGGACATCACTGTAGACGCGCTTAGGATCAACCCCAAGGGCCTTGTAGACCTTCTCGAGGAATTTTATCTCGTCCGGCGACACCGCGCCGTCGGCCTGTGTCAGCGTCGCCATGGACGACGCGATGGCTTCGCGCGTCAGCGACGATAAAGGTGCGAATTTCGTCTTCAGGCTGGCCAGGGACAGGGGCGTGACCTTAAGCCAATCCAGATGCGCATGAAGCCGCGTGTTCTCGTGCGGCGCCAAGTGCGTCCAGGCGTCAATCTCCTTCCTGAGGTGGTCGACCTCGTCGTCACTGAAGTCGCCATCGGCACGTGCCACGGCCGACGCCAGCTGTAGCGTCAGGCAGGCGAGCTGATAGCTAGGACTATTTGCGTGCGGTGCCGTCGATCCGGCAAGTTTGAACAGGACGACGGCGCACGACCCCACAGAAAGCTTGGCCCCACCCAGAACGTGGGGCTCCAGCCCGATCTGGAACGCTTCAAGCGACCGGGCCATGGCGGCCCCCTTGTCTCGCGTTAGCGTCAGGCCCAAGCCTCCGAGCGTGTTGAGTAGATCGTCGAGCGTCATCGTTGCCCGACCGTTAATCATGCCCTGAGTCAGGCCATCAACGGCGTTTCGCGCCTCCTGTGGCCACAGTGCAGCCGACAAATGGATCAGTCCCTCGAGCTTGGTTGCCGAGGTGGGGTCCTTGCCGACGGCTCGGCTGAATGAGGAGAGTTCGTCGGTGCATTGGTGAACGAAGTCTTGCAACTTCTTCTGTGGCGCCGTCAAGGCGGTAACATCCGGGATCTCGCCGAAGGACTTGGTCAGCCCGCCGGCCGCCCTTAGTCCGGAGGAGGCAGGCTGATAGACGAACTTTAGTTTGGTCTTATTCCTGGGCAGCACCAGGCCAGCGCCAAAGACCTCGTGATAGCGAATGGCAAAGAGCTTAGAAAACTCATTCGGGCAGCGTGTCGCCGGAGTGCGAAGGTAGATGGTTGGACTCATCTGGGCCCAAGCGAACGCAAGGGCAGCAGGGACAGGTGCGCGGTCAACGGCCGTCTGGCCCAGCGCGAGGCGGAGATAGCCTGGCAACTCATAGCTCTTGGGCAGATCGGGGACAGGGCACTCGTAGAGCTTGTCCTTGACCCATGACAGCTCGATCCATTCGAGCAGCCCGGTGGCGTATCGCTGAAACGAACCGGGTGCGTCGCCGTAGATGCTCAATAGGCGACGAAGCTCATCGGCAATCGCAGGCCACTCGCTGCAGAGCTGTGGTGTTTTCGAGCCATCCACGATGACGCGTCGCTCGAGTCCGTAGAAGTAAATGAAGACAAAACCGATATCGCAGGCGGGATGATTGCGTCCCGTGCTCAGCCACGATAGGTAGGCACGCCGAGCGGGCGCGCTTATCTGCGTGTAACTGGGCCAGTAGTCGGTCTGGGGAAGGGTAAAGTCTCCCTGTGCTGCCACGTTTAAGGCGGGGTCGATAAGGCTCGGTTCGGCCGCGTACCCCGACTCGGATGACCGTCCGAAGTAAAACCCGCCGCCGGTCAAGAGGGTGCCTGCGACTGTTACGGTCTCCGTTGACGTTACCCAGCGAAGCTCGCGGTATCCGTCGGGCGCTGCAGGTAGCGAGTGCACGCGTTCGACGGCGGCGTGACTGGGCAGAACATGAAGGGTTAGCTCTTCATCATGTGCAGTAACCGCCACCACGTTGCGTCGAGCCGAGGTCGGCACCGCCGCCTTGTTCGTTGGGGATCTCGTCGGTAGAGCTGGAGCACCCGTCGTCCTCGCTTTTCGGACGGGCGTCCCTACTAACTCTTCCAGGGTTGGGCCGAAGTCACCTGGCGGCGGCTTAGGGCCTTTTGCGCCGATTTTTACCGCGACATACACCACGATCGCCACGCCTGAGAGAACCAATAGCGCGATCCAGAGCTCGCGCGGCACCGCTATGACGATCGCAATCAGGATCACCGGCACGAGCCATCCATTGTTCCCCGCCTTACGCCTGCCCATGAACAGCTTCTCCGTGGGAGCATTCCCTGATAGTGCGCCATGATATTCCAGTGGGGGCGTGGGTGACTTCATTATTGGAGTCATTTGCGGCATTTCATCAATGAGCGGGGCAGGGGTGGGTTCGGTCGATGACGTCGTGCGACATATCTGCCGAACGAGGTAACCTACGCCGGAGAACACGAGCCCATCAGGGCGCCGTCCTACTCGAGCTGGCCGTCGCCTGTGCGGTCGCCGCAGAACCCCTGGGCGGATGCACGTTCACCAGGGGCGACCTCTTCCTTCGGCCCCGTTCGTGCTCCAGCGCGGAGCCATGCCGGCCTATTGCTCTATGACTGAGATTCTTAGCCTCGCTCGCCTACTCGCGGCCTCGTTTGGCGGCTCCGCCCTGGCCCTTGCGATCGGTGGCTACCTCGCCAAGCGCTTGTTCGAGAACCGGCTGGGCAAGGATCTTGAGTCGTTCAAACACTCCTTGCGCCAGGCCGCCGACGAGCGGACGGAAACCTTGAAGGCGGCCTTGCAGATAGGCACGCGAGAGCGCGACATCACGATGAGCTGGCTTCACCAGAAGCGGGTCGAGACCATCGCTGCGTTGTATCCGCGCGTTGTAGAGCTAAGAAAGTCGGCGCGCGGCCTGCTGGAGTTTTGGGGTCCCAGGCACCCCGCGGCGATCCGGAGCGGCGCGGCGGCGTTAGACGGGCAGATCAAGGAGCTCTACGCGGAGTTCGCTAAGGGGCGCATATTTCTCTCGACGTCCGTGTGTCTGCATGTGGAAAAGGTGCTGCATTCTCTGGAATACCCTATCGCGAGCTACCTGTGCGTGCTCGGCGTCTATGACGATCATGAGCTCACACGCCACACCATGGCCGACCGCGACGAGGCGTGGGAAACGATCCAACGCGAGTTTCCGATCGCCCTGAGCGCGCTGGAAGCAGCCTTTCGCCGGCTACTGGGCGTCAGGGACGACGACGATGCACCGGTGGAACAAGGCACCGGTCCCGCAACGGCCACGAGTGATGCGTCGGATTGACCCGGAGCGGTCTATCGAGATGCGACCCGGCTGGTGCCGCTCGGCGCGAGACAAGAAATGCGTGCGCCATTCGACTACCATGGCGCGATTCAGGGAGCGCGACCGATGACGACGTCCTCGCCCAGTGCTGCGGCCCGCCACAGCCAAGCTCCACCCGGAGCGTCCGCTGGACGACGTGCCGGTGCTGATCCGTCGTCCTTCATGCGAGGGCATCCCGGTGGCCGCGCTCGCGTCGCGCCGACGGCAGCGTCGTTCGTCAGCCGCGCGCCGTCCCATGCGCAAGCGCGACCCTTGCCGCCACCCGTCGCAACCGTTGCGACAGGAATGTCATACTTTTTGCCACGTAGCTCGACACAGGAGAAGGGGGGGCATGGAGATCAAAGAAGCCATCGTTCAGGGCATTGCGAAAGAGGCCAACAGTAACGAGGTCAAAGCCAAGCCGCGTACGCAAACCTCGCCGATCGATGAGCAGATGACGAAGTTGTCCGCCGACTTGCTCGAAGTCTACGGCAAGGGCACGAGCAACTACGGCACGTTGAGCACGGACCTGGAGACGTACCCGTTTCCCCGGCACCTGCAGCGATACATGGATGGCGAACAGGATTTCATTCAGTTCTCGCAGGCAACCGCGAACCTCATCGTCGCGGAACTCAAGACCTCGCAGCTGGCCACGGGCGGCTTTTACGTGTTTCTTCGGTACGCGAACCAGGGAACCGACTGGCTGCTGGTGGTCGGCCTCAAAACCAAGGAGATGCCCAGTATTGATGAAGAGAGCATGGACCTGAGAACCGCTCTCACCCTGGATATCCAGCACCTGCATGAAGCCGCGCGCATCGACTTGGACAAGTGGAAGCAGGGCGTGCAGCCGTACCTGTCGTTCATCAAACGCAGCGGCCGCCAGGACGATGTCACCAAGTACTTTCGCAAAGCGCTCGGTTGCACCGACTACACCGATGCAAAATTCAATACCGAAGTGGCCACCAAGGCGATCGATGCCTACTGCGAACAGAGCGCGCTCCCCGTGGAGGAACGACGCGAGGTCCGCGCCAAGGTCTATGCCTACTTCGAGGAAATGCGTGAGGCGAACGCGCCCGTCACCTTGACCGCGCTCTCCGCCCTCATCAATTTCAAGGAACCTACCAAATTTGCCGATTTCGTGAAGGCGAATGACGACGCGTTTCCTGTCAGTGAAACCTTCGCGCCGCACAAGCGTTCCTACGTCCGCTATCACCGGATATCGGGAAGCATGGGGAACATCAAGGTCAGTTTTGATGTCGACGATGTGCTCCATGAGCGCGTCGACCTGGATTCGGAGGCCAATGTCCTGGTGATTCGGAACGTCTCGCCGAAGCTGCGCGATGAGATCCTTAAGGCGAAGGGCTATGGCACCGCTGAGTAATGCCCTCGGCTTAGCCATCCGCGTGGGCCGCGAGTTTGGCTTGCACCCGTCGCCGGCCAGTGGCTTGGTCACCACCGAGATTGGCGACGCGAGACGGTTCACGGACACCGTGGCCAAGCTCGATGACGCGCTGTTGCTTGAGGCCTCGTACCCGGCCACGGGCAAGATCGAATGGAAGCTGCCGAAGGGGTATTTTCTGACCCTCGCCGATGTCCTGGCGATCCCCAGCCACCGGCGCACCGCGCCCCTCCCTTGCTTTGTTGGCGATGCCGATGTGCTTTACGACGGTCCCGTCTCGACGGGCGCGCTTGCGGCGATGCCGGCCGGATCGATGGGCAGGGCACTGCATGCCTACCTGGAGGCCGCCGCGTTGTTGTCGGCGCTGGCCGCTTGCGCCGATCATGTGCCGACGACGGGCAGTCAGATCAGCCTCGTGTTCCTACACAAGCGCAAGCTTGTCGTCTCGGATGAGTATGGCCTCGCGGACCTCGGTGAGCTGACCGGCGTCGAAGCGTTTATTGAGGAGTACCTGACCGATCACGAGGGCCAGAAGCACTGGGATCAAAAGCAGACCATTCTTCGCGTCACGCTCGAGGAGCTGTTCGACGCCGAGACACCGGTCCGTTTCGGTATGCTCCTGCGCCGCTATGCCGAATTGAAAAACAGCGTGCGCGCCGGCTACATGTTGTATGTCTCGGAATTCTCCTTCCTGAAGATCAAGGAGGATGTCGAGAAGGACAAGGTCGAATTCATCGCCAAGTTGAACAAGGTCTTTGCCGACATCCAAAGCCAGCTGCTGGCCATTCCGGCGGCGCTGATCCTGATCGGCAGCCAGATGGCGCCCCAAGGGCACTGGGGCGTCAAGAACCTCCTGATCGTGCTCGGTGCCTTCGCCTTTGCGGTCTTGATGGATTTGCTCATCCGCAATCAGCGCCAAACCCTCAGCGCGCTCGCCGAGGAGATCGCCCGCGAATGGGGCCTGATTAGCGGTCGCCACGCGGCGGTGGCCGACGAGTTCGCCACCTCGTACCAAACCTTGCGCGATCGCGAACGGCATCAAGGGCGTCTGCTGGGGACGGTCAGTGCGCTGGTCGCGGGCTCGCTGGGCATCGCCGTGGTGCAGCTGCTTCGTTACTCGGTCCCCCGCGAACTCCTGCTCGCCGCGACGGAGGTGGGCGCCGTGGCGGGCCTGATCGGGTTGACCCTCATGGCGATGCGCAGTCGGCGGCGTGTCCTCCACGCGCGGCGGGCCGCCGCCGGATCGCTGCCCCGCGCTGACCGCCCGTAGCGACGGGCGCGCGGCCTGCCGCCGCCCACCCGATCACGGCCGCCAGCGCGGTCGGCTCACGGTCGCGACGGGGGACGCCGGCGCATGGCGGCCAGCCGGGCAAAACGGTCTTCCCCGGCATCCTGGGCGAGCACACGCTCCGCATAGCGGATCGGCATACGCTCGCTGGCCCAACGCCCGGCCAGTTGCACCTGGGCCGTCGACGAGCCGGCGCGGACCATGTCCTGGGCTGCACCCACCCGCGCGGAGTGCCCGGACAACCAGTGCCGCTCGAGGTCCAGACCGGCCAACGCCACGGCACGCCTGAACACCTGGCTCACCTCGCGCGTGCCCAGGGGCCGCTGCTCGCGGCGCTGGGCGCGCGCCCGGCGCGCTTGCCACTGCGCGCGGATTGCCTCGCTGGGTGCCGCGGCCGGATCCAGATGGACGTCATCGGCGACCGCATGAAACACGAACTCGCCGGGCGAGGACTGCGCGCGCCACACCTCGAGCGCCGCCAGCGTGTCCGGGCGCAGGTACAGGGTGCGTCCGACGCCGGCTTGGTCGGTTTTGGTCTTGCCCAACCGGTAGGTGCCGCCGCCCTGGGGTAGCGGCGCCAGTCGCGTCCAGGCCATCGCAACCAGTTCCGCCGAGCGCATCATCAGATCGTAAGCGACGTGGAGCATCGCCACGTCGCGGGCGCGGCGCCGCCGTTGCGCGTCCTCCGCCAAGGGGCGCAGGCCCTGGGCGACCCGGCGAATTGTCACGGTCTCTTCCTGCAGCGCATGTACTAGCTGCTCGAGTAAGTCCAGCGTCATCGGTGCGGCCTGGCGCTGCTCGCCGTCGAGCTGCTCCCGGACCAGGTCCCGCCAGTAGTCGCGCGCGATGGCCCCGTCCATGGGGCTGGGGCAGCCATGCCGACGGTGGATGTCGACCAGCGACCAGAGCAGGTGCTCGAGGGTGGCCTTCTTGCGTCCGGCCACGACCATCTGATCCAGCAGCTCGCGCACGTCGTCAAAGCGCGCCGGCAACACGACCCGGTCGTAATGCGCGCAAAAGGCCAGCCAGGTCAGCCAGTCGGCCGCGCGCGTGCGGCCGCTGCTCGCGGCCAGGCCGCGGGTGCCGTGCCGCTGTTGCTGGGCGACGTAGTCCTGGGCGCTGGCCAGCTGCGCTGCCGACAGGTCGAAGCGAAACGGGACGCCCAGCGGGCCGGGGATGGCCGACATGATCGGGGCGAGACCGTCGCCGGCGGCGTCGGCCAGGGGCACCAGACCCTCACCGGTGGCGGCGCCCTTGTCAGGCGCGCGCGCGGCACGCAGCTGCGCGGCCAAGCGATCGCGCGTGGCCTGGAAGGGAAGGGCGAGGACATCCTTACGCTGGGCCATCACGCGCTCCGGGGGCGGCGAGCAGCGGTTCGGCGACGGCGCAGGCCCTTAACCGTGGTCATCGGACGGCCCCGAGGAGGGTGCGGCGGGTGAGGGTGGGAGGAGGGTAAGGGTCACCGGCAGGCCGTCAGACCCGGTCAGATGCACGGGGCGACCCACGTCGATGAGGGCATCAACGAAGCCGCAGGCGGCCGGCGAGACGTCGTCCTTTTGCAACTGATACACCACGGCGATGGCCGCGCGGTCATCGGCGCGCAGCGTCTTGACCACCGAACTGACCGTGATCGCGCCATACGGCTCGCCGGCCAGGTGCTCCTGATGCAGCCCGTTGACCTGACCGACCATGGCCGAGTCGGCGAACGGACTGAGCCCGCCAAGCTGCCAGATCAGGCGCACGTGGACCGCCGTCGGGTCGGCGACGTTGACCTCGGCGTCGTAGATCACTTGCGTGCCGCAGGTGAGCTGCTGGTGTTGCATGAGGCGAAGGGTCGGGACGGCGGCGTCCGCCGGGGGCGCCTTCGCGGTGCCGAGCAGCGTCAGGCCACTGGCGAGCACCACGGCGATCCGGCGGGGAAGGGTATTTCGATGAGTGGGCATTCGGTCGCGTCCGAGCGCCATCGGCAGGGTCGGGACCATCCTAAACGGCGTATCAAACTCTGACAAGTGGCATTGTCAGAGGTCGTTATTTATAAGAAATATGCCGTATGTATGGCATATTTTGTTGCGTCGTGATCCCGACATGAGTAGCCTCAGCCCGTCCTCCCGCCGAGCGTCCGCCATGCGTGATTCGAATCCTTTCAATGACTTGGAGCAGCGCGTGCGCGACGCCTGGCAAGCCCGCTGCGGCGTCCGTCGGGGTCCGCTGGAGCAAGCCGACGTCGACGCCATCGCCGAGGCGGCGTTCGCGCTGGAGGGCGTCAAGCCGACCGTGGAATTTATCCGGCGCATCGCCGGCGGCGGCTCGCCCAACACGATCCACCCCAAGCTCGACGCTTGGTTTCGCCAGGGCCGCGAGCCGGCACCGGCCGCCGCCGTCCCTGCCGAATTGCTCACCGTGTGGGAACGCCTGCAGGCCGATGCCACCCGGGTCGCCCAGGACGCGCTCGCCCCGGCGCGCGCCGTGATCGCGGACGACCGAACCGCGCTGACCGCGGCTCAGGCGCAGTTAGCCGTGGATCAAGCGGCCCTCGCCGGCGAGCGCGCGACCACCGAGCGGGTCGTCACCGCCCTACGCGAGGAGTTCCAGTGCCTGCAGACACGGAACGACGGGCTGCTCACTGAAGTCGCCCATCTGCAGGACGATGCGCGCCGCAGTCGCGAGGAGCGCAGCCAACACCAGCGAACGATCCATCGGTTGGAGCGTGAACTCGCCGATGCCCGCCGTGACAGTGAGGTGGCTGCCGCGTCGCTGACGCGCACGCAGGCGGAAAACGCGGCGCTGGCGGATGACGTGGCCGCGGCAACTGCCCAGACGGCCGCGGCGCAGGCGCAGGTCCTGGCGCTGCAGGCCACCGCTCACGAGGCCACAGTGGCGGTCATCACGGCCGAGCGGCACGCCGACGGGCTTGCCGGTGAGTTGGCCAACGCCCGCGCAGAGACCACCGCACACGCAAGCCGTGCCGATCGACTGGAGCAAGCCCTCACGCTCGTCCAAGCGACGGCGCGTTCGGAGACCGCACTGCGCGACCACTTGGCCGGCGATCTCGGGCGCGAGCGCGAGGCCCTGGTGCAGGCGCGCGACGCGGCGAGCCAGGCGACCAAAGCCTTCGCGGCACGCGAAGCGACGGTCGCCGCCCTCACTGAGGAGAATTGTAGGCTGCACGCGCTCCTGCACGCTGCCACACTGGCGGCCGGACCCGCTGCGGACGAGCCTTCCTAAGCCGGTCCGTTGGTCGACCGCCCTGGACTTACGTCTTGGATGGGTTCGTCGGGACGGTTAGCATCAGCGCCGTACCCGCCACGTTGCTGGCTCGCACGGAAGAGGTCAACGCATGGTTCGCGTCAGTCAGTCAAAGTTCCCTAACGGTTCGGCATGGCGGCGCTGGGACCTCCACGTGCATACACCGGCCAGTGTCTTGGGTACCGCCTATCCCGGCGTGACCTGGGAGCAGTATCTCGAAGTCCTGGCAACGAAGGCGTCGCAGCAGGCGATCGCGGTGATCGGCATTACCGATTATCTCAGCATCGACGGCTACGAGCGCGTGCTTGCGGCGCACACGGCGGACCCGTCCGTGCTTAAGGACGTCGACCTGATCCTTCCCAACATCGAATTGCGTGCTAGCCCGCAGACGAAGGACGGCAAGGCGCTGAATATCCATCTGTTGGTCGATCCAACCGATCCAGACCACGTTGCAAAGATCAAGCATGCCCTGCGAAACCTGAGGGTGGACTACGGCAAAGAATCGTACGGCTGCGTGCGCGAGGACTTAATGGCGTTCGGATGCGCCCAGCAAGCGGGCCTATCGGACGAGGCCGCTTATCGCTTCGGACTGGAACAGTTCAAACCCTCGTACGAGACGATCATTGCTTGGATTGGAAAACAGGGCTGGCTGAGGGCTAACGCGCTAGTGGGCATCGCCAACGGCAAGGATGGGATCAGCGGCCTTCCCGTAGACGGTTTCAGTGCCGTCCGCGATCAGATACTCAAGCATGCCAACTTCGTCTTCTCAGCTAACCCGAACGACCGCGCCTACTATCTTGGACAAAAGGAGGGCGTGTCGGCGACTTCGATTGCGCAGATGTATTCATCGCTCAAGCCGTGCTTGCACGGCTCGGATGCCCATAGCCTCGACGAGCTCTTTCGCCCCGACGAGGAACGCTTTTGCTGGATAAAAGCGGATCCCACTTTCGAGGGGCTTCGCCAGGTGGTCTGGGAGCCAGAGGAACGAGTCCATATCGGGCCATCCAAACCCGGGGTATCGGATGCGAGCCGGGTCATTCAGCGTATCCGCATCGGCCACAGCGCTGGCTGGTTCGCAACGACCGACATTCCGCTCAATAGCGGCCTCGTCGCCATTATCGGGGAAAAGGGGGCGGGCAAGACAGCCATCGCCGATCTGATCGCGTTTGCCGCTGGCGTGTCGACGGACGAGCAGTCCCAATCCTCTTTCATCGTCAAGGGGCGTGTGCATCTTTCGGGATTACAGGCGGAGCTGGAATGGGCGACGGGCACCCTGACCGAGGGAACACTGGTCGACAAGCCATTCAAAGCGGAGCGCCCCTTGGTGCGCTATCTGTCTCAGGACTTTGTCGAACGGCTTTGCTCCGCGGATCATCAGGGCAACGAACTTCAACGGGCCATTGAAGATGTCGTTTTCTCCCATCTTGATGAAGAACATCGCGAAGGCTTTTCGTCCTTCGATGAATTGAGAGTGTCGCGCGAGCAATCCTCGCAATCCCGTCGTGACGGTCTTCGGGGAAACATCTCTGCGTTGAATCGCGAAATCGACCGCTTATATGCGGCCCTGTCGCAGCGCGAGGGCAAGGTCAATTCGAGGACCGAGGTAAAGAAGCAAATCGACGAACTAATGAAGCAGCTTCCCGCCGTGACGCTACCGGCCGATGACGCCACGCTCAAGCAGCTGGCGATTGAGCAGGCCGCATTGAAGGCCGTTGAAGCAGAGATCGCCGGGCTATCGCGTGGGCGCCGTCGCGCGGAGGAGTTCCTTCGGTCGTATCTGGAACTCCGGACGCGGACGGATCGTCAGGTTAAGGATCTGGTTGAGGCGGGCAAGCTCACCGACCTACTCGGCGAAGACCTTGTCGGCCGCTTGCCACCCACCTGGGACGGGTCGGTTGTCGATCAGGTCGAGGCGCGCGTGTCGGCGCTGGGTGCGCGGATCGCGGCGAGGCAGGGACAAGACGGTCTCCCGACGAGCACGAGAGATACGGTCCACGAACTGTCCACCCGTATCGGCGCTCTGCAGGCGTCCCTTAGCCAGGATGAGACCCTGCGCAATCGGCTTCTTGATCTTCAGAAACAGATCCGGACACAGGAGCTCCTCGACCAACGGCTGGCGAAGGAGATTGATGAGCTCGACTCTGAAACGACGCAGTTGCTCAAGCAACGTGAAACCGAACGCGACGCGGCCTACGTGGATTACTTTGGTGCGCTCGCCGACGACCTTAGCGGATTGCAGGATCTGTACGCGCCCATGCGCGAGCAGATCGAGACACTTGGAACCGAAGTTAAGTTCGAGGTCTCTGCCGGGTACCGGGTCGATTACCGACCGTGGCTTGAACGTGCTTTTCGCTTCTTCGACGGGCGCAGACCGGCGGCGGGGCAGAGACGCGATGAGCTGGAGCGCTTCATCGTGGAGGTTCTTTCCCCAGCGTGGGCGAGTGGGGACGGCGAGACTATCCAAGCTGCAATAAGCGAGTTTCATGCTCGTGTCGACCCTTCGGAGTTCCTGCGAAGCATCGCCACCCCGAGCGTCAAGATGGTGGATGTGCTTGATTGGATCTATTCAACCGACCACGTCGAGACGTCATACCGTATCCGATACGGTGGGACATCGCTTGAGCACCTTTCACCGGGATCGCGCGGCATCGCATTGCTGGTCCTTTATCTACTCCTGGACGAAGACGACCGGCGTCCGCTGGTGATTGACCAGCCCGAAGGCAATCTGGATAACGCGTCCATCTACGGCCAACTCGTGCCTTACATTCGAAAAGCGAAACAGAAACGTCAAATCATCTTGGTTACCCACAATCCAAACCTGGTAGTGGCCACGGATGCGGAACAAATTATCGTCGCCACCGCAGAACGCGTTGATGTGCAGTCCTACCCAGAAATCAGCTACCGGTTCGGCTCACTGGAGCACGCTGAGGCGAACGACGGAAGCCTTGCAACGCGGCAAGCGGTTTGCACTCTTCTCGAGGGTGGTGATCGGGCATTCAAAGAGCGCGAAGGCCGTTACGCTATCAAAACCTGATCGGGCAACTTGCTTGCCACGTCGACGTGACTGCTCCCATCGACGCCGATCTTGTGCCACTCGGCTTCGCCAGAGAAATCGTTATCCGTCCCTTGCCCGGTTTCAGGTAGCGAGGCTCAGCGCCGAGACTGCGTTGACTGCAATCAACCACTACGACAAGCCCACACCATGAATACAGATACAGATCATCCAGCCAGTGCATCGGATTTGTCGAACCAGATGGCGACGACCGTCCTTCAAACCCTGGATTCTGTCGAATTACGAAACATCGACCGTTTTCTCGGGAACGTTGCCAAGATCGTCGGTGACATTGCTGCCAAAGGAGCGCGCGGGACGTCAGACATCAAGGCGCTGGAGGACACATTCGCCACCTATCACGAAGCGATACTGAAGCAATCTATTTCACTGCTGGCATGGGTGGTCGACGCTCACGGCGACGAGCCGCGGCACGAAGTGATGCGTGCCGTCGAAACGGCCTTGGATAGTTGCAGGCAATATGCCCTGTCGGTCGCCAATAATCGCTGGGCGGACGGCATCGCTCGGCCCTTAGCGCGGACGTCGGAAGGCGGCGAGCGACTCACCGAAGACGATCTGAGCCGTATGATCAATCAGCTGGAAGCGCGCCGAGCGGCATCCGACATATGGGCGCGCAAAGAGCTTTACGATACAGTCAATGAACTCCTTTACGAGCGGGAGCTTCACCGCGCAAATGTAACTAGCGCGCAGGCGTCCCAGCGCGCCGCGGATGCATCTGAGATTTCCGCGCAGGCAGGGAGCCAATCAGCGGACTATGCGAAGTCCGTCCGAAACATGACTAAATGGATGGTCGCGGCGACGATCATCATCGCCGGGTCCGGCGTCGCGCAGGTAATTGGGCTCTGGCGACAACCTGCGCCCACCGAAATTCGGCTGATCGTGGAACCCGGCTTGCCGTGTACGTCTGCCCTGTTCAATTGCGGTCAACGCTTCTTACTCATGCCTGAAGCGACCGGGACATCGCCTCAACGTAAGCCATAGAAAGGGCAGGCTCCTGCACGTACATTCGCGCTTGGTTTCGTCGTGACGTCTAGGTAGGGGCGCTCGACATGCGTCAATGCGGCACAACGAGGTGCATCAGCCGTTGTTCGTTGGCCGTAATCGTCCGATCGAAGGCAATCCGGTGAGGCGGAAGCTTGCTAACGAATTCGTGCATGTCAGTCTGGTAAAAGTTTCGCAGCAGGAATTCAGCAAACCACCGGGGTGAAACGCCCGAAGTAACAGGAATTCTGCATCCCAGCGCATCGCCTAGCGTCATATGGCAATGCGGGTGATGAACGTCTACCGCTGAGGCGCGATCAAAATCGAACCGCAGCGGAAATGGGACGATTCGCCGCGCTACGATATCGGCATACAACTCATCTTCGATATAGTCCTGCGGCGTCTCGTGGAAAGGACGCAAGGTAGCCGATGGGTAAAATGCCAGACGATGCTTAAGCAGGATCTCGCCATCGAATCGGTACATCATCTGGACGATAGCGCCGTCTATTAATTTTACGCTATAGACGCGGCGGCCGCTCAATTCTTCGTAGAGTTCAGGATAATCGACGACGCCCATGCCTAGCGAGACGTGCTGAGCGCCATCGAATGTCACCTCCCAAGCCGTTGCGGAATGCTGCTTCGCCGCCGGAAAATTTTGGTCACTGGCTAACCCATGCTCAATGAGCGTGGAAAGAATGTCGGTGACATCCTTCAACGTCTCGAGCACCCCGGCCGGCGGCGGCATTTAATGGGAGCCCAGCAGACGAAGGAGGCGCGCCTTGGTCTCAGGGTCTAGGTCCTCCGCCGCGAGCTCGCCGTGCTCGAGCGCGTCGGCCAGCTCTCGCGCCTCGCCTTTCTTCTTGTCCCGCCGCTTACGCTCTCCAGGCGATAGGTCGCGGTAGGTGATTCGAAGCTTTCCGAGAACCTGGTCGTCGGGGTAGGTGAAGTCCAAACGAAAGCCGTGATCTCGGAGCCGTCCGAACTCTTCAACGAGATGGGCCATGCCAGGCCCATAACCGAGAATACGGACCCAGCCCTTGCTACGCGTAATCGCGGTAAAAAGCCGATTACGGAGATTCGCCAGACCCGCAATCGAGCCGTCGCAGTCCTGTGCATTGATCACGTAGACCATGCCTGCTTCGTTCCCCTTCGCACGGTAAATGCCAGTGAAGGTAACGGACGGCGTCTCGGTCTTGAAGAAGACATCAGCATCCGTGTCGACGCCCGCCAGGTGGCTCTGGACACCGATCTGAAAAAGATCTCGGCGGATCGGCCCGAGTCGATGACGCGCGGTGAGAGGTTCCGGGTGTATGACGATAATATCGTCGTGCCGGAGTTCGTCCTCATTGATATTCTTGCTGATCTGGTCGATTAGCCAAGCATTCTGGGCGGCTTCGTCCACAAAGGATTGAAACGAGACCAAATCATCGACTGGTGAGTGGTCGGCTAAGAACGCAGGGCTGGTCTCATCGGTACGCTCGAGTACAACAGGTTTGCCTTTCTCCAGTTGGCCGCTGCGCACTGAGTAGCCGATCTCCTCCCACAGGTCAGGTTGGTCGAACATCTGAACCAGGCCGGTCTCGGACCCCACAGGCGGTTGCCGATAAATCCCAAAACCAAGGGCGTGTGCGGTGACCAGGACGGGGCGCGAGTTCCGATAGCACTTCTGCAGAATCACATCCCGCCGGACGTCATCCTCGAGCGAGACCTTCGGGCTTCCGTTGGCATCCCTTCCAAAGATATCTTCAGCCGGGGGCAGGGAGGCTCCCGACAAGTTTTGGAGTTCGTCATAGGCGTAGACGAGTCGATAGGGCGGCTTGAGCATCATGTAGCACAGACGCAGAAAGCTGGGGGCGAAATCTTGCGCCTCATCGATTAGGATGACGTCGTACAAGTTAAGGGGTTTCGTCACGTCGGCGAGGACGGTCTGACAAACGCGATCGAAGGCGCGCGTCTTGCTACCGTGTTGAACTGCCGCCGTTCCGAAATCGAAGAACGTTTGCCCGCTTACTCGGCAAAACTCGTAGTACATGCCGTCGCGTTCGTCGCCGCCAGGTGCACCCCACGCGTTGATAACGCGTAGCCGAGTCCAGTCGGGTTCCTCGCCACTTTGCTCAATGCAAAAATTGTTAATGAGGCGCTTGAATTGCCCCTTCAACGCGCGACTATTAAAAGTGCCAGCGATTCGCCTATGAGACTTCGCTGACGAACGAGGTCTTTGTGAAGACGCAACTTTGCATCAATCTTGTTTGCAAGGTCGTCTTGGCGCGATGCGAAGTCCCCGAGATCGGTGCCCTCGACTAGATCAAAGAGAACAATGCCTTTTTCCTGACTTATGAGCGTCGCATCGAGCGAATACTTCCCCTCCGGAGTCGCAATCAGCGGGTACCCAAAGAAGCATTCGCCGCGCACGCCGTGGATCCCTGCAAGAGCTTCCTCGAGGGCGAACGATGCGGCTGGCTTGCGATTCGTACCGCGGGTGAAATTGATCTCTGGCATTCCGCTAAATCCAATGAACTCAAACTTGGAGTGGTGTCCTGGGCGCCTTCGCGCGCTCGGGGCGTTTGGGACAAACTGAACACGTAATGTAACGATAATCGGTCTGCGATCGAAAACATATTCAATTTGCGGCAACGATTGGGGTCCGGTGCGACGGGCGACTGAGCATGGAAGGGCAGAGATCACCTCACGCCTGGGTATCACAAGCCACCGCCATGATGGTGGGACGAAGGCGATGGCCACCCCCGATACCGGGCACCGTTACCGCGTTGTGCCGGGGACGTAGGTCCCTTCATCCTCCGCGAGGGCAAGGACCTCTTCGGGCAGGGTCGTTAAGACCTCTACCGCCGAGCGGCGTGCGAGGCTCGATCCCTGGCGCAAGCCAGAGTCACTCATCAAACGTGTGGGCCCGTATAGCCAGAATGCCCCCGCCAGCCCCCGCGATCAGTCACGGCGTCGAAACCGAGGATGGAGGCCTAAGCCGTCAGGAGGCGCCCCACGGCAGGGGGGGTGCCCGAGCCGTCAAATTGAAAGCGCTGATACAAGAGCGTCTGGTCACGGGCAGGCGAGACGGCAAGGATCGTTCCCGATCGGCGCCGCTCGGCCAGGAACGCCTCGGCGTCTGCAGCAAAGCCCAGGGAGGGCCGAATGAACAGTCCAGAGTGGTTGCAGGGGCGCGCAAACAAGCGAGGCACGGCGGTCGCCTCGTGGAACTAGGCCCAAACGTCGATAGCGGCTCTCTGTCGCGAATGGCGCAAACTGAGCGGTCGGACAACGTCATCGGTACAACAGAGCGGCCTAAGTCTCAACTTCAGAGGCGGGTCTGGTTCCCGTTAGAGATGCACACAATTACCATCTGCAGAGAATACGACGATTACCATCAGTTCTCGGCGAAAAGCTCGAGAATTACCTTCATTGGGACGGGATTTGGACCTAATCAGCGGAGGAGTAAGGATCGAACTTCTCACAGGTCGTTGTGGCCGCGTTAAAAGCGGCGCCGAACCGGCGAAAAGGTTCGAGATTTAGCACCTACACCTGCGGTCCTAAGCGAATGGCCCAGGAAGGTTGGTGGTATTGGCCCAGACTTTCGACAGATTTGGCCCAGAAACTTTGACCGCATCCAATTGGCCGCACCCAGTCGATCCGTAACAGCCTTAGTCCGCGATCCGTCACAAGGTTAGTGGGGCGACCTACGACACGCGGCATACCCCGACACAGTTCTGCTTATGTTCGCATAATGTATATTATGTCAAATTTGATTCGTTGACTGTGGCGGCACGTTTCTCGCTTACTGACAAGGCCGCGTCCCACCATTGCCGTCACGACACACTCTAATTGTGGCACCGCTGGTAATCGTGGCACGTCCGCTCTGCTGCCCGTGGATGCTGGCAACGGTTCGCCATCGCGTCGCGGTGCTGTCGACCGCGCACCGGCTTAAGCACTGGCCAACCCATGCGAGTCGGGCCGTCGTCAAACGCGGCGAGCGGCCGCGGAAGAACTGCGCGATCTCGGCCCTTAGAACCCGCCAGCCCAGCCTTGCCTTTGGACTTACCGAAACGATGTGGCGACGAGCCTTGCGGTCAATTGCAATCGTTCGGCACATCGACCCCCGGGCCAGGCTGGATGGGCTGGTTAGTTGGGCAGCCAGGATAGTGATAGCACACCCTTTGTTGAGCTCGCGGACCGAGCGCGCGCCGGCCGACGAATGACGGAATGCCCTCAAATAAGGACATTCACTCAAGACAGCAATCTTCTGCAATTCCGATCCCAATCGTCCCCGCATAGTGTCCGGTACCGTCCATCCTCCAGGGGAATACCATGAGTGAAATCGAAGTTACCGCGTCGCATGACGGCCCTCGCCGCAAGTTCGTTGCCTCGGCGGGGCTGGCGGCCGGCGCCCTCGTCGCTGGCGCCGCATCTGTCGTTCAAAGCGCAGGTGCCGAGGCTGCATCAGCACCCGCGAAGGCCGCTGCCGGAACGCACCGGGCTGAGTCGTCAACCGTTGTTACCAAGGACGGAGTCGAGATCTTCTTCAAGGACTGGGGTCCGAAAGACGCGCAGCCCATCGTGTTCCACCACGGCTGGCCACTTTCATCGGATGATTGGGACGCCCAACTGCTATTTTTCGTGCAACACGGTTATCGCGTCGTGGCGCACGATCGGCGCGGACACGGCCGCTCGCAGCAAGTGGGTGACGGGCACGACATGGACCACTACGCCGCGGATGCGTGGGCTGTCGTTGAGCACTTGAACCTGAAGAACGCCGTGCACATCGGCCACTCCACAGGTGGTGGTGAAGTCGCGCGCTACGTGGCCAATTACGGCCAGCCGAACGGTCGCGTTGCCAAGGCCGTACTGGTGAGTGCGGTACCACCACTGATGCTGAAGACGGCAGGGAATCCTGGCGGCACACCTATCGAGGTATTCGACGGATTCCGCAAAGCCCTGGCTGAGAATCGCGCGCAGTTTTACTTCGACGTTGCCTCCGGTCCCTTCTATGGCTTCAATCGCCCTGGTGCCAAGGTCTCCCAAGGGATCATCCAGAACTGGTGGCGTCAGGGCATGATTGGTGCTGCCAAGGCACACTACGACGGAATCAAGGCCTTTTCTGAAACCGACCAGACGGACGATCTTAAGAAAATCACAGTCCCAACCTTCGTACTGCATGGTGATGACGACCAGGTCGTTCCCTACCAAGATGCTGGTGTGCTCTCTGCAAAACTCATCAAGGGCGCGAAGCTCAAGATTTATCCGGGTTATCCCCACGGCATGCTGACTGTGCACGCCGATGAGCTTAACAACGACATCCTCGAGTTCATCAAGAGCTGACCAACCACCTACGGCATGGCCGGGGCGCAATGCCCCGGTTATTCCTCGCGTGTTGCTCCGCCGTTGACCGGAGGCAAGAGTGTGCCCTGCCCCGCTCAGCCGCGCGTCGGTTGCTGTGAGCAGATGCATCGGCCGCGGAGGAACCGAACGGAATTGACCGCTGATCGCCGGCCCGTACCGCTCAAGAAGGATGTCCGTGGTGAGAGCACGCGGCATGCTGGCTGCTGAAGGTGAATTCCTTGCCGATCATGCGAAGCAGCTGGCGCTGGACTTACCGGCGGCCGACACGACGACTTCCTTGTTCCTCGGAGGCTCCATCGGGCGCGACCTCGTCCTCCGCATGCCATGGCCGTCCCGAAACGCGCTCAATGTAATCCCGGATGAGGCTGCGCACGACCTGAGACGGCGTCGTGTCCGCGTCCGCGCACAGTTGTTCAAAGACCGCCTTCTTACGTGGGTCGATCAGGATGGTCAGACGAGCGGTGCGGTTCTCAGTGGGCATACAAGGCTATCCTGAGTCAAATATGATACGCGTTGTATGATAATGCAATTATCATCCCGTTGTACGTTGCCCTGGGGAATGGACATGGTCAATGCTCGCAAGTACCTGCGCCTGTATGTGCCGAAGCTGTACACCGTGTTGTCCGAAGGCTACGGGTGGCGCGACCTGCGTGGCGACGCGATTGCGGGGCTGACCGTTGCCATCGTGGCATTGCCGCTGGCCATGGCGCTGGCGATTGCCAGCGGCGCCACGCCGGAAAAAGGCCTCTACACGGCTATTGTCGCGGGCTTCCTGATATCGGCACTCGGGGGCTCGCGCGTCCAGATTGGCGGGCCGACCGCGGCGTTCATTCCGGTGGTGTTCGTTGTCATCCAGAAATTCGGCTTCGGCGGCCTGGTCCTGTGCACGCTTCTGGCCGGCCTGATGCTCATCGGTGCCGGGCTTTTGCGTCTGGGCACCCTGATGAAGTACATGCCCCAGCCGGTTATCACGGGATTCACCGCCGGGATTGCCGTCAGCATCTTCTCCAGTCAGGTCAAGGATGCGCTTGGGTTGACCATGACTACGGTACCCGGCGACTTTCTTGAATCCTGGATCGCGTATGTGCGCCAGCTACCTACCGCGCAACCGGCGGCCGTGATGCTCACACTGGTAGGTCTGGCCGTGATCGTGGCGACGCGCCGATGGCGACCGGGGTGGCCCGCCTTCCTGATCGCCCTGCTGGTCTGCACGGCGCTTAGCGTGGGCTTCGCCTTGCCCGCGGAGACGATTGGCAGCCGATTCGGTGGCTTGCCCTCGAGTCTGCCGGTCTTCGATGTGCCTCATATTCCATTCGAGCGCACACGCGAGTTGTTGCCCAGCGCGTTCACCATCGCCTTCCTCGCGGGTGTGGAATCGCTGCTATCAGCCGTGGTGGCGGATGGCATGACGGGCGGACGACATCGGTCCAATGGCGAACTGGTGGCACAGGGCATCGCCAACGTCGGCTCCGCTTTGTTCGGCGGCCTTCCCGCCACCGGGGCGATTGCTCGCACAGCGACCAACATCCGCGCCGGCGGCCGGACCCCGCTGGCCGGCATGATCCACGCCGCCTTACTGCTCGTCTTCATGCTGGTTTTGGCGCCACTGATGAAGTTCGTGCCACTTGCCGCGCTTGCCGCCACCTTGCTGGTGGTGGCTTGGAACATGAGCGAGATCGAGCATTTCCGTCACACCTTGTCGGCACCGAAAGGCGACGGACTGGTGCTGCTTCTGACCTTCGGCCTGACGGTATTTTTCAATCTCACGGTAGCGATCGAGGTTGGTCTTGTCGTGTCGGCTTTCGTCTTCATGTTCCGCATGGCAGATGCCGTCGAAGTCAGTGCGGGCGTCGAGCAACTGGACGAAAATGGTGACGATCGCCCCTTGGGTGACGACACCTCACAACGTGCCAGACTGCCGCCAGGTGTCGAGGCATTCCAGATCAGCGGCCCGTTGTTCTTCGGTGCGGCCAATCGGCTGGACGATTTGCTCGATCAGTTTACGCAGGCGCCCAGCGTCTTCATTCTCCGCATGCGACTGGTACCCATCATCGATGCCAGTGGCGTTCATGCCTTGAAGACCTTGTTGGAGCGCTGTCGCCGACGGGGCATCATCCTGGTGATATCGGGTCTTCAACCGCAGCCGCAGCGGGTGATCCGGGCGATGGCGCTTCATCCGCACGAGGGCGAGTTGTACTTCGTCGACAACTACGAGGCCGCGCTGGCACTATCCCGGCAACTGAGCGTTCGGGCGTTACCCATCGGGCCAGAAACAGTGCGGCAGCCTAATGACTCCAAATGACCGAACAATCGACGCGTTGCGTCAGCGCATCCCCTCGTTCACCTGCATCGTGGGTTGCCACGATTGTTGCGGACCAGTGACCGCATCCTCGGAAGAAGTGGCAAGACTGCCAACCAGGACTGAGGCCGAACATGCGGCCGCCTTGTCCGAACTCAGTTGTCCCTATCTTGGTAAACATGGCTGCGAAGTTTATGGCGAACGTCCACTGATTTGCCGCTTGTTTGGCACCACGCCACGATTGCTTTGCCCGAACGGGAAACGCCCGGTGTATATGATCGACACCAGGACCGAGGACGAGATCCACCAGTTCCTCGCACGGACACGGCAAGTACTGTTGTAAAGCCGGCGTCGATTAGCGAAGCGAACGTGAGCACGCGTAACAAACAGGCAAGCCGGGGGCCAGGGCCACGCGCCATCATGACGGGCCCCACAGATGAGACATCGCCATGACATCGGTACCCCTGCTCACCCCGAACGACTGCACGCTCGTCCTTGTCGACGAACAGGCCGGCCTCGCCTTTGCCACCGGATCGGCCGACCGCCAGGCACTGCGTAGCAATGCCGTGGCACTTGCGCGCACCGCTGTTGCCTTCAACATCCCTGTCGTCGTCAGCACGTCCGCGTCGAAAGTCTACAGCGGCCCGCTCATGCCGCCATTGCGCGCAGTACTGCCCGACATCGTTCCCGTCGAACGGCGCAATATGAATCTTTGGGAAGATGAAGCCGCGCGCAACGCGATCGATGCCATCCGACGTAAGACGCTTATTGTCGCAGGCTTGCTGACCGAGGCCTGCGTCAGCTTCCCCGTGCTGTCCGCGCTTGTCGACGGCTATCGCGTTCATGTCGTCGCGGATGCATGCGGTGGCCTCACCCCTGCAAGCCACGACGCCGCCCTACATCGCATGGAACAGGCCGGCGCCGTGATGACGTCCTGGCTGCAGTTCCTGCTTGAGATGCAGCGCGACTGGACACGTCACGACACCTATGAGGCCGCGCGCGGCATTGTGGTGGATCACGGTGGCGGCTACGGCATCGGTCTCGACTACGCCCGTGACATGATCAAGCCAGCCTGAGAGGGCATCGTGCCAGGGACGCGATGCATCCCTGGCACGCAAACATCAATGACCGGCTGCCACCGACTCGGCAGCGTCTTCGATTACCTTTGCGACGTCACGTGGGTGCGACAGCAATGACACGTGGCTCGATGCGAGCACCGTGGTCTTCGCTTTCATCTGCTTTGCGGCGTCGCGCTCGAGCTGTGGGTTGATGACACGGTCGTTCGCCGAGACGATGTACCAGGTCGGATGCGTCTTCCACGCCGCCGTGGTGACCTTGTCACCAAAGGTGCTTGCCGCGAGGGCACCCTGGGTCACGGCCATCGTCTTCGCTTCGGCGCGTGGCAGGTCCGGTGCGAAGTTCTCGATAACGCCCTGCTCTGTCTGGTAAAGGAAGCCGTGCCCGTCATCGCGGACGGTTCCGAGCGCGGGTGTCTTCGGGTACGCGTTGACCAACTCACCGGCCGACTGCCCGTCGTTGTTCGCGAAAGCGGCGACGTAAACAAGCGCTGCGACTTTCGGGTCGTTGCCTGCTTCGGTGATCACGGTGCCCGCCCAACTGTGGCCGACGAGGACGACGGGTCCCGTGGCCGACTGCAGGGTCTGCTTCGTTGCCGCCACATCCGCCGCCAGCGAGGTCAACGGGTTCTGCACCGCAAGCACGGTATAACCCTTAGCCTGCAGGAGCGGAATGACCTTGTTCCAGCTCGAACCGTCGGCCCACGCGCCATGGACGAGCACGATCGTCGGCTTGGTCGCTTCGGCGGCCTGTACGGAAGTGAATGATGCACTGGCGATCGCGGTTGCGACTGCCAGGTTGAACACGATTGTCTTTTTCACGCGGCACTCCTGGTCATGAGCGGTCGGCATGGACGCCGACCTTGCATGAAGGATAAAAAGGCCAGGTGCTACGGGATTGCAGTATTGGCAGGCAGATATGGCACGCCCGTGCAGCAGGAACTACCAACCGAGAAGCACCTGCACACTGCCGTAGTTGCCATCGCTACCGCCCGCTTCCCGAATTGTCCTGCCTGCGCGGAAATGATCACCTTCGAAGGAGAACGTCACGCCGGGACGCCACTTCCAGTCGATGCGAAACTGACCGTACATGCCCGTCCACTTCGAACCCGCCCCCGCGGTGCCTGGCAGCGCGTTGATCGGCTGCACGTAGATGGCATCCGATGTCGTTCGCCGCCATTGCAGGCCCACAGCGCCCAGCAAGGTCACGGTCGGTGACGGCTTCAAGGTGATACTGGGCTTGACGTGCACGAGGTTGCTGTAACCCGTGTACCCGGCCAGCGAAAAGTAGTAGCCATTGGGGAACAAAGGATTGAACGTGCCCAGCCTGCCGTCCCCGGCACGGCGGTCACCGGACGCCGTATCGACCTGCAGGCCGAGCCGTGGCATCCATGCGGTGTTCGTCCAGGTCCATCCGGCACGCGTGCCGACGGCCCAGGCATGTATCCGCGAGTCCCCCACCCTGCCCTCCTGGGTCATCGCTTCGAGATCCCAATCGAGTGGCCCGCGTATACCAGCAAAACGCACGTCGTCAACACGGCGGCGCTCATTGCCGTGTGCGTCGAGGAAGCTGGCATCATCATCGTCGAACCACGCGTGGTAATACGACAGCTCGTTCGTGCCGAACACGTGGCGTTCGACCCGGATCATGTCAAAGCGCTGGTTCGACCCGGAGGTGTCGTCGAAGGCCCGATCATCGCGGTACTGCACGGGATGGCTCACAAAGCCGATGAATCGCCATGGTCCACGCTCGAAGTTAGCCCAAAGTGCATCGAACGACTGGCGAACATTCGGACCATCGCGCAAGGAAACAAAGCGCTGCAGATCGAGCGCGAAGTCCTGCCTTCCAGCCCGCACCTTCACCGTGCCATCCAACACCTCGCCCTGCCAGGCGAGGAAAGCCAGGCGAACATCCGCCTTGTCCCGGTCCGTCGGACCCCAGCTCTTCTTGGCAAACGCACGGTCATCCTCCAGTTGCACAAACGCCAGCCAGGGTTCGCCGAGCCGGAGGCCCGCATGCACCTGCAGGCGCTGCAAAAGGTAGGTGTCCTGCGGACGGCCGATACCGAAGGCCGGCGCATCGTTCGATTCCAGCCGTTCGCGCAACGTCGCCCCAACGGTTAGATAGTCACGGCCGCCGTCACCAACCGGAATGTATTTCAGTCCATCGAAACGCTTGTGTGGCACAGCCGGATTGGCAAGGACACCCCAGTCCTCCTGCCAGCGATTGGGCAGGACCGTGGGCCTGGCCGGGGTGTGAACAACACCTTCGTTGGTGGTCGCCTTCTCTTCCGGGACGTCTTGCGCGAACACCGGGCTCGCGCAAACGCCGGCCAGGCCGATCCACGCCACGCGTGCGGCCTGACGCATCTTCATCGAAGGGCGCTATGTACTTCTGCGACGTACCCGCCGGGGAACTGCAGCATCGCCGCGCGTCGGCCACCCTCCTCGTGAGCCGGAACGACCACCTTCGCACCGGAAGCGGTACCCCGCAGCAGCGTCGCGTCGAGGTCGGTCACCTCATAGCCGGTGAGCTCCGTGCCATACGGCCAGTCCAGCTGACCGTCGGTGACGAGCACCGTGGCCTTGCCATAGCCGGATTCAATGCGAATGCGCCGATACGTCCCCGCCTCTCGCCCGATTTCGACGGCCGGCGCCTTGGCGTCATCCGATACCACCTTGCCGTGGGAGAAGCGGACGAAAGCGCGGACGAAGGCATCCGCACTGGCAGCCGGCAGATAGATACGGTTCTCCGGGACATGCTCGAAGGCAGCGTATTCAGGCTTGGCGGTGTGCCAGTACAACTGCATGTTTACGCCACCGGGCCAGGTCACCACGGCGTCGCGGCCGATCGGGTCGTTGAACGGTGTTACCAGCGTGGCAGCGCCAGAGGCTTCCGCCGCCTTTACGGCAGCGTTGAGGTCAGTCACAAGGTAGCCCGTTCGTTCCAGGCCAAACGGATACGGCACCGGCGTGCGGAAGCCAAAGACCGACACCGTGCCAACGGGTGTTTGCACCAGTTGTGAGGACGTGCTCGACGGGGTTGGTGTGACGGTCACGACCACCTGCTTCGTGGACTTGCCGCCAAAGGTTGCAACGAAACTGTTGACGAAAGCGTCCACATCGGCCGCGGGCACGTAAACGTGCGTGGTGTCGTACTGGGCACCCACGGAATAGTCCGTGGTTGCGGCGGCACCAAAGGACGCCAGCATGAATGCCAAGGCAAGGAAGAACGAACGGATATGCATGGAGAGGCCTGCCGGTTCAGAGAATGGGGGATGAGCCAAGTTGGGACAACGAACGCGCGTCAACACCAATCAGGTGCGTCACGAGCGGAGGTGCGGCGCCACTATGAAAGGCCACCGCTTCGTTCTGGAGATCCGCGCCAGCGTGCGAGAAGCGTTGGTGCTGCCGCAAGTGCTCGGCCCACGACTCGACCATGAACCATTCGACGAGACGCTCGGGGTTGGCGGAATCCTGGCTGAGACCCCACGCATAAGCGCCGTCGCGACGCCGCTCGGTCGACAGCCGGTCCATGGCGGAGACGAAGGCAGCTTGCCGGTCGCGGGCGACACGGTAGTCGACGAGAATCAGCACCGGACCGCGGTCGTTGGCGACGGGGTCGGCAGTGAGGGGTTCGGCCCACTGGTGAGATGAGCTGAGGTCGACGTCGACGGTAGGCAGCTTCACCCGATTCATGACAAACGCAGCCACCACAAGGCCGGCCGCGCTCACCAGCAATGTGCTCGGTACGCCGATACCTTCAGCCACGGCACCCCAGCCGATGCTGCCGGCAGCCATCGCGCCATTGAACACCGTGAGGTAAACCGCCAGAGCGCGGCCACGCACCCAGTTCGGCAAGATGCCCTGTGCCACACCGTTGAAGGTGGTCAGTGACATGATCCATGCGCCGCCGAGCACCAGCAACGCGATCAGGGCTACCGCCTTTACGGGCACGAGGGCCAGGGTAATCATCACGGCCGCCGAAAGCAGAGACGCCCCGAGCAAGAGAGCATTGGCGCTGCAACGTGCGCGCAACCGTGGCAACAGCATGGCGCCTGCAATAGCGCCCGCGCCGACAGCGCCCATCAGGATGCCGTAAAAGCCCGCTCCCCCCTTCAGTTCGCCACGCGCGACCAGTGGCAGCAACGCCCAGACCGAGCTGGCGAAGGCGAAGAACACCGCGGCGCGAAGCAGCACCACGTGCAACTCCTTGCTCGCCCTGGTGTAACGAAGGCCGGCGCGGAACGCGCCAAGGAAGTTCTCGGGCAACGCCTTGTCCGCCGTGGATGCCCGACGCCACCACAGCAATGCGCCGATGACCAGCACGTCGCTGAGGATGTCGCCGCCGTAGGTCGCAGCCGCGCCCAGGCCAGCAAGGATTGCACCGCCAGCGGCCGGTCCGATGGCTCGCGCGATGTTGATACCTAGGGAGTTGAGTGCAACAGCATCCTTGAGCTCTTCACGAGGCACGAGCTCCGGAACAATCGACTGCCAGGTTGGCCCGACCAGTGCGGCACCGACCCCGCCAGCAAACGTCAATGCAATCATGGCCGGCACGCTCAGTGAGCCGGTCACTGCAAGGAACGCCAGGGCAGTGCTCACGAGTGCCATGAAGAACTGGATGGCAACCAGGAAACGGCGACGATCAAGGATATCGGACAGGACACCGGCCGGAATGGCGAGGAGGAACACCGGCAGGGTTCCCGCTGCCTGGATGGCCGACACAGCGGCAGCGCCCCCTCCGAGTTCGGTCACCATCCAGGAGCTTGCGATATCGCGCATGAAGGAACCCGTGTTTCCCAACACGGTCGCGCCCCACAGCACAGCGAAGGTCGCGTGTTTGAGGGGCCCAAGGCTCTGGGTCAGACTTCCCTTCTTGCTATCCGTCACGGGTCTTCCTTGCCAGATCCATCCAGGCCACCAGAACAAAGCCGCCCGCCAGGCCGACATGCTCAAAGAAGCCGTTCATCGACATGCTCTGCTCGGGACCGGGCGGCAGATCCCACCATGCGTTGGCAATGAAGGTCGCCGCGACGGTGAACGCCGCCAGCGCCAGCGCGCCTAGCCAGCGCAGCCGACCGGTCAGGATCGCCACCGAACACACAAGCTCGAACACGATGACGCCGACGGCAAACAGCGCCGCTGGTGCCAGGCCGAAATGCTGCATTTCTCCCAACGCCGATGGAAAGTCGACGAGTTTGCAAACGGCTCCCTGGATGTATGCCGAGCACAGCGCAAGCAGTGCAAGCAAACGTACGGCCGGCCGATGGAGAACCCTCTCCACGGTACTCATATGGCCCAACAGGCGCAGCCAAGCGCGCCCCAGAAGCTTTTGAAGTCATCCACCGGCAACGCCGCTCCATGCGACTTGGCGTGGTCGTGCCCGTGTACCGAGCAGCTGTTCGCGCAGCCACAGGCCGGCATTGCCTGGCGTGCCGAGGCGTGCTCGCGTGTCTTCGCCACCGCCCATGCCGCGTAGCCACCGTAATCGCGTACCGGCGACCAATCCGGCATGGCGGGAGGGACAGGGTTGTCATCCAGCGATGCGAAGGGACCTGCACCGTACACCACGCGTCCGCCCACCATGGTCAGTAGTGCGGTGGTACCAGCGATTTCGTCTTCCGCACAGGCGAAATAGTCACGATCCGGAATCACGAGGTCAGCAAGCTGGCCCTCGGCGATGCGGCCCTTCTTGCCTTCCTCGTTCGAAAACCAGGTGACGTTCTCCGTCCACATGCGCAGCGCTGTTTCCCTGTCCACGCAATTGCGCTCGGGGTACAGTCGCATGCCACCTACGGTACGTCCTGTGCTCAACCACGCCAGCGAAACCCAGGGATTGTACGAGGCGACCCGCGTCGCATCGGTACCCGCGGACACGTTGACGCCCGATTCCAGAATCTTCCTTACGGGCGGGGTGGCCTGTGCGGCACCCATGCCGTACCGCTCGACGAAATACTCGCCCTGGTAAGCCATCCGGTGCTGAATGGCGATGCCGCCGCCCAGCGCGGCGATGCGCTCGATGGACTGGTCCGACACGGTTTCCGCGTGATCGAAGAACCAGTGGATGCCTTCCAGCGGGATGTCCTGGTTGACCCGTTCGAACACGTCGAGCGCACGGCTTATGGTTTCGTCGTAGGTCGCATGCAGGCGCCACGGCCAACGGTTCTGCGCCAGGATGCGTACGACCTCTTCCAGTTCGCCTTCCATCTCCGGCGCCATGTCGGGGCGCGGTTCACGGAAATCCTCGAAGTCGGCAGCCGAGAAAACCAGCATCTCCCCTGCACCGTTGTGGCGGAAATAGTCGTCGCCTTGGGCGTAGGTCACCGAGCGCGTCCAGTTGAGGAAGTCTTCCTTTTCCTTCTTGGGCTTTTGCGTAAACAGGTTGTAGGCGATGCGGATGGTCAGCTTGTCCTCAGCGGCGAGCTGGCGTACGACCTCGTAGTCGTCGGGCCAGTTCTGCGAACCGCCGCCGGCGTCGATGGCGCCGGTGATGCCGAGCCGGTTAAGTTCGCGCATGAAGTGACGCGTCGAATTCACCTGATACTCGAACGGCAGCTTGGGCCCCTTTGCCAGTGTCGCGTACAGGATGGATGCGTTGGGCTTGGCCAGCAGCAGACCCGTCGGATTACCCTCGCCATCGCGCACGATCTGGCCACCTGGCGGTGCCGGGGTATCTTTCGTGAATCCACACACGCGAAGCGCAGCAGCGTTGAGAAGCGCACGGTCATACAAGTGCAGGATGAACACCGGTGTGTCCGGCGCCACCGCGTTGAGTTCGTCGATGGTCGGCAGTCGCTTTTCGGCGAACTGGTGCTCGGTGAAGCCACCCACCACCCGCACCCACTGCGGCGCGGGGGTGATCTCAACCTGCCGGCGCAGCATGCGCATGGCGTCGGCGAGGCTCGGAACACCATCCCAGCGCAATTCTAGGTTGTAGTTCAATCCGCCACGGATGAGATGAAGATGGTTGTCTATCAACCCCGGTAGCACACGCCGGCCACCCACGTCGACGACGCGGGTGCTCGGCCCCGCTAGCGCCATCACTTCATGGTCATCGCCGAGTTTGATGAATCGGCCGTTGGCGATGGCCACCGCGCTGACCGTCGGGCGACGACGATCGAGCGTGGTGAAAAGTCCGCGATGCAGGATGAGATCCGCTACCGGGGTATCTGACATGTTGCATTTGCTCCCGTCTCAGGCGGCGGTATCGTTCGAATGGGGTTTCTCGCGCGATTCAATCGCGAAGCTCTTGCTGTGCCAGAGATTGGCCCAGACATCCGGGTGGCCACGCAGGTACGACACGGCAGCCTCACCCGCCAGCATGCCAAGCAGGCCGAGCAGCGCAATCATGGGCGGCGCCGGCGAGCGCACGCCGAACAGGCCATACGCAATGCCGACGGCAATGCCGAAGATGATTGAAATGACATAGGGGAGCATCGCCTTAGCCCGCTTCGGAGGCATGTTCGCCCAGCGCCCACTTCGAGAAGCGCACCTGGGTTCCGTAGGGTGAGAGCGCGCGGAGAATATCCATCACGGGCTCGTAGGTTGCCGTGCGTGCCCAGTCCTGCTGCAACTCGAACATGAACTGCAGTGCCGTGATGGGAATGACGCCGGCCTGGACCATGCGCTGGATGGCGCGCTCATGCGCCTCGTGGCTCGTGTCACCGCATGCATCGGCAACAACGATTACCTCGTAGCCTTCACGAATCAGGTCGAGCGCCGGGAAGTTCACGCAAGCGCCTGTCCACAGGCCTGCCAGGACAATGCGTTTGCGGCCGGTCGCGGCTACCGCCTTGCGGAAGTCTTCATTGAGCCACGAGTTGATGGAAGTTCGGTCAATGACGGCCTTGTCGGGATAGACCCCTTCGGTGATTTCAGGCATGAAGGGGCCCGAGAAGCTGTCCTTCGCCACCGTGGTCAGGATGGTCGGCACGTTGAACGCCTTCGATGCGCGAGCGAGAACCTGTACGTTGTCGATGATTACCTTGCGGTCATGGCTTTGCACGCCCTGGAACATGGCGGGCTGAAAATCGATAAGCGCGAGCGCGCAATTATCGGGGGTGAGAAGCTCGGCGAAAGACATCGTATATGGCCTCATGGAGAGATGCAGGTGATTCCTGCGTGGAGACCACGATATCTTTCCGATCACGCGAAGAATTGAATTATTGGTTCGCTTATTTCCTTAAACCCAGCGACGAAACTACGCGTGTTTCAGCGGAGAAATCCGCCGATGTTGCCCGGTATGTACCAAGGATGCGAAGTGGCGGAGGGAATCCACGGCTCATGCAGTCAACAACCGCAATCCGCCAGCGGAGAGCAGGTCGTGGGTTTCAGGATGGTCACGCATGTAGATCAGAAACTCCGGACAAAGAGGCTCAACCAGCAGACCTTTCATGCGCGCCTCGACCAGTGCCACGCGGATTAACTGGTTCACGACACCCCGGCTCTCCAGTTCAGCAGGGACGTGTATGCGAACGAAGCGCTGTGTGTCGCCATCACGTTCATACCAGGCGCTCGCGGTACAACCATCGAGTTCTGCCACGATGCGGTAGTCGTCCGGCTCGTTCCGAATCGCAATCTCGGACGCCATGGTGCCACCCTGCCCAACGGCATGCCGGATGTCCGGCGGGACATCCAAGCTAACCGCTTTCGTCCGCACGAGATTGAATCTTTGTCGTGTAACGTCGCCTTCGGTAAACATTTGGAGTCACGCCCCGAGCGCCTTTGAAAACACGCGTGAAATGCGCCTGGTCGCTGAAGCCACACGCCACGGCGATATCGGCGATGGTCTCGAACGAGTGGACGAGCTTGTGGCAGGCGTGCTCGACGCGCTTGCCGATACGCCAGCGGTGTGGACTCTCACCGAAGGTCGCCGTAAATGCCCGCGTGAAGTATCCACGGGAGAGGTTGCAGGCTTCGGCGAGATCACTGATGGCCAGTGGCGCGTCGAGATTGGCAAGCGCCATGTCGTTGACAACGCGCACCTGCCAGGTGGCCAGACCCGCCTGATGCCGAGGAGGCGGGGCCGGCCATGAGGAAGCCTGATGGATACGCAAAGCCTGGGCGATAAACGACGCGCATGCGGTGCGGTCCACGTGAGTGAGGTCTTCGATCTGACGAAGCGCCTGCTTCAGAAGCTCCAGGATCGCACGCTCCGACGTGCGGTCCGCGCTGACACGCGGCAAAGGTCCGAGCGTTTCATGTTGCATCGTTTTCCACCATCTTCACGGGGTCGAAGACGGCTCGATACTATCGAGGCCCAAAGCCAGCGTGACCCCCTGTACGGGGGGAGCGCTTGCTAACGGTTGGGTTATCCTCAACACCCACCCTCCGCCGGAATGGCCATGATCGCGACATCGCTCCGTGTCCTCGTGGTCGACGATCACCCGCTCTTCCGTGCCGGGGTCGTCGCCATGCTTGGCACCCATTCGGCCGTGGCCGTGGTCGGTGAGGCAGGTTCGGGAGCGGAAGCGATCGAGGCATTCCGGGTGCTACGCCCGGACGTCGTACTGGTCGACCTGATGCTGCCGGATATGCAAGGCGACCGTGTCATAGCGGCCATCCGCACGATTGACCCAGCGGCCCGCATCATCGTGCTGACAACCTACCCAGGTGACGGCAACGCCCGCCGTGCGCTGGCAGCCGGCGCGCAGGGGTACCTGTTGAAAACATCGCTATCCGAAGACCTCGTATCGACCGTGCTGGGCGTCCACGCGGGCGAGTACCGGATTTCCGCTGAGGTGGCGCAGCGGCTGTCCGACCATCGCGGCGACGAGACGCTCACCGAGCGCGAGCTCGAGGTGCTTCGTGGCGTAGCGGCCGGACTGGAGAACAAGCAAATTGCCAGGCGCCTGGGCCTGTCCGCCGATACGGTGAAGGAATACTTGTCCAACGCGATGGCCAAGCTGCACGCCAGCAATCGGGCACACGCGCTTGCCATCGCCCTCGCCCGTGGATTTCTGCACTGACTCAGGAGGCGCGCGTGTAGTTCACTGGTACCTACGCGGCGGCGATTTTGGGCACCTCACGTGGCGCTCCCCGTCCAGCCGTTGAGAAAGTCCAGCAACAGGCCGTTGACGATCTCCGGCTGCTCCTCCTGGGGTAAGTGCCCACACTGCGCAATGGGTTCCGCGCGAAGGTTATTGGCCATGCCCCTCCACACTTCCGCCATGTCGAACGTGCGGCCTACCGCTTCAAAGTCGGCGCCCCAGATGGACATGGTCGGACACGCGATCAACACGTCGGCGTCCTGCTCATCCTGAAGGACATCTTCCGGCGCAGCACGGTAATCGGCCATCGATGCTCAGGTGATCGAGCAGCGCGACAAGGTCGCGGGCCATGTTGCGCTTGGCTCAGGGGGTTACTGGCGTCCACTTGTAGCTGCTTGCCGACTTCGTCACCTTGCCGATACCCGGAAACGCAATGTGGGCCGCTGCGACGAGGTAGCCGCCCTTCGCCGCCGCCGCGAGCGCCCTTTCGCGCGTCGTCACAGCAATGGCCGGAGTGCTGTCGAACCTGATGGTCACCTTGGGGTCCGGAAACTGGGCCACAGCCAGATGAACCAGGTCGCCCCAGACGACGAGGACCTCGCCATGGCTGTTGATGCGGTAGCCAGTGTGCCCAAGCGTATGGCCCGGCTCTGCAACTGCGGTAATGCCCGGCTCGATGGATTCGCCGGCGTGAAGCGTCTTGACGTGGCCCACAGCCTCGTACGGCTTTAAGGCTGTAGCGACCGCATCGAAGGTTGCCTGTACTGAGGCGTCGACTTTTGAGCTGTTCGCACGATCCTTCCAGAATTCCAGCTCGCTGGCGTCTACCCGGATCGTCGCGTTTGGGTAAACCATCGATCCGTTCGCGACGAGTCCTCCGATATGGTCTGCATGGAGGTGAGTTATGAGAATTTCGTCGATTTGACTGGCCTTGTATCCGGCATCCTCGAGGTGCTTTTCGACTTCACCCAGGCTCGGCCCAAGGAACGAGCCCGAACCGGTGTCGATAAGCACGCGCCTTCGCCCGGTATCGACGAGATACGCGTTGACGGAAGTCGGCACGCTGTCGCTTACATGCGCGTTGGCGAGAGCCGCCTGCACTTCTCCCTTGTGCACCTCGACCATCAAGCCTGAGGCCGGAAGCGAAAAGCTACCGTCGGAGAGCGCCACGACCGTCGCCGAGCCGAGCTTGAGTTTGTAAAAGCCTGGCGATGGTGGCGCGTCGGAACCGATAGCCGAGCCACAGAAGGCGACCATCACGGCAAGCGCAACCGCTCTGGCGCGAGACACGGGATGAGTGACCAGGGATATTGTCATTTCAGGATCTCGCGGGAAGACATGGCCCGAATCTAGGAGGTCGCTTGCCCGCGGAATAGTAAAGTTGTGACGGTCCTTGCGATATCGACGCATTCATCGCTCGTTCCGCGCATGACTGGACGCTGGTTCACGACAAGGCCGGGGAATTCCTCTTCGTTTTCGGGCAGCCGCTTTACATCGTATCCACGCAGGTCAACGTCAACCCGGTCGCAATCCGTTAACAGGAAATGTGGTCAGTCGTTCGACCAGAGCGCCCACCGGCGCCCGCGGAGGCGTGACACAGTTCCTGGTGGAAGCCAGTAGGCGATGGGGCCGGGGACGAGCATCGTAACGGTCGTGCCATCACCGGGAGCGGAGCGGATAGTGAGCTTGCTGGCGAGTCGCTCTGCACGTTCCCGCATCCCGACAAGCCCCCAGCCCGGGCGCTGCGACCCGTGGTGCACCGGCTTTACGTCCATGCCGACGCCGTCGTCATGCACGCTGACGCTCAATGAGCGCTTCTTGAAAACAACGGTGACATCCACCGACGTCGCCTCGGCGTGCTGGAACGCATTGCTCAGCATCTCGGAAACCACAGCATGGATATCGTCCTCCGCGGCTGGGTTCACCGAGCGAGCCTCCCCCACGACGGAGAGCGAGAACCGTGCCGTGCTGCCGCTGCCAAGGAGGCCTGCCAGCTTTTCGATGCGCGCAGGAAGCAACGACGGGGATTGCCGGTCACCGCGTAATGCGGTGATCTTTTCGCGGCTTTCAACGAGCGCATCGCGCGTGGCTTCCATGGCTTTTTGAAGCTTATCGCGTGTGTCCTCGTCAGTCACCGCATCCGTGGCCACCTTCGTCCGAAGGAGCACCGCATGAAGGCTCTGTAGCACCGTGTCGTGAAGATCTCGCGCAATGCGCTCGCGCTCGAGCAGTCGCGCGCAGATGAGGATACCGAGGTGCCTGATTCTCATAAGGTAGCCTGCATAGACGAGTGCAAGGGCCGCGAGAATGCCAAAGCTGCGGAACCACCACGTCTGGTAGAACGCGGGCGCGACGAAAAAACGGACCTGCGCCACGGACGCCGACCAGACACCATCTTCGTTGGCAGCCTTGACCTCGAAGCGATAGTCGCCGGGAGCAAGATTGGTGAACGTCGCACGGCGCTCCGTCGTGGTCGTCCAATCGTCCGTTTCAGCCCCGGCCAGACGGTACCGGAACTGTGCGCGTTCGGGGACGCCGAGGACGGGTGCCGTGAACGCGATATCCACCCGGTGCAACCCTTGGCCGAGGGCTAGCGGATCTGCAGTGGGGGCGTGTCCGTTTATCGCGTCAATCACCACAACCGGTGCGAGGCGGTTACGAATCACCCGGTCCGTGTCTATGAAGGCAACCCCGCGGTTCGAGCTCACCCAGAGCCGACTGTCTTTTCCGGCAACGAGGCTGTTGACCCGACGTATCGACGGAGCGCCGGGCCGTCCGTCGCGCTCATCCATGAGCTCAAAGGGAACCGGATGTCCGGGGTCGCGCCGCCACGCCGCGATATCCGCTGCATCGATACGAAACAGCCCGCGCACGCCGTTGAGCCAAACCTCTCCGTTCTCACGTTCCACGATGCCGGTGATGTTCGCAAAATGCTCACCGCCCACGCCTGACAACGGGGAGAACCGGTCGTCGTGCAGATGTTGAAGTTTGGCATCGCCAGCGACCCAAAGACCGTCCGTGCTATGGGCCAGCGCCAGCACATTACCCACAGCCAGGCCCTCCGCAGCCGTGTACATGCGTACGGACAACTCAGGCTCCTGCACGCGTGCCAGTCGATTCTGAGTGTAGCCGGCCCACACCGTGTTGCCCTCGGCATACAGGCTCGTCGGGGCGCGATCGACAGTGGGCAGCCCATGCAATTCGTCGGGACCGAGCCACGTGCCACCCTTCAGGCGCCAGATACCCGTGCTGTTCATCCAAAGCGCGCCATCTGACGTCAAGGCCAAATGCTTGAACGGAGTGGTCACCGCCGTCGGGGCGCCAAGCTTTGAAGGCAACGGCAGGCGCACCGTGCTCTCGCCTTGGTGGCGGTAGAGGCCACCGTAGCCGACCATCCAGACAGATCCGTCGGCGCCCGCTGCGATCGCGGTCACGTCTCCACCCATCGCCGGCCACTGCGTCAGATGACCGTCGTAGGTCACTGGAGCATCGGCGAGTCTTGCTGCGATCCAAAGGCGCCCTGACGAATCAGCGGCAAACACGGCATCCTTCGTGTTGGCGGAACGCGGGATGGGGGTGATCTTGCCGGTGCGGTACTGTTCGAGGGTATCCCCGGTGGCCACCCAGATGGCACCCGCGCGATCGCGGTATGCCGCGCGGGTTGCATTGCCCGGCTCGTCGCCGCCTGGCGTCGGCTGTTCCTGGACAGGGAGCGCACCCGGCGCTGAACCTGTCTCCCAATGGGCCCTCACAATGCCTCGTGCTGTCGGAATCCAGAGGGCGCCATAGGCATCGCGCACTTCGTCATTGACGATATCGGCAGGCCGCCATGAGGCGCCAGGTCGATCCACCATGGCACTCGCGGCCGCTTCTGGCGTGTCCGGCAGAAAGCGCCCAGACCCGGGATCCAGCCGGTATGCCCGCAATGCTGTCACGACCCAAAGACGGTCATGAGGATCACGAAACGCCTGATAGATAAGTTCGCGTGGGGCACCGTCGAAATCCGGCCCATGACGTTGCCAGTGTCCCTGAGACAGGCTCTGTACACCCGAAAAGTTGATCACCCACAGCACGCCATCCGGCATCTGCGTCATGAACATCACGGTGGATGGAAGCACCTGCGGCGAACCCCAGGTCGTCACAGCGCCATCGGCCGTGATGCGGCTGACCGTTCCATAGTGCCCGCCAACCCAGAGCGAACCGTCGTCCGCCGCATACAGGGTGTTGATCGCGTCCACAGGCAACCTGTCCGCGAACTTGCGTTCAAAGCGCGCACCATCGAAGCGGAACAACCCTTCACTCGTGCCCAGCCAGAGAAAGCCCCGGGTGTCCTGCACTATGGATTCGATCCCGCGTGGCACGCCATCCTTGGATGTGTAAATGGTACGCACCCACTGATCGATGCTCCTGAACGCCGGGGATTCCGCACTCCCCGCGGCGGCCATGCACGGCGAGGAGATGCCGAGCGCGGCGCCCATGGCAAGACCAAGGGTTGTCCCGCAGCGGAGGGCGAATCTCTTGAAAATGGTGACCACCGATTACCCCGTCAAATGCGCCGAACCCACATGAGCTGATGTTGACAGGGTTATCTTCACGCCACTACCAAGCCAGCAGAACGGCGTACTGCCGTATCCCGAAGGCTCGCTATCCCAGGCCCATCATCAGCGGTCGGCGACGCTTGGTCGTGGCTGATTGTCCGGAGACTTTGGGGAAGCCGCGGCCTGTGTTCAGGCGTCGTGCGCGACAGGTGCAGCAGGGGTATGCAGCAGACGCGATACGAGTGCAATGACCGCCAGGGTACCACCCAGCACGCATACGGCGAGCCACCCGCCTCGCCGCCAGGCCTCCGCTGCAGCGAACGAACCTACCGCGCCGCCGAGGAACATCGTTGTCATGAACAGGGTGTTGAGCCGGCTTTTGAACTCCGGATGCAGGCCGTAGACCAGGTGCTGGTGGGAGACCAGTGCAATCTGGACGCCGAAGTCGAGCACAATGACGCCGACAATCAGCCCCACCAGTGAGGGCCACAGCGCGAAGATGGCCCACGCCACCACGGTCGCTAGCGCGCCAGCCGCGATGACCAGCCAGGGTCCACGGCGATCTGCCACGCGTCCGGCCAGCGGCGCCATGGCCACGCCAACCGCGCCGACGACACCGAAGAGACCCGCGGAGGCCGCGCCGAGATTCAGCGGCGGCTGTTCGAGACGCAACGCCAGCACTGTCCAGAACGCGGAGAACGAGCCAAAGATCACCGCCTGGGTCAAGGACGCACGGCGGAGCAACGGCTCGCGCCGCCAAAGGCCGACCAGCGACGACATCAGCTCACCGTAGCCCACCCGCCGTGCCGGGTGATGCTCGGGCAGCCGCAAGCGCATCAGCACAGCGCCCATCAAGGCGATGGGCACGGCCAGCCAGAACATGGCACGCCACCCCGCGGCACTCGAGACGAAACCGGCGATGGTGCGGCTGAGCAGGATGCCCGTGAGCAGCCCGCTCATGACGGTACCCACGGCTGCGCCGCGTTTGGACGGCTCGGCGAGAATGGTCGCGAAGGGTACGATCTGTTGCGCGGCGGTGGCCATGGCACCGACCAGGACGGAAGCCACGGCGAGCGTCGCCAGTCCGGGTGCGAGCGCGGCCACGACCAGGGCGACGGCCAGCACGACGAACTGCAGGACGATGAGCCGACGCCGTTCCAGCGCATCGCCCAGAGGAACGAGGAAGAGCAAACCCGCGGCATAGCCGAGCTGGGTGAGCATCGGTATCCAGCGTTCCACGCCAGCGTCGTGCAGGTCGCGACCCATGATGCCGAGCATCGGCTGGTTGTAGTAGATGTTCGCAACGGCAAGGCCCGCAGCCATCGCCATCGCATAGAGCGTTCCGCGCGAAAGTCCGCGCGATTCCAGTGGTGTCTTCATGTGTATTCCGTATCGCAAGAGGTGACTCGCCAGAACTCTAGCAACGCATACTACGGAAGGTGTATCCGGGCAGTACACTCGTAATGTTGAGCGTAGCCGCTATCGATGCGCGCTCGATTGAACAATCCGTGCGGAAATGAAAGGACGACGGGTACCTATCGTGCAATGCGTACGATTGCGACTCTCGTATGGTCTCTGTCGCCCGGGCTTGTTGGCAGTGGGAAATGGCCCGCATCAGGCATGCGGGTGTCACGCATTCAACTTCTCGGGTCTACCCATGTCTGTTACCGCCCTGACGCGTCCACGCGATCCCCTCGTCACGTTGCTGACCTTGCTGTCGGCGGCGACAGGACTGGTCGACGCCACCAGCGTGCTTGGCCTGGACAAGGTCTTCACCGCCAACATGACCGGCAATGTGGTTTTCCTCGGTTTTGCCGCCATAGGCACACCGGGATTTCACTGGCCGTTTTACGTTCTCGCGCTTCTGACATTCGGTCTGGGAGCCGCCCTTTCCGGACGCCTCGCTAAACGTTATGCACCTCACGGTCGCCGGAAATGGTTAGTCATGGCCGCCAGCGGTGAAGCCTGCCTGCTCTGGCTGGGCGCCGGATTCGCAGCCCTGACGCCTCCCAGTGAGCATGGTAAGTGGTCGATGTACATCCTTATCGCGCTGACCTCCGCCGCCATGGGTTCCCGCAATGCCACCGCACGCCAGCTCAAGGTCGCCGATCTCACCACCACCGTCTTGACTCTAACCATCACGGGCATCGCGGCCGACTCGCACCTGGCTGGTGGCGATGCTCCCAATTTCTGGCGTCGCATGCGCGCCGTACTTGCCATGCTTGTGGGTGCAGCTGTCGGCGCCTACCTGGTTCGACTCTGGGGCCTTGCACCTCCGCTGGCCCTTGCCGGCCTCTGCGTCGTCGCAGCGACACTTGTGCTCGCCGCCGATGAGATTCCGGCAGAAAACAGCTCAGCGCGACCACGATGAGAGACGGCGATGCGCCGTTTACCAACACACCGCTGTGCCATCTCGGATGACTTATCCGGAGCGAGACACATCCGTTGTGGTGGCCATTTGAGTTGTGCTGCGGGAGATTCTTCGCTATACAGCGCCGGGGGCGCAATCAGGCGTTCCGCTGTTCCCAACGCAGAAGCAGACGTTGCAAACAGATGACGCACGAATGCTCCGGAACCGCAACACATGCCCCGACTGCCAACCCGTATCCCCGGACGATGGCTAACCGGCCTTGTCGCATGCGCCGGATGCATTTCCTCTACCACGCACGCGGGTGACTGGAGCGGGACCGTCGCTGTGAGCTCACAACTGGTCGACCTCGGAGTGGCCGTCACCCGTGACACCCCCGTCGTACAGGGAGGTGCAAACTGGCTGTCTCGAGATGGCTGGGCCGTAGGCGTGTTTACCAGTTACCAGACCGGGGCGCCGCGGTATTGGGCAGAAGGCATCGTGCAGGTGGCAAAAGCCTGGCAGGCCTCGGACAACTGGCAGTTACAGGGAAACCTTCTCCATTACCGGTACCCCTCCAGCGACAAAAGTGCCCGCGCCCTCGACCGAACAGAACTCGGCGGCACACTGATGTACCGCGACGTGCTCGCGCTGAGTGTCTGGACCATCGAGCTCGCCCATCGACCGGGGGGCCTCCGCAGCGAGGCCGATGCCGGCCTGCGCTGGCCGCTAACGGCACACCTTTCCGCCAGCGCTGCGGTGGGAATTGCCCAATACCTCGCTCCGTATCGTTGGTACCCCAACAACAAGCGGCCCGACTGGTTCAGCTATGGTCATGCCGGTCTGCGCTGGGACAATGGTCCGTGGCAAATCGAAGTCCTGCGTATCGCAAGCAACTTCCAGCGGACCCGCTACGAACCTCCGATTGCTCCCTGGGTGATGACGGTGGCACGGCACTTCTGACTCGGGCGCTGTTCGGCTTGCGGCGATTTTCTGCGCCCATGAAATCGGGCACTGAGTCGCGTATGGATACTGGTACGCCGTATCGGCCGTGAACCCGGCTGGGGAAAGCGGCAATTCGCCAGCCGATTCCGCGCACTTCTGATATGACCTTCGCTCCTGGAGAGGCATCTTCAGGAGTGTAGACGAGCTAGATAGATGCTGACCCACCCCGATAACCATCCCTTATCGCCCTGCCCTGGGGTCTGTTTTCGGCAAGGGAGCTGCGCTCATGGGCAGCGGTTTCTAACCGCTGCCCATCGGGCCGGTAGCCACGGGAAAGACGAGCATGCGATTCAGACGTAGAGCCTCAAACCGCGCCCCTTCGGGACATTCCTATCATTGTTGGATGGAGCACGTTTTGGAGACTCCCTCCAGAGGGTCGCTGAAAATTGCGTTCGAGCAATCGATGACTTGGCCGGCGCCGGCTTCCCGGTAGTGCCAGACACCCCGTGCACCATAAGCCACCAGGCCCGTGCCCTGCGAAATCTTGCAGGTTCCGCCTTCTTTGGCGCACACCGCAAAACCATCCGGCGCGCTACCCGTGCCTCTTGGGTTGAGTAGGCGGATGGCGTCCTCCGTAAACAGCAGCGTGCCGAAACCATTGTTGTCGGCATACGGTGTGCGCCCTTCTGGCCGCAGACGATCCGTTACCTGCTTTGTGTAGGGTGCGGATAGATCCTTGCGGTTGGCATAGTGGTTATAAACCATCTCATAAACGGGGCGGAATGCTCCCCGGTCCAGACTGGAGATGGTGTTGTGGGGGTATTTTCCGGTCGTGTCGACCATCGGCACGAACTGCACGTCGTTGCCCAGGTTGTAGGAAGCGACGTATTCGAAGCCGGCAAGCAGCCGATTGTTGTGAGCCGCATAGAGATCAAATCCCTGAGCCCATGCCACTTCGGCGACTTCAGCCAGGTTGCCGATGCCGAGCTGGGTGTGCGCCTGGTCACGCCCACTCTCCTGGGTCTCACCGAACGTATTGATCACATAGTTCGTCAAGGCTCCGTCGGACGGACCGTTGTAGTAGTAATCAAGCGAACGATTAAACAGTCCCCAGTCATCGGTGAAAACGCCAATGGCCATCATGGCTTTCATGCAACTGGAATCCCAGTTGCCGTTCGCATAAGGGGCGAAGTCCTTGATCACCGGATAGAAGACATTGCGAAACATGGCTTCTGCAGCGGCGATGTCCTGCGATGACCAGCCCGCCTGGGTATAACGAATGAGCTCGGCGGCGGCCGCAAACTTGAATCCGTTCAGTCCAGCTGCCAATGGCGCATCGTGGCCTTCGATGGACTTCAAGGTGCTCGACCATGCATTAAGGATCTGAATGGCATTCGCGGCGTAGCGGGGATCATCGCTCAGCGTCCACATCAGCGCCTGCTGGTAGGCGGCATTTGCATCGTCATTGAACTCGTTGATGCATTCAGAGGGCGTGCCTCTTACGACCTTGGAGCAATGGCCACCTCGGACTTGATAGGTAAGAGATGAGTAATGATCGTTCTTCAGTGTGAGATACCCGCTCGACCATGGCGTCTGCTGCAGATGTGCCTTGATGCGCGCAAGATCATCAGTGGTATGCATCACACCGGGATGGACGAACGTGGCGGCTACTGCCGTGCCGGAGGTCGGCGCCTCACTCGCCGTGGCGCCTCCACAGGTAGCCAGTGCAACCATCAGTGACGCGAAAAATCGCAGCGGAGGAATTGCTTTCAGGAGCATTCGGGCAGTCCGTGGGAGAAGTCCGGACTATTATCGCGACTCGCCCGTGTGCGTCATGGTCATGGCAGGACAACCATGCATCATTTCAGGTTAAGCCTTCTGCCGCGAGACGTTCATCACAAATGTCGAACCTCAATGAAAAGACTTCTATTTTCATAGTTGACATTCATGCCCTTCGATGAGCCACTGCCACAGCGTCGTTACAAATTGAAACGATGGTAGCGCGCAGCCAGCCATGGGCAGGATCAGCATGTAGGCGAGGATGCCAAATGGCGGACACTTTGATTTCGGGCGTTTGTACCGGCAGTTCAAAGAACCTGACTTCCGCACTGCCTGCCTGACCACCTAGCGGCGTGCGGCCAACGCATGAATGCGGGACGAGTCCGATCAGATCCGAGTAGCGCGCGACCTGTATTGCATTGGCATACGTGGGCACGACCATCGCAACGCTTCTGCGCAGACCCAACTGGCCCAACGCATCGTCCACAGGACCGGAGTACTGTCGTTTGCGCGAAACCACCACGTGCTCGTAACCGACGTAGCGTTTTGCGGTCACCCTGGTCAAAAGCGGATGCCCGGCCCGGCAGATACCCACGAACCGGTCACGAAACAACAACCGCGTCTTTAGTTCCGGTGCGGCAGTTCCGAGCACCCCGACCTCGAGGTCGATCATGCCTTCCCGAAGCGGCTGCGCATCCTTGTCAGGCTTCGATACAAACCGGATGCGGACATGGGGAGCGGTTTTCGTTATCGCCGCCATAAGCGGCACGGCGATCAGTTCCACAAAGCTGTCATTGGCACGAATCGTAAATGTCCGCTCCAGCGTGGACAGGCGCAGGGTATTGTCGGCGGGTTGAAGCACTGCCCTGGCACTTCGGGCTACGTCGTGAACATGCCCGCTAAGCTGCGCGGCATACGGTGTCGGAACCAGCGTCCTTCCCGCCAGCACGAGCAGCGGATCACCTGTCGCTTTTCGTAATCTTGAAAGTGTCCTGCTCATCGCCGAAGGACTCAGGCCGAGTCGATGTGCCGCCTTGGTGACGCTGCACTCTGCAAGCAACACATCGAGTGCGGTGAGCAGATTCAAATCCACGTCATGCATGTTCGGTCGCCTTGGCAGTGACTGTCCATTGATTCCTATGCAATCGATTATTGCATCCAACGCGTCTGGTGCAACGATTTTTCCGGCACCAGAATCAGGCCTATCCCATCCGAAAGCATCCTGATGACACACTCAAACAGCGATAAAGCCCCCACCGTCTTGCTTATCGGCGCGTCGCGTGGCCTCGGACACGCCATGGCAGCCGAACTTGCGACGAGGGGGTGGAACGTCGTCGGCACCACGCGCCTGATCGAAGGCCGAACTGAACTGCATGATCTGGCTGATGAAAGGCTCGGCCAAGTCGAGGTCGAAACCGTCGACATCTGCGAGCCGGAACAGATAGCGGCACTCCGTAACCGCTTGTCGGGCCGGATATTCGACATCTTATTCGTGAACGCCGGTACCGCCAATACAAACCCGGACGACACCATCGCCGACGTATCCACTGACGACTTTAGTCGCGTGATGGTCACGAACGCACTTGGCCCCATGCGTACCATCGAGGCGCTGCAGGATCTGGTTCCTCCCGACGGCCTCATCGGCGTCATGTCATCGGGACAGGCCAGCATCACCAACAACACGACCGGTGGGTTTGAAATCTACCGGGGAAGTAAGTCGGCCCTGAACCAGTACATGCGAAGCTACGCCGCTCGCCATGCAGGTGAGCCTCGCGCATTGGTGCTGATGGCTCCGGGATGGATACGCACGGCCCTGGGCGGTCCGAACGCGCCGTTTGGCTTGGAGGAAACCATTCCGGATATTGTGAATACGTTGCTCTCGAAGCGGGGAAAGCCTGGCCTCCAGTACCTCGACCGCATGGGTCGTACGGTGCCGTGGTGAACGGAGCCTCAGCCGTGAAATTGAATGGTGGTGGAACTAAGCCCGGTAACTTGATATTCCCCTGGCGTCGAGTGAGGCTCACAAACCTCGCCGTCGACCACCCCCATGGCCAAAAAGAAAACTGCTGCGGTGCCTGACAGCCGAGCTGCATTGAAGCGGCCGCAGATGGCGGATATCGCTCGCATGGCCGGGGTGTCCTCCTCGACCGTCTCCCGGGCCCTCAGTGGCAGCAACCTGGTCAACCCGGAGACGCGCCAGCGAATCCAGGAGGTCGCCTCGCGCTACAACTACACCGTCAATCGCCTGGCGATGGAGCTTCGCTCGGGGACCAACAACACCATCGCGGTCGTCGTGCCGTACGAGGATCACTGTCGCCAGACGTTTGCCGATCCGTTCTTCCACGCGATGATCGGTGCGTTGGCCGATGCGTCAACCGAGCGCGGCTACGAGATGCTACTGATGCGCCTGGAGGCGAACCGGATCGATAGCATCGCCGCACTCGTGGACAGTGGCCGGGTCGCGGGCGTGATCCTGATCGGCCAATGGCGACAGCACGATGAACTCAACGCGCTGGCCTCGCGCTCGATCCCCTTCGTTGTCTGGGGGGCGCATCTGGAAGGACAACGCTACTGCTGTAATGACCCAGCGGTTCCTGCTTAGGTCAGGCAGCCTCGGCACCTTGCTCCGCGTGTATCAGCCATCGCATTGAAGACATGCAAGTGTCACTCGTACCGGAGGTGTTATGCATATCCGAACCATATTTTTTCTTTCTTCACTGGCACTCTTCTCGCCTATCACCCAAACACAAGCAGCGGCCTTGCAAGGCCCCATCTATGGGGGTGACCAATTTGGGTGCGCCACGTGGAACGAGACTTATAACGGCGCCGTGCATGCGTGGGCACGCTACGGTGAATGGGTTGCCGGTTATGTCAGTGCCCATCTTTGAAAGTCGTTGGAAATTAACTCGTGACCTCCCAGCCGGCTTTAGATTTCAGAGCTTAGATGCTGCTCTTGATGCGCATCCTGGAACGGTTCGGCACTACGCCAGAAGCATCGGCCGTGAACATCATTCGGGCACTTACAGCCCACTCCGCCATCCTGTGGTCCATCACTTCGGGAATTGCGGCCAATCGAGACGTTGTTCTGCCCTGAGGTCGGATGCTGTACAAGGGGGCTGCGAGGCGCCCCGCAGCCTCTCACAGCCCCAACACCTTGCGAAACTTCGGTACCAGCATATGGGTGGCCTTCACCTTCCGGTTAAACCAGGACGCACGCACGATGCCGAGGGGCGACGGGAGCTGCGTGACGCCACCGCTTGACCCCAGGGTGAGCGCCATCATCGGATTGCCGGTCTTGGCCTGGTAGGTCTTGAGCGTAGCGCGCTCATCATCGAGCAGCGCGGCGATATTGGCGGCGACAACGTCGACGTGGCCACGGGTGATCCAAGCCATCTTGTTCTCCGCGAGGTCGGTGATGTCGCCAAGTGCAAACCATCTTTCCTGGCCGAGCACCCGTAGCTCGGACGTGACCTGTACCTGACCCTTGGCATTTAGGAGGTGTGCGAATCTGGGTTGCAGGTAGCCGGTGTTTGGCCGCCCGCCTACGCACCACAGCAACAGGTCGTATGAAAGCTGCCGGCCGGCGGTCGTCGTGGCTGTACCGCCTGGGGCGAATATCTCACCCGGCAGGTGTCCTTGGCCATCCAATCGGTCACTGGTGATGAGGGTGACTCCGCGCGCTGTCAGTACGGACACCGCATGCATGGCGGCCTTCTCGGACGTGCCGGCCAACAGCCGGGTCCCGGCTTCGATCAGGGTGATGGCCTTGTCGGGCCAGGTTTCGCTGATCTCGCCTGCGATCTCCACGCCGATGGGTCCGCCGCCGACGATCAGCACACGCTTTGCGGCGCTCAATCGCGCATGGAAGCGCACATAGAAATCCTCGCGCTCACTGACGGAACCTTGGACCGCACGCACCAACTCGCTGGCAAAGCGGCTGCCCGTGGCCAGCACGGTGATGTCGCCCGACAGCAGGCTTTGATGTCCATCGGAGTTTTCGACCAAGCCGCCATCGGCACGTAGCTCCACAAGCTTGCCTCGCGCATGCTCGACGCCGGGCAGTGCGTCTGCAAACGGCATGATGGCGCTCTTAGCGAAATCGGGCTTCACGAGGTTTCGCGGAGCAGCCATGGGCACTTCAAAATAATCGAGCGGATCGACCAGAATCACCTTGGCCTTGCCGCTCAGCTCTTTCGCGAGTTGCGCGCCTCCAACGCCGCCTCCGTAGATCACGACCTGGGCATCCACGTGTTTGCGTTGGTTCTGATTCACCAAAGTCTCCCTTTGTGAGTAGCGAACAATTTATTTGTTGACCTCCATGCGATAGCAGGAGTCTTCATTACCCCGGAGCATTCCGAGCCGCTTACATCCACATCGTGAGGAAGCTCGTTACGCCATAGGTGATCTGTGGCGTTCGACGGTCAGCTCATTGCTTGATGGACGAGAAGCGTGTCCGTGAATTGCTCAAAGGCCACGACCTTTCCGTCCAGCACCTTCCAGACGTGGGCCACTCGAGCCTGCATTTCCTTTCCCGTGGCGCGGTAGCTGCCGTGGTAGGTCCCCACCCCAATGACCTGATCGCCACCGTCGATGAGGCTTTGCAGTTCGAAGCGGTAGCCGATCCAATCCCTGTCTAGAACGGCAAAAACATTGTTAACAACCGCTTGCGGTCCGATCCATGTGCCTGCACAGGGAAAGCCCGCCATTTCGGTCCAGCGCACCTGCGGCGACACATGGATCATCATCTCGTCGATGTTCCCTTGTGCCGACGCCGAGTAGTGGGCGCGAACGATATCGATGTTCGTCGTCATCACCTTAGCCCCACTTCATCTCGCCCCTGGCGACCTTGGCTCCGATCTGCAAGGCCACGCCCATGCCAGCGGTCGGATAACGCTTGGTCATGGCGGCGATGAGGGCGGCGCTGTCCGCAGCCTTCGCCAACTCCTCCTCGAACGCCACGAGGTAGTCGCGGGTGTAGCGGATCGCGGTTGCGTCTGTTGCAGCACTGGGGTCCATGTGGCCCGGGACCACCACGGTGGGCTTCCGTGCAGCCATGGCGTCGAGCGTTCTCACCCAGGCCGCGCGGGCCTCGGCGCCCTGCGTGTCAGCGGTCCAGACGTGGACGCCAGAGAACAGTAGTACGCCGCCAAAGATGGCGTTTAGCGAAGGTGCCCAGATATACCGCCGGTTGGCAAGGCCTTCGGCGTCAGTGATCTCGAGGGTCTGACCTTCCAGGATGAGGCTTCTGCCGTCGAAGGCTTCGGGCATAACGATGTCTGCCAGGGTCTGTGGACCATTCTCCTTGAGTTGGGGCCCCCAGGTTGCCAGCTTCTTCTCCACGTTGCCCTTGATGGCTGCAATCGTTGTCGACGCGGCGAATACCTTCGCATCAGGGAACGCTGCCTTGATGGGCGCCAGGCTGAAGTAGTAGTCCGGATCGCTTTGGCTGATATAAATCGTCGTAAGTTTCTTGCCACTGGCCTTGATGGCATCAACGAGCGCTTTGCCGTCGGGAAGCGTAAAGCCGCCATCAATCAACACGGCATCGCGCGCGCCGGAAATCAGCACCGGCGCACGGAAAAATCCATGCTCGCCAGCGGGGAAATGCTTCCAGGTCAATTCGGCATTTGCAGCCATAGCGTTCTTCACTCCCAGGATGGTCGTCGCGGCAACTGCAGCGACTACGGTTTTGATGGCTTCTCTTCGTGTTGTCATGACTTTTCGTTCTCTACACAGTTAGACAAATCAGTTTTACCGCGATGAGGCCCAAGTCGGTCTCAAGCCTCGCTTACGCCTCTTTCAACTGATCAATCAGGGTTCGGGGATTACTGTAGGCTGCACTGACATTCAGTAGCCGATGCTTCGTTCCGGATTCCGCAATCAAGGTAGGCACGCCGCGCGCGTTGACCTCTTGCATCAATGTCTGCGCTTGGTTGATGCGCGCCTGCGTAGCCGCTAGTAGATTTACATCGGGGTGTACAACCTTCGTGGCGGCTTGTTCGAAGCCGAGTGATGCCACAAGATCGGCCAGCATCGTCAACGACGTCACGTCGCTACCCTCCACGTAACGCGCATGCTGGATGGCCTTTAGGGCTTCCAGTTCACCGGCTGGATCCATCAAAGAGACGGCAGTCAGCGCGACCGTGGCAGGACCGCTGTCGAACAGCTGCTGACGATCGCTGAGGACGTGCCGGCGATACGCTTCAGTGAAACGCTGTCCTGTCAGACGTTCAATGCGCTGGTCGTTGGACCAGGCATATGCCGCGAATTGATCATCCATAGGCCTCGCCCCCTCGCCGGAGAACAAACCGGTCGGCACCGGTTTGACGACGACTGCCGACGTTCCAAGCAGGTCAGAGAGCGCGGGCGTCGCGCCATAGCACCAGCCGCACAGCGGGTCGTACAAGTAGTAGAGGGTTCTCTTCATGACGGGCTCTCAGTTGATAACCCATACTAAACACGACACATTGACTCTTAAATACATACGCATTAAACAATATGTATGCCAAATACATACAATAAGACGGAAGGCGGCCTAGGCGCATTGGGGAATTTGAGGCGCCTGGCCTATTTCGTATCCGTGGTGGAGACCGGCTCGTTCACTGCGGCGGCGGAGCGCCTGGGTATCACCAAGGCGGTCGTCAGCCAGCAAGTCGCCCGGCTAGAAAGCGAGTTCCGGACGTCGCTTCTGGTTCGCACGACTCGCAAGGTTCAGACGACCGAATTGGGACAGGCGTTCTACCTGCGCTGCACCCTGATCCTGCGCGAAGCCGAGAGTGCCTTCGACGAGCTGGCCGAAACATCGGCCGAGCCGTCCGGCATGCTGCGGCTTACTGCGCCCTTCGACTACGGCGTCGGTGTCGTGGTGCCGGCCATTGCTGATTTCACCCGAAAATACCCTGCCTGCAAAGTCGATGCCGTCTTGAGTGACCAGACACTGGACATGATGTCCGCGAACATCGAACTGGCGATCCATGTGGGCTGGCTGACTGAGAGCGGCCTGCAGGCGCGCAAGATCGGTTCGTTCCAGCAACTGCTGGTTGCCTCACCATCCATGGCATCACAAGTGACCCGGCTGAGCTGTCCGCAGGACATAAGCGCATTACCGTTTGTTGCCAACACTGCCTTGCGCGATGGTCTGCGGTGGAATTTCTCGTTGAATGAAATCGAACGCCAAGTGGTGAACGTGCAGGCCTCTATTTTTCTTGATGCCACGCTCGCTGTGCGCGAAGCCGTGTGCCAGGGCGCGGGCCTCTCTGTACTGCCGGACTACGCTGTGGCAGGCGATCTCGCGACCGGGCGCCTTATTCATGTCCTGCCGCAATGGCGCCTACCTTCCGGCGGCATCCACGCAGTGTTTCCGGCAGCGCGTTTCCGTCCAGCAAAAGTCCGTGCCTTTGTCGATCTACTGACTGAGAGAGAAGAGCGGCGGCGCGGCAACGGTGAGACCGGTCCTTAGCTATCTGGTCAGAACTCCAGCCACACAAATGCAGGACTGCCTTCTGGGCAGGATCCCGATGTCGTCTACGCTGGAACGAACGCATCAAGCGATGCGTCTATGAAGGTGCGCAGCTTGGGCGTCGGCCGCCTGTCGGCCGCCTGTCGGCCGCCTGTCGGCCACCGTAAGCAGACTGAGCCGACCTGACCGTTCCTCAGGCAGCTCGGTTATCTGGACCGGTATGTGTCGGATGGCTCTTCTGCAAATGCTCACGGCACAGCTGTTCAACAAGCGCACGATGGTCCGGCAGATCATCAAGTGCACGAGCCCCCGCCTGCCGAATCATCGCGAATTCCTTCCGCGCCGCTTCCATATCCGGATAGGCGCTGCGCATGGGTTCGAGGTCCGTCTGGAACTCCATCCCGTAAAGCACATACTGCCAGCTGGATGTCATGAACATTTCCAGGTCGCTAACGAAATCCAACCGATGCGGCGGGCGCTGCTTCCACTTCGTGAGCTTTTCCTGCAGGGTTTGCGGGATGCTGGCCAAGTCACAGTTGTCGACCCAGAACTGCGAGTCACGCCGCTGGCTCAGGCAATAGTGCATCTTGATAAAATCAATGATGCGGTCGTATCGCGCGACCATCATCTCGTTGAAATGACGCGCTGCACTTTCCATGTCGTCGGTGTCGCTGGGCAACAGGTGCGTTAACAGGTACGTCGCCAACTCAATCAGCGCAATGCCGGTGGATTCCAACGGCTCGACGAAGCCGCCGGCCAGACCCACCGCCACGCAGTTCTTGCGCCAGTGCTCAGGGCGGTATCCCGTCTCGAATTTGATGTGCAGAGCCTTAAGATCCTCCCCTGCACTGCCCAGATACTGCCGGAAAACTTCTTCGGCACGATCGTCAGTGGTATGCCGCGACGAGTACACATAGCCGCACCCACGCCGCTTCTGCAAACCGATGTCCCAGATCCAGCCCGCCTCCTGGGCGGTGGAGATGGTGTACGACGGGATCGGAGCATCGGGCCTGTCGTACGGCACCTGCATCGCCACGGCGCGATCGGCGAACAGCACGTCCGCACGGCTGCGAAACGGCGACTGCATCACGTTACCGATCAGCATGCCGCGCAGTCCGGTGCAGTCCACGTAGAGGTCGGCGGTGAGATCGCCCTCCTCCTTTGTCACCACGCGCGCGATGGCACCGTGTTCGTCCAGCTCCGTGCGTTCCACCGTCGCCACATGCCGAACCACGCCAAGTGCCTGCTGGCCGTGCTCGGCGAGCACGCGCGCGAAGCAGGCGGCATCGAAGTGGAAGGCGTGATTCATCGGCCCCTGGTAGTCCGCATCCCTTGCGCGCCTGGGCGCGCGCCCGTGATCGACCAGCGTGCTCTGCATCGACACGGCGTCGGCGAATGACATGCCTTCCGGTGCGGCACCGAGCAACCAGTACGGCAACAACTCGGGGCCGCCCGGACGCTGGCTGGGTGCGTTGAACGGATGAAAAAAGTGATCCGCTCCGGGGGTTCCCGGCGGCCGTACCCAATGGCGATAGTGGATGCCCTGCTTGTACGTCGCGGTGGCACCGACCAGGAAACGGCGCTCGTCCAGGCCGATGGCAGCCAGCGTGCCGCGAATGGAGGGAAACGTGGCTTCGCCCACACCAAGCAGGCCGATGTCCGGCGATTCCACCAGATGCACCTGCACGCTCCGCGGATCGACCGCGTTGACCGCTTTAGCCAGGTAGCACGCCGCCAGCCAACCGGCGGTGCCGCCGCCCACGATCAACACTTTCTTCAGGCGCGCCATGATGTTTCCCCGCCGGTGTTGCATAAAAAAATGCCGGACCGCCCCACGCGGACCCGGCAAATAAGCCATTCCCGGGAGGGATAGGCGACGCTCCTGCGAGCGCCGCCGGTAGGACGGCAAACGTCAGGCGGCGCGTGCGTCATGCGGCCGCCATGTATTACCTCAGAACCACACGCCGACCTGGACGCCATAGGTGCGTGGCGCGAGGTATTGCGACACGTACTGCAGCGAGCCGTCGGACATCAGGAAGCGGCCGGCGCTGGTGCGGGTCTTCTCATCGGACACGTTCTGCACGTACGCGTTGACCCACCACTTGTCACCCGGCTCGCTGTAACGCAGCGACAGGTCACCACGCACGTACGCTTTCTGCTTGTCACCCGAACCCAGGTTGAAGTAGCTCAGCCACTGCGAGCTCTGGTACTGCGCACTGGCGCGAGGCGTGAGGCGCCCGCCGTTGCCAAGGTGGAACGTGTGCTCGTAGATGCCGGTGAGCGACACATCAGGTGCATGCGGCAGATCGTTGCCGGTGACGTTCATGCAGTTGGCGAGGTTGGACGCCGGCGGGCATGCCGGCAGGCCCTGGTAATCGTTGGAACCGGCGTAGATCAGCGTGCCGAGCTTCTTCTTCGGAATGGCCGAGAAGATCAGGTTGAAGCGATCGTCCACTTGCTGATACGCCAACTCCGATTCGAAGCCGAGCACCTTGGTGTTGCCGCCCACATTGGAGAAGCCCAGGCCATGGTTCCCGTCCGGATAGACAATGGGCGCGGAAAGCTGGAAGTTCTTGAAGTCTTCGTAATAGACGGCCGTGTTCCACGTCATGTGGCCATCGAAGAAGGCGAACTTGCTGCCGACTTCATAGTTGGTCAGGCTCTCGGGCTTGTACAGTGTGCCCGCATCCTGCGTACCACCTGACTTGTAGCCAGTGGACACGCTGGCGTAGAGCATGCCGTTCTCGCTGACGTCGGTATCCAGGCGTATCAGCCAGGTCGGCTTGCTCTTGCTGTACTTGGCGGTGTTCCGCTGCGAAATGGCGAAGCCGTTCGACGGATCGGGATACACGTCCGGAGAGATCGGTACCTGGGGCACGGTCGGGTCGTACGCCCAACCCCAGTTGGTGCCGCCCTTGTTTTCCTTGTCGTCATGCGACCAGCGCAGGCCGCCGGTGAGGCGCCAGTGGTCGCTGAGATGCCAGGTGGCCTGACCGAACAACGCATACGACTCCACCGTTTCCTTCGGCTGGATGAAGGAACCCTGCCAGCTCACGGTGCCGTAGCGCGTACCGTTCATGATGGGGATGTCGAAGCGGATGTCGTTGTTTTCGTAGCCGTAGTACGCACCGAGGATCCAGTCCACGGTCTGCGGCCCGGTGGACTTCAGGTTGATCTCCTGGCTCCAGTTCTTGTAGTGCGAACTGTTAGTGCGATCGTCCTGGTACACACCATTGGTGGTGAAGCTGGTAGGCACACTGACACCGACGTCCTGGTCGAAGTCGCTCTGCCCCGAGTACTTGTTGTAGCCGGCGATGTAGCTGAGCTGCATGCCGTCGTTGATGTTCCAGTCCATGCGGCTGCGCACCGTGTTGGACGTACGGTGCAGGTAGGGCGCGGTGTCGATCAGTGCGGACCAGAAATCCTGCCCCTGGCGCGGTGTCTGCATCAGGCTCATGCTGGGCGTGCCGCGATCGAGGAAGTACTCGTACGACAGGTTCCACTTGAACGAATCGCTGGGCTGCCACAGCGCACTGACGCGTGCGGCCGACTGATCCTGCGCGTTGTACTTGTCGCCGCGCTGCACGTACTGGCCAGGGTCGATCGGCTTGAAGTTGGCCAGCGTGCCGCCGGAAGCGGAAGACGCAAGATACGCCTGTTGCTGCTGGGCGACGCTGGGTAGTTGGCTCGACGGATTCTGGTAGTCGACGTAGCCATCGTGCTGCTCGTGCACCACGGCGACGCGCATGGCAAAGGTATTGCTGATGGGCAGGTTGAACGCGGCCCGAGAGCCGATCTGGTTGTAGTTGCCCGCCTCAACCTGCGCATTGCCGTAAAAGCCCGCGCCGATGTCCGGTTTGGCCGTCTGGAAGCTGATGGCGCCGGCGGTGGAGTTGCGGCCCCAAAGGGTGCCCTGGGGGCCACGCAGCACTTCGACGCCATCCATATCCAGCAACAGACCCGATGCGGCCTCGGCGCGTGGCGCGTACACGCCGTCGACGAAGGTGGCGACTTCGGGATCGGCGTACTCGGTCTTGGCGCTGTCGTTGCCGATGCCGCGCAGGGTAAGCGTCACGACGCCATGATCGCCCTGCGATGTACCTTGCAGGCCTGGTACCAGTTTAGTCAGGTCCTGCACGGTCATGACGCGCTCTCTGTCGAGCGTGTCAACGGTGATCGCCGTGACTGCCACCGGCGTTTTCTGAAGCGGCGTATCGCGCTTGGTCGCGGTAACCGAGACGGCATCCAGATTCTGTACTTTCCTGTCGGCGGCCCCTGGATCCTTGGATGACGGGTTTTGCACTGTTGCGTCCTGATCCGCCGCATACAGCGTGGCCGGAGCAAACGCGAGTGACATGGCGACGTACAACAACTTGTGACGCAGATTCATCTGGCTCTCCCTATCAATCGTTCGGATCAGTGATGTCCGCCGCACGTAGCGGCCGTTACAAAGATTTCCCAACTCCCCTGGTGCGCCATCAGTCCCAAATGACAGCGCTGTCATTACTGGATAATAGAGCTCCATTGCGATGAATGCTTGCCGCATGGCAGCAAGTCATCCAGGCATTCGCAAACGCATGCTGCAAGGCCCCGCATTGCTTTCTGAAACTTTCAAAGACTCGATATTGGTGCAGAGCAAATAGACACTCTGAGGACCTTCATGGTTTGTCCCCGTGAGTCGGGCACGCCAACGTTCGGTCCGCTACCGTGCCCAGTGACACGTCAGTGATGGCAATTTGTCCGCTGAAATGGCTGGACCATTCGAATGGCCGATCTACCTTGCTCATGTTCGCGCCGGCGTCGCGGAAACATTTCAACGGAATGCCCACACTCAACCATTGCCCTTTAGGCAACGTGGAAAGCTGGGGGCCGACTGGCACCCGACCACTGCAACCGGCACCGCAGCTGATTCCGATAGTCGAGGTATCTCCTGGTGACACTGCATCGACCCTCAATGTAGTCACCAGCAGAACGTCGCCATTGGTTTCGCGTTCGATATCGAGTGGCGCCGGGGCTACCAGCTCAACGCTTGCGGTACCTGACCAGCTCAGGCTGCGCGCGTCCTCCTGCGCTTTGTAGTCGAGCGCGCTGATATGCAGGCTTCCGTCTGGCGTGGCGGCCGGCATGGCGGCGACATTCGTGGCCACGCCGTTCGCGCCGGTCAGGCGCACTGCAAAATCCTGTGCCGGCTTGCCTCGTGTGAAGTAGACGCCAGCCTGCGCACTGCTTAGTACGAGCCCCGGATCCTCAGGCAACGTACCGGTCTTCTGGCTATCGGCATAGGTCAGACCGAAGCCGTAGGGAAACTGCGGACGCTCGCCTTTTGCGATGGCGACGACGGGTACCTGTAGCGCACTCCGTGGCCACGCATAGGCCAGCTTGCCGTGGAAGTCGTGCGCTATATGGCCGTCTCCGGCGCGCAGCAGGACATCGGCTATGCCCTCCCCTTCACTGCCCGGGAGCCACGCCACCACAAAAGCGTCGGCAGCGTTGATCTCGCGATTCATCCACAGCGGCCGTCCCGTCAGGAACACAGCCGCCACCGGAATGCCCTGTCCTTTTAGCTTGCGAAGCAGGTCAAGGTCGCGATCGTTGCCCGGGCGGTATGCCAGGTTCGGCAGGTCTCCCTGGAACTCGGCGTAGGGGTCCTCACCGAACACCACGATGGCGACATCGGGTTTCTGCTTGTACTCGCCATCCGCCGAGAGTTCGGCACTGCCGCCAGCCGCCTTCACCTGTGCCTGGAGACCCGCCCAAATGGAGGTAGCTCCCGGGAAATTCGCGTTGGTCAGACCGGTGCCCTGCCAGGTCAGCGTCCAGCCACCGTTCTGCTTGGAGATGTTGTCGGCTCCGTCACCGGCAACCAGGATCCGCTTGCGCGGGTCGATCGGCAGCACGCCTTGGTTGTTCTTCAGCAGCACCAGCGACTCGCGTACTGCCCGACGCGCCACGGCGCGATGCGCAGGACTCCCGATCACCTCTGCCGACCTGGCTGCCAGTGCATTGGCCGATGGCAGGCCAGCCTCGAACATGCCAAGACGTATTTTCACCCGCAGGATGCGAGTCACCGCATCATCGACGCGGCTCATCGGAATCACCCCGGCCTTCACCTCAGCCAACGTGTTTTTGTACAGCCCTTTCCAGGAGTCAGGCGCCTCCAACATGTCCAGCCCGGCGTTGTATGCCGCGGCGCAGTCCTCGTTGGTGCAGCCCGGCACTTGTCCGTGCGCGTTCCAGTCGCCCAACACGATCCCGTCGAAGCCCATGCGCTCCTTCAGCACGCCGGTGATCAGAGACTTGTTGCCGGCCATCTTGACCCCGTTCCAGCTGGAGAACGAGACCATCACCACCTGCACACCAGCCTTGATCGCAGGCGGATAGCCGGCCGCGTGTACGTCGCGCAGCATCGCCTCGCTGATCCTGGCATCGCCCTGGTCTTTGCCATCGTGGGTGCCACCATCGCCGAGGAAGTGCTTGGCGGTAGCGATCACATGCCCGGTATCCAGGAATTGAGGGGTACCTGGCTTGCCTTCCAGCCCTCCAATCACGGCGGCAGCGTATTGCGCCACCAGCGCCGGATTCTGCGAATAGCCTTCGTAGGAACGGCCCCAGCGCACATCCTGCGGCACGGTGAGCGTGGGCGCAAAAGTCCAGCTGATGCCGCTGGCACGCAGTTCTTGCGCGGTGACCTCACCGATGTCGTGGATCAATTGCGGATCGCGTGTGGCGCCCAGCGCGGAGTTCTGCGGGAAAAGCGTGCTGCCGACCAGGTTGTTGTGGCCATGCACGGCGTCGATACCGAACAGCACCGGTATCGCCAGTCCGCCACGCGATGTATCCATGGACGCGCGGTAAAACGCATCGGACAGCGCTTGCCACTGCGAGGCAATGGGGTACGGCTGTCCGGGCGGCTTGGAGTTGCCCCCTGCCAGAACCGAGCCCAGGCGGTACTCGCGCACATCGTCTGGAGTCACGTACTTGATGTCGGCCTGGATCATCTGGCCGACCTTGTCCTCCACCGACATCTTCGTCAGTAGAGCCCGAATCCGGGCCTCGATCGCGGGATCAGGAGGCAGCGGCGATTCGCCCTTTGGCCACTGGGCGGGGTGCACGATGGTTGCATCGCCAGCCATGGCTGGAACGATCACTAGCAAGGCGCCGGCAAACGACAGCGCCATGGAAATGCTTCGCGAAAACAGGCTCAACGGCTGCAGCAATGGCACGACAAAGCTCCAGGCTGGCGCACCGGCGGCACGCTTCCGAGGCGCATCGTGGCAGGAATGACAGCGCTGTCAATTTGCGTTGCAGCATGACCTTTGCCCCATCCGATGGGGTAAAGGTCTCAGGGTGCGATGGCGGTGGAGCCGCGGATCTGCAGGGAGAAAGGCAGCTGCACCAGTCGACCGGTGCCGTGACCGCGTAACTCGCTTAGCAACTGCTCGGCTGCGATCTTCCCCATTTCGCGACTGGGTTGTTGAACGGTGGTGAGCGCCGGCCACAGCTGGCGCGACAGGGGGGTATCGTCGAAGCCACAGACCGACAGGTCGTGCGGTACCTTCAAGCCATACTCGCCCGCCGCCCACATCACGCCGGTGGCCATGTCGTCATTGGCGGCGAACACCGCCGTCGGTCGCTCGGCCAGTGAAAACAGCTGCCGCGCGGCCTCCACACCCGAGCCGAACGTGAAAGCGCCCTGCACCACCAGAGCCGGATCCTCTGGTAAGTCCGCGGCGGCCATCGCCTCGCGATAGCCTGCCAGTCGCCAGCGGCTGGCGCCGTGGTCGGCGATGCCGACCACGTGAGCGATCCGCCGGTGGCCCAACTCGAGCAGATGCTCAACGATCGCACGCGCGGCGTGCTGCTCGTCCATCGTCACGCCCAGGGTTTTGCCACGCCGCAGCGGCGACACGCTGGCATATGGCACGCTACGCTCACGCAGACGTTTCAGCAGTGGCGCGTAATCGGTAATCGGTGGTGTCAGCACGACGCCGTCGGGGTGATGGTCGGAAATCAGTGCATCGAAGCGACGGATAAAATCGCCATCGCGCATGCGCAACGGTCGCACCATCATGCTATAGCGATGCGCGTCACAGGCCTCGAGCACACCATCCTGAATTTCGGCCAGATAGGTCGAGGACGGGTTGTCGTTGTTGTCGTACAACATCGCTACCAGGAACGAGCGATTTCCCGCCAGACTGCGTGCCGACGGATGCGGACGATAGTCCATCGCCTCCATGGCGGCGCGCACGCGTTCACGCGTGGCGTCGGTCACGTTGACCTCGTCATTTAGCACGCGCGAGACGGTCTTGGGCGATACGTTCGCTGCGCGCGCCACATCTTCGAGGCGTACCCGCATGGATTCTCCGCTGTCATCACACTGTCGAACGACTATGCCGCCAGAACCCTCCCCTTTACAAGGGCGGCAAAGGGCTCCGATGCTGCGACCGCAGCATGCGGGATGCGCCGGCCCATGACATAACTGTTGCTGGAGGAGGTACTCATGACCTGGATCAACCACAGCGCAGACCGGCTGCGCACATGCTGAGCATATCGCCGAGGGACGTGGCCTCGCGGCACGACATCACCTGTAACAAGGCCCGGCGCCGATGACGGAGAGGTCCGCACTGTCGTTCTGGCAGATATGGAACATGTGCTTCGGCTTTCTCGGCCTCCAGTTCGGTCTTGCACTACAGAACGCGAATGTCAGCCGGATATTCCAGACATTGGGCGCGGACGTGAATGATATTCCCGCCCTATGGATCGCCGCGCCGCTGACGGGGCTGATCGTGCAACCGATCATCGGTCACTACTCCGACCGCACCTGGAACCGCCTGGGCCGACGCCGGCCGTACTTCCTGGCCGGAGCGGTGTTCGCTTCGCTGGCGCTCCTATGGATGCCGAACGCGCCGGCGTTATGGATGGCTGCCGGTTTGCTGTGGATTCTGGATGCGTCGATCAACGTGTCGATGGAGCCATTCCGCGCCTTGGTTGGCGATCAACTGCCCACGCGACAAGGTCCCGCCGGTTTTGCGATGCAGAGCTTCTTTATCGGTGCGGGTGCCGTGATCGCTTCCATACTGCCCTGGGTACTCGCACGGTTCGGCGTTGCCAACGTGGCGGCGGACGGGGGCATCCCCGATACGGTGAAGTACGCATTCTACGTCGGCGGCGCGGTGCTACTGGGTGCCGTGCTTTGGACCATGCTGACCACGCGCGAATACCCGCCCGCGCAGTTGCATTCGTTCACCGACAACGTGCCTGAAGGGCCATCGGTGGATGTATCACGCGCCGGGCGGCCGGGTTTGCTGCTGCTGTTGGCAGGCACCGCGGTACTGTTCACGATCAGGCATTTCGCGCTGGAAAAGGAGGTCTACCTACTGGCCGGCGGTCTGATCGTGTTCGGCCTTCTGCTCACCTGGCTTGGCCGTACCCGCAGCCACGGGATGCTGCGCGAGGTGATGGGCGACCTCTATGGCATGCCCATGTCGATGCGGCGACTGGCCGGGGTGCAGCTGTTCTCCTGGTTCTCCCTGTTCGCGATGTGGATCTACACCACCGCAGGCGTGACGCAGACGATGTACGCCACCGCCGATACCAGCTCATCCGCCTACAACGAGGGAGCGAACTGGGTCGGCGTCCTGTTCGCGGCGTACAACGGGTTTGGTGCACTGGCCGCGGTGGTCATCCCGCTGATGGTGCGCCGATGGGGTCTTCGCATCAGCCACGTGGTGAACCTGTGCCTCGGTGGAGCAGGCCTGTTGTCGTTCCTGTACATTCGCGATCCACGCTGGCTGCTCGCCTCGATGGTAGGTGTCGGCTTTGCCTGGGCTTCGATTTTATCGCTGCCTTATGCGCTGCTTTCGGACCATCTGCCAACGGCGAAGATGGGCGTCTACATGGGCATCTTCAATTTCTTCATCGTGATTCCGCAGGTGCTCGCCGCCAGCATCCTCGGTCTGCTGCTGCGACTGTGCTTTCACAACCAACCCATCTGGGCACTCGGCCTGGGTGGGGCTGGCCTGCTCATCGCAGGTCTGTGCACGCTGTACGTCCCCGAGCCCGAAGGCCGAACTTAGGTCAACCATGGCCAGGAGAAGTCTTCGCCTCGCATGCCACGCGCACTTCCGAACTGCTCAAGTCGCGAAGCCCTGCCCGCTTGAGAACGCTGGCATCCAGGGTTTGTTGCTGTACCAGCCGCGTGAGCAGAGCCAGGTCATCCACGCGATACAAGGTGCCGGCAAAAGCATGGCCATTGCCTAATTGCGACATGAAATAGGTCATGCCGCCGGCTTGCCACAAACTGCCTTGCGTCCAGATATCGTGTTTGAGTTCACCCAGGAACCGCCAATCGGCGACGTTGACGTTGCGCAGTTGCACGATCTCGCTGATACGCCACTGGAGGGACCCATCGCTTCGGCCGTGGCGCCAGACTTCCCGTGATCGCGCAAAAAAAATGTCGCGCGAAGTACGCCAGAGACCGTCGTCGCGCAGCGCCACCGGTGTTTCACCGCCGAAGGGATCCGCGCAGGCGTGTTGCAGCCCGTTAACGTCGGGGTTCCAGAACCACACGCCCTGAGGGTTGCGGAACAGCGTGTGGTAAGCGCGACTCATGTCGGCCAACAGGAGAGTCAGGCCGGTGGCATCCAGGTCATCCACGCGCTGCGGAAACGCCTGTGCGCCGAACCACCAATGCCCGCTTTGGTCGGTGCCGAAATGTGAACCCCACGGGTCGTTGTCGGGATCCACGCCCACGAATGATCTCGCGTCGGAACCGGCTACAAGCTGTCCGTCATAGAACACACTCTGATCGTCGCGCAGGTAATCGTCGCTGTCTCGCGTCTGGCCCGGACTGGTTCTGGTCGTGACGCGCTCGAGCCTCGCCCCGTGAGCGCCGGGCACAGCATGCCCCTCGTACCAGACCTGGCGATTGTCGCTGGCATAGCGACCGAATAGGAATCGGAACGAAGGCGCTACCTCTCCCAGCGCGACCAGCTGGTAATCCTTCATGCGCGGCTTCGCTGGATTATCCGGCGAGTCGTCGTGCAGGAATTCCTGCCACCAGTGGTAGTCGGGATTGGGTTTTTCTTTGCTGCAGTACCACGCTTGCTTGCCGTCGCCGACATAGCTGCCATCCGAGAAGGCGATTTGGCGCGCATCCAGGTCGGGGATGCTCTGCGTTCCGCAGTACGCATGCTGTAGATCCCGACCCAATGCCCCGCTCAAGTTCTCGCCGACACGGCCGAAACTGCCCGCATCGGCGCCGGGCACCAGATAGTAGCCTTGACCGGGGATACCGACGAAGATCCTGCCCTGGTAGCGATAAAAGGCCGGTGCGACGTTCTCCCCTTCGATCACGTGTGCGTCTCCGTCCGACCGCAAGAGCGTCATCGTCCATATGCAGACGAAAGTCAGCAGCAGGCCCAACACCACCATCGTCACTAGCACCCACCGAGGCAAGCCGCGGCGACGACCAGGGGCTGGGAACTGAAATGCCACGGGATGGATTCTCCTCAGATGACGTTCGACTGGTACATGGGCAAACGGAAGGATGCGCCGACATAGCATCGTCGAGGTTGGTTACAGTTAAAGAAACTGTCACACCCAAACGGCATTCAAAACACTAGGATCTTCCAGGTCACCCGGACGCAAGGAAACATGCAAATGAAGAAGCTGGCAACCGGATTCTTGCTTGGGGCTCTGCTGACAACCACCGCCCATGCACAAACCAATGCGGGCGATCAGAAGCCTGACCCCGACCTTCCCTTCAACATCACGAAGGTGGCCAGCCTCGATCTACCCTGGCGCATCGCGTTCCTGCCCGATGGCCGCATGCTGGTGACCGAGAAGGTCGGCCGTCTCCAACTGGTGACCCCGCAAGGTGCCAAGACCGAGATCAAGGGCGTGCCGGCCAGCTATTTCGAAGGTCAGAACGGCATGTTGGGCGTCTTCCTTTCACCCCACTACGCCCGTGACCACAACGTGTACCTCACCTATGTGGCACCCGGTGACTACGGCGGCGGCCTGGCCATGGGGCGAGGTCAACTCGTACTGGAAGGCGATCAGGCCCGACTGGACAACTTCCAGGTGCTGTGGCGCCAGATGCCCACGGGCAAGGGCGGCCAGGCAGGCGCCCAGATCGCCTTTTCACCGGACGGCAAGACCCTCTTCCTCAGCGTGGGCGACCGCCAGCGCTTCACGCCGGCGCAGGATCCTGATCAACCGGTAGGCAAGATCCTGCGGCTGACACTGGACGGCAAGCCCGCGCCGGGCAATCCATGGGCAGGAAAGGTCGGTGCTCCAACTATTTCGCTGATCGATCCGGCAACCGATACCGAGGCAGCCAAAACGGCCCCGGTCGTCAGCACCTATACGTTCCCCGGACCCAACCTGACGCCGGCGGAAACCTGGAGCACCGGACACCGCACACCTTATGGTCTCGCCTTCGCTCCTGACGGTCGACTGTGGGAGCTTGAGCACGGCCCTCGCGGCGGCGACGAGCTGAACCTGATCCAGCGCGGCAAGAACTACGGCTGGCCGCTCGTTTCGTATGGCATGAATTATAACGGCGTGCCCATCCCCTCCCCCGATACGCGGCCTGATCTCGCCAAGCCCGTGATCTATTGGGTGCCGGTGATCGCGCCAGGCAATCTCATGTTCTACAAGGGCAGCATGTTCCCGCACTGGAATGGCAGCGCCTTGATCAGCGGCCTTGTCAGCATGGGCATCATTCGCGTCACGTTCGACAGTAAGGGTGGCGCCACCGCGGTCCAGCGCTGGAGCATCGGCAAACGCATCCGCGACGTCGAAGAGGCGCCGGACGGCTCGCTCTGGCTACTGGAAGACGCACAACCTGGTGGCCTGTTCCGGCTCACACCGAAATAATAATCCCGGACTCAAAACCGGACCGCTACTGAAGGCGTGGGGACGTCGTCCCCACGATCAGGCGCTCCCCGATGCCGCCTGCAAGCGCATAGAGTGGCGCCGGCCCGCTGCCGCATACAGCCGTGCAAGCACCGGAATGCCCAGAAACAAAAAATTGTTCCAGCCTGGTGCGAACCACGCCATGATCAGTGCCAATGCTGCGCTAGTCGGCATGCCCCAGGCGCGCCAGCGCGTGGCGGCGATTTCTTCCGGCGGTACATCTTTACGTACATGGGGTGCTTGTAGTGCCACGGCGAACACCCGGCGTTGCAGCAGGCCAGCCAACAGCAAGGTGCCCGCATAGAACAGCTCAGGCACCCGCGCCAATGCATTTGAACTCATCAGCGCCGTTGCGAAGGGCGAAAACGCGACCACCATCAAGAGCAGCAGATTCGGCCAGACGAGCTTCGGGTTGTAGTTTTCCAGCATGCCGAACACTCGATGATGCGCTACCCATAGCGCACCAATGACAAGAAAGCTCAAAATGAATCCGATGAAGCTCGGCTCCAGCTCCCACAACGCCTGCCAGTAGGCAGCATCGTCCCGGGTGGACAAGTGCGGCACATGTACTTCGATGATCAGCAGGGTGATGGCGATGGCGAAAACCGCATCGGAGAAAAAAGTAAGGCGTTCGAGCTGTGAGGCGTTGGTGCTCATTGCGGCGAGTGGCTCCCTGGAATCCCAGCAATATGCTGCGGGAGAAGCCAGGTAGCTGTCCAGCACGGGAAGCGATTAGCGAAACTGAAGAATCGGATCGCTAATGGAATGGCAGTGCCTTGATCAATCGACGAAGATCCAAAAAAAAGCCCCCGCTGGGAGGCGGAGGCGATCTGGGGAGAAGCATGTTGCTGCCGTCGGGGCGGATCCACCGCCCCGCGGCTTTTATTGTTGTGCGAATGTCGTGGAACGCTGTTCGATCAGAAGTCGTAGCGAGCGGTGAAACGCACGGTGCGCGGATCGGTGTAGTTGAGTTCACGGCCGTACAGCGGGCTGGCCGTGGTGCGCGACTGCGCGTAGCGAAAGTTGTACGAGGTCGGCGTCTGCTTGTTCAGCACGTTGAGTACATCGATCTGGAAGGTCAGGTTCTTGTCCAGCCAGGTCGGGGTGTAGGCAACGTTGAGGTTGACCAGGTACGTCCAGGGCGCCGAACCGCGCGAACCGCGCGACGAGAATTCGTAGCCAGGGGTACCCGGCAGGCCGCAGAAGAAGTAGAACGAGCCGTTGTACAGGCCGCGGTCGGCGGTCGGATAGAAACTCGTGCAGCTCTTCGGGCGACCCGAGGCGATCTGCGCGTTGGCACCGAAGCGCCAGTCGTCGTTCAACTGGTAGTAACCGAACGCCTTGATCTGGTGCGTGCGATCGTTCGGCAGGCGGCCGTTGGCACCCACCATCAGCTGCGGGAGATCCCAGTCCTGCGTGACTGACACGTCAGCCTGGCCACCGTTACCGGTGTCGAGGTCCGAAGCCAGCTGGCCTTCGGTGTTGCCGTAGCTGCGCGACCACGTGTAGTCGATGCGGCCGTACCATTTGTCGGCGAACGGATGCTCCAGATACAGGTCCATCGCGTAGTACTTACGCTTCAGGCGGCCGAGACCCAGCTCGTCGCGGGTGTAGGTGACTTCCTTGAACGTACCGTCGGCCTGCTCGAGGCGGAACGTGTTCGCTTCGCCCGGGTTGAACAGGAAGCAGGCGCCGCCCAGCACCGGGGTGCAGGTGTCATCGATGGCGCTGCGCAGCTGACGCCAGGTCAGCTTCACGCCCCAGTTATAGGTAGCGCTGAGTGCCTGGTCGAGGCCGGCGATGTACTCATCCTGGTAATGCGACTTCAGGCCCTTCGCGGCGACGGTGCGCGGGTCGGGTGCGTTGCCGCACTCGAGGTTGGTGCTGACCGCCTGCGTGCCGTTACAGGTGTAGCCGACAGCCGCGTTCACCGGCACGTTGACCAGTCCGGTCGGCACGCCCGTGTTCGGATCCACGCCGGTGTAGGTGAAGTACTCGTTGGTACCCAGCGAGCCCGACGCGGCGCGCAGCGCAACGTTGTTGGGCATGGCCAGATGGTAACGACCGGCATTGGCGTAGATCTTCATCGTCGAATCGCCGAACACGTCCCACGACACGCCCAGGCGCGGAGCCAGCTGGTGGCGCTGGGCCGCATAGACCTCGTTGTTGCCGTTGTAGTTCTTGAACTGCTCATTGCGCAGACCGAGGGAGAGCATCCAACGGTCGGTCACCTGCCAGCGGTCTTCGATGTACTGCGACTCCTGGACCGTGCGGATCTGGGCGGACGTCGTCGTGTAGTTGCGCACGACGTAGTAACCCTGGTTGCCAAGGCCACCGGCGGACGCCGGCGAACCGACACCATGGCCGGCATCGATCGCGGCGCTCGGGTTGTTCTGGAAGTTGTAGGCCCAGCTGTAGCCGCCCGGCAGGGACGTGCCGCTGAAGGACTTGGCCTCCTGGTAGTCGGCACCGAAACGGATGTCGTGGTCACCGATGCGGTACTCGAGATCGAGGCGTCCTCCCTTGGTCTTGTCTTCCGCACCCGGCACGCGCACGGCCGCCGAATAGGTCTGGCAGCTACCGTAGACCAGGCCCGGCGCGCGGGACTGGGCGGTGGCCGTGGTGATCTGCGGGCAGTTCGGGTTGTACTTGTAGGGCAACTGGATGTGATCCAGGTGCTGCTGGCCGTACAGCGCCGACACAGTGAAGTCGTCGGTGATGTAGCCGGTGTACTTACCGATATACAGGTCGCCGCCGTCCTTCGTATACACACCGCCGTTCTGCGTGCTGCCGTGCGTCTTGTCGGCGTAGTTGAAGCCGTAGGTCTGCGAGGTGTATTCGGTCTTGTCCGAAACGCCGGTGAACTCGAGGTGGTGGTCGTCGGTGAGGTTCCAGTCGACCTTGGCGAGCCAGCGGGGAATCTTGTAGGTGTATTCGTTCCAGCCATTCGTGCGCGCGGTGGTCGAGGTAATCGCGCCTGCCGTGGTCGTGGCGCCAATGCCCTGGCCTTCGCGACGGTTCATTTCGGCGTCGACGTAGACGAAGAGCTTGTCCTTGATCAGCGGGCCGCTGGCGTAAGCGCCGACGGTAGAACGCCAGGAGGCGTCCTTCTTGTAGTACTGGTAGATCGTGCCGTCCGTCGACGGATAGAAGCCGGTATCCGGATAGTTCGAATTGCGGCGGGTGGCGCGGGTGCCCGACGGCTCCCAGATGGTGTAGACGCCCCCCTTCCATTCGTTGGTACCACGCTTGCTGACGATATTGATCACACCGCCGGTCGAACGACCGAATTCCGCGCCGTAGCCACCGGTGAGTACCTGCTGCTGGTCGATCGCGTCGAACGGCAGCTGGGTGAGGCCGATGGACGTCAGCGGGTTGGTAACCGCATAGCCGTTGATGAAGTACGCGTTCTCGGACGACGCGGAGCCGCCGAAGCTGGGCACCGGATTGCCGAGGGCATCCTTGTAGCTGGCGTTGGCTATGACGCCCGGGGCCAGCAGCGCGGCAGCCAGCACGTCACGGGTGATCGGCAGCTTGTTGAGCTGCTCGGCGGTGAGCACGGTGCGCGTATCGACAGACGAGACGTCAATGGTCGGCATGGCCGATGCGTTGACCGACACGCCTTCGAGCGTGGCAGCCTCGGTGGCCGTCGCGGCCGAGCCGAACGAGACTTCGGAACCACCCGAGATCGTTACCGTGACATTGTCACGAGTGCTGACCACGGCGCCGTTGTTTTCCAGCGACACCTTGTAGAGGCCGGGCGGCAGCGAAGTGACGCGGTAACGACCATTGCTGTCCACGGGAATCGAGCGCGAGAAGCCGGTGTCGGCGCTGGAAACGGTGACGGTACTGCCCTGCTGGCCAACCTGGCCGAAAATCGAGCCGGTGACGTTCGACTGGGCCACGGCGGCGCCTGAGACAGTGCCCAGACCGATGGCGAGCGCCAGCGCGGTTCGGCGTCCCAGGATCGAGGCGCGAGTGATACGAGCATTCATGTTGCGGATTCCCCCTGGAAAAAGCCGCCATATCGCAGAATATTGCGACTTGCGGTAAGCCGACCCCGTCCCGGTGCGAGACCAGGTTTCTGTGTCGATCGGCTGCGAATAACCCCTAAGTGATGGCGTTCCTCGCGGAACGCCCTTCCCCAATCATCGCAAGGACTCGCGATGTGACGTCACATATACAAAAACTTTTCCGGGGAGACAACGATATTCGTCACGATATTTTTACGTGTCATCGCAATTACCTGCGATGGAGAAGCGACGACCGGCATCTAGAAATGCTTGTTACTACATAGGGTTACACACAAAATGGCCTATGCCTTTCGGCATATTGACGAAAATGTCGTAAGAAATTTTCTTACTCTGAATCGGCACTGAGGCGCTCAGTTCGGGCACGCTTCACGGGTTCCGCACGTTTTTGCGAGCGCCCGCCATGGCGTTAAGAGCGCCCTCACTACGAAACTGCTCAAGCGAAAGGCTTGCGTTTCCTATTTGTACGTCGTTCCGTCAAAGCGCAGCGTGTTCGTGGTTTTCGTCGGCTTGAGGGCCGGGCATTTCGAAGGGTCGTCGTCGTCGTAGGTTTTTGTCACCACGGTGGTGAGCAGCAGGTCGGCCAAGCCGTGGCTATTTCCCTTCCCTATGCTAATGGTGGTGGTCTCGTTCGAAGAAAGATTGGTGCACGGAGGCGGGGTATCGCCCCTCTCGGTACCCGACTGCGACGACGAGGTCTGTACGCCGCCGACCTTGTCCAGTTTGTCTCCGCGCACCAGGTAAAGCGTCAACGTCGTATAACCTCCATTGGCGCAATAACAGTGCGTCGCATTGCTGACACTGACGCCGAACGCACGTGCGCCAGGCGCGAGTACATACCGTGCGGTGTCGATGACAATATTTTCAAAACGATCGCCACCGTCCTCGACCAACTCGCTTTCGTGCGTGTGTGCAAGCACCTTGTCGCTCTCGAGGTCGAGAACGACCAGATCGAGATCGAGGGCGTTGTAGTCCTGGCCGGAGTGCTCCTTCCCGGTCTTCTCTTCACCGGCCACGTAGGTCAGCGCAACAATGGCACGATCGTCGTGCGCGGGATCGATGCGACAGGCGTTGCGCCAGCCATCGGTCCAGAAATCAGTACCCGCGAACCCAATAGCCTTGGCGGCTCTGGCGACAGTACCGGGCTCGCAGGCGTAGGCATCCGCTTGGCTGTCGCTACCGGCCGGCTGCGGCGAAGGTGAGGCGCCTGCCCTGTTTGGGGCCCCGAGCAAGGCAATCACCATCGCCATGGCCACGATAAACATCATGCGGCGACCTGAATCATTCCATGTCTTCAACGACTTTTCCCCTGGTTGGCCGGAGGCCAGGCTGGCAGCCAAACTGAGTCCGGGCCTTGGCATTGGAACTTAAGCCAGTGGCTTTGTCATGGCGTTTTCATGGCGGCACCCAGCTTTCTTGGTGTGCGCCCTCGTGATGCCGGTCTAGCAGGCAACGTGTTGCCATGCTCCGTCCACCAGGCGGTGAGCGCCTCCATGGTGGGGCCCAAACCGCGAGCCTTTTGCGTGATGGCGTATTCCACGCGTGGCGGTACCTCGGCGAAGACGGTTCGCGACACTAATCCATCTGCCTCCAGCTCCCGAAGCTGCGCTGTGAGCATGTGCTGCGTGACTCCGGGAATCGCCTTTCGGAGTTCGCCAAAGCGGTACATGCGCTGATTCAACAGCCACATGATTTCCAGCTTCCACTTTCCAGAAAGCAACGCGAAGGCACGGCGCATCTCGTCGTGCATATTCACTGGAACCTGTGCATTAGTCTGCTTTTTCATACTAACCATGGCCCATTCATCCTTCTTGCGCCACTTCATTCTAGATGACATTTTTGGCTACAAGTCGATAGGCATGGAACTAACACGTATGACGCTGGGCACTTCTGTTTATTGGATAGCAACGCTGTTGTTATGCCTGCTGTACCTGACCTCGGCGGTCATGTATCTGGCCAAGCCTGCCTGGGCGCGGGGAGAGATCTCGGCCCTGGGCTATCCCGCTTCCCTGGTACCGCTGCTGATTGCTGTGAAGCTATTGGCCGTAGCGGCGATCCTCACTCGCTTCAGCGTTGCGATCAGCGATCTCGCCTACGCCGGCATTCTGTATCACTTGCTCTTGTCGGCGTGGGCGCATGTCAGCGCGGGCCGGAGCCGAAACGCTCTTCCCGCCCTCATCGCGCTGATTCTGCTCGCTCTATCGTTCAGTACTCAGAACGTGGGTCGAAGCGAACCGTCTCCCTACGATCATATTTCAGCCGCTCGAAACCTCACTTCTAACTGATTGGAGATCATCATGGGTCGTCTTGATGGAAGAGTTGCCATCGTCACCGGTGCCACACGCGGCATCGGTCGCGCGACGGCGAAACTGCTCGCGTCCGAAGGCGCGCGTGTAGCCGTACTCTCGCGCAGCACCGAAGGTGTCGATCGCGTGGCCTTGGATATCAGGGCCGAAGGCGGCGAAGCCACGGGAATCACGTGTGACGTGTCCGATGCCACGCAGATTGAATCCGCTGTGCGGCGCGTGAGCGATACGTACGGTCGCATCGACATCTTGGTGAATAACGCGTTCGATCCGTCGGTGGTGACTTCCTCGGTGTTGAAGATATCCACGGAACTTCTTCAGCGTAATTTCGAGATGGGTCCCATTGCCTACCTTCGCATGATGCAGGCATGCCATCCCCACCTGAAGGCCAGCGGTCACGGCCGTGTGATCAATCTCGCGTCAATCGCCGGCGTGGTGGGCCTGGCCGACTATGGTGCCTACGGCATGGCGAAAGAAGCCGTGCGCGCATTGACGCGCGTGTCGGCACGTGAGTGGGGGGCTGACGGTATCACCGTCAACAACCTGCTGCCCATTGCAGACACATGGGGAGCGGCGGAAGCGGGGGCACCTGCCCCAGCGAGCGCACTCGCTCGCTTCGGCTCGCCGGAGGAGGATGTCGCTCCCGTGGTGTTGTTCCTGGCCAGTGACGACGCAAGGTTCCTCACGGGCTACAGCTTTTCACCCGATGGTGGCGCAATGATCGACGCTGCTCGTTAAGGGGACAACCCTTCCCTCTCCATCAAATCTTGAAGATCCGTAAAGGCAATCTTGAGGATGGGCATCTAACCTTTCGTTCGTCGTATCGTCCCTTACACGCGTGGAGGATCGCGCGGCTACAACGAAGTCATGCGAACTGCCTGCAGAGGAATTCCACGAAGGCGCTCACCTTCGGGCTAACTAGACGACGCGATGCGTGCAGCACCCATCCTTCGATCGGAGGGGCCTGTACCACGCCCCACGCGATCAGGCGGCCTGCGGCGATGTCATCGGCAACAGCGGACCGCGGCACCAGGGCGGCACCGGCACCGGCTAGTACAGCGCTTCGTATTAGCCAGGGTGTCGAAAAGGACAGCACCGGTCGCGGCCGGTAGGTGTGCTGCTTTCCCGCGGCGTCAATCACCGTCCACGGACCTACCTCAGCGCGGCCGGTGCGCACGATGGCTGGCAGTTCGCGTTCGGTCGAGCCCACTGCGTCATCGTGCGGCGGGGATGCGCCTGGCGGCGCAACGAGCACCAGTTGATCACTCAGGAAGTGACGGCCAATGAGCGTATCGTCGGGCCGGGGATTGAAGCGAATCACAACATCGTACCCGTCGCCTACCAGGTCGACGAGCCGGTCTTCGGCCGTGACCTCCAACCGTACCTCGGGATAGGCGACCAGGAATGCCGCGCCCAGGCGTCCCATCGCCGTATGGGCGAACAGGAGCGGCACACTCACGCGTAGCACGCCGCGGGGCCGGCCGAGGCCAGACTTCAATTCCTCGGCGACCTGCGCGATCTCGGCGACAGGGTCCAGGGTGCGCGCATGTAGAAGGGTGCCTTCGTGCGTCAACTTAAGATGTCGAGCACCACGCTCGATGAGACGCACGCCGAGGCTTTCCTCCAGAGCCCGCACGCGGCGGGACAACGTGGCTTTGGGCTGTCCGCTGACACGACTCGCGCGCCCGAAGCCCCCGTGGTGCACGACGAGGTGGAAGGCGGCAAGCTCCGCGATATCCAGGGCATGTTCCATTTATGAGACATCGTGTCCAGGTTTTTCGGACTATGACCCATTTATGCAGCATCAGACAATGCCGGTGTGCCCGGGACACCAGGATTGGCTCCGCTTAGCCGAGGCTGCGTTGGGCCAGCTGGATGCCCCGGTTGATCAGCTTGTCTATAAGAGGATGTTCCAATGAGAGCAGTACGTTTTCACAGCTACGGCGGCCCTGAAGTGTTGCGGATCGAGGAAGTGGAGAAACCTGAGCCGGGCCCCGGACAAGTGCGCATCGCCGTCCGTGCAGCCGGGATCAATCCCATCGATTGGAAGCTGCGGGCGGGCTACATGCACGAGATGATGCCGCTCGCGTTTCCCACTGGTACGGGTTTTGACGCAGCCGGCGTGATCGATGCCTTGGGCGAAGGAGTGACCGGTGCAGCGCTGGGCGATGCCGTGTTCGGTAAGGGCCAGCACACTATGGCCGAGTACGCGATTATGGATGAGTGGGCGCTCAAGCCCGATGGCCTGTCCTTCCTGGAAGCCGCAGGCTTCGCCGTGGCCATCGAGACGGCCAGCCGGATCATTGAACAGGTGGGAGTAAAGTCGGGACAGACGTTGTTGGTCAGCGGTGCCGCGGGTGGCGTGGGATCGGCGGTTGTTCAGTTGGCGAGGGCCGCCGGAATCCACACCATTGGCACGGCCAGCGAACGCAAGCACGACTACCTGCGCTCCCTGGGAGCTATTCCCACCAGCTACGGGCCCGGCTTGGCGGAAAGGGTGGCAGCCCTTGCTCCGGACGGCGTGCACGCAGCGCTGGATATCGCCGGCTCGGGCATTATCCCCGAACTGATCGCGATAACCGGCGACGCGTCGAAGGTTCTGTCTATTTCCGACCTGTCGGCACCTGAGCACGGTGCGAGGACCTCGTTCGAGCCGATCAACGCGACGAAGGCCTTAGCGGCTGCCGCAGCACTGTTCAGCGCTGGGTCGTTCACCTTGCCGGTCGAGCGAACCTTTCCACTAGACCAAATCGCCGCCGCTCACGAGTTGAGCGCGCAAGGTCATGTCACGGGGCGACTGATCATTACGATAGATTGAGTACGAACCGCTGCGGAGCACGGCAGTAATGCGGCGTGCTCCGCAGGGCCGCCAACGTCCCAGCGAAGCCCTCATCTGCAGCGGTCGTCCCAAACGTGCCGATCGATGAAATCAGAAATCGTAGCTCACCGACAGTCGTGCATATCGCGGCTGCTGGCGAATGGTCACCGTGCGATAAAGCGGGTTGGTGAGCTGCGGACTGAGCTCGCTATAGGGAGAGAGCTGGAGTGGACGCTGCTCGTTGAGGAGATTGAAGACATTGGCGCTGAAGCTGAGCTTGTGCGCGGAAAATGCCGGGCTGTAGGTCATGCCCACATCAAGCTGCCGGGTCCAGGGCAACCGGCCCTGCTTGCCAGGAGGGGAGGGCTCGCCGTCGCAGAAGTGGTACAGGCTGCCATACGACAAGGGGTCGGTGCCTTCGGCGCCATAAAATCCCAGACAATGCCGTGGGCTCCCGGAAATAATCGCCAGATTGGCCGACACCAGCCACTGCGCGTTGATCTGGTAGTAGCCGTACAGCTTTATCTGGTGTGTGTTGTCATTATTCTGCGGACCGTTGGCGTACTGCATGATGGACGCGCCATCCCAGTCGTAGCTGGTAGATGCATTCGCCTGGCTCACGTCGGAGCGAAGCTGTCCTTCCGTGTTGCCGTAGCTACGCGAAAAGACGTAATCAAACTTCGCGTACCAGACCCCGTCGAACGGATGCTCGAGCAGGGTTTCCAGACTGTAGTACTGCCGCTTCAACTTCGGAAATCCGAGATCAGCGTTGCTCATGGGCACATGTACATAGTTACCGTTGGCGTCGACCAGTGTGAACGTATTCTCGCGCCCTGGATTAATCAAAAAGCAGCTGTTACTCGTGGACGCGTCGTAGCCAAGCGATGCGGCCTTCGCGAGCACCGCGTCACGGTCGCAGTAGTCATCGATGGCGTTTCGCAGGCTGCGATACATCAACTTCGCGCCGTAAATCCAGGACGGACCAGCACTCTTGGTGAAGCCAAGGATGTATTCGTCCTGCTTTTCGGCCGTGAGCCCCTTGGCCGTCGTCATCTTCGGGTCCGGTTGCTGACCGTAGAGGTTAAGCCCCGAAACTGGGCCGGACATCGCGGTCAAGCCGGTGGGTGTTCCGTCGCCCGCGATACCGCTATACGTGTAGTACTGCACGGTGTTCGTCGTTGCCGCCGCGGAGTTGAGTGCGGGGTTGAGCGGAAGGCCCAGGTAGTAGCGGCCTGCGTTGCCGTATACCTTGAAGCTGGCATCGCCGAACACATCCCAGCTGGCCCCCAGGCGTGGCGCCCATTGCGGCTTGGTCTGCGTGATGTAGGCCTGACCAGCCGAATCGTCGTTGGTGAACTGATCGTTGCGAAGGCCGATTTGCAGCAAGACGCGTTCACTGACCTGCCACTTGTCTTCAATATACTGGGCCCGCTGCGTAGAGCGCACCGTGGCTATCTGGCGATACGTGTTTTTCTGCACAAAGTAGCCGTCTTCACCATTCGGGAAGTCACCCGTCGCACCCACGCCAAGATCTGAATTTATCGGCACGTTCGGCAGCGATTGGCTGTACGACCAGGTATAACCGGGTCCGGAGGATTCACTACCCTGGTTGGCCGCCTTCGCCGTGAGATTGTCGAGCCCCACACTGATGGTGTGGTCACCGATGGCATAGGCGAGATCGAGGCGCGTGTTGGTAGTGAAGTTGCCACGACGGGCGTCACTCAACCCGTCTGTCGTCTGGTTATTTCCAATAGGAACGCCGCCATTCAACGCCGGGTTCTGGTTCACATCACCGTCGATATACGTGAGGCTGCCATCGTAGTTCGCGGGCGCCTCGTAAGACTTCGTATGCATCTTGCCGTACTCAGCCGTAAGGGTCAGTGCATCAGTAATGTAACTGGTGAACTTGCCACTCCAAAGGTCACCACCATTTTTCAGACGGTCGGCATCATTGACGAAAGCGCCACGCTTCTTGTTGACGTAGTCGTAGTCATAATACGTGCCGTTGGACTCCGTTTTATCCGATGCCCCGGTGAGCTCGAGAATATTGCTTTCAGTAATATTCCAGTCGAGCTTTGTGTACCAACGCGGCATGGTGCTCCGCGACCTTTCGAACGAGTTACTGGCCTCTTCGTTGGCAATCGTCTGCGTGTCGTGACGTTCCATTTCAGCTGCCGCGAAAATATACAGCTTGTCTTTGATCAGCGGGCCTCCGGCATACACCGACGCCGTGGTTCCCGTATCGCGATTGTCGCGGTTGTACGCATACAGGTTGCCGGCCTTGGCAGACTCGGGCACACCGCTTGCGTAGTAGTCATTGGCACCCCTCGCACGGGCGAACTGCGGCTCCCAGAGGAACTGCACGCCGTAGTGCCAGGTGTTTGTCCCGCGCTTGCCCACGGCGTTGATCACACCGCCATCAGATCGGCCGTACTGGGCACTATAACCTCCCGTGTAAACCTCTTCCTGGTCAATGGCGCCATAAGGAAGGGTGATGCCGCCTAGTGCCTGCAAAGGGTCCGTGGTATTGAAGCCGTTGATGTAATACGCGTTAGCATTGGCCGAGGAACCGCCGAAGCTCACTAAAGACTTGCCGGTATCGCTGGTAAAACCACCATTGTTCGGCACAACGCCGGGTGCAAGCTGAGCTATCTGCTCGGCAGTACGCCCTAAGGGCAGTCTTGCCAGCTGTTGCGCGTCAATGACCGTACGCGAGTCCACGCTGGCTACATCGATAGGTGGTGTTGCGTTTGCGGACACCTGCACGCCATCAAGCTTCGTTGCCTGGGGCGTTGTCGTGGAGAACGACACTTCACTCGCGTTGCCGACACGCACTGCCACGCGGTCCCGCTTGTCGACCACCACGCCTTGTTGCAACAGAGTCACTGTGTATTCGCCAATGGGAAGCGCCGGCGAGCGATAGTGGCCAGTGCCATCCACGGGTAGCTCGCGGCTGACACCGCTTTGGTTCTCAACGCGAACGGTCGTTCCCTCTGCGACTGGTACCTCGCCGAACAGGCTGCCGGTGGTCGACTGCGCGAACGCAGCCGGCGCGATGACCATCGCGAGTGCAGCACAAAGGTTGCGAAGCGGAAGGTGCCGTAAGAACAGCTGGGTCGACATAAACGCACTCTGATGAGGCATCGCCAGGCACACGGGGACCTCCCGAGGAATGGGGACGCGAAAGATGAAATAGGACCCCTGAGCGGCCTGTCGTCCAATTTCTATCATCGTGAAAACGTTTACACAACGGTTACATGAGCGTTACGTAAAAATCGCAAGGTCTTGCGATCTTGTGGCTATCGACGCTGTTCGTTAAGAGAACACTCCTGCCAACTGCCGCTCAATCGCCTTCCTCACCCGCTCCGCCGCATTTGCATCCACACGCGTGGCCAATACCTGGCTCGCCTGGCGCAGTTGTGCGGCGGTGAGGCCGATGTTCATGCTGATGCGCATGTGCGCCTGCAACTGCGACTCGACCCCGGGCATCGCGGCGAGCATGCCTACAGTCGCCAGCTCCCTGCTCTGCCAGTCGAGGTTGTCGCGCTCGAAGATGTCGCCGAATAAATGGGTACGAAGGTACTCGTTGGCCTGCGGCGCGAAGTCGAACAAAGGACCTGAAACGTTACCGCCCGCCAGTGCAGTCTGGTTAGCCGTTCCGGCTACCAGCAGCGCATCGCCCTTCGGGATAGGTTTGGAAGGGTTGCGGCCGGGGTCGTCCTCGATGCCGCGCTGCGTGCGTGCTTCCAGCACCTTCATCAGCTCACCCAGCGCATTGAGACTGCGTGGGAAACCGGCATAGGCATAGACCTGCACCAGAATCTCCCGGGCATCACTCACGGTAAGGCCTGCATCCAGCCCCTGCTCCAGGGCGGTGCCTAGCCTGTCCAAGTCCCCTGCTGCAGCAAAGGCGCCAATGGATACAATAGCCTCCTGCCTGCTGCTCAGTGTCTGGGAGGCGCTGGCAGTGTGATTTGAATCGGTATTCATCGGATATCTCTCTTGGGCGTTTGACGTCCGGGCGCCGCGCCTGCGGTCAGGTAAGCCAATAGTGCAGCCAGCAGCAAGACAGCAGCACTGATCACAAAGGTGCTCCGGTAGCCACGGCTGTCGAATAGCAAGCCACCAACGATCGATCCCAGGGCGATGGAGCACTGCACGACAGCAACCATCATCCCGCCTCCTGCTTCGGCGTCTTCAGTGAAGGTCTGCGCAAGCCAACTCCACCACCCGACCGGGGCCGCAGTGGCGAACAGGCCCCACAGTGCCAGCAACGCTGTCACCGGCCAGAGCCACGCACCGAGTGAGACTAGCGCCAGGGCAATCGACGCCATCAGGATGGGAACGACGATCAAGGTGCGATACAGGCCGCGTTTGAGAAAGGCCCCAATCGCCACGGTACCGACGAAGCCGGACACACCAATACCCAGCAAGATCAGCGGCAACGCGGACGCGTTTACGTGCGTGACCGTCTCCAGGAAGGGACGCACGTAAGTGAATAAGGCGAACTGGCCCATGAAGAACGCGCCGCAGGCCGCCATGCCGAGCGCGACCGAGCGGCGCCTGAACAGGCCGAACACGTTGCCGCTGGGCGCGGTACGTTCGGCTGCCATGCTGGGGAGGCTGATCCACTGCCAGGCAAACGCGATCGCAGCCACCGGTAGCAGGCAGAAGAACGCGCCCCGCCATCCGATCACCGCGCCCAGATAGCTACCCAGCGGCGCGGCGATCACCGTCGCCAGCGCGTTTCCGCCGTTGAAAATAGCTAGGGCACGGGGCACGTGCTCGGTGGGCACCAGGCGCATGGCCGTGGCCGCCGACATTGACCAGAAGCCGCCGATCACCATGCCGATCAGGGCGCGACCGAGCATATAGACCGTGTAGTTCGGTGCCAGCGCTACCACCGCGCCGGACACGGCCATCAGTGCGGTCAGCACAAGCAGCAGGGTCTTGCGGTTCATGCCTCTGGCAAGCCTGGAGATCGAAAGGCTAGTCAGTACTGCGAATGCACCGGAAATGGCGATGCCGTAGCCGGTTAGGCCCTCGCTCGCGCGAAGATCGGTCGCCATGGGTGTCAGCAGGCTGACCGGCAAGAATTCTGAGGCGATCAACGCGAAAACGCACAGCGTCATGGCGAACACACCGCCCCAGTGAGCATGCTCAAGGTTGGCGCGCTGCGGTGGGGTTGCGGCGATCGAAGAGGAGGTCATTGCGATTCCGTCTGTACAAAAAATAGGCTGCAGTACGTGGCGGTTACTTCGCGACCAGGTTCTGGCGGAAGAAGGACGCGAGCTTGGCGAAGGGGATCAGGTCGGTGCGGTCGTATAGGTCCACATGCCCAGCTCCCTTCACCCAATAGAGCTCCTTCGGCTGGCCTGCCAGTCGATAGGCCTCTTCGCTGAATTCTTTCGAATGCGCCTGGTCCCCGGTGATGAACAGCATTGGCCTCGGCGAGATCGTCTCGATATCGTTGAAGGGATAGAAGTTCATGAACTTCACGTTGCTGGACAGTGTCGGGTGCGTGGTTAGTTCAGGCGACGAACCGGCCGGGGTGAACTGACCGCGCGCAGTCCGGTAGAAGTCGTAGAACTCACGCTGGATGGGGTGGGTATCGGCGTCGAGCTGGTGAACGGTGCCACTGGTGTACTTCGTCTGCCCACCCTCGGCTTCGATCCAACGCTGGGCGGCCGCCTCGGCGATGGTGGCCTTGCGCTGCGCCAGTGTCTGCGAGTGGTTAAGCGCATGGCGGTTGGCCGCGCCCATGTCGTACATGCTGACCGTGGCGATGGCCTTCATGCGTGGATCGATCTTGGCGGCGCTGATCACGAAACTTCCGCTGCCGCAGATGCCGAGTACGCCGATGCGTTCGCGGTCGACGAAACCCTGCGTGCCCAGGTAATCCACGGCCGCACTGAATGCTTCGGCATAAATGTCTGGTGCCACCGCGTTGCGCGGCTGTCCCGCACTATCACCCCAGAACGACTGGTCGATTGCCAGGGTGATGAATCCCTGCTCCGCTAGCTTCTGCGCGTACAGGTTCGAACTCTGTTCCTTCACCGCGCCCATGGGGTGGCCGACGATGATCGCCGGATACCTGGCGCCTGGCCGGCGATCTTTGGGCAGGAACAGGTTGCCCACGATTTTCATCTGGTACTGATTGTTGAAAGCGACCTTCTCGGTGACGAGCTGGTCGCTCCGGTAGAAGTTGTTTGCGCCGTTGGACATGTCTTGCCCCATTGCAGTGATGGACGTGGCCGCCAAGGCCAGCGACAGCAGTACTGTTCTCATGTGTGCGGGCCTCGATCAGTCGGGGACGGTGGCTTCATCATCTGGACGCCATTCTGATCGGATACCATTCCAATGATTAGACGATTAATTCTTTTTAGGCTTATTAGTTTCTCTAATTAATTAGAAATGCCACACTAGCGCCATGGGTCGACACAACCTCAATGACTTACTGGCATTCGTCACGGTGGCGCGGGAAGCGAGCTTCACCCGCGCAGGTGCGGCACTGGGGGTGTCCCAGTCTGCCCTCAGCCAAACGATCAAGGCCCTCGAAGAGCGGCTGCAGATACGGCTGCTGACGCGCACGACACGCAGCGTCTCCCCTACCCCGGCCGGTGAGCGGCTGTTGCAGGCTATCGGCAACCGTTTCGAGGAGATCGAGGGCGAGCTGGATGCACTGACCGAGCTGCGCGATAAACCCGCCGGCTCGGTGCGGATCACCAGCGGCGACCATGTCCTGCGTACGGTGCTGCTGCCCCGGCTGCTGCCGCTCATGCATCACTATCCGGATATCACCATCGAGTTCGATGTCAGCTATGGGTTGCGCGACATCGTCGCCGATCGCTTCGACGCGGGTGTGCGCCTGGGCGAAAGCATCGACAAGGACATGATTGCGTTGCCGATCGGACCAAAACTGCGCATGGCGGCCGTCGCATCACCGGCGTACTTCCGCGACCACCCTGTGCCCAAGGTTCCCGAAGACCTGACCCGGCACAGCTGCATCAACATCCGCTTTCCGACGGCCGGTGGCCTGTATGTCTGGGAGTTCGAGCGGCGTGGTCGGCAGCTGAACGTGCGGGTGGAGGGCCAGGCAATCTTTAACACCTCGCCGCATATCGTGCTGGCCGCACTTGATGGCCTGGGCGTCGCGTTTCTACCCGAAGAGGAGTTCGAGCCCCATATCGAGGAAGGACGCTTGGTGCGCGTGTTGCAGGACTGGTGCCCCCCGTTCTCCGGCTACCATCTGTACTACCCCAGCCGGAAGCAGCACTCGCCAGCATTTGCGCTGGTCATCGACGCATTGCGGTTGGGATAGTGACGCCTCCCGGCACCCGCTCGACTTGACCCAGGAACTCCAACATGACGCGATTGAAGGCCTCCGGTCGCTGCAGCGGAGCGAAATGGCTGACGTCAGGCAGTAGGACGAACCGTGCCCCTGGGATACTGCGAGCAATGTATTCGGCATGCTCGCGTTTGATGAACTCGTCGTATTCGCCCAGCACGCTCCACACCGGAACGGCGATTCCCCTCAGCTGGTCGGGGCCGTAGTTCGGCTGACCGGCCTGCATCACGCCCAGATCGTCGCGCATGGCCTCGAAGCCACCTACAACGGGGGAAAGGGCCGCGTAGTCTTTGACGTGGTGGCTGTAGATGCGATCGATCACTGTGGATGGCCGGAAGGGCCTGGTGCCCGTGCTGTCGACATTACAGCCGAAGAAGAACACGCCGACGGAGCGGCCTGGCGTTTCGCGCGACAGGACAAGGGCGATATCCGCCCCGTCACTCCAACCGATAAAGGTGGCCTTGGCAACGCCAAGCGCATCCATGACGGCACGGGTGTCGGATGCCATGAGCTCGTAGCTGTAGGGCCTTTCATCACGGGTAGAGCGGCCCTGCCCACGGCTGTCGATCACGATTGCTGTATAGCCCGCCTCGACCAGCGAGGGAAGCTGATAGCCCCAGTTGCCCGAGTTTCCAAGACCGCCGTGCAACAGGACCACCGGCGGCCCGGCACCGAAGCTGGCGTACCAGATGCGGGCGTTTTCATTGCTGGCATAACCGCTTGCGACCGGCGTGGGAAGCGATGGAACACCATGGACAGCAAGGTGCACCAGTTCATCGTCGCGGAGGCGCGAAACGAGTGCGGTGAAGGCATGTGTCATGTGGCGATCTAGTGCTTCAGAAAGTCGGTCGAATATTGCACCACGGCCGACGACGCCATGATGTTGTAATGCGTCGTGCCTGGGATGACAGCCAGCTGGTTGGGTGAGCGCAGCGCGCCATCCAATCCGGCATCCCTCTGTCCGCCGCCGAGCAGTTTGTAAAACTCGGCGATGTGTTCGGGCCGGATGCAGTCCGCGTCGGCAAATACAAGCAATGTCCGAGCCTTGATGCCACGTATCCCCGTGGACCAGTCGTAATCCTGTTTGCCGAGTTCCCCCGTCTTGCGCATGAGCGTCGGCCAGTCGACGCCGGGATACATCTGCGCCAAGGGAGACTTGGCGATGTCGCCTCCGATCGCATCGGCCATGGCCGGCATCTGCTCGAAGGCCGCCTTCACCTCCGGATACTCGCCATTGCGTGCATAGGCGGCCGAGACGACCACCAGTTTGTCGAGCATATCAGGGTGCCTGATCGCGAACTGCAGCGCGATCGCACCACCGAACGAGTAGCCCATCACGCTCGCCTTGTTGATTTTCAGATGCTTGAGCACAGCCGCCACATCGTCGGCAGCCTGCTCGATCGACCAGGGCGCGGTCGTATCTTTGCTGCGTCCATGCCCGCGGGCATGAATGGCAATCACCTTGAAGTTCTTTGCCATGGCCGTGAGAGGCGCCCCGAACATCACTGACGGATCTACCCCTCCATGCAACATGACGAGCGGCGCGCCGTCCCCATGGACTTCGTAATAGAGCTCGGTCCCATTCACTTGCGCGTAGCCGCTCTGGACGTCTTTGGGCTTCGTGCTTTCTCCCCGAGTTTGGGCAAGCAGTAGCGCGGGCATTGCCATGATGGCAATGAGAAAGCATGTCCGAGTTACTATCTTCAACATTGTTTTCCCCTCCCCAGGTCGGTTTGTACTCAAGTAAACAACGAGCCAGTCAGTTCGGACTTACAACACTTACTGTGCGCGCCTCAGTCCTTGAATATCGCCGGCGTCCCGACCCAGATCATGCGGACTTCGGACTTGCCGGCATTACGCATGCTGTAGGGATGCCTCTGATCGAAGTGTGCGCTGTCACCAACGCCAAGCACGAATTTCTTCCTGCCCACCGTCATTTCGAGTGTACCGCTCAGGATGTACCAGAAGCCTTCGCCTTCCCGATGGATCGTGGGCGCGACGAGGCCAGGCGGAACGATGAGTCTGAGTGCTTCCATCTTGCGTTCGGCATGCCGACCGCTCAACCGCTCGTAGACCACCGGCGATCCCAGGTCGATCCGGTCGTGCTCGTCGGCCCGGCAAACGATCTGCCCAGGCGTGGGTACGCCGACGAAGTAGTCGACGTCGACATTCAGCGCCTGGGCGATGGCTTCCAGGGACAGCAACGATGGATGAGCGAGGTTCCTCTCGACCTGCGAGAGGAATGGTATGGAAAGTCCCGAGCTGTCGGCGAGGGCTTGCAGAGTGAGCCCCAAACCGCGTCGTCGGTCGCGTATCGCCGAACCGATGCTCAGCCCCGCGGCTTTGTCCGGCGTCGCTTGTGCACCCGCCATGGTTACGAACTATGGTCGCTGCTGATCAGCCAACGCGCGCCGACCTTGTGGAAAAGCAGCGTGGTGATCCCCGACACCTCAGCGCCGGTGTCCGGCTTGAGATGGTAGCGGCCGACGACGAAGGCGTACTGGGAGCCCAGCGGTTTGACGTCGATCAGTTCCAGGGTGAGCTTGCCCAGGCTGGCGCCGGGCTTCTGGAAGCGCGAGGCGTACATCGCTTCGATCGCCTCATAGCCCACGATGGTGCCGCTCGCGCTTACGTAGCGGGTGCCCGGGGCACGCTCGTAGCACTCCATGAACGTCTTCAGGTCGCCGGCCGACCATGCCGCGGCGCTGGCGTCGAGTGCCTGCTTGATGGCCTGGGTAGTCGGCACGGCGGGTGTTTCAGCAGACACGGCAACGGTCGTCGCTACTGCGCTCAAGGCGCAGAAAAGAACGGACATGGTTTTCATGGCACCCCTGGAGCATGAGAGAAGTTTCGGGACCCTTTTAGGCGGCTATCTGCGATTGCCACCTGATCGTAACGTAAAAAGCTTGACGCCATCAAAACTTTTTGATCTGATCGAATCACGGAAGCTGCACCGCAGCAAACGCGGTTCAGACGGCTATACATCCGGTGCCAGGGGATCGAAGGCGCTGCCGGTCAGGGACATCTGGCATCAACCGAGCAAGGATCGTCGCCCATGGCCTTCGTCCGTGGGACCGACATCCGGGGGCAATGCACACGAAATCAAGAACACGCTCTCATCGACGAGCGTGCACGAAGGGTATGCACCTTTCACAGGCCGTCTTCCATTCAGCCGATTCGCGGGGGAGTTCCATGAACCAAGATCTTAAGCGCACCCTTCTCTACACGGCCCTGTTGTCCGTGGCCCTGGCCTCGGGCGTGGCCAGCGCGCAAGACGCTGCCACCCCCGCCAACGACAAGAAGAAGGCCCAGGCGTCCGATACGCCGCAGACCCTCGAGGGCATCACGGTCACTGCTGCCAAGCGCGAGCAGGATATCCAGAAGGTGCCGATCAGCATGACCGCGCTGACCGGAGAACAGCTCGAGCGGCAAGGCGTGACCAGTCTCGTCGACCTGGCGCGCATCGCGCCGTCGTTGACCGTCGCGTCGTCGGGCCCGGGCGAGAACAACCTGATCATCCGCGGTATCTCGTCGAGCGCAGGCTCTGCTGCCACCGTCGGCTATTACCTCGACGACGTGCCTATCGCGGCATCGAGCAATGCCGCTCTGCTGTCGACGCGAGGCGTCATCGACCCTTCGGTGTTCGACATCGAGCGCGTCGAAGTGCTTCGCGGTCCGCAGGGTACGATCTACGGCTCCAGCTCCATGGGCGGCACGGTTAAGTACGTGACCAACCAGCCTGACCTGGATTTCATCGAGGCCCGCATCAAGACGGATGTCTCGGGCACGTACCATGGCGGTCCGAACGCTAACGTCAACGGCGTGCTGAACGTCCCCCTGATCAAGGACACGGTCGCGTTGCGCGTGTCCGCGTACTATCGCGACGACGACGGCTATATCGACCGTTACCCGATCTCGCCATCCAATTACCTCGAGGCGGACCCGGACGGCAAGAAGAAGGACAACGTCAACACGTATAAGACCTACGGCACACGTGTGGCGTTGCTGATCAAGCCGGATGACACGCTTACCATCACGCCAAGCTTCATCTACCAGTACTCCAAGCTGGGTTCGCCGTTTACCTACGACAAGATCCCCGCGACGCTCGACAATCCGTACCAGGTGCGCGACGTCAACGAAGCCAACGTGCAGAAGTCGACGATCTCCAATATCGCCATCCATAAGCAGTTCGACGCGCTCGAGCTGATGTCGTCGACCTCGTACTTCACCCGCGATATCAACCTTCGCGACGACAGCTCCAAGGTCATCAACTATTTCTTCGGCTTGCCGAGCGTCTACCCGACCACGATGTACGGCAGCTACAAGAATAAGGAATTCACCGAGGAAGTGAGGGCGACCAGCAAGTTCGACGGTCCGGTGCAGGCGATCCTCGGTGCGTTCTATCACGATGTCCGCGCGCCGCTGGCGTCGTCTATTCCGTATCCCGCCGGATTCAACCAGACGTTCAACAACCCGTTCCCGACCTACTCGACGATCTACGCGGGCTCGCGTAACGCCACACTCGACGAGTACGCCGTGTTTGGGGAGTTGTCCTGGAATATCACCGACAAGCTGAAGGCCAGCGCAGGTATCCGAGCGTTCGAGGTCAAGCAGGGGTTCTCGCAGAGCGGAGACGGCCTGCTCAACGGTGGCCCGAGTTTCGTGCACAGCAGTTCGAAGGATTACGGCAGCACACCGAAGTTCACGCTGCAGTACCAGATCAGTCCCGAGAACATGGTCTACGTCACAGCCTCAGAGGGCTATCGACCGGGAGGCCCGAACAATCCTGCACCGGCGGCGCTGTGTGGCACGGAAGTGGCCGGGCTGGGTCTCAGTCAGTCGCAGTTGAACAAGTACAACCCGGACACCCTGTGGAACTACGAACTGGGCTTCAAGAGCGCGTGGTTGGAGCGGCGGTTGCTCGTCGATGCGTCCGTCTATCACATCGACTGGAACCACGTTCAGCAACAGATCGTGCTCGGCTGCGGCTACAACATCACGGCCAACTTCGGTAAGGCAGTCAGCCAGGGCGCGGAACTGGAAATGAAGTTCCTGCCCGTCAATGCGGTGACGTTGAGCGCCGGTTTCAGCTACAACGATGCGCACCTGAAGAATGACGTTCCCGGTACCTCGGCGAAGGACGGCGACCGTCTCGTGAACGTGCCGCGCTTTACCGGTTCGCTCGCGGCCGAGTACCGTCATCGGGTCAGTGCGCAGTACGACGGCTTCATGCGCGCCGACCTCAGCTACGTCGGAAATTCAAACTTCCTGTACGACAGGGATAGCCCGTTCTATCGCCGCGGCGGCTTTGCCACCACCAATATCCGCATGGGCGTGGAAGGTCGTAACGGCTTCGATATCTCGCTCTACGCCACCAACCTCTTCGACAAGCACGGCGAGACCGACCTGCCCGTCGCTATCTCGGCCGACCTGCCAACGACGCGCCGCGTGGCTCTCAACCAGCCGCGTACCATCGGCGTCACTTTGCAATACCAGTATTGATAGATGGCGCGACGCATCGCGTCCAACAACTTTCACGCACCAGTCATCGCACAGACACACTCGAAATTCAGGATGGATCGAATCGATTTCAATCGATCTAAGGTGGTGGTTCTTCGTAATTTCCTACTACGAAGAACCATCGCCGGACGCATCCATCCCGGAGAGTGCTTGTCATGCGCGAAACAACGAAACCGCGGGGATTGGGACGCCTTCTTCCGGTCCTGATAGCCACCCTCGCGTCCTGTCAGGCGATAGCGGATCAGGCGGACCTGCGCCTGAACCAGCTGCAGTACCTTGGTAGCCACAACAGCTATCACGCGGGCCTGGCCCCAGGTGAGGCCGAGATATGGAAAAGGGTCTCACCCGAGACATTCGCTATTCTCGATTACTCGCATCCACGGCTGACCAAACAGCTCGATGATGGTGTCCGTCAGATCGAGCTCGATATCTATGGCGATACGAAGGGCGGGCGCTACGCGCATCCAGCCGTCATCAATGAGGTGGCCAAGGCGGGACTGCCGATGGATCCGCCCTTTGCAGATCCGGCGATCATGCAAAAGCCCGGTTTCAAGGTCATGCATATCCAGGATATGGACCAGCGTAGCAACTGCGAGCCCCTGGTCGCCTGTTTGCGTGAGGTACGTGCATGGTCGAAGGCGCATCCGAGGCATTTGCCCGTCTTCATCCTGCTGGAAACCATAGAGTCTCCGCTGCACCTGCCCTTCCCTACCGTGCAGCCGGAACCTTTCGATACGAAGGCACTCGATGCCCTGGATGCTGAGATAAGGTCGGTATTCCCGCGCACGGAGTACCTCAGCCCGGACGATGTTCGCGGCGATGCGCAAACGTTAAACCGCGCCATCCTCGCGAACGGTTGGCCGCGCCTCGAACAAGCCCGTGGCAAGGTCATCTTCCTTCTCGACCAGCGCTCAGTTGGTACGGCGTACCTGAAGGGACATCCATCGCTTCGCACCAGGGTCGCGTTCACCAATGCGGCACCTGGCGGCGACGATGCGGCATTCACCGAGCTCAATGATGGAAGCGCCGACGCCATTACCGCACTGGTCAAGGCGGGCTACCTGGTGCGAACCCGCACCGATGCCAACCTCAAGGAGTCCGCGCGTAACGATACGTCGCGCCGGGACGCCATGCTGTCAAGTGGCGCGCAGATTCTCAGCACTGACTATCCGGATCACGAGCCAGCCGCCAGCGGCTATGTAGTGAGTTTTCCGGGCCACGCGCAGGCCCGGTGTAATCCGCAGTTTACCGACACGCATTGCAGCGGGATCGAGCCATGAATCAGACTTACAAGCAAAACATCCTCGCCGCCTCGGTCCTTCTCGGCCTTGCCTTCAGCACCATCGCCCACGCGGATGAGGACACCGACAAGAAAGACAAGACGACGAACCTTTCCGCCGTGAGCGTCAGTGCCGATGGCGTGTCTGCCGTCGGCACGATCGATGAACAGCGACTCGCTCCAAGCGTCAGTACGGTGATGACCAAGCAACAAATGGACGCCGTTCCGTCGGCCAATATCGCCGATGTCGTTTCCCATATACCAGGACTCTCCGCCTATAGCGACATGCACCTGGGTCAGGCAGCGACCGGGGAGAACGAGTACGTCACCATTCGCGGCCTCGACTCGAGCTACAACGCTTACACCCTCAATGGTTTCGCGATGCCCGAGACCGACTCGTCCACGCGCGCCATCTCGCTGAATATGCTGGCCCCGTTCGGCATTCAGTCGGTAAAGGTATCCAAGGCGCCCACCTCGGATATGCCCGGCGATTCCATCGGCGGCAGCATCGACATGCGGACGCCAACGGCGTTCGATTTCGACAAGGACACCTATGCCAAGACCACGGTCCAGGGACAGATGAACTCCCTGGCACACGACCTTGGCGTGTCGAACAAGGGCGGTACGGTCGAGCAGGAATTCGCCAAACGTTTCGGCGAGGACAAGGCATTCGGCATCTATGCCTCTGCCTATTATGGAAAGAACAACAATGCGGCGGAGACCACGGCGCCCAACTCGTCGTACAAGCCGGTCAATCCGGCACAGGCGAATGCTACCGACCTTCGGTATGCCGGGCCGCTGCAAAGCTCGCAGTACAAATACAGCATCTACACCAACCAGATCAAACGTTACGGCGCCAATATCTCGCTTGACTGGCACGGAGACACCACCTCGTTGTATGCCCGTGCCATCTACGGCTCATACGGTGTCACAGGCCAGCAGGACCAAGCCTCGGCCCGTAACCAGAACCCGACGAATGTGCTTCGTGGCGGTTACTTCAATACCCGCGACATCGACGAAAAAACCGCGTCATTGCAGCTCGGAGGCAACAGCCAGCTCGATCGCCTGAGCCTCGACTACGGTACGTCGTTCGGCTACGGCACGCGTGATCGGCCCGACTATGTGGAAGCCAGCCTCTACGGTGAGACTGTCCCCGGCCAGTTCGCTTTCGGACTTGGCAATCCGACCTATCCCAGCATTGCTGGCAGCTCGGCCGCCGTGCAGAACAATTTCTACAGCTTGAACACGGATTCGTTCTGGAAAGTGCAAGGACACGATGCCGGTAGCAAAGACACCCGCATCAATGGGCACCTCGACGGCACCTATCAGCTCGACGATGGCGTGTTGAAGAACCTCAAGTTCGGTATCTCCGCCGATACCTCAAAGCGCGATGCCTACGACCACCCGTTCTTCCACGACGATAACAACTTCGTTTACGGCGGACCCTACTTCGGCGGTCCGAACTATCCCTCCAGCGCCCCGGGTGGCCCGACGCTCGGCAATTTGCCGGGACAGGTCATCACTGGCGCCTTCGACGGGAAATATGCTGGCCCGTTCAAGCTCATCGATCGCAACTGGGTGCTTGCTCAGGCGGTGCCTTACAAGTACGTCAATGACCCCAATGGGGCTGGTAACTACACAGTCAACGACTACAACGCCAACACGACATCCAGCCGCGAGAACATCTACACCACCTACTTCATGGCGACCATGCAGTATGACGCGCTGACTATTTTGCCGGGCGTGCGCTATGAGCTGACCCATTATTCGGCCAGCTCCTGGCAATCGAATGGCGATGATGCCACCGGCCAGTTCGTCAACAATGAACGTACGTACGGCAAAGTGCTGCCGGGCATCAGCGTGAACTATCGACCGGACGACCTGACGGTTTACCGTGCATCCCTGCGTCGCAGTTTCAGCCGACCCGCGTTCGGTCTCATCTCCGGTGAAACCGTGTACTCGATCGACGATACGACTGGCAACGTACTGGGCATCTCCAAGCCCAACCCGAAGCTGAAGCCGACCACGGCCGACAACCTCGACCTGTCCGCCGAGTTCTATGACGCCAATGGCGGGCTACTCACGGCATCGGCGTATTACAAGCGCATCAAGGGCTTTGTCTATACCTCCCAGTCGACCACGACCAACGACAGTACCCTGGGTGGCAATGTGCCCACGGGGACCACGTTCGAGAACGGCGTACCCGTCACAACGCCCGAGAACGGCGGAACGGCCAGGCTCTTCGGAACGGAACTGGCGGCGAACAAGCAGTTCCTGAGCCTGCCGGGGTTCTGGAGCCACTTCGGCGCCGGCGCCAATATCACGCTGCAACATAGCTCGGCCAATAGTGGCAGCGTCGACCAGCCGGGAAGCACATGGCTACCTCGGGCTCCGGAGAAGATCTACAACGCCGACCTGTTCTATGACGATTCGCATCTTCGTGCCGACCTTACCTACAACTACACGGGCCTGCAGTTGATCGGGCTGACCAGTGATCGACTCAACTACTACCTGCAGCCGGTCAAGACACTCAACCTCGCCGCCACTTATCATCTGTCATATGGCTTCGATGTCGGCGTCTCGGTGAAGAACCTCCTGAACGAAGCGACGTTCTATGAAACGCAAGGCAAGTCCAAACGTTACCTCGCCTACGACTCCGGTGCGGATGGTGCTTATGTCGAGACAGGTCGCGTTTACATGGTCAATATGAGCTATACCTTCTAACGCATGGACCTGCATGTGAACGATTTTTTCCGTTACTACCGCCTGGTCGTTGCACTCCTCATCGCTGCCGGGATGGGCCTCACCTCCATTCCGGCGGCCGCAAACGACGACTTGCAACTCGAGCGCGTGATACTGCTTTATCGGCATGGTGTACGTACCCCCCTTCCCGGGGAGATTCAGGCCGATGAAGCCAATGGCAAACCGTGGCCCACCTGGTCACAGCCCCCCAGCGAGCTGACCCCGCATGGCGCCCTTGGCGCCAGATTCATGGGCGAATATGACCGCCGTCGCCTAGCCACTGAGGGACTGTTTCCCACAAAGGGATGCCTTGATGCATCCAGCATCTGGTTCTGGGCCAATACCGATCAGCGAACCATTGCGAGCGCCCAGGCGCTGGCAGAAGGCTTCGCACCGGGCTGCCCCATCGCTATTGGACACCGCGCCCCGGGAAGCGACGACCCCATGTTTCATCCTATGGAAGCAGGTGTAGTGGCATGGGACGCGAAAGAAGCCGTGGCATCCATCCAGTCGCAAACCGGAGGCCCGGATACCTTGACCGCACCCCATGCGACCGAACTGGCGACCATGGCATCGGTACTCGGGTGCCACTCGAATCCCACGGGCCCCATCTGTGATTCGAAAACCTGGCACGGCACGCTCACGACATCGCCTGACGACCGCGGAATGAAGCTGACCGGGCCGATCGCAACCACGTCGGGCACCGCGGAAGCGATTCTCATGGCCTATGCCGAGGGCCGCGCAACGAGCGACGTCGGCTGGGGCCGAACTGACGACACCAAACTCGAACAGCTCTCCCGCCTACACTCGCTGCTGTTCGACATCTACGCCCGCCCCCGCTACATGGCGGAGCGCGTTGCCGCTGTCATGAGCCAATGGACCCTATCGACGCTGAAAGGCACCCACGCCCCCCGTTTGAGCGTACTGGTAGGTAGCGACAACAACATCGTCGCACTGGCCAGCGTGCTCGGCATTCACTTCAAGATGCCAGGCTACGGCCAGGACGACCCGCCTATCGGCGGGGCTCTGGGCATCGAGTTGTGGCGCCGCGCGTCCACGGGGAAGCGCTATGTCCGCGTTTTCTATCAGGCGCAGACGCTGTCGCAACTGCGCGCGGTCAATCCCGGGAACGATGGCGGCAAACCCGCGACGCTTGTGCTCTACCCGGAGGGATGTTTGCCCGGCAAGGAAGCACTCTGTCCGCTGGAGAAGATCATTCCGGCGCTCGAGAGATCTGCGGCTCACGTAAAGTAGTTCGAATGCGTATCGCCCTTACCAGTCGGTCGGCCGATAGTCCTTCAGGAACTGTCCCCACACGTGTTCGCCGGTGTTGATGCCGTTGATGATCGGATCGACGATGCGCGCAGCGCCGTCTACGATGTCCAACGGTGGGTGGAAGCGCTCTTCCAACACCTTTTTCGCTGCCAGCCCGGCCGGATCCTCGTCGGTCACCCAACCGGTGTCGACGCTGTTCATGTGGATGCCGTCGTTGTGGTAATCGGTGGCCGAGGTGCGCGTCATCATGTTGAGCGCGGCCTTTGCCATGTTGGTGTGTGGATGGCGCGTGGTCTTGAAGTTGCGGTAGAACTGGCCTTCCATCGCAGACACGTTGACGATGTGCTTGTCGCGGTCGGCGGTGCGCAGCATCAGCGGCTTGAGTCGCGCGTTGATGATGAACGGCGCGATGGCATTGACCAGCTGCACTTCCAGCAATTCGACCGAGGGTACTTCGGCCATCAGTAGCCGCCACGAATTGCGCTCGCGCAGGTCGATCTGCTGGAGGTCCTGGTCGAGCCTGCCCTCGGGGAACAGGTGGCTCTGTGCCAACAGTTCTTCGGGCAGCAGTGGCATCTGGGAGAGTTCGGCAGCGCGGGTCAGGCCCGGCAGATCGGCGGCACGTCCGGCCAGTGCATTCGCCGAAACACCTGCCTCGGGCAGGATGTTCGAGCCGCGCAGACCCTCGTAGTGACCGACCAGCTTGCGCACGTGTTCGGGCATGTCGTGCAGCGCTGCCGTCTCGCCGTCCATCATGTGCGCGTAGAAGTCGGGCGGGCGACGCACGGTCTGGCAGGCATTGTTGATGATGAAGTCCAGCCGTGGCCGCGTGGCGACTAGTTCCTGGCAGAACGCTTCGACACTGGGCGTATGACGCAGGTCCAGTCCGTAGACTTGCAGGCGATGACCCCATTCGCCGAAGTCCGGCTCCTCGGCATAGCGTGCCGCCGAGTCACGCGGGAAGCGCGTGGTGACGATCAACTCCGCACCCGCGCGTAGCAACTTCAGGCCGGCTTGATATCCGATCTTCACGCGACCACCGGTCAGCAGTGCGACGCGGCCGCGCAGATCGACCAGTTCGGTGCGCTTGGCGTAATTGAACGCAGCGCAGGTAGGGCACAGCTGATCGTAGAAGAAATGGATCGTCGAATACTTCTGCTTGCACACATAGCAGTGCTTGGGCTCGATCGATTCACGCGGCTGCGCGGAGTCTGCATCGGGCGCGACGTCGTTCGCCTCGAAACTCTGCGGGGCGAATACATTCGGCGTGGTAAATACCGGCTTGCGGCGCAGTGCGCGGATGCCAGTCTGGTTGAGCACGGTGTCCTCGGCCTGGATCTTCGACGCATGCCGTGCTTTTTGGGCAGCCTTCAGCTTGATCCGACGCTCGCCCGGGTCGGGGTGATAGACCTGTGCCACCGCCCGATACAGGCGCTGGCGGTCTTCCGCCGGCAGACTGTCCAGCATGAGTCGATCGGCCGCAACCGACTCAAGCAGCTGCGCCGCTGCGCGTAAGCGCTCCAGCAGTGGGGAGTCGGCGTCGACTGACGGCGGGGCAGTAGTATTCAAGAGCTTGATCCATAACGGGAAAGTCCGCTTCGTGGCAATGCAGGACGAGGCTTGGCACGGAACGAGCCGCTTATTTTGCCCGTTATGGAGGTCTCGTGGGGATCAGGGTCTTATGACTCATGCGTTTTGCGCACCTCGGCGCGCAAAGCGTCGAGTTCCTCTCGATACCCTTGCGCATCTCCATAGGCGACGAAATGCGCATAGCGCGGGTGCGCTCCGAGCAACCTGCGCGCATGCTTGATCGGGCACCAGTACTGTTCGGTGCACGAGCCGATTTCGCGCACATAGGCGATGACGCCGTTCGCATAGGAGCAATAAGCACAGTTGATCTTCTCGACAAGGTTGAGGTAAGCAAGATAGCGGCGATCGAAGATAACGTAGTGCTTGCGCTTCACGGTGGGAATGCCATAAACCGGGAAGCAAACGTGCTGATAGATCGTCGTGAAAACATCGATAAGTGCGAATGGCAAGATGAGACAGTAAATCACCGGTGCCGTGAGAAGGACCAGGAGCCTCGTCCCAACGATGTAGCGCAGAAGACTTCTCTTTATCGCACGATGCCGCCGCCGGACAGCCTCCTCGAACTCGATCTTGCCGTTCTCCAGGCGCATCCCCAACTTTGCATGCGCGAGTGCTACATGTAGCTCCAGTTCGTTCTCGAGCGCGTGGATGCGTTGCAGCAGATCGTCGATCTTGCGATCCATCAAGCGGGACCGAAATCGAGCACGACGCGTGATGGCACATCGCCTTTCTGCAAACGGTCGAAGACATCGTTGATGGCCGATAGTGGTTGCAGCTCGATATCCGCCTTCACCTTGCCCTGAGCCGCGAAGTCTAAGGCTTCGGCCATATCCGCGCGATTGCCGACGAATGAGCCACGCACCGTGATGCAATTGGCCACGACATCGAATAGCGGCACCGGGAACTCGCCAGGCGGCAGTCCCACCAAGACGCAGGTCCCATGCTTACGCGTCATGCCGACGCCCTGCTTGAATGCCCCCAGCGAGGGCGCGGTGATCAGCACGCCATGAGCACCGCCATCGGTCACCGCACGCACGGCCTCGATCGGGTCTCCGTCTTTCGCGTTCACCACGGCGTCTGCCCCCAACCGTGTAGCATGCGCAAGCTTCCTGTCGTCGATATCGACGCCGCAGACCTTTAGTCCCATGGCCTTGGCATACTGCACCGCCAGATGACCGAGACCGCCGATTCCGGAGATGGCGATCCACTGGCCCGGCCGCACGTCGGCGACCTTAATGCCCTTGTAGGTCGTGATACCCGCGCAGATGATTGGCGCCGCGTCCCTGGCGGCCAGACTATGCGGCACATGCGCGACGTAGTTCGGATCGGCCAGGATGTATTCGGCGAACCCGCCGTTCTTCGTGTAGCCGCCGAACTCGGCACTGGCGCAGACGGTTTCCCATGCGGTGAGGCAGTACTCGCAATGGCCGCAGGCCGAGTACAGCCACGGCACGCCAACTCGCTCACCCTCTTTGACACTGGTCACGCCAGCGCCGAGCGCGACCACGATGCCGATGCCTTCGTGGCCGGGGATGAACGGTGGCGAAGGCTTGACCGGCCAGTCGCCGCGCGCCGCATGAAGGTCGGTATGGCAAACGCCACAAGCCTCGGTCTTTATCAGTATCTGTCCGGGGCCGGGTGTGGGAATGTCCCACTCACGTAGGACCAGCGGCTTGCCGAAAGCTTCGACGACGGCGGCGAGCATTTTACGAGCCATAAAACGTTTCCTTTCAATGGAGGTAGGTGCTGTGACACAGCGAACCTGTGCCAGGCCGAGTTACCGAGGGTCAGGCAGCAGCAGTGATTCCAAGCCCGCGAACGGACTCGATCATTCCGGCCATAACCCCCTGCGCGTCGCCGTAAACCATGTTGCAGTTGTCGGCATAGAACAGTGGATTGACTATGCCGGCGTAGCCCTTCCCCTCCCCGCGCTTGACCACATACACCTGCTTCGCCTTGTCCGCATTCAGGATCGGCATGCCGAAGATTGGCGAGGTCTTGTCACTACGGGCGGAAGGATTGACCACGTCGTTGGCGCCGATGACCAGCACCACGTCGGTGCCGGCGAAGTCGTCGTTGATGTCTTCGAGTTGGAAGATCAGGTCATAGGGCACGCCAGCTTCAGCCAGCAGGACATCCATCTGCCCCGGCATACGGCCTGCCACCGGATGCACGGCGAAGCGCACTTTCACGCCTGCCGCGATCAGTAGCTTCACGAATTCGTACAACTTCTGCTGTCCCTGCGCAGCGGCCAGGCCATAGCCAGGAACGATGATTACGCTGCTGGCATAGCGCATCGCAATACCCGCGTCGCCGGCTGCGGTCGGCTTGAGACTGCCTGCGATCGCGCCATGCTTCTGTTTGACCACGTCGCCGAAGTTGGTGAAAAGCACATTACTCACCGAACGGTTCATCGCCTTGGCCATCAGCAGCGTCAGAAGAATGCCCGCCGCGCCGACCAGCATGCCGGCGATCATCAGGGACGGGGTCTGCAGCACAAAGCCTTCCAGGCCCACGGCCAGACCGGTGAACGCGTTGTAGATCGAGATCACCACCGGCATGTCGGCGCCACCGATTGGCAGCGTCATCAGGATTCCGAATAGCGTCGCGCTACCGAGGAACAACCAAATCAGTCCTTGCATCGGCATGACCGGCGTATCGCCACTCTGCACGACATACATGATGTAAGAGCCGATCACCAGCGTGCCAAGCATCACCACCGCGTTGATGATCTGCTGTCCCTTGATGCGCAGCGGCTTGTTCAATACACCCTGTAGCTTGGCCCAGGCGATCAACGAGCCGGACAGTGATACCGCGCCTATGATCGCACCCAGTAGGGTCACGCCTAGTTGAGTAATCCCCCGCGCATGGCCGCCGAACAACTCCACCGCAGCAATCGCGCCGGCAGCACCGCCGCCCATGCCGTTATAGAGAGCGACCATTTGCGGCATAGCCGTCATCGGCACCTTACGCCCACTCCACCAGGCCAAGCCGACACCGATTGCCAGGGCGAGTCCGGCAAGCGCCAGATTCATCGGCAGATGCGGCTCCGCGGCTGGGCTTACGTTGAATGAGTAGAGAAAGCTGGCTACGACGGCGGCAAGCATGCCAATGCCGGCGACCTTGATGCCGGCCGGCGCGGTCACTGGCGACGACATTCGCCACAGTCCGAACGTCAGCAGAAAGGCGGCGACGATACCGACGGTATCGATAAGAAGTTGGGGAATCATCGTGAGCATGTCCATTCCTCAGGCTTTCTTCGGCGCTTTGGTCTTGCGGCGGTGACTACCTGCCCTGTGGGCGGAGTGGGTGGGCTGATGCCCACTGCTCTGAAACATCGCAAGCATGCGATCGGTCACCGCGTAGCCGCCGGCGGCGTTACCGGCACCTAGCAGCACGGCGACGAAACCGACGCACTGCTCCAGCACGGTGCTGGCATTGAGCAGTGCGTAGATCCCTCCGATCACCACGATGCCATGCACGAAGTTGGATCCGGACATCAACGGGGTGTGCAGGATCGCTGGCACGCGACCGATGATTACCCAGCCTGCAAACGCCGCAAGCATGAAGATGTATAGAGCGACTATGCCGTCAATGTTCATGGCAGCTCCACGGCGAGATCATGAGTATGTTTTCCGTTCAGCGCCGTGGTCAGATCACCGGCATGCGTGAGCGCGGTGCCGGCTAGCACTTCGTCGGTCCAGTCAATGGTGATGATGTTGTCATTCATGATCAGCGCCAGAAGGTTGTACTGGTTATTTGCGTACAACTTGCTTGCGTCCTCGCCAAGTAACGACGGCACATTGAGCGGAGCCACGATGGTGACCAGGCCAACCGTGGTGGTTTCGCCCGGCACGGTGTCCTCGCAGTTGCCACCGCCATCGGCGGAAAGGTCCACAATCACCGCGCCGGCTTTCATGCCGGCAACCTGTGCCTTGTTGATCAGCTTGGGCGATGCCTTGCCGGGAACAGCGGCCGTCGTAATCACCAGATCGGCCTGCTGGATATGCTTGGTCAGCACCCCGGCGGCGGTGGACTTCTCTTCAGGTGTGAGTTCACGCGCGTAGCCACCCTGCCCCGCAGCTTCGATGCCCGTATCGACGAAGGTCGCACCCAGCGATAGCGCCTGACCCTGCGTTTCAGGCCGCACATCGTAGCCTTCGACAACGGCGCCCAGTCGATGCGCTGTGGCAATCGCCTGGAGACCGGCAACCCCCAGGCCCATCACCAGCACCTTGGCCGGCCCTATCGCACCGGCGGCTGTGGTGATTTTGGGTAGGACGCGCGCAAGATGCGTGGCCCCCAACTGCACCGCGTAATAGCCGGCTAACGCCGACTGGCTCGACAGCGCATCCATCGCCTGAGCGCGCGAGATGCGCGGCACCCGCTCCATCGCGAAACAGGTGATCTTCTTGTCCAGCAGCTTCTGCACCAATGCCGGCTGCTTCTCTGCGTAGATGAAGGACACAAGAATGGCGCCCTCTTTCATCGATTCGACTACATCGATCGACGGCGGTTGCACGGACAGAACGACGTCGGCATCGCTGACCAGCTGCGTACGATCCTCGATGAAGGCGACATCCTTATAAGCAGAGTCGGGCAGCTGGATGGCATTGCCCGCGCCCGGCTGCATATGTAGCCGGGCGCCAAGCCTGATCAGCTTGGGCACGACAGAAGGCACTAACGCCACGCGGCGTTCGTGCGGTTGCGTCTCTCTGAGAACAGCGACATTGACGTACATTGGATGCTCCAGGATCTGGTGTATTGCCGGAACCGAGGCGCTTCGTGAAAAAGCGCCTCGCCCAGGGCACGTAGGTCAGACCGGCGCTTCGACCTTGGCGTAGCGCACCAGCTTCTTGTTGACGAACGCCTGTATGCCCATGTTGCCTAGTTCACGCCCATATCCTGAGTCCTTGATGCCGCCGAACGGTAGTTCGGCATCGGACCAGCTGATGTTGTTGATAAACATCATTCCTGTCTCGATGCGGCTGGCAACCCGACGACCGCGCTCGATGTCCCTGGTGAACACCGATCCGCCCAGACCGAAGTCCGAGTCATTAGCCAGCGCAATTGCCTCGTCTTCATCCTTGACGCGGAAGAACATCGCAACCGGTCCGAAGAACTCGTCACGGAACGCGGGATTGGTTGGTTTCACATCGGTAAGAATGGTCGGCTGCATGAATGAGCCGGGTCGATCCACGCGCTTACCGCCTATGAGGACGCTTGCGCCGTGCTCGACCGCGCTGTCCACCTGGCTAAGTAGTTGCATCAGGGCCGACTCGGTCGACAGAGGTCCCAGTGTCGTTTTCTCATCAAGCGGATCGCCCGACTTCAGTTCGCCTAGCGCCGCCGAAAATTTTTCGAGAAAGGCATCTGCGATCTTGTCCATGACGATGAAGCGTTTGGCAGCACAGCAAGTCTGCCCCGTGTTGTACATGCGACCCCAAACGGCCCAGGGAATCGTATGGTCGAGGTCGGCATCATCCAATACGATGAAGGCATCGCTGCCACCTAACTCCATTGACGATGGTTTCAGGTTCTGCCCTGCCCGCGCTGCGATACTGCGCCCTGCTGCCACGCTGCCTGTCAATGCCACGCCCTTGACGCGAACGTCGTCCACGACTTTGTCGGACTGCTCGTGCGAAATAAGCAAGTTGGTGTACAGACCCACCGGTGCACCGGCGTCGATCAACAGCTTTTCAAACGCGATCGCACACTGCGGTACGCAGCCGGCGTGCTTTATCACCAGAACGTTGCCGGCCATCAGGTGCGGACCGGCCACGCGGGCGAGCTGATAATAGGGAAAGTTCCACGGCTCCACGCCGAAAATCACACCGATCGGGCTGCTCTCCATGTGCGCGTCGCCGATCGTCGGATTTAGCTTTTCCGGTGCCAGGAAGCCCTCGGCGTTCTTGGCGTAGTAGGCGAGAATGTCGGAACTGAAGCTTACTTCGCCGCGGGCCTCATCAATGCGTTTTCCCATCTCAAGCGTCATCGTGTGCGCGAATTCGTCCACGCGCTCGCCGAGCAACTTTGCAGCCTTGGAAAGAACCTTGGCGCGCTCGGCGTAACTGGTGTGTTTCCAGGTCTTGTAGCAGTTCTCTGCCGCGACCAACTTCTCTTCCAGCTGCTCGTCGGTGAGCTGATCGAAGGTCTTCAGTAGCTTACCGTTGAACGGGTTGACGCTTGAATAAGCCATAAGGTGTCTTCCAGTGGTCTATACGGGATCCGGATGGGCTCGGCAGTAGTAAACTCGGCAGCGATAGCGAAGGCGTGCTGGCTCAGGCCTCGATCAGCACCTTCAGCGCTTTGGTATCTGCGGCGTTACCAAAGGTTTTGTAGGCTTCGAGAATCTTGGCGAGCTTGAAGCGATGGGTAATGAGAAGCGTCGGGTCGATCTTCTTCGTCCGTAGCGTCTCCAGCAGCATTGGCGTACTGACCGTGTCGACCAGTCGTGTGGTGATCGTGATATTTCGATCCCACAGTAATTCCAGATGAAGGTCGACCTTGGTGCCGTGCACGCCGATATTGGCAATGGTGCCGCCCGGGGCAACCAGCTTTTCGCAAAGTTCAAATGTCGCTGGAATGCCGACGGCCTCGATCACCGTATCGACGCCGCGATCGCCGGTGAGCTTCATCACGGCCTTGACCGCCTTGCCGTTCGTGCTGTTGACGGTAGCCGTTGCGCCAAAACGCTTGGCAACTTCCAACCGGTTGTCGTCGAGATCGATCATGATGATTTCGGACGGGGAATAGAACTGAGCCGTTAGGAGTGCGGCCAGGCCGATCGGTCCTGAGCCAACGATCGCCACCGTATTCCCCGGCTGAACCTTGCCATTGAGTACACCGCATTCGAAGCCGGTGGGAAGAATGTCACTGAGCATCACGAGCGCGTCTTCATCGGCACCCTTGCCAATGGGATACAAACTGGTTTCCGCATAGGGAATCCGTACGAATTCAGCCTGCGTGCCATCGATGGTGTTTCCAAGAATCCAGCCACCCGTAGTGCAATGCGAATACATCAGCTTGCGGCAGTACACGCACTTTCCGCAGGCGGTGATGCAGGAAATAAGCACGCGATCGCCCACCTTGAATGCCGTGACGGCGGCGCCGATCTCGGCAATCACACCGACGCCCTCATGACCGAGAATGCGCCCCGGCTTACAGGTGGCCACATCACCTTTGAGGATATGCAGGTCGGTACCACAAATGGTCGTCTTGCTGATCTTGACGATTGCATCGGTGGGTGCGGTGATCACGGGTTTGGGATGATCTTCCAGGGCCTTCTTGCCTGGTCCCTTGTAGACGAGCGCCTTCATCAAGGAAACGGAAGCTTTCATCACATGAATACCTATTTGATCACTGCGTGTGGAGTCCGATAGCAGCACCTGTATCGGCCTGAAGCCAAAGTTGCCGTTGGCCCTTCTTCGACCAGTGTTTGCGCTTTATCAGCGCTGTTCATTGACCCAGATCAATCGAAGGCGCCATGACAGTTAATTAGGAGGTCTGCCGAGAGAGGAAGCAGCGCCAGACCTTGTGCGGAGACAACTCACTGGCATATAGGCCAAGATGCGGGTTCGAGTCCCCTCATCGGTTGGGCATGAACGAGACAAAAGTATCGACCGGCGCAGTCATCGCACTGGGCGTCACCGTCACTATCTGGGCTTTCAGCTGGATCGTGATGAAGCTCGTGCTGCGCTACGCGGGTCCGTTCGACTTCTGCGCACTGCGCTACGGCATGGGCGCCGCGCTGCTGTTCATCGTGCTGCTGGCGACGCATCGGCCGCTGACCCCTCCTCCGCTCGCTGGCACCATTGTTACCGGCCTGGCCCAGACCGCAGCGTTCCAGGGCCTGGGCCAGTTCGCGCTCACGGCCGGTGGCACGGGGCGCGTGGTCCTGTTGGCCTACGGCATGCCGTTCTGGGCTGTTCTGCTGGCGTGGTTATTACTGGGCGAGCGCCCGCTGCGCAGACATTGGATAGGGCTGGCTCTTGCGGCCGTTGGCCTGACTTTCGTCATCGCACCTTGGAAGGGGCTGGGTAATCCGGTCAGCACGGCATTCGCCCTGCTGGGCGGCATGTGCTGGGCGTTGGGCACGGTCACCAGCAAACGCATGTTTCAGCGCCACCGGCCCGATCCGCTCACGTTCACCGCATGGCAAATGGCCTTTGGTGCGGCAGCACTGGGCATCGTCACGTTGCTCATCCCCCAGCGATCCATCGACTGGAGTCCGGCCTTCATCGCCGGCCTGGCTTACTCGGTCATCCTGGCCACCAGCCTGGCCTGGACGCTATGGCTACTGGTAGTACAGCGGCTACCCACTGCGGTGGCCGCGGTGTCGTCACTGGCGGTGCCGGTGCTCAGCGTGCTGATGGCCTGGGTGGTGCTGCACGAAAAGCCCACGCCCAGCGAGTGGCTGGGCGTGGCATTCATCGTGGCGGGGCTGGTGGCTGTCAGTGGCGTGACGCTTTTGCCGCGGCGGCGGCTTCATCGGCCTCCGCCTTCAGGTACGCCGCATAGCCCGCTGCCTCGTTAGCCTGAGCCGTGATGTGGATGGTGATCTCGTCGCTGACCTGGGGTATGAATTTCCCCAGGCCGAAGTCCGAGCGTTTCAGCGTCGTCGTCGCCTCAAATCCTACGGCAGCCAGGTTGAGCCTTGGATTGGCCCCGACCTTGTTGATGGTGACCTCGAGGACAACCGGCCTGGTCACGCCATGTACGCTGAAGTTGCCGGTGACCTTGAGCCGATCCGGCATCGAGGTTTTCTCCACCTTGGTGCTTTCGAAGGTCGCGCTGGCGTTTCTGGGCAGATCGAAGAAGGCGGACGAGCGCAGGTTTTCGTCCAGGTCGGGCACGCCGCTGCTCACGTTAGCCAAGGGGATCACGGCCTTCACAGACGCCCGTTCGGGGTGCGCTGGATCGAACTCCAGCGTGCCCTCTACTCGGGTGAACTGAGCCGTTGGATGCGAGAAATCCAGGTGACTCCAACGGATGATCCCTTCCGCGTGATTGGGCTCCAGCGTATAGGTGGTGGCCCAAAGCGATAAGGGTGCCAGGGCGAGCGCGGCGGCAAAGGCGGAACGGACAATCATGAGTTCGACTCCTGTGGTTACTGCGCTGGCACTGTGCTCATATCGCCGCAGGAAGTCCTGAAACCGCCCTGAAACGGCCTGAAGACTTCTGAATGGAGGTGATTGTTGGCCAGGAAGGTTGATGCGAAGATCGGCGAGCCATCCGTCGATGGTGCAGCCCTTTGAGTCATATGCCGTCTGAAAGAGATCGCCCGACCAAGGCAGCGTTGCGCATCGGCGACTGGGTCGTCCATCCGCTGGCCGATACGATGACGCGCGGCGGCGACACCGTTCGGCTGGAAACCCGCACCATGCGGCTGCTGCTCTGCCTCGCCAATCGGGCTGGTGAGGTGGTCAGCATCGACGATCTCCTGACTGAGGTCTGGGCGGGCGTCATCGTTACACCCGACTCGGTCTATCAGGCGGTGACGGCGCTGCGCCGTCTGTTGGGCGACGATTCCAGGCAACCGATCTATATCGCGACGGTGCCGCGACGCGGATATCGCCTGATCGCTAACGTCGATACGCAAGTCGATGTGAGCCCGTCGCCAACCGGCGTGCTGGTCGACCGTCCCGACGCACCGGAGCCTGCGCACGTCGGGGGTCAGGGAACGAGCGCCCGGCCACTCGCAAGGATCGCGCGCATCGCGGGGGCGGTTTTACTTCTGGGCATTCTCATTTCCGGGTACCTGCTTCTTCGCGCCCCCTCCCCCGCCCAGGCTATTGCCTCCACGGGCGTGGCGCAAAACACCAAGTCCATTGCGGTGCTGCCCTTCCTCGACCTGACCGACGCGATGAACGAAGAACCCTTCGCCGACGGCATGACGGAAGAACTCATCGACAAGCTGAGCAGGTCCGGGGGCCTGCAGGTGTCGGCACCCACGTCCTCGTTCTATTTCAAGGACAAGCAGGTGCCGCTACCCGATATCGCCAGGTCGCTGGGCGTGACCTACGTGCTCGATGGAAGCGTGCGCACGTCGGGCAAGACAATGCGCGTCGCGGCGCGACTGGTCCGTGCTCGTGATGGCTTCATCGTCTGGTCCGGAACATACGACCGTCCCTTGGGGGACAAGCTGAAGTTGCAGGACGAGATCGCCGACGAGGCCGCCGGCGCTCTGCGTTCGGCTATTGAGTGACCCTCTAGTAGGGACAAGAGCCTGTCTCCTGCACTGTCCGGCTCAGTCACCTAACGCCGGATCAGACACAGACGCCCGCCCGGTCTCCCGATGCCCCGCAAATCTCCGCAAGAACAGCGAATCGGCATCGCAGGTCGCCGTCAGGTTATACCAGTGGTCGCAACCGGCGATGTCGATCCGAACCTCCTCCTGCTCTCCTGGCTGGAGCCAGTGGCGCTGCGGTGGTCGGTGGAGGTACGCATTGGCCTCGATCGTAATAGCGCAAGGACGGCCACCTTGGTTGCTCAGAACAAGATGCAACTCACCCGGATGACGTCCTTCCGACATCGTGACCTCGGGCAAAGCGATACGCTGGCGATCCTCACCCTGGTCGGGCTGCTTGCCACTGAACTGACGAAGGAAACCGTTCGGCCCGAGCACGGTAAGGTCGTAGGCATCGCCGCTGTAGGAGCTGGTCCAGTAATCGGACAGCGATTTACCGGCTTCCACCGTATACGTCCAGGGGCCGTCTGAGCGCAGCGATGAGGTGACGCTAAAGCAGGCGCCGATCTGGCCGGTGTTAACGAAGCCAAGCACATATCTCCCCTGCCCCTGGTCGAGCTTGCCCGTGACTTCCAACGCGTAGGCCAGCGCGCGCGCAGGGCGTTGCCCGCGCTCTTGTCGCGGAAGGTGCTGGTTGGTCGGCGGCGTCGGACTGAAATCACTGTGATTGCCACGGTCGGGCTCGTATGCGTTCGTTGGCGGCAGCTGCGGCACACGCCCGTCGTGGCCTTCGAAATCGAATGCCCGGGTCAGGTCGCCGCAAACGGCACGCCGCCAGGCAGAGATGTTCGGCTCCTGCACGCCGAACCGCTGCTCGAGGAAGCGGAGGATAGAGGTGTGGTCGTAGGTTTCCGAGCACACCCAGCCGCCCTTGCTCCAGGGTGAGACGACCAGCATCGGAACACGCACGCCCAGGCCGTAAACACCTGGATTGAAGCCGTTGCCGCCTGGATATACTTCGCCATCGATGCTGACGGTCGACAGGCCACGGTCGCGTGTCGCCGGCGGATACGCCGGCAGCATGTGATCGAAGAAGCCATCGTTTTCATCGTAAGTGATGAACAGCGCCGTCTTGCTCCAGACCTCCGGGTTGGCGGTCAACGCATCGAGCACGCGATCGACATACCAGGCGCCGTAGTTGGCCGGCCAGCTGGGATGCTCGGTATAGGCTTCGGGTGCCGCGATCCAGGAGACCTGCGGCAGGCGATCGGCCATGACGTCCTTCTGGAGGATATCGAACAGCGACTGGCCGTTCAGCGTATTCGTGCCCGTGCGGGCTTTGTCATAGAGCGGGTTGCCCGGCTCGGCATTGCGGTACTGGTTGAAGTAGAGCAGCGAGTTGTCGCCGTAATTACCGATGTAAGGATTTTTATCCCAGCCCCAGCCGCCCGCCGCATCAAGGCCCGTACCAATGTCCTGGTAGATCTTCCACGACACGCCAGCCGCCTCGAGGCGTTCCGGGTAAGTAGTCCAGCCGTACCCCAGTTCCGCGTTGGAGAGCACCGGTCCCCCACCCTGCCCGTCATTACCGACGTATCCGGTCCACATGTAGTAACGGTTGGGATCGGTGGAAGAGAGAATCGAGCAGTGGTACGCGTCGCACACCGTGAAGGCATCGGCCAGCGCGTAATGGAACGGGATGTCCTGTCGCGTCAGGTAGGCCATGGTCGTCGTGCCTTTCGACGGGACCCATTGGTCGTACTTGCCCGCGTTGAAGGCGGCCTGCGTATCGTTCCAGCCGTGCGGGAGATCTTCGAGGAACTGCAGGCCCAGATTGTCCACCTTGGGGTGGAACGGGAGCAGGTAGTCGTCGCTGCCGGCGGTCAGCGGCTGGTGCCAGACCGAACGTCCCGAGGAAAGCGTGAGTGTCCGCGGATCACCGAAGCCACGCACGCCGCGCATGCTGCCGAAATAGTGGTCGAACGAGCGGTTCTCCTGCATGAGGATGACCACGTGTTCGATATCTTTCAACGTGCCCGTCCGTCGCGCCGCCGGTATCGCTAGCGCTTTCTGGATGGACGGCGGCAAGACCGTCGCCGTGAGTGCGGCGCCCGCGGCGCCAAGAGAAAGCTTCAGGAAATGCCGGCGGTCCTGGATCGTCATGCGTGTCCCCGTGCGCTGAGTTGTGCCCCTGCACGGGAGATTGTCGCGATAGGTTGTGACAATTTACGGACGTTATCGGTATCGGCAGTGCCCCCTGCGTGAAACCGTAATGGAAGTCACATTTCCTCTATTGCCAGCACTCCTATTGCCAGCACACCACGACAGCATGAGATGCGCCGCGCGCGGCGGCTCGTCGTTGGACCTTCGCACTTGCGTTGACAAGAAATGCTTCGTTCGCGCGGGCAAGCATCGGTGCGTCATCGTCACTATCGCTATACGCCCATCGCCACGCTTCACCGTACTCCGCCTCGAAAAGCATGCGGCACTTCTCACCGCCGCGGCAGTGGCGCTGGACAACCCAGCCGCCACCTTCCCTTCGCAAGCTCGAGCCAATGACTTGCAAATCACCGCCGAAAGAAACGAGCAGACGCTCGGCAAGCCACTGTGGCGCCGCCGTGACGACGACGACGCGATCTCCATGGGCGATGTGCTCTTTGAGTCTTTCCATCCCATCATCAAACCAACGCAACCCTCGCAGGCCAAGCTCGAAACGCGTTGCGAAGGCTTCAATGCTTTGGTCCACTGCAGGGCGGTCAAGTCCGAACGTGGCAATCCACAGCAAGACGGACGCGCCCGCGTGTCTTGCCGAGGGAACGTGCAGGAAGACCAGCGCGAAAGGAAGGACGGGCAGCACGGCAACCAGCTTCCATGGGGACCGCCGAAGCAGGCAGCGAATCCAGGCAACCGTCGAATCCGCCGACAGGAGCGTCTTGTCCAGATCGAACACCGCGCAATCCCGCCGATCCTGAGTCATCTCGTCGGGCTTCACGTGTCAGTGACTACCCTCGATGGCCTTCACAGCGTCGAGGGTCTCCTGGACATGCTTCTGCGGCTTGAGGCTCGAATAGACATGGGTGATCTTTCCCGACGGTGCGATCACATAGGACGTACGATCCGACCAGCCCGGCCGAATGAGCAGCATGGCGTCGTATTCCTTCGCAATCTTCGCGCCCTCGTCCGCAGCGACCGGGAACTTGCCGCCACAGTGTTCGTTCTCCTTCGAGAAATCTGCCAGCTCACTCGTATTGCCGGCAGTCACGCCGATGACTGTCGCGTTCAGCGCCTTGAATTTATCGATAGCCTCCGAAAACATGTGGGCTTCGACATTGCAGCCTTCCGTGTGCGCGGCGGGGAAGAAATAGACCACCACAGGACCCTTCTTCAGGGCATCGGCCAGGCTGAAGGTAAACGGCTTGCCGGCAAGGTAGGCCGGGGCGGTGAAGTCCGGCGCCTGGGTACCTTCCTTCAGGGCGGCGGAAGCCGGGGTCGCGAGGGCGACCGTGCCGGCCAGCGCGAGCGCAGCGAACGTTACTAATGGCTTCATGACTGAGGTCTCCTGGGTAGAGGGGCAGAACAGGAACATACATATACGTCAAAAGTGGTGTGGCGGATGCCTGGCACACCGGCCTGCCATAACTGCCCGCAGTAGAACGGCGAGGAATACGACAGATTCGAGATATCGACGGTAATCCTTTGATTTTACGAATCAACTAGTCCAATTTCTTAATGGGAATTGACGCGCTCCTACAGTTCCGCCACCTTCTCGCCACTGGATCAAATCACCGGAGGGCAACCATGCGACGCGAGATCGCCATCGTCGTTTTTCCGGGGTTTCAGCTGCTGGATGCTGCCGGCCCGATCGCCGTGTTCGAGATGGCGGAGCGCTTCCGGCCGGACAGCTACACGATCGACGTGCTGGCCCCAGGGGGTGGCATCGTGCGCAGTTCGTCGGGGGTGTGCCTCGCGGCCGCGCCGATCGACCAGAGGCATTTCGACACGGTGATCGTCTCGGGCGGCAATCTGGCACAGGTGGAAGCGGGCCAGGCCGACATCAGTGCCTTGCTCGGCAATGATGCGTGGCGTCGGGCAGCGGGTGTCTGTTCCGGAGCGTTCTTCCTTGCGGAAGCCGGGCTGCTCGATGGACGGCTCGCAACGACGCACTGGGCCGCGGCCGAGCGCTTTCGGTTGCGCTATCCAGGCGTACGGCTCGACGCTGACCGAATGTTCGTCAGAGATGGCAACCTGTGGACCTCGGCAGGCATTTCCGCAGGTATCGACCTTGCGCTGGCGCTCGTCGAAGACGATCTCGGTCCCGCCATCGCACGACGCACCGCTCAGCAGCTCGTCGTGCACCAACGGCGGCACGGTGGACAATCGCAGTACTCCGTCCTGGTGGAACAAGGTGGCAAAACCGGGCGGTTCTGCGAACTGATCGGCTGGATGCGTACGCGTCTTGCCGAGCCGATGACGGTGGAGCGGCTGGCGGAGCGCGCGGCGATGAGTCCCCGGAACTTTGCCCGCGCCTTCGTGACCGAGATCGGTGCAACACCGGCAAAGGTCGTGGAAGGCCTGCGACTGGAAGCAGCCCGCATCGCGGTCGAGACCAGTCATCTCAATCTGGATCACATTGCTGCATCGACGGGCTTCGGCGATTCGAATCGGATGCGCCGTGCCTTCGTCCGTTCCTTCGGCATGTCGCCGCAATCCCTGCGTCGAAGCGCGAGCGTCTGAGCAGCGCTGACCGTTTTCGCCCGGAAATTGTCCTTGCGGGTACTGGCCTGCGCGCCCTACAAAAGCAGCCACAAACAGAACGCCCTGGAGTACGTATGCGCCTGACTCTGTTCGTTTCGGCATGCCTTCTGTGTCTGGGTACCGCGCAGGCCTCGACACCTGCACCAACTCCACCACTGGCACCGGCGACCTCCCCGACCCGGCTCGACCACGTCCTGCTCTGGGGCCGCGGGATCGACCAGGTGACATCGATCATGGCCGTCAAGCTCGGTTTCCAGGTCAGGCCCGGGCGCGATCCCGGTGGGGTGGCCAACCGCTACATCCGCTTCTCGGACACCAGCTTCATCGAGCTGCTCGGGATCACCCGGGACGACCCCACGTTCGATCCGGGCATGAAGGAAGATCAGCAGGCATTGAAGGGCGGCCCGGGGGCGCGAGCCTTTGGTTTCCGCTCCTCGTCGGTCGATGCGATCCACAGCTCGCTGCAGACGCTGCACTACGCCGTCACGCCGTTCTTCTCCGGTCCCGACAGCGCGAAGCCGGGTTGGCGCTTGTTCGCGTTCGACCATGCGCCGTTGTCGAGCAACACCTTCTTCATCGACTACATGGCCGGCTATGCGCCCGACCAGTTCGATCCCGCCAATGCCGACGACTATCGCGTCACGCGCGAGCACCCCAACGGGGCACGCGTACTCTCGTCGATATGGCTGGTATCGGGTGATGCCGATGCCGATCGCAGGCAGCTTGAAAAGATGGGCTTCGGCCACGCGGTGCCGGTGAAGCTGCCAGCGGTCGGCGCGAAGGGATTCTGCGTGCCGGTCGGTCCGACGGCGCTATTGGCGCTTCAGCCCGACGGCACGGGCCTGGCTGAGCAGACCATGGCAAACGGTGGCCCTCGCATTCTGGGCGTGAGCTTCGGGGTAGCCGACCTGGGCCGTGCGCAGCGCTGGGTTGAGCGTGGTTACGAGCGCAAGCTGGCGACCTATCAAGGACCCTTCGGCGAATCTTTCCTTGCCCCCACGCAAGACGACCTCGGCCTGTCCATCGAATTCCATGCGATGGGCGCTTCGCAAGCTAGCTTGGCGTGCAAATAGACAAATAGAAAGGTTCATCTCGGATTACCGGGAGGGCTCGCCTTCGGCCTCGCGCTTACGCACGCGGCTCGCTTTGCGGCGCAAGAGCCGGCGGGTGCCACCCTCGGGGCCACGACTGCGGCGACCCGCTTTGGAAGGGCCGCCCAACGCGGCCGTTTACTTAATTGCCC
>CBIGPO010000007.1:0-145465 GCA_966191635.1 uncultured Luteibacter sp.
CGGAGGACTGTCTGAGCAGCGAGGGTGGGCACCGAAGGCTCTGCGCCGCGACGTCCGCGCCCGCCGCGGCGTGAGCTGGTAGCGGGCACTCGCAGAGCGAGTGAGGCGACGCCTTCGGCGTCGCCGGAATTCCGCGATGGACCTTTTTTGTGCGACTAGGTTGGGATCAGTTGAACTCGCACTTGGACACGTCGGAGCTCTTGCAGACCTGCGGCTCGCCTTCTTTTTGCGTCCACGCGGCATGGTTTGCCGGAGCGAATGACTTCGTGGTATCGATCGTCAATCGAAGGTTGGATCGCCCGGAGCCAAAGTAGTCGCACGCTACGAATTTCTTCGCATTGGCGATGGTCGCCTCCTCGAAGCGAAGGGTCTTGAGATCGACGTCATCGTCGTACTTCGAGACTTCGCCCTTCCACGTGTTTCCGCCCTTCTCTGCGGTGTAGTTCGTCCCTTCGTCCGAGCTACCCGACAGCTTGATATCACTTGCCGCAGGACACGCTACGTTCGCTGCGGCGGCGTGGCCGGTAAAGAACAGCGCCGCTGCCGTGGCGATCAAGTAACTCCGATTCCTTGTCATGCTCATCTCGCTCTCCTGTTGTGTCTGAGATAGACAAGGAAACGATACTTCGACAGTGGGAGGTTGATCCGATCGTCCGGCGACATCGATTCGTTCACTTATTCCGAACTGTCGAGGACTTGCATCCTTAATGCCGTATTCGCTTATCGATTCTCCAACTGTGCCACGTCGCCTTTCGAGAACACTCGTCGGCTCGTGACACAAGGGTCGGGCGATCAGTGGCCCGGCGCTCCCGGCGCCGCGTCAGCGAATTTGCAGTGTGGCGCGTTTCCAACCTCCGGGGCCGTTCGGATTCACCATGAACTCGAAGTTGCCGCCTTCGCGACCGCTGGCATCCCATGTGCGGCGGTAGCCGACGATCGTGCCGCGGTTGCACGGCTTGGGCACGCCACCGATGTTGCACAGGGGCTGCGTGCCGACTTCGCGCAGCGGGCTGCCGAGGAGCCGGGCTTGTGCGTTGTTTCCGTAGCCGATTTCGTCGGTAGCAATCGTCAGTAACGTCCCACCGTGATCTTTGGCGGTCCATGACCCACCCTGTGGTATCAATTCGGTGCCTCCTTTTGACGAGGTCACGTGATGCACGTAGATCCGGGAAAGGTTGTTGCTTGCGTGGACGCTACTGACGCCAAGCATCAGGCTCAACATGCCGACGGTGATAATGAAACGCTTCATGAAATGACACTCCTCAGGCTGGAAAGGCCGTTGGCATCATCTGCCTGAGCTGCCGCGAAAATCGATGGCGCCGGGACGAGTTTCATGGCGGTCCTCGCCTCGCTCATGCGTGATCGACGACGCAATGATCGTAGGTGTAGGCGTTTGCGGATAGATCGCGAGATCCATCACCGCGGTCGCGCTTTGGCGTCTTCCATCGCGCCTTGTTCTCTGCTTTCTTGGTTGGAACAGATCAGGAAGCAGCTTTTCATGCAGATCACCAGTACCACGCTTACCGCGGGCGCATATACGGTGCCCAAGACAACGATTCCAGAGCCGGCCGATGCTTCATTGTCGATCGAGGCGACGGGTACCAGTACTTTAAAGACTGTCGACTTCTCGAACATTACGCCGAGGCAGCTCCATGCATACCTTGACAAGATGATAATGAGCGGACGGATCGATGGTCTCGATTGCTCGACATTGTTTGGCTCGATTCCTGGCGAGTGGTACACCGAGCGTCCCGACGTTCCCTTGGATCTGACATCGGAGATCAAGGGCATCATGGAGTTCGCCCGCGACAACGGCTTCAAACCGCTCGCGGCGTACTACGCCGGTCTGATGGACCGCATGAAGCTTATGGAAGCACAAGGCCTCCCCATTTCGGTCGTCGCCTGATGCGCTAACCTTGGCGCATGCCACCACGTACGCCTTTGCCGAATCGTCCGTCCCCCGTCACCGCACGCGATGTCGCGGAGGCGGCGGGCGTTTCCATTTCGGCGGTCTCTCGTACGTTCACGCCCGGGGCCAGCGTTTCGGTGAAGACGCGCGAGTTGGTCACCGAGGCCGCCGGGCGTCTGGGCTACAAGCCGAACCGGCTCGCACGCAGCCTCATGACGGGGCGGACGGAGTTGATCGGGCTCGTCTCCAATCATTTCGCCAATCCCACATTCATGGAGGTCTTCGACCTCTTTACCCGCGAGCTCCAGGCGCGCGGATTGAGGCCATTGCTGGCGAACCTCGGTGAGGATGAGGACGGCAAGGCGGCGCTCGACATGCTGCAGCAGTACAACGTCGACGCCGTGCTGATCGCTACCTCGGCACCGCCGACGGGTTTTGCGGCGTCGTGTCGTGCAGCGGGACTTCCGGTGTTGCACGTGTTCGGTCGCGTGGGGCGGTCGTCCCCGGTTCCCGTGGCGACGGTGGACAATGTCGAGGGTGGCCGCATGGTGGCTGAGGTCATGCGCTCGCGTGGTCTGCGTCGGCTCGCCTTCCTCGGTGGCTCCGCGCACGATGCCTCGACCATCGATCGCTGCAAAGGCTTCGCCGGCGTAGCGGGCTCGTCATTGCGACAGACGCTGCACGCAGGGAACTACACGCACGAGCACGGCCGTCTGGCGATGCATACGCTACTCGACCGCAACGATCGGCTGGATGGCGTCTTCTGCGGCGATGACGTGCTGGCGCTTGGTGCTATCGATGCCTGTCGCGAACGCGGTGTCGATGTGCCGGGTGAGGTCAGTATCGTGGGCTTCGACGACATGCCGTTGGCGGCATGGGCATCCTACTCGCTGACGACGGTGAAGCAGCCTATTCGCGACATGGTGCTTCACGCGATCGAGCGGATTGTTGCGTGGATGGATGAGCCGGAGGCGGTGCCGCGGAGCAAGCTGTTTCCTTGTGAGTTGGTGGTTCGGGGGAGTCTGCGGCAGGAGTGAGTGACTGAGGTGTGGCGGATCGCCGACAAGTCGGCTCCTACAAAGAGCCGGGGGCTGGTAAACCTTATTCAAGGGTTACCCAGCGGCGTTCTCGATCTGAGAGCAGGGCCGCTTCGATGACCCGGTCGACTTCATAGCCATCGCGGAAGGTTGGCCACACAGATTCACCTGTTGCGACGGCTTGCAGGAAGTCGCGCGCCTCGATGACGATCTGGTCGTTGTAGCCGGTGCCGTGACCGACGCCCTGGTTGAAGGCGAGATAGTCCGGATGCGCCGGGCCCATCAGTAGTTTCTGGAAGCCTCGCCGCGCCGGATCGCGAGCGGCGTCGTAAAGCCAAAGGGCGTTCTGGTCTTCCTGGTCGAAGGCGATGGCGCCACGGGTGCCGGTGATGCGATAGGTGTAGCCCATCTTCCGACCGGCGGCCATGCGGCTGAAGCTGATGCTGCCGGTTGCGCCATTGGTAAAGCGCAAAAGCATCTGGCCCTGATCGTCGTTCTCGACGGCCTCCCACCCGTTCGGGCCGTCGCGCCGCGCGTGAACGATGTTCGTGTCGGCGACAAGGCTCGCAATCGGGCCGACCAGGCGCAGGCAGGCATTCACGATGTGCGGCGCGACGTCACCCAGGGCGCCGGCTTCGGTACCGGTGGCGATGCGTGTGCGCCACGAGGCGGGCAGGGCGGGATCGTGCAGGTAGTCTTCCACGTGCTCGGCGGTGACCTGGATCACCTCGCCAATCTCGCCCGAGGCGATGATCTGCCGCGCCAGCTGGCTTGCCGGAGTGCGGATGTAGTTGAAGCCGATCATGTTGGCCAGGCCGGCATGCTCGACCGCTTCGGTCATGCGCCGGGATTCATCCGCGCTGGCACCCAGCGGCTTCTCGCAGAACACCGGCTTCCCGGCGGCGATGCACGCCATGACCATGTCCAGGTGCGTGCGCGGCGGCGTGGCGATTACCACGGCGTCGACACGAGGGTCGGCGACCAGTTCGCGCCAGTCGCCTGTCGAACGCTGCCAGCCCCAACGGCGCGCGTGCTCCGCGGCGCCTTCTGCCGTCGAGGTCGCGATCATCTCGCAGACCGGGCGGAGGACGGTTTCGAAAACTGCGCCGACCGCCTGAAAGCCCACGGTATGCGCCTTGCCCATGTAGCCGGCGCCGATCAGGCCGATCCGTAATTCACTCATCGCTTGGCTCTTCCTGGCGGTTGGTGCGACCCACTGTAGGGATGTTGCAGTGCGGTTTGCAAGCGCTTGCAAAACGGCATAACGTAGTTTCCGAACCGGTGTTTTGCCCGTCCTCACCACGCCGCTGTCGCGGCAGGAGCCAGTCATGCATGCCTCCGTGCATTCCGTTCCCCGCTCGCCCTTCCGCATTCGTGTCTTCACTGAAGACATGCTGGACACCGATGCCATCGTGAGCGAGCTGCTCGACGGTGTCGGCGCGGTGACGCTTCGGGGGTTGTTCACGCCGGCGGAGATCGCCGAGGCCCGTGAGATCGTCATGCGTGAATCCGACGCGGACGAGCGCGGACGCAAGGTCACGCATTTCCAGGGCGATGCGGAAAAGGCCGGACGCATCAACCTGCAACGCCGCGTGTGGAACCTGCTTGGCAAGGGTGAGATCTTTTCGCGAATGGCAGCGCATCCGACGATCATGAAAGTGATGCGCGCCTTCATCGGCAGCGAATTCATCATGGGGTCGATCGCGGCGAATCGCATTCTTCCCGGCGGTCCCGGACAAGAGCCGCACATCGACTATCCGTATTGGGATTTCCATTCGCCGGAAACACATCCGGCGCGCATCAACGCCAGCTTTCCGCTGAACGCACAGGCCACGATCATGCTCGATCCGTTCACCGAAGAAACCGGTGCGACGGCCTTCGTCCCGGGCACGCAGCGTGACCTGCACTATCCCGATGAGAGCGACCGGTTCTTCGAGCGCTGCGAGCGGATGCTCGGTGAGCCGGGTGACACCGTGATCTTCTTCGGTGCCGTATGGCATTGCGCCATGCCCAACCGCAGCACGATCGACCGTTCCGCGATCATCACGCAATACCTGCCGAAGTTCGTCAAGCCGATGGAAGATATGCCCGCGGCGCTTCCGGCCGAGTTCGTGAAGAACGCGAGTGCGGATATCCGACAGTTGCTGGGGCTCAACTATCCGTACCCGGAAGTGCTCGACGCGGCACGTGGCGGGAATGCCGAAGGCCGTGATGCGATGAAAGCGAAGTAGCGAGCTATCGCTTTCTGCAGGAGCCGATTCATCGGCGATTGGGTGCTGGCCTCCATCTGGTTATCGCCGATGAATCGGCTCCTACAAAGGGTTGCCTGAATAGCGGTGGATGAAGGCCATGGTGTCGGCAAGCACAGGTGCTTTGTTCTTCAGCGGTCCGAAAGCCAGGAGAAGCTTTTCGTGCCCCAGCGCCGGGTAAAGCTTCAGCTCCACAGGTTCGCCCTGCTGCAGGTAGCGGCCCTCCATGGCAATCGCTTCGGAGGGATAGACGATCGTGTCCTTCTCGCCCTGCAGAAGCAGCGCGGGCGGCTCGTCACCATCGACGAAGTTGATCGGTTGTGAGCGCGCCTGTTCGTCGGGTGTGTGACCGAACATATCGTAGAACTCGGGCTCGTCGAAGGGGATGAAGTCGTAGGTGCCGGCGACACCGATGAAACCGGCAAGGTCCCGTGGCTTCATGCCGACGGTAGCGAGCCACTGCTTGTCCATGGCCAGCATGGCGGCGATCTGTCCTCCGGAGGAATGACCCATGACGAAGAGATGGGTAGGATTGCCGCCGAACTCGTTCGCGTGATCGCGTGCCCAGCGAACGGCTTCGGCACCGTCGTGAAGAAAGCCGCCCAGCCGTGTCCGTGGCCACAGGCGAACATCGGCCACGATGGTCACTACGCCTTGCGCCGCCAGCGCTTCGCCCATCCAGCGGAACCACTGTCGCTTGCCGGTCATCCAGCTGCCGCCGTAGAAGTACACGACTACCGGTGCGTGGTCGGCATGGGCGGGAGCATAGACATCCAGCGCGGTTCGATAGTGTTCGTCGTAAACGATGTCCCCGTGCGCTACGACACCCTCACGGGATTGCCTCGCGTTCATCGCGCCGAAGAAGGCTGATTGGCAGCCCCCCAGGAGCAGGGCAATCGACAGGAGGAGGGCGCGGAGGGGCATGACGGGATTGTAACGGCCACCACCTTGCCTGAGCCTTCCCGCCGCCCACCCGCTAGACTTCGCGCATGACCGATGTCCGCACGATCCTGCGCCAGTCCGCCGAAGCCCTGGGTGATCGCCTCGAGGCCGAGTTGCTCCTCGCGCACGTGCTCGGGGTGAATCGTGCCTGGTTCTTCGCCCACTCCGATGACGCACTCGATGCAGCAGCCAGTGAGCGTTTCGATGCGTTGGTGCGCCGGCGGGCGCATGGCGAACCCGTGGCGTACATTACGGGGACACGGGACTTCTGGTCGATGACCCTCGAGGTCACGGCCGCCACGCTGATTCCCCGTCCGGAAACGGAACTACTCGTGGAGTTGGTCCTCGAGCGCCTGCCGCAACGTGGTCGCGTGGTCGATCTCGGCACCGGCAGTGGTGCCATCGCCCTGGCGATCGCGAGGGAGCGTCCCGATGCATCGGTCAGCGCGGTCGACGCCAGCGGAGCCGCGCTCAAGGTGGCGCGACGTAACGCAGAAAGGCTCGGGCTTCCGCGCGTCCATTTCGCCGAAGGTGACTGGTTCGCGGCGCTGGGCGACGGACGTTTCGACATCGTCGTGAGCAATCCTCCGTATATCGAGGAAGGCGACGCGCATCTCGCTCAGGGGGATCTGCGGTTCGAGCCCGTCAGTGCCTTGGCTTCGGGTAGCGACGGCCTCGACGATATACGGAAGATTGCCCAGGCTGCGCCCCGGCACCTGAAGCCGGGTGGCTGGCTCCTACTGGAGCATGGCTGGAGCCAGGGCCCAGCGGTCCGCGAGGTGCTCGAGCGGGCGGGACTCGCTGAGCCGTTCACGGCGCAGGACCTGGAAGGGCGGGACCGGGTTTCCGGAGCGCGTCACAGTCCCTGATCGGGTCAGCCGGCGCTGGCCACTTCCGTCGCCACGAACTGCGGGAATCGCGTCACGATCGCACGGCGGATCTGTGGCAGGTCGAGACCGGCCATCGTCAGCACTTCCTCGCGGCTGCCGTGTTCGAGATAGGCGTCCGGAAGGCCGAGGTGGAAGATCGGCAGGGTGACACCGTTCGCGGCGAGCAACTCCGCTACGCCCGCGCCGGCACCGCCGGCGATGGCGTTATCCTCGATGGTAACGAAGGCCTTGTGCGTGCGGGCCATCTCGAGGATCAGCTCCTCGTCCAACGGTTTGACGAAGCGCATGTTGACCAGCGTGGCGTCCACCTCGGCGGCGATCACCGCTGCCGGCGCGAGCATGGTGCCGAAGGAGAGAATGGCCAGGCCGTGATGGCCACGGCGACGCACTTCGCCCTTGCCGATCGGGAATGTCTCTAGCGTTTCGGCCATCTTCGCGCCCGGTCCGGTACCTCGTGGGTAACGGATAGCGGCGGGCCCGTGGTAGTGGAAGCCCGTGCTGAGCATGGTCCGGCATTCGTGCTCGTCGGCCGGTGCCATGATCACCATGTTCGGCAGGCAACGCATGAACGACAGATCGAAACTGCCCGAATGGGTAGCACCGTCCGGACCGACCACGCCAGCGCGGTCGATGGCGAAGGTGACGTCGAGGTTCTGCAGGGCCACGTCGTGGATGGCCTGGTCGTACGCGCGCTGCAGGAAGGTGGAGTAGATCGCCACTACCGGTTTTGCGCCCTCGACGGCCATGCCGGCGGCCAGGGTGACCGCGTGTTGCTCGGCAATCGCCACATCGAAGTAACGCTGCGGATATTCCTTGGAGAAGCGGACCAGGCCCGAGCCTTCGCGCATGGCCGGCGTGATGCCGAGCAAGCGCTCGTCGGTCGCCGCCATATCGCAGAGCCAGTCGCTGAAAATGTCGGTATACGTCGGCTTGGCCGGCGCGCCCTTCTTGACTACGCCGGCGACGGGGTCGAACGGACCGACCGCGTGGTATTCGATCGGGCCTTTTTCGGCAGGCTCATAGCCCTTGCCCTTGGTCGTCATCACGTGGATGAGCTGCGGTCCGGGCAGGGCCTTGACCGTTTCCAGGGCCGTGACTAGCTGGGCCATGTTGTGGCCGTCGATCGGGCCGGTGTAATGGAAACCGAGTTCTTCGAACAGCGTGGACGGCACGAACATGCCCTTGGCGTGTTCCTCCCAGCGCTTGAAGAAGCGGCCGAAGAAGGACTCGCGCGGCATGGCTTTCTTTGCGCGCTCGCGCCAGGCGTTGAGCGTGCGGCTGGACATGGCGCGGGCCATCATCTTGGTCATCGCGCCGACGTTTTCGCTGATCGACATGCCGTTGTCGTTGAGGATCACCAGCATGTTCGGCTCGACATCGCCACCGTGGTTCAGTGCCTCGAAGGCCATGCCGGCGGTTATCGCGCCATCGCCGATCACGGCGATGACCTTGCGGTTGTCACCCCGACGCTGCAGGGCGATGGCCATGCCGAGCGCGGCCGAGATCGACGTCGAGGAATGGCCGACACCGAAGGTGTCGTATTCGCTCTCTTCGCGGCGGGGAAAAGGGGCCAGGCCGTCCTTCTTCTTGATCGTGGTGATCCGGTCGCGACGACCGGTAAGGATCTTGTGCGGATAGCACTGGTGACCGACGTCCCAGACGAGGCGGTCACGCGGGGTGTCGAAGACGTGGTGCAGGGCGACCGTCAGCTCGACCACGCCCAGGCCCGCGCCGAAATGTCCGCCAGACGAGGCTACCGCCTCGATCAGATAGCGGCGCAGTTCGTCGGCGATCGCCGGCAGTTCGTCGTCCGGAAAGCGTCGGAGATCCTCCGGCGATTCGATCTGCGCCAGATAAGGGTAGCGGGAGAGGTCGTTCATTCGCCTATTGTTCGCCTACGGGCGGGCCGGGGCAAGGGACGAGGCGTGAATGTTTGCGGGCAGGTGAGGGCGGGATTCAGGCCGGGCGGCGGTCGCGCGGCAGGTGGCTGACCAGGAATTCCATCTGGTCGACCAGGATATTGCGGTTGGAAAGGATCAGGTGCTCGACCCAGCTGGGCCGGTAGGGCACGGCCAGGAGCGGCATATTGGCCTGCTGCGGCGTGCGGTTGCTCTTGCGCAGGTTGCAGGCCAGGCACGCGCTGACCACGTTTTCCCACTCGTCCGCACCCTTCTTTGACAGCGGCACCACGTGGTCGCGGGTCAGTTCATGGCGGGTGTAGTGGTGGCCGCAATACAGGCAGATGTGCCGGTCGCGGGCGAAGAGGGCGGTGTTGGTGAGGGCCGGGGCCGGATCGATGGCGTGTTCACGGCAGTGGCCGGTGCTTGCGACGATCGGGTGGAGCTGGAGACTGCTCTGGAGTCCACTGGCGCGACTGAGGCCGCCGTGGACGGTCAGACAGGGGTCGCCCAGGGTCCAGGCGACAACGCCACGAACATACAGGCAGACCGCGTCTTGCCAGCTGATCCAGTCCAGGATGCGGCCCGCCGCGTCGAGGGAAAGCACCCGCGTCGTATTCAACGCAGTCACCCTCGGCAGGTCGTCCTGAATCACTTCCATCGTCATCGTGTCTCGTCCTTCACGTAAGCGAAAGAGCGTTCCAGCCAGTCGAACTCCGTGTGGATCGGTGTTCTGATCCGGCCCCGCAAGGGGCGTTGACCCGAGCATAGCCCATTATTGCTACAGAAAAGCACCGCCTCGGTACGCTTCTTGCGGGGCTGTCCGGGCCACGAAGCGCTGATATAGTGGGCGTTCGATAGAGTCCCGGCGGGTTTGGAAGGGGGGCCGGGGTGGCTTCCCAGGTCCGACGGGTATAGAGGGTTCCACTGTGGCAGAAGTGCTTTTCTACGAGCGTCCGGTTCCGCTGAACCGCACCGCACACCGCGACCTCCGCCTGAAGGCGGTCAACAACATCCGTTTCGCCGCCCAGGCGCACTCCGTGCCGCTGACCGGCGTCGAGTTCGCGCCCGCCGCGCGTGACTTCCCGATCCTCTTCGCGGGCAACACGCTCGAGGAGGCGGGTCCGATGGCTCTCCTCGGCCTGCGTCAGGGCGAGAACCTGCTGGTCGGTGAGAACGGTTTCTGGGAGCAGGGCCTTTACGTGCCGGCGTTCGTCCGTCGCTACCCGTTCGTCCTTGCTGAAAAGCCGGCTGGCGCCGAGGGTGACGACTTCACTGTCTTCCTCGACGAGGCCTATGAAGGTTTCAACGAAAGCGAAGGCGAGCGCCTCTTCAATGAAGACGGCACTGACGCGCCAGCCCTGACCAACGCCGTGAAGTTCCTCGGCGAGTTCCAGGACCACGTTGCCCGCACGCAGTGGTTCATGGGCAAGCTGCGCGAGCACAAGCTGCTCGAGGAGCGCACCATCACCCTGCAGAAGGAAGGCAAGGGCATCAACCTCAACGGCCTGTTCGTGATCAACGAAGAGAAGCTGCGCACGCTCGACGAGAAGGTTGCCCAGGAGTTCCTGCGCGAAGGCGCCTTCGGCTGGATCTACGCCCACCTGATCTCGCTGGCCAACATCGATCGCATGGCCATGCGTCTGGATGCGCGTGAAGCCAAGGATGAGCCGGCCAAGGTCTGATCGACCCGGTTGGCACGAATGAAAAGGCCACCCTCGGGTGGCCTTTTTCGTGCGGAATGTGGGAACCACTCCTGAATGTGGGAGCCGCTTCAGCGGCGATGACTCTCTCAGCGCACCGGCTTCGCCAGCCGCATCAGGTCGGTATCGAAGCCGTGGGCCACGTACAGGTCCCGGGCCTTCTCGTTGCCGGGGAACACGGCCAGGGTGACGAACTGGCAGTGATGTTCCTTTGCCCAGCCGTAGGCGTATTCGAGCAGGAACTTGCCAACGCCCACACCCTCGTACTTCTCCGCGACGGCGATATTGGCGATGTGGCAATTATCGCGGTGGGTGAAGAAATCCTTGGTCTTCTGTAGTTGCAGGAAGCCCACCGCTTCGCCGTCCTCGTTCTCGGCAACGAAGATGTAGCTGTTGGATGGCTGGTCGTCGAGGTGGTGAACCAGGTCCGCCTCGATGCCCTTGAGGCAATCGGTGCGTGTGCGGCCATTGGGCAGCGGGAAGCTGATGAAACGGGGGACCAGATCCAGAATGAACTCGTCGTCGTCGCTCTCGGCGAGACGGATCAGGAACGGGGAGTCGCTCATCGTATCGGGCACCGTCGCGGCTGAAGGATTCCGGAAAGAGTCTGTTTTCTACACCTTCACGCTGGCCGACGGAAGCCCCGGGCGGTGACAAACCCAATGTAGGAGCCGCTTCAGCGGCGATAAGGATATGTGGGAGCCGCTTCAGCGGCGAAAAGCCAACGGAGCGGCGACGCCGGACTCCTATCGCCGCTGAAGCGGCTCCCACAAGGAAGGGCCCCCCAACAGGGGCCGATGAATTACAGCAACTCGGGCAACGTGGCCACGCCAGCTTCAATCGCCGCCTTGTGTACGTGGATACGCGGCAGGATGCGGGTGAAGTAGAACGTGGCCGTGTCGCGCTTGGCCTGCTTGTCGTTCGCTGAGAGGGTGGAGCCACCTGCGGCCAGCACGCTGCGGGCCCAGAAATAGGCCAGGGTCACGTAGCCGGAGAAATAGAGGTAATCCACGGCGGCGGCGCCGAGCTCTTCCGGATTGGCCTGCGCACGCTGCGCGATGGCCTGGGTCACGTCACCCCAGGTCTTCGTCGCCACGGCGAGTGGTCCGATGAAGGCCTTCACGGCGTCGTTCTCCGCGTTGGCCTGGCAGAAGGCGGAGATCTCGCCGAGGAAATGCTTCAGGCCGGCGCCCTGCAACTGCATGATCTTGCGGCCAAGCAGGTCCAGCGCCTGGATGCCGGTCGTGCCTTCGTAGAGGGTGATGATGCGGGCGTCACGGACGAACTGCTCCATGCCGTGTTCGGCGATGTAACCGTGGCCGCCGAAGATCTGCAGCGCTTCTTTGGTGCACTCCTGCGCCGCTTCGGTGAGCAGGCCTTTCGCGATCGGAATGAGGAACGAGAGAAGCTCGCCGGCATTTTTGCGTGCCTGCGGGTCAGCGTCGCGGGACTCGATGTCGCTCTGCAGCGCAGCGTACGCAGCCAGTACGCGGCCGCCTTCCACGAAGGCGCGCTGGGTGAGCAGCATGCGACGCACGTCCGGATGCACGGTAAGCGGATCGGCCGGCTTTTCAGGGAATACCGGGCCGGCCAGCGCACGCATCTGCAGACGCTCGCGGGCGTAGTTGAGGCTGTTCTGCAGGGCTCGTTCGGACACGGCCAGACCCTGGATGCCGACAGCAAGGCGCGCCGCGTTCATCATGGTGAACATCGCCATGAGGCCCTTGTGCGCCGGCCCGATCAGCCAGCCTTCGGCTCCGTCGAAGTTCATGACGCAGGTCGCCGAGCCCTTGATGCCCATCTTGTGCTCGATGGCGCCCGCGGCGACAGCGTTGCGCTCGCCGAGCGAGCCGTCCTTGTTCACCTTGAACTTGGGCACCACGATCATCGAGATGCCGCGGCTGCCTGCCGGGGCGTCCGGCAAACGGGCCAGCACGAGGTGAATGATGTTTTCCGAGAAGTCGTGCTCGCCTGCGCTGATGAAGATCTTGGTGCCGGTGACGCGATAGCTGCCATCGGCGCTGGGCTCGGCACGCGTCTTGAGCAGGCCGAGATCCGAACCGGCCTGCGGCTCGGTCAGGCACATGGTGCCCGTCCAGCGGCCTTCGACCAGTGGCTTGAGGAAGGTTTCCTGTTGCCACTGGTCGCCATGGTGTTCGAGTGCGTCGGTGGCGCCGTGCGAAAGCAGCGGATAGATGCCCCAGGCGAGGTTGGCCGAGTCGATCATTTCCTTGGCCATCGCACCGAGCACGGCGGGCAGGCCCTGGCCGCCAAACTTTTCATTCGCCGTGAGGCCGGCCCAACCACCCTCGGCATACTGGCGATAGGCTTCCTTGAAGCCCTTCGGCGTGGTCACCGAGGCGGTGGCCTTGTCGTAGTGGCAACCTTCCTGATCGCCCGAGGCATTCAGCGGCGCCAGCACCTGCTCGTTGAAACGCGCGGCCTCTTCGAGCACGGCGTCCAGCAGATCGCGCGAATGCGCTTCACCGCCCTCCAGGCGGCCGAGCACGGCATCGGCGCCGAGCACGTCGTAGAGGGCGAAGCGCATGTCGTTGAGGGGGGCTTTGTAGATCGTCATCGTGAATCCTGGCGAGGCGCGGCAAGCGCGGCTATGGGGTAATCAGGGAGAACGGTAGGTATCGGGGATGCCGGGTACGGGTGAGAGCCAGTTCTTGCCGTGCACGTCGAACGTGCGCGACTTGTCCTCTTTCTCAGGCGTGGCCGAGATGCGGCCATCGATGGCGTAGGTCAGCGAGCCGCTGCTGCCCTTGGCGGCGAGTTCGGCCAGCGCTTTGGACATCTCGGCCGTGGGCAGGATGTCGATGATGGTCACGTCCGCGGCGAACGAGGGAATGTCCTGGTCGATCTTCGCGTCGAGCAGTACGCCGCCCAGATCGCCCACGCGCAGCGTGCCCTGGAAGCGGTCGAACGACATGCCACCGTAGCTGTTGTTGCGCAGGCGAAGCGTCACATGCCAGGGCCCGCCTGGTTTGGCGGCAACCTGCTGCAGGGTCACGGCCGGCGGATATACGCTTTTCTTCTCGGGGCCACAGGCCGCCAGGAGCACTGCCACGACCAGCAGCGCTGCGCGGAAAAACATGGTGCGAGACATCGAGGTCATTCCCTGGGCTTCCGGCATGGGGTGTCGAACAGTCGTTCGATGGTAGCGCTGGCCGGCCCCTGCGCGCGAGACGTGCGTTTGAAACGCGGTTCCCAATCGCCTGTCTAGCAGGCATCATCCACACTGACCTTTCTACGTGCCTTCCCATGACCCGACGCATTGCCGCCCGACGTTCGCCCATCCATGGAAACGGCGTTTTCGCCACCGCTCCGATCAAGGCCGGTGAAGAGATCGTCGAATACAAGGGTGATCGCATCACCCACGCCCAGGCCGACAAGAAGTACGGCGACGGTGGCGAGACCGGCCATACCTTCCTGTTTACCCTCAACGAGCGCTTCATCGTCGACGGCAACAGCAACGGCAATACGGCCCGCTGGATCAACCACGGCTGCAACCCGAACTGCCAGGCGGTGATCGAGGAAGCGGTGGACGGCAAGCCGTCGAAGAAAGACCGCGTGCTGATCGAAGCCATTCGCGACATCGCTCCTGGCGAAGAGCTGACCTACGACTACGGCATCACGCTGGACATGCCGCATACGGCCCGCCTCAAGAAGGTATGGAGCTGCCTCTGCGGCTCGCCGAACTGCATCGGTACGATGCTCAAGCCGAAGCGCAAGGCAGCCTGACCACCAAATGGAATCATGTGGGAGCCGCTTCAGCGGCGATGGCTCTGTGGCAATCTGGCTATCGCCGCTGAAGCGGCTCCCACACCAACCTCTCAGTCCTCATCGACCCTCGGCTTCCACTGCTCCATCAACTTCCGCTGCACCCCAGCCGGCACGGCGTCGTAATGGCTGAACTCCATCGCATACCGCCCCTGCCCACCGGTCATTGCCTTGAGCTGGGTGGGATAGTCGGTGAGCTCCGCGAGGGGCACGCGTGCCTTGATCAGCGTCTCGCCGCCACGTAGCGAATCGGTGCCCATGATGTGCGCGCGCTTGGAGGCCAGTCCCCCGGTCACGTCGCCCACGTAGCGCTCGGGAATGGATACCTCCAGGTCGACCACAGGTTCCAGGACCTGGGGTTGCGCACGCGACACCGCGTCGAGGAACGCCTTGCGGCCGGCGCTGATGAAGGCGACTTCCTTCGAATCGACCGGGTGGTGTTTGCCGTCATACACCACGACGCGAACATCCTGGATCGGATAGCCCGCGATGGCTCCGCCGTCCAGGGCCTGGCGCACACCTTTCTCGATAGCGGGCATGAACTGGCCGGGGATGACGCCGCCCTTGGTTTCGTCGTCGAAGACGAAGCCCTTGCCGCGCTCCAGGGGTTCCACCCGCAGGAACACTTCACCGAATTGACCGGCGCCGCCGGTCTGCTTCTTGTGCCGATGATGACCTTCGGCTCCAGCGCTTATGGTTTCCCGATACGCGATACGCGGTGGATGCGTGATCACGTCGACGTCGTAGCGCGCCTTCATCCGTTCCAGCATGAGTTTCAGGTGCAGGTCGGACAGGCCGCGGATCACCGTCTCATTGAGCTCTTTGTGGTGCTCGACGCGAAAGCAGGGATCTTCCTCAGCAAGCTTCGACAACGCTTGCGACAGCTTCTGTTCCTGGCCCTTGTGCGCCGGCTCCACGGCAAGGCCGAACATCGGTGCCGGGAACGCGGAGGGTTCGAGGTGGATACGTGACTCATCGGTGGCGTCGTGCAGTACGGCATCGAAATGGATGTCTTCGATCTTCGCCACGGCAGCGATGTCGCCGGGCAATGCCTCGTCCACCTCGACATGTTCGCGACCTTGCAAGCGGAACAGGTGCGCCACCTTGAACGGTTTGCGTCCGTCATCGACGAGGAGCTGGGCGTCCTTGCGCACGGTGCCCTGCCATACACGGAATACGCCGAGTTTGCCGACAAAGGGATCGTTGACGATCTTGAACACATCGGCGATGACATGGCGGGATGCATCGGCGGCAACGTCGAACGGTGAGCCCGCATGGTCGCGGAACGGCGGTGGGTTGGTTTCGGTGGGGCAGGGCAGGATGCGTTCGATCAGTTCGAGCAACTCGCTGACACCGATGCCATCGCGCGCACCGGTGAAGACGATCGGCACCAGATGCCCGTCGCGCAGGCAATGCTCGAGCGCGCCGCGAATCTCAGCGGCCGATAACGCGGACTCGCCGGCTTCGAGGTAGTGTTCCATCACCTCGTCATCGATCTCCACCACCTGGTCGATGATGCGCTGGTGGGCTTCCCCCGGCGATGAGAAGTCGGTGTCGCCGGCGGTCTGGAAGAACGCGTCACGCACCGAATGTCCCTTCGAGGCGGGCAGGTTCAACGGCAGGCATTCGTTGCCGAATTCCTCGCGCAGCGAATCGACGAGTGCAGCCAGGTCCAGGCCTTCGGCATCGATGCGGTTGATGACGAGGATGCGCGCCATGCCGCGTTCTTTCGCATGCGCCATCATCGTGCGCGTGCCGTGCTCGATACCGTTCGCACCGTTCACTACGATGGCTACGGTGTCGGCGGCGGCGAGTGCGGCGAGCGCGGGTCCGCGGAAGTCGGCGTATCCCGGTGTGTCGACCAGATGGATGCGATAGCCGTTGCGTTCGATCGAGGCGATCGAAGCATCGATCGAATGACCCCGGGCCTTTTCCATGGGGTCGGTATCGGAGACGGTACTGCCACGCTCGATACTGCCAGGGCTGGTGAGCGCACCTCCGGCGTGGAGCATGGCTTCAAACAGAGTGGTCTTGCCGGCGCCGGCGTGGCCGGCAAGGGCGAGGCTGCGGATGCGTTCCGTGGATGGCGACACGATGCGACCCTCCTTTCGTGGTCGTCCGGGCAATCCGGACGCTCATGGCGGTGGTGGTTCAGGCGCGCCAACGCCGTTCCCAAGGGTTCTCCGAACCTGTGCCGGACGCAAGGGGAATCTTCGTCCCTGTGAGTGGTCTGTAGGCCAGGGCTTACGCTGTGCTCAGCGGCGCGCCACTATCCTGTCCCAATCTGAAGGCCCTATGGGGACTCCCGCTCGCGTGCAATATCCCGGTAAGGCGCCACCGCCCTTCGTCGAACCCCACCGGCTCGAACCGGAGGTATCGTCGCGCTCGCACGGACTGGTTCCCATGGACGCGGCGACGCTGGTTGCGCTGCACGCTATCGGCCGCCGTCCGCCACCCCGCGACCGGGTGCGCTTCACGCTTGCTCTTGCGGCGGCCCTTGTCCTGCACATCGCGTTGATCTTCCTCGTGCGCTACGAAATGCAGCCACGGGTGATGGTCGCCTTCGCCACGCCCGATGAGCACTCCGACGTGCTCGAAGTGCGCTTTATCGAGCCCACGCGTCCCGCGCCCCCTGTCGCCGACGTGCCGCCCCCTCCGCCGGTAGCCGAGCCGCCGCCGAAGCTGCGCTCGCCGGAGGCAACCCGACCCGAGCCGCCGCGGCCGAAGAAGAAGCCGGAGGACGAAACGCCGGCTGATACCACGACACCCGCGCCGGCACCGACGACCCAGGCGCCGCAACCGGCCCTGTTCGGCAGCGATGGCTCCGTGGCCATGCCGACCTCCGGTACCGGATCGAAACCTGACTTCGTGCCGCGCAAGCCCACTGACGATACCGGCATCATGTCGCACAAGACGACGGTCACCTACACGCAAACTCGTTTCGAAAAGGACTGGGCGCCGCGTGACGAAAACGCGCTCAGCAAGGGTGTTCGCCAGGTTATCGAGAAGACCACGGTGAAGCAGACCGTCGATCTGGGGCACGGCACGCGCGTCAACTGTGCGACCGTGCTGTTCGTCCTGCCGGTCGGCTGCAGGGGGGAAGACCCCTCGAAAGCCTCGAAGAAGGACGGTGACGTCCGCCTCAACATGGCACCGGCGAATCCGCTCGTGAAAGACCTCCCCGACCAGACACCGCCGCCCACCGAAGCGCAGTGCATCGCTGCGTTCCGCGCCGACAAGCCCTTGCCGCAGGGCTGTGCCTCCAACATCCCGTTGAAAGCGATGGACCAGGAGAACGCCGAGCGCGATCGTCGCGCCGGCAAGTGACGCAACGGGCGTACGCGGCGATTGTCTGTGGCGCCCGCAGCATGGACACTAGTTGTCCATGCAGACTCCTGGCCCGCCGGACAGCGATCGACCGATCGCCGCGAATTCGCTGCCCGTCTCGCCCCGCGAGGCGGCCATGCGTGCGCTCGTCTATCGGCGTCGCCTTCGCGAGAAGCCGCGTGAAAGCGTGCGCCGCATCGTCGGCTGGGTCGGCACGATCCTCGTCCACATGGTCTTCCTGTTCGGAATGATCCTCGGCCCGGCGTACGACGTGTTGCCTCCGCCGCCGGAGCCGGACAATCCCAGCGCGCTACAGGTGCGTCTGCTCGACAAGCCGCCACCGCCGCTGCCACCCGTGCGCGGCACGCCTTCGACGGCGCCGGTGGCCAGGGTGAAGCGCACGACCACATGGGACACCAAGGCCAGCCGGGCCGCACGCGGTTCGCATGCGGCGGCCGTGGCAGCCGTGAAAACGCCGACGCGCCCTGCGGTCGCCGTGCCCGCTGCCCAGCCGCCCAAGGTGAAGGCCGCCCCGAAACCCGCCGCGCCACCGCCGAGCGTCGCGGCGGTTGCCGAGCGCCCCGTAGTTCAGCCCAAGGCACCACCGGCGCAGCACGACCTCGAGAAAGTCCCTTTGCCGACGCCAGCGCCGCCCGACCTTGCGGTGGATACGCCGAAGCCACAGGTGGTGCCCCCGACCTTTCAGCCGGAGCCGGTTCGTCGACCGCAAGAGGAGGGGTCGGCACCCATGCCGCCGCCCGCGTCGCTGGACATTCCGCCGACCCCGGCATCGCAGATGACCGTGACGCCCAATCCGCCCACGATCACCGCTGAACGTACGACGCCGGTACCGACCCAGGCGATGACGCTGGCGACGGTTCCGCGCCCGGAGGTCGAGGAAAGCTCGGCGCCGCCCACGCCGCAGGATGTCCCGCTGCCGCAGGTCGCTACCGAACCGGCTGCGCCGCCGCGACCGGACCTGGCCGTCGACACCCGTCCCGTCCCGCCCAAAGTATCGGTGCAGGCCGTATCCGTGCCCGCACCGCCGGTTGAGGCCGAGGCTGAGCTAGAGGCCGTCCCGCTGCCCGACGCGGTGGCGAAGCCGTCCGTGTCCGCGCCGGTCGCTGTTGCGGATCGGCCGTTGGTGCAGGCGCCCACGGTCTCGCCCGGCGAGATACAGCGTCCTGTGGCGGGCGTCGATACGGCGCCGTCCGCGCCCGGCCAGGCTCCCGGTGATACGGCTGCGGGCGAATCCACCGCAGCCGCCGCTGCAACCCAGGGCAAGCAAGGCGACAACCACGCGGCCGAAGCGGTCAAGGGGCAGCCGGCTGGCAAGGCCTCGCCCGGCGACGCCAATGTCGCGGGGTCGAATACGCCCGGTGCCGCGCAGGAGTCCGGCAAGCCGGGCGCCGCCAAGGGTGCGGACGAGGGTGAGCGGCTAACGGGTGCGAACGGCACATCCAACCGCAACGACGGCGTCGTTGGCGGGCAGGGCGACAAGACCGGTCAGGTCGGCGCGTATACGGAACTGAAGCCGCGCGGAAACGTCACGGTGCAGAACGGCCCTCACTTCCACGTGGATTACAAACCCACGCGATTTGAAGGCGCCTGGACACCTAAGGGTGAGTCAAGCGTGGACACCGCGCTGCGGCAGGGCGTGGAGGCATCCACCGCACATTTTGCCGTCCCGCTTCCGCGAGGCATTCGTCTCAACTGCACCGTCGGACCAGGCACAGCGGGCGCTGCGGGTGCGGGTGGCGCGAAGGCGGGCGCAGCCATGAACGCGATTTCGATTTTCACCCTCGGCTGCGGTGGCGATGGTCCGCCGAAACCGACGAATGTGGACGCCGCGGCGAAGAACCAGACTATGGCCCCAGCCAAACCGCTGGCCGAGAACCTGCCGCCTGCGAATTCAGCGACGGTGGCCGCGGCACCGGTGGCGCTCGACAACACGGCGTACTGCACCGCCGCTCGGATTGCCGGCGGGCCGCCGCCGCCTGGCTGCGAGGCCACGATCAAGATCAACGTGCCCTTGCCGAACGCCGCCAGCGGCTCGTGGGTTCCCGCCAGCGATCAGTTCAAGTAGGCAGGCGCCGGATCTCGGTCCCGGCGACCATGTCGTGGATCGCCCGGCGACGACGGTCGAACCATGCGGGCAGCAACAGTACGAGCCAGCCGATCACCGGTGCCCATAGCGCTGCCTTCATCGAGGTCAGCGGATAGATGAGGACCAGGGCAAGGGGCAGCGCGGCGACGATGAGCCTTACCAGGCCCCGCTTCCAGTTCACGGGTGCGCCGCTTGCATCCGTGACCCGGACACGCCACGGCCGCATGCCGAGTGTCTGTCCGCCGCGCGTCCAGGACAGCAGGAAATAGGCGCCTACCACCAGACCTTGCAGCGGCTGGTACCACCACGTGAGCATCTGGCCATGTTCGTCGAAGAGGTGACCGCCCGTGGCCATCTGCGCTAGCAGTCCGACGACCATGACGATGGCGACCACCGCGAGCACATCGTAGACGATCGCCGCGAAGCGGCGCCAGGCAGGAGCGGGCAGGGTCGGGGTCATGCAATTCCATGGCGAAGGCGACGTGGCATTGTAGACGCGGCCACGAATCGTTAAGCATTTTCGGCCAGCCGGGCGTCAGGCCTTTATATCCAGACGACATGCCGGCAATGTCTCACATTGACCGGCGATAGCGCCGCTGCCTACCCTGCCAGTTACCCGTCCGCATGCAGGAGCAAAGGTCATGACACTGGAACTGAAAACGTCGCTCACGGATCTGAAAAAGAGAATCGACGACGCCTCGGCCGATGGCGCCACGTCGCCGGTCGAGTTGCAATCGATTCGCGATGAGGCGGACGCGAAGATCGCCAAAATCCCCGCCGTCGTGGCGTGGCGCGCCGCGATGCAGTTGTCGGAAGCCGTGGAGACATTCCAGCAATCCGCGGACACAACCGTCGAGGCCATGCAACGGGCCGCGCTCAGTGCGAGGCGTATGAAGCTCGCGGAGCCCGAAAGGCAATTGCTGAAGGATGCCATTGAGTACCAGTTGGCCTACATCGTCGCCGGCTACAAATCGAGTATCGAGCGCCTCTGATGTCGGCGTGAGAGTATTCGGGTGTCGCTTGCTATGCCCGAATTCATGTCCGCCGATATCAATCATTCCGCCGCCGAACTCGCCGCCGATGACGCGCGTCTCATCGAGCGCTTCATCGAGCGCGTCTGGGCGGAGGATGGCCTGGCCGACCGTACGCTCGATGCCTACCGCCGCGACCTGCAAGGGCTGGCGCGTTGGTTGGGCACGCGCGGACATTCCCTGGCGACGGCGGGTCGCGAGGATATTTCCGCTTACCACGGCAGCCAGCCCGTGGCCGTGCGCAGCATGGCGCGGCGCCAGTCGGCGTTCCGCCGCTTCTTCACCCAGTTAGCCCGTGACGATGCCTCGCGCGAGGATCCGACCCTGCTCATGCAGCGTCCGCGTATGCCGCGCAGCTTGCCCAAGGCGCTAGCTGAGCGCGAGATCGAGGCGCTGATCGTCGCTCCCGACCTGACCAATCCACTGGGGCAGCGGGACCGGGCGATGCTTGAATTGATGTACTCGTCCGGCCTGCGAGTATCGGAACTCGTCGAGTTGCCGCTGGCCGGACTGAATACGCGGCAAGGCGTGCTTCGCGTCACCGGCAAGGGCGGCAAGGATCGCCTGGTGCCGGTAGGGGAGGAAGCCCTGAACCACGTGGAGGCCTATCTGCGCGAGGCCCGGCCGCAGCTGGCTCAAGGGCACGGCCAGCCCGCGGCGCTGTTCTTGTCTCGCCGTGGCGCCGGAATGACACGGCAGATGTTCTGGACCCTGGTGAAGCGCTACGCCATGCAGGTGGGTATTCCAGCCAAGCGGGTATCCCCGCACGTACTGCGGCATTCGTTCGCCACCCACCTGCTCAATCACGGTGCCGACCTGCGTGCCCTGCAGATGCTGCTCGGCCACAGCTCGCTCAGCACCACGCAGATTTACACGCTCGTGGCCAAGGAAGGGTTGAAGCGGCTTCACGCCCAGCATCACCCGCGCGGCTGAGCGTCCATGGCACAATCGGGGGAACCGATTGCGGGGCGCGTGTTCCAACACCTGCCCCGCTATTCCCCCGGTAGCAGATTGGAGTCCGCTATGTTCAAGAAGATTCTCCCGGCGATCCTGGCTGGCGCGTTCGCCATGACGGCCTGCGCCGCCGACGACCAGGCCGCCGTACGCGCCGCCGTCGAAGGGATCGGCCCCGGCATTGAGGTGCAGAGCATCGCGCCTGCGCCGATTCCTGGCTATTACCAGGTGGTCGCGTCGGGCCGCATGGTCTACGTGAGCGCCGATGGGCATTACATGCTCAACGGCAACCTGGTCGACCTGCAGAAGAAAACCGACCTCAGCGCCGCTGCCTGGTCCGGCATGCGCAAGACCGAGCTGGCCAAGGTGCCTGAGTCACAACGGCTGATCTACTCGCCGGCCAACCCCAAGCACAAGATCACCGTCTTCACCGACGTGGACTGCGGGTTCTGCCGCCAGTTGCACGCGCATATCAACGAATTCAACAAGCAGGGCATCGCCGTCGAGTACGTGTTCTGGCCGCGCGAAGGCCTGAAGACCACCGCCGGCAACGACACGCCCTCGTACACCAAGGCGGTGTCGGTCTGGTGTGCCGCCGACCGCAAGAGCGCCTTCGACTCGGCCATGACGGGCGCGGCGGTCAAGACCGCCAGCTGCGCCAACCCGGTCAAGGACGAGTTCGAGCTGGGCGAGCGACTGGGTGTGAACGGCACCCCCACCATCGTTAACGAAAACGGCGACGTGATCGGGGGATACCTTACCCCCGAGCAGATGCTCAAGGCGCTGAGCGCCCCGGCAGGCAGCACCCGCAGCGGCTGATCCGGGCCATCGCCGCTGAAGCGGCTCCCACAAGGGCTAGGTAGGCCAGGCTCCATGTGGGAGCCGCTTCAGCGGCGATTCCCTACGCAAGATGCTGCCGCGCAACATCATGTAGAATGGGCGTTTTCCTGCAGCGCCTTTTCCCCCGCATGATCGCACTCGACGGGCAGAGCGCCCTCTCACCGTTTCGCCTCGAACGACTGAATGCGCACCTGGATGCCCTGCATCACGGCACGCGCGTCCAAGCCGCCTGGTTCACCTATTTCGTCGACGTAGCCGTCGCACCGGAAGGCGAGGCGCGGGCGCGTCTGTTGTCCGTGCTCGAAGCGAAGCCCGGCGCACCTGATGGGGCCACGTTCTGGGTCGTCCCCCGGCTCGGCACCATTTCGCCATGGTCCAGCAAGGCCACCGACATCCTCCATGGCGCCGGCTTCGACGTACACCGCGTCGAGCGCGGTACCGCCTGGCGGGTCACCGGCATGCCCGACGCTGCCGATCCCAGCTACGCCGCCGTCATGAGCGCATTCTGCGATCCCATGGTGCAGTCGCCGCTGGTTTCGCTGGCCGACGCCTCGGGCCTGTTCCTTGCCGGTGAGCCGGGCCCCCTGGGCCATGTGGAACTCGGCCTGGATGCGCGTGCCGCGCTTTCCACGGCCAACAAACAGCTCGGCCTTGCCCTGGCCGACGACGAAATCGACTACCTGGCCGAGCGCTACGCCGAGATGGGCCGCGCGCCGACCGACGCCGAGCTGATGATGTTCGCGCAGGCGAACTCGGAGCACTGCCGGCACAAGGTGTTCAATGCCACCTGGACGCTCGACGGCCAGACGCAGGACAACTCGCTGTTCGGCATGATCAAGAACACCCACCAGAAGTCGCCTGCGCACACGTTGTCCGCTTATCACGACAACGCCGCGGTGATCGAGGGTTACGAGGGCAAGCGCCTTTTCGTCGATCCCAAAGACGGCGTGTTCCGCACGGTGGCGGAATCCGCGCCGTTCGCGATCAAGGTTGAGACGCACAACCACCCGACCGCGATCGCGCCGTGGCCGGGTGCCGCGACGGGCGCCGGTGGCGAGATCCGCGACGAGGGCGCAACCGGTCGCGGCGGCAAGCCGAAAGCCGGCCTTACCGGTTTCTCGGTGTCGCACCTGCGCATCCCTGGCCTGCCGCGCCCCTGGGAGAAAGATCGCCCGCTGCCGCCGCGCATGGCGTCGGCTTTCGAAATCATGCGTGACGGCCCGCTGGGTGCCGCTGCGTTCAACAACGAGTTCGGTCGCCCCGCGCTCGGTGGTTACTTCCGCACGTTCGAGCAGGAAACCGGCGAGAAGGGCCTTCGCCGCGGTTACGACAAGCCAATCATGATCGCTGGCGGCCTCGCCGCGATCCGCCCGGACCACGTCCAGAAGCGCAAGGTTCGTCCGGGTGACAAGGTCATCGTGCTCGGTGGTCCCGCCATGCTGATCGGCCTGGGCGGCGGTGCAGCCTCCTCGGTTGCTTCGGGCACGTCCAGCGCGGAACTCGACTTCGCCTCCGTGCAGCGCGACAACGCCGAGATGGAACGCCGTTGCCAGCAGGTGATCGACAGCTGCTGGGCGCGCGGTGACGAGAACCCCATCGTCAGCATCCACGACGTAGGCGCTGGCGGCGTTTCCAATGCGATTCCCGAGATCCTCAATGACGCCGGTGTCGGCGGCATCATCGATCTCTCCGCACTGCCGTGCGATGACCCCACCTTGTCGCCCATGCAGGTCTGGAGTAACGAATCGCAGGAGCGCTACGTGCTGGCGATCGGTGCGGAAGACCTTCCCCTGTTCGAGGCTTTCTGCGCTCGCGAGCGCTGCCCGTATGCCGTCGTCGGCGACGCTACCGCGGAAGCGCGCCTTATCGTCAAGGATCCGCGTCGCGACCTCACCGTGATCGACCTCGGCATGGACGTGCTGTTCGGCAAGCCGCCGCGCATGCATCGCGATGCCGTGCGCGTGAAGCCGCGCGTCGATCTGGTGGCCGACCTCACCGGCATCGGCATGGACGAGGCGCTGATGCGTGTTCTGCGCCTGCCGGTTGTCGGTAGCAAAAACTTCCTCATCACCATCGGTGACCGCACCGTCGGTGGCCTCAATGCGCGCGACCCGATGGTCGGTCCATGGCAGGTGCCCGTGGCCGACGTTGCTGTGACCATGACCGACTTCGACGGCTACACCGGCGAAGCCATGGCCATGGCCGAGCGTGCGCCGATAGCCTTGCTCAACAGCGCCGATGCCGCGCGCATGGCGGTGGGTGAAGCCATCACCAACATGGCTGCCGCCTCGCTCAAGCTCGACGAAGTGCGCCTGTCCGCGAACTGGATGGCCGCCGTGAACCATACCGGCGAAGACGCCGCGCTGTTCGACGCAGTCAAGGCCGTCGGCATGGAGCTGTGCCCGACGCTCGATATCTCGATCCCGGTGGGCAAGGACTCGCTGTCCATGCAGACCGTGTGGACGGATGACACCGGCAAGGCGCAAAAGACGGTTTCACCGGTTTCTCTCGTGATCACCGGCTTCGCCCGCGTGGACGACGTCCGCCGCACACTCACGCCGCAGATCAAGCTTGACCGCGGCGACAGCGAACTCTGGCTGATCGATCTGGGTGCCGGCCGCGATCGTCTCGGCGGTTCGGCGCTCACCCAGGTGTTCAACCGTGCCGGCGGTGTGCCGCCGGATCTGGACGACCCGAAACGCCTGCGTGCGATGTTCGAACTCGTCCAGGAAGCGAACGCATCGGGTCTGCTGCTCGCTTACCACGACCGTTCCGACGGCGGCGCCATTGTCACCCTGCTGGAAATGGCGTTCGCCGGCCGCTGCGGCCTCGAGCTGCGTCTGGATGGCTGGGCCGAAGCGACGCTGCGTGCCTTGTTCAACGAAGAGCTTGGCGCTGTCGTACAGATTGCCGCGGCCAACCGCGAGGCCTTCGAGCAGTTGCTGGTCAAGTACAACCTCGCCGGCATGACTCACCATGTCGGTCGTCCGAAGGAAAAGCTCGGCATCAAGCTCCACCTCAACGGCGAGACGGCGTTCAAGTGGAACTTCACCGAGCTGTTCCGCGCGTGGAACGAAACCAGCTCCGCCATGCAGCGCCTGCGCGACAACCCGCAGAGCGCGGATCAGGAAAGCGACTGGCGCCTCGATGATGCCGATCCGGGTATTTCGCCGAAGCTCACTTTCGATCCGGCTGAGGACATCGCGGCGCCCTACATCAACACTGGCGTGCGTCCGCGCGTGGCGATCCTGCGCGAGCAGGGCGTCAACGGCCAGGTCGAGATGGCGGCAGCGTTCAGCCGTGCCGGCTTCGACGCGGTGGACGTACACATGTCCGACCTCGCCAGCGGTCGCCACCACCTGAAGGACTTCCGTGGCTTCGCTGCCTGCGGTGGCTTCTCCTACGGTGATGTGCTCGGTGCCGGTCGCGGCTGGGCCACGTCCATCCTGTATAACGACGCACTGCGCGAGCAGTTCGCACGCTTCTTCGAGGACGGTTCCAAGTTCGCCCTGGGCGTGTGCAACGGCTGCCAGATGATGTCGCAGCTGAAGGACATCATTCCGGACGCGAAGCACTGGCCGCAGTTCCTGCGCAACCAGTCGGAGCAGTACGAAGCGCGCCTGGCGACGCTCGAGATCCTGGATTCCGCCAGCGTGTTCTTCCGCGGCATGACCGGTTCGCGCATCCCCGTCGCCGTGGCACATGGTGAGGGTCGGGTGTACTTTCCGAACATATGCAGCCCCTCGAAGAGTCACGGCTCGGCGCGTTTCGTCGACAACCGCGGCAAGCCGACGGAGAGCTACCCGCTCAACCCGAATGGCTCGCCGGGTGGCCTGGCTGCATTCACCGCCGCCGATGGCCGCGTCACGATCATGATGCCGCACCCGGAGCGCGTGTTCCGTACGGCGCAGATGAGCTGGCACCCGGAGAACTGGGGCGAGGATTCACCGTGGATGCGCATGTTCCGCAATGCGCGCGTCTGGGTGGGATGAGCGGAGAACTCACCAGCATCGTCATCGTGCTCGCTGACAGCGGGCCGTTTACGCGCGAGTGCGTGGATCACGCACTCGCCAGCGACGTGCCCGTCGAGGTCATCGTCGTCGACAACGGTTCGACCGATGGCATTCCCGAAGCGCTCGATCGCGCCTACGCCGAGGACGACCGGGTTCGCCTGGTCTACAACCGGGCAAACCTCGGCTTCGGGCCGGCGGTGAATCGCGGCGCGGCACAGGCGCATGGCGATCGCCTGCTCGTGCTCAACCCGGATTGCCTCGTCGAGCCGGACACCATTGCCCGGATGGCCGCGCACATGGACGTCCATACGGGTATCGTCGGAGCCGTGGTCTGCGACAGCGCCGGCCATCCCGACGCCGCGTCGCGCCGGCGCGATCCGCTGCTGCGTCGTTCGTTGAACACCTTGCTCGGAAAGACGGGTGACAATGGCATCGACATCAACGGACCCATCCCGAACGGCGCCGAGGAGGTCGAGATCGTCTCCGGTGCCATCCTGCTGATGCCACGCGCCGTGTTCGATCGGCTGGGCGGTTTCGACGAAACCTTTTTCCTGCATTGCGAAGACATGGACCTCTGCCGACGCGCCCGCGACGGTGGTTATCGCGTCGTGCTGGCCGGCGACGTGCGTGTGTTGCACGGGAAGGGCGGTTCGAGCCGGCATCGGCCGGTCTTCGTCAGCCGGCACAAGCATCGCAGCATGTACCTGTGGTTCCGTCGCCACGACCCCGCCGCACGTAACGCGCTATTGCGCGCCGTGGTCTGGTCGGGCATCTGGACGCATTTCGTCCTGAAGATTCCGGGCCAGCTCGCGCGGCGCCGCCGCCGGTGAGTGGCGCGTCCTCGCGCAACAGCGGACTCGCCACGCTCGGCCTGCTCGCGGTCACCGCCATCTGGGGATCCACCTTCGTCCTGATCAAGGACGTGGTCGGCCGCATGTCGGTAACCGATTTCCTTGCGGTGCGCTTCGTCATCGCCGCCGCGACGATGCTGATCCTGTTCGCCCGCCCCGTGTGGCGCCTGAGTCGTGCGCAGCTCGTGCGTGGCCTGGCGCTGGGCGTGCTCTACGGGTTCGCGCAGTGGCTGCAGACGGAGGGTCTCGCGCGTACGTCGCCGAGTGTCAGTGGCTTCGTCACCGGGATGTACGTGGTGATTACACCGATCCTTGCGTTGCTGATCTTTCGCCAGCGCATGCCGGTCAGCACGTGGCTCGCTGTCGGTCTGGCCATGGTGGGCCTGGGCGTGCTGGCACTGAATGGCTTCGAGATCGATCTCGGCGTCTTGCTCACGCTCGCCTCGGCCGCGCTCTATGCCCTGCACATTGTCGGACTCGGCCATTGGTCGAAGCCTGGCGAGGCGTTTGGCATGTCCGCCGTGCAGATGGTCGGTATTGCCACCGTCTGCCTGCTGGCGACATGGCCGCACCACGGTCCGGCGCTGCCGCCGGACACCAAGGCCTGGGTTGCCGTGCTCTACATGGCGCTGGTCGCCGGCGCATTCGCCATGCTGGTGCAGACCTGGGCGCAGGCCCATATGCCGGCCACGCGCGCTGCCATCGTGATGACCACCGAGCCGGTATTCGCCGCGGGTTTTGCCGTGCTGCTTGGCGTGGACGTACTCACCACGCGCATGGTCGGCGGCGGCGCACTCGTGCTCGCCGCGATGTACATGGTGGAGCTGGCGCCGCGCCTCCGCCGGAAGAAACCGGCGGAAGCGCTGCATCACGAGGTGTGAGCCGGGCGCGTTACTTCGTGCCTTTGTCCACCGAGAACTTGTACGTCATGACGTTGCGGTAGGTCTTGCCCGGTTCCAGCCGCGCCGAACCGAAGTCCGGGTGGTTCGGCGTATCCGGGAAGATCTGCGGTTCCAGCGCGAAGGCATCACCCTGGCGATAGACGCCTCCCGACTTGCCCGACGTGGTGCCGTCGAGGAAGTTGCCCGAATAGAACTGCAGGCCGGGCTGGGCGGACCAGAGCGAGAGCACGCGCCCTGACTTCGGATCGCTGACCCGGGCAACCTCACGTGGCTGCGCCGCTTCCTTCCGCGAAATCACCCAGTTGTGGTCGTAGCCACGGCCGAAAACGATCTGCTCTTCCTTGGCATCACGGACATCCTTGCCGATCGGTTTGGCTTTGCGGAAGTCGAAGTCCGTGCCCGCCACCTGGCGAACTTCGCCGGTGGGAATCGCGGTGGCGTCGGTAGGCAGGTAAGCGTCGCCAGCGATCATCAGGCGCTGGTCCATCACGCTGCCGGAGCCCTCGCCCGCGAGGTTCCAGTACGTATGGTTGGTGATGTTGACGATGGTCGGGGCATCCGTGGTTGCCGTGTACTCGATGGTCAGCTCGTTCTTGTCATCGAGCGAGTAGGTGGCGGTGGCCGTGAGTTTGCCGGGATAACCCTGGTCGCCGTCCGGGCTCACATAGGTGAGGGTGACGCTGGGTTTAGCTCCGGACTCGACCTTGTCGACATTCCAGATCACCTTGTCGAAGCCGACCTTGCCGCCGTGCAGCGAGTTGGGCCCGTTGTTGACGGGCACGTTGTACTGCTTGCCGTCGAGGGTGAACTTGCCCTTGGCGATGCGGTTGGCGTATCGGCCTACGGTGTCGCCGAAGTACTGGGGCATGGCGAAGGTGCCTTTCAGGTCCGGGTAGCCGAGCACGATGTCGCCGGGCTTGCCGTTTTTGTCCGGCACGTCGAGCGCGTAGAGCGCCGCGCCGAGCGAGAGAACCTTGGCGGTGACGCCGTGACCGTTGGTCAGCGTGACAAGCGTCACGTCCTTGCCGTCCGGTGTTGTGCCGAATGACGCCTTCGAGGCTTCACCGGCCGAGGCGGCCGCCGTAGTGCCAAGCAGGATCGCTGTAGTCAAACCCGTTAGGAACTTTCTCATCATTCACTCCGGTTGCCAGCAATCTCCCGACAAGATCATATTTGTCAGACAAATGACAAGTTGCGGTGCGTCATCGTCCCGGAGCGCAAGTCGGCTAGGATGAGTGTCCCGTTTCGTCAGGTGCTGGAACGTCCATGGCTTTGAAAGCAGGGGGAGCGCGTAACCTGCACGCGCGCGTTATCGAAGAAATCGGCGAGTCCATCGTCAGTGGTGTACTGCACCCGGGCGAACCGCTGCCGGGCGAGTCACAGTTGGCCGAGCAGATGTCGGTCAGCCGTACCGTCCTGCGCGAAGCGTTGAAGGTGCTCGCGGCCAAGGGTCTGATCGAGACCCGGCAGAAGACCGGCATGCGCGTGCGCGATCCCGCTTTCTGGAACCACCTCGACGCGGACGTGCTGTCCTGGCGTTGTGCGGCGATGCCGACGGAAGACTTCGTCGAGAAGCTGGTCGAAATGCGCGAGATCATCGAGCCGGCCGCAGTGATGGCAGCGGCCCGTCGCCGCACGCCCGATCAGCTGCAGCTGATCGGCGTGGCGCTGGACGCCATGGAAAACGCCCCCGATCGTGACGCCTGGGCGGATGCCGACCTGCGTTTTCACGATGCCGTCCTGGTCGCCACCAACAACGAACTCCTCAGCTCGCTGTTCTCGGTGGTTGAAACCGCCCTGGCCACGTTCTTCGTCATGTCGGCGCGTACGGCGAAGAACTTCAAGTATTCGCTGCCGCAGCATCGCGCCGTCTACGAAGCGATCCGCCGCCGCCGCCCTAACGAAGCCGCCACCGCCATGCGTATGATGATCGCGGACTCGCGGGCTAACATGCGCAAGGGCAAGCGTAGCTAGGGGTCTTTTGCGATCACCTAGCGCAGTTCGACGTTGTCGACCAGAGCGCCTTTCTGCAAGCGCAGGAACAGGCTGTAGAAAGGCGTCCCCTCCGGCTGGCTCAACGACACGCGGACACGGTGCCCTGTCGTCGTGTGCCACATACTGAATGCATAAGGTTTTTCTGCATTGCCGTAGAGGAAGGCGACGGTCTGATAATTGAGCTCCGACGGCGGCACGACGAACGTGATGTCCACACGTTGCCATGGCTTCTTGAAGTAGAGAAATAGCGATGCGCCCGAGTGGCCCGTCGAAGTGCCCAGCGCCATGCCCGACGCGATGGCATCGTCCTCGGGGACGGCGCGTATTTCAGCGGAGCTCAGGCCGGGAATCTCTACATGGAAGTGCTCGAGAAGCAACGGGTAACCTGGTTCGATCGTCTGCGCCGCGAGACTGTCAAATGTTTCCATGACGGCTTGAGCCGATGCCGCGGGGTGTGCACCGAGTGCGACGACCCACGCTGCGGCCAAGGCAATTCGCATTTCCATTCTCTTCCTTGATCGACGACCGTAGAAGCGGCCGTGTGGAATGGTAGGCGATACGCGCGTTACGTCATGCGATGAATCGGCATGAAGCTACACGTTCCAGGACCGTCAACAACAGCGCCCACCCGTGCCCCGATACCTGGCCTCTTGCCGCTCGCGAAAAAACTCCCCATAGCTCGGTATTTTCCGCTCAGGATGATGCTCACGCAGGTGCTTTACGTAGACGTCGTAGTCCGGTACGCCGCAGCAGAGGCGGGCGGTTTGCACCGCCCACTTCCAAAGCGCACGCGGGGCCGCCTGTGCATTTGCGTTCATGGCGACGTCCTCACGAGGTGACACTCGACAGCGCGACGTATGGTTCTTCGTGCGCGGTCGGATGATTGGCGCGCCAGGCGCGGACGATGGCGCGGAGCGAGAAGAACAGCATGGTCAGCACCAGCAGCATGAACAGTCCGGTGAGGGCCATGTCGACACGGTTGTTGGTGACGATGCGCTGCATTTCCTCAGCCGTCTTGGCCGGCGCGAGCAGCTTGCCCGAGGCCATGGCGTCGGCGTATTTCTGCGCGGCGGCGGTGAAACTGATCTTGTCGTCGAACAGTTTTTGCCAGGCGGCGGTGAGCGTGCAAATGACCAGCCATGCGGCGGGTATGCCAGGCACGAGCACATAGCGCTCGCGCTTGAGTTTCACGGTGACCAGGGTGGCTAGCATCAGGGCGATCGCGGCGAGCATCTGGTTGGCGATGCCGAACAGTGGCCACAAGGTGTTGATGCCGCCCAGGGGATCCACGGCGCCCTGGTAAAGGAAGTAGCCCCACAGGCCGACGCAGATCACGGTGGCGATGATGTTGCTCACCCACGACTCGGTCTTCTTCAGCGGCGCATAAGCCATGCCCGCCAGCTCCTGGATCATGAAACGACCGACGCGTGTGCCGGCGTCTACCGTGGTCAGGATGAATAGCGCTTCGAAGAGGATCGCGTAGTGGTACCACATGGCCATCATGCCTTCGCCGGGCAGGATGCCGTGGAGCAGCTGCGCCATGCCGACCGCCAGGGTCGGGGCACCGCCGGCGCGGCCGAGGATGGTGCCTTCGCCGATGTTCTTCGCTGTCTCGGTCAGTTCCTGCGGGGTGACCACGAAGCCCCAGGTGCTGATCGTTTGTGCGGCCTGTTCGACGGTAGTGCCGACGAGTGCGCCGGGCGAGTTCATCGCGAAGTACACGCCGGGGTGCAGGGACGATGCGGCGATCAGCGCCATGATGGCGACGAAGGCCTCCATTAGCATGCCGCCGTAACCGACCATGCGCGCCTCGCCCTCGTTGGCGAGCAGCTTGGGCGTGGTGCCGGAGGCGATGATCGAGTGCCAGCCGGAGACCGCGCCACAGGCGATGGTGATGAACAGGAAGGGGAACAGGTTGCCGGAGAAGACCGGGCCACTGCCATCGATGAACTTGGTGACGGCGGGCATCTGCAGGGTCGGCGCGGCCAGGAAGATGGCCAGGGCGAGCAGGGCAATCGTGCCGATCTTCAGGAAGGTGGACAGATAGTCGCGTGGCGCCAGCAGCAGCCACACCGGTAGCACGGAGGCGAAGAAGCCATAGCCGATCAGCAGCCAGGCCAGCGACTTCGCGTCGAAGTCGAACAGTGCCGCCATCGCCGGGGTGTCGTTGACGGTCTTGCCGTACCAGATCGAGGCCAGCAGCAGGATCAACCCGATGATGGATACCTCGAGAATGCGGCCGGGGCGTATGTAGCGCAGGTACACCCCCATCAGCAGCGCGATGGGGATGGTAGCGGCGACGGTGAACGTGCCCCAGGGGCTGTGTGTGAGCGCCTTGACCACGACGAGGGCCAGGACGGCGAGCACGATCATCATCAGCACCAGGACACCCACCATGGCGATGACGCCCGGCACCTCACCGAGCTCCTCACGCAGCATGTGGCCGAGCGAGCGCCCGTCACGGCGGAGCGAGAGGCCAAGAATCATGAAGTCCTGGACTGCCCCGGCAAACACCACGCCGACGAGGATCCAGAGCGTGCCGGGCAGGTAGCCCATCTGCGCCGCGAGGACCGGGCCGACCAGGGGGCCCGCACCGGCGATGGCGGCGAAGTGATGGCCGAAGACCACCCATCGGTCGGTGGGGACGTAGTCCAGGCCGTCATTACGCAGCACGGCCGGCGTGGCGCGGGACGGATCGAGCTGGAGCACGCCGGTGGCGATCAGGCGACTGTAGAAGCGGTAGCCAATGAGAAACACCGCGATGGACGCGGTCACCAGCCAGATGGCATTGATGGGTTCATCTCGTCGCAGGGCGACGACGCCCAGGCACCAGGCGCCTACGATGGCGATGGCGGCCCACAGGATCTTCCCTGCAGGACTCGGTTTCGGAATGGCGCTGTGCATGGTCTTCGACTCCCCTCGCGGATGCCACAAGGGTCGTCTCCCCGCTCACGGGGGTCAATGCGTGGCGAGGGCATGGCGTATTAGCCATTGGTCGAATGGTCAGCGGGCGTCGTATGCTCAACCTATCCCCACTCCCCTGGCGATAACGATGATCCACGAGATTCTGAAAATGGGCGACGAGCGCCTGTTGCGCATCGCACCTCCTGTCCCCGACGCCATGATCGGCAGCGCCGAGCTGGAAGCCCTCATCGCCGACATGTTCGACACGATGAACCATGCCGGTGGCGTGGGCCTGGCCGCGCCGCAGATCGGTGTGGACCTGCAGTTGGTCATTTTCGGTTTTGACAGTAGCGAGCGCTATCCGGATGCGCCGCCGGTGCCCGAGACCATTCTGCTCAATCCGGTGATTACCCCGCTGTCGCAGGACATGGAAGAGGGGTGGGAGGGCTGCCTCTCCGTTCCCGGACTCCGGGGAGCGGTCAACCGCTACTCATTGATTCGCTATCAGGGGGTCGGCCCGAAAGGCGAGGCGATCGACCGCACGGCCGAAGGCTTTCATGCCCGGGTGGTGCAGCATGAGTGCGACCACCTGATCGGGCGCCTTTACCCCTCGCGAATCACCGATTTCGGGAAGTTCGGATACACCGACGTGCTCTTCCCGGGTATGGATGTCGGCGACGATTGAGGAGTTCGTAGGTGCCCGGATGCCCGGATGACCAGGCTATTCGGCCTCAGCCAGGGCCTCGACAATGACCAGAAGGGCCTTGCGGCGCTCCTTGGGCAGGCGGCTGACCAGCCCCACCAGGCGCAGTTGCTCCCGTGAGTCCGCACGGTACAGCGCAGGGCTTTCGCGCACGCCCGTGGCGCCGTTGGGCGCACCGCGGCCGGTGGCGAGCCACTCGAAATTCACACCGAACCGCGTCGCCATGTCGATCTGGCGTTCCAGCTCGGGCAGGCCGAGATCACTCAACCACTTGCGGGCGGTTTCCCGGCTGACGTCGAACAGATCGGCCAGCTGGGTGATGCGGCCTCGGCCTTTCTTCACACCAGCCATGTCCAGCGCGACATGCAGGCGTTGGGAAAAACCTCGGTTGATAGGTGGCATGACAACTCCGGTTGAACGCTTTGGCGCTTCAAGACCCGGTATTGTTGGATAGCCCGGACAGACAGCGTAAGCCTTTTGCAGTTGCCAAGTCGTGCAATTTGCGACTGTTTTTTGTTTCGTCGGCAACTAACGGAACAAGTTGACCGATTTTCTCATTTCATCGGCTGCCCGATGTGCTACGACCGCGAAGTCCGGGCCGCTGCTAGCGTAAAGGATGGCGCGCGAGGAAGAAATCATCAGGCCGGTGCCGTCGGCGGTCCGCCCCTGGCTCATGACGGCCTCGATGTCTCCACCCTGTGCCCCGATGCCCGGGACCAGCAAGGGCATGTCGCCGACGACTGCGCGAACCCGGCCAAGCTCTTCCGGCCAGGTTGCACCTGTCACCAGCACACAGTTGCCGTTTCCGTTCCAATCCCGGGCAATCGTTTCCGCCACCCGGATGTAGAGCGGCTGCCCGCCACAATCGAGCGCCTGGAAGTCCGCGCCGCCTGGATTGGATGTGCGGCAGAGCAGAATCACGCCTTTGTCGGCCCGCTCCAGGAAGGGTTCGATGGAGTCACGACCCAGATAGGGGTTGAGGGTCACTGCGTCGGCGGCGTACCGCTCGAACGCCTCAGCGGCGTAGTGCCTGGCCGTGGAGCCGATATCGCCACGCTTGGCGTCCAGGATCACCGGGATGCCAGGTTGCTTGTCATGGATGTGCGCGATCAGCCGTTCCAGGACCCCCTCCGCCCGCTGCGCGGCGAAGTGGGCGATCTGGGGCTTGTAGGCGCAGGCCAGGCCGGCCGTGGCATCCACGATGTCGCGGCAGAAAGTGAAAATGCCTTCGGTGCCGGAAAGGCCGGCGGGGAGGCGGCCGGGCTCGGGGTCGAGTCCGATGCAGACCAGGGAGTCGTTGCGACGCCAGGCGTCCTTCAGGGCGGTCATGAAGTTCATGGGCGGCTTCGCTTTGTCGGTGGGGTCTGGAGGCGTGTCTGTTGTGGGAGCCGCTTCAGCGGCGATTGGCCTTCTGGCTTCACCGCTCCGTTGGCTTTTCGCCGATGAACCGGCTCCCACATGTACCTTATTCGCCGATGAATCGGCTCCTACATTTCCTTACCTGCGGGTCTTATCAGACCAGCTTCTTGTATTTCACGCGCTTCGGGCCGGCATCGTCGCCGAGGCGACGCTTCTTGTCAGCTTCGTATTCGTTGTAGTTGCCCGGGAAGAACTCGACGTGGGAGTCGCCTTCGAACGAGATGATGTGCGTGGCGATGCGGTCGAGGAACCAACGGTCATGCGAGATGACCATCGCGCAACCCGGGAACTCGAGCAGGGCGTCCTCGAGCGCGCGCAGCGTTTCGACGTCCAGATCGTTGGACGGCTCATCGAGCAGTAGCACGTTGCCGCCCTGGAGCAGGGTCTTGGCCATGTGCAGGCGGCCACGTTCGCCACCGGACAGGCTGCCGACGATCTTCTGCTGGTCGGTGCCCTTGAAGTTGAAGCGGCCGATGTAGGCGCGCGACTGGATCTCGAAGGTGCCGATCTGCAGGATGTCCGAACCGCCCGACACTTCCTGCCAGACGTTGTTCTTCGGGTCGAGCGCGTCGCGCGACTGGTCGACGTAGGCCAGCTTGACCGTGTGGCCATGCTTGACTTCGCCCGAGTCCGGCGTCTCCTGCTGCATGATCATCTTCATGAGCGTGGACTTGCCGGCGCCGTTCGGGCCGATGATGCCGACGATGGCACCCGGCGGGACCTTGAACGAAAGGTCTTCGATCAGCACGCGGTCACCGAACGACTTGGTGACATTCTTGAACTCGATGACTTCCTGGCCGAGGCGCTCGCCCGGCGGAATGAAGATCTCGTTGGTTTCGTTGCGGCGCTGGTACTCGACCGAGTTCAGTTCCTCGAAGCGGTTGAGGCGCGCCTTGCCCTTCGACTGGCGACCCTTGGCTGCCGTGCGTACCCATTCAAGTTCTTTCTTGAGTGCCTTCTGGCGCGACTTTTCCTGGTTGGCTTCCTGCGCTAGGCGCTCGCCCTTCTGTTCGAGCCACTCGGTGTAGTTGCCCTTCCAGGGGATGCCGCGGCCACGATCGAGCTCGAGGATCCACTCGGCGGCGTTGTCGAGGAAGTAGCGATCGTGCGTGACCGCCACGACGGTGCCGGGGTAGTCGTGCAGGAAGGTTTCCAGCCAGTCGACCGACTCGGCATCCAGATGGTTGGTCGGCTCGTCGAGCAGGAGCATATCGGGCTTGGACAGCAGCAGGCGGCATAGCGCCACGCGGCGCTTCTCACCACCGGAAAGCGGTCCGATCTTCGCATCCCACGGCGGCAGGCGCAGCGCGTCGGCGGCGACTTCGAGCTGGCGCTCGAGTGCATGCGCGTCGTTCGCGGCGAGGATGCCCTCAAGGGCTTCCTGTTCCTTGGCAAGCTTGTCGAAGTCGGCGCCTTCTTCGGCGTAGGCGGCATAGACCTCTTCCAGGCGCTTTTGGGCGTCGAGGATCTCGGAGACGCCTTCTTCGACCGCTTCGCGGACGGTCTTCTCCGGATCGAGGTCCGGTTCCTGTGCGAGGTAGCCGATCTTGGTGCCCGGATTGGCGCGCGCCTCACCCTGGAAGTCGGTGTCGACGCCGGCCATGATCCGCAGCACCGTCGACTTGCCCGAGCCGTTGATGCCCAACAGACCGATCTTGGCGCCAGGGAAGAAGGACAGGGAGATGTCCTTGATGATCTGGCGCTTCGGGGGGACGATCTTGCTCACCCCGTTCATGGTGTAGATGTACTGCATGGATGCTCCGTATGCCAAAGCCGCGCCCCCGGGGCCGATGCGCGCCGGGTGGGCAAACCCCGATTATAGCGACTTCGGGTGTTGGGGCGTTGGCGCAGGCTGGAACTCTTACGCCGTACACCGTCATCTCGGGCGAGAATCGTCGGGATGTTCCCGGTCAGGACGGGGCGGCCGCCCGCAGACGGTTGGGGAACCCGGCTTGCAGACTATGCGACCCTCGTTCTGGAGCGTTGCCCCCATGACTTCGACCTCCCGCCTCGCCGCCTTGCTTCTCGTCCTCGCACCTCCTTCCGTCGCCGCGAGTGCCGCTTCGGACGTAGTCGACCGCTTCGATGCGGCCGTGGCTCGCCTGTCCCTGACAGACAATGCCTTCCCGGAGGAACGTCTCCGTCCGGTGCGCTCCGCGGCCGATTTCGAGGTCGAGCGGCGCCTGAACATCGAAATGGACTTCCCGGGCGATGTTTCGGGCACGATGTACAGCGGTCTGCTCCAAGGCGAGGCCGCCGTCTTCACGCGGTGGGGTACCTACCTGGATGCCACGGTCATGCATAACGGCCACATCGAGGTCACGTCCTTCGATAAGCCAACGGCCGCCACGGGGCGGGTGGATTCCGTCGCTGCCCCGGGCCAGACGTCCCTCCGGCGTCGTCGTTCGGTAGCGCCTGGCCACGTCGAGGTTCCCGGTGCCTACAGCCTTCACTTCTACTTCCTGAAGCACGACGACGTGGTTGATCGCACCGCCCAGGACCTGCACGCCAGCTACGTGGCGTGGTGGCTCGCCGATCTTTCGCGTCGCGTGCTGCCGGTCGAACCCGTGCGTGTTAGCTATGTGGAACGGATGTCGGGCCTCACTTCGGTAGCGTATGGGGACGCCAGCTCACTCGATACGTTCGAACGTGCCCTGAGGTTGCTTGATCGGCGCTACGATTTCGGCATGGATCGAAGCTACAAGAAAAAATTTGTCCTGCTCACGGCCGGTCTCCCGATGCCGGGCACGACGGGAGTGGCCTACGAGGGAGGCAACGAAGCTATTGCGTCCATCGCCGGGCGTAAGCGAATCGTGGCCCACGAGATCGGGCATCTGTTGGGCGCAACGCATGAACAAGCCGAAACCAGCGGCTGGTGGTGGGGCTGCGAAACCAACATGTTTCCGACCACCAGCAGTACGCGAAGCGACTGCATGGAGTACAGCGCGGCCAATCGGCGTGCCATGCGCTCGTATATGCGGCACGGTCCGGACCTGCGCTCGCTAAGAAAAATGGTTGACTGAATGAAATCGCCGGGACACGCCTGCAGGTAGATGACGTTGATCGACATGTCAGGGGGAAGAATTGTGGCTTCCATATCACGCAACCACCATGCGACGTAGCCGGCATGAATGCTCTGCGTCTGGGGCGAGCGCAGCTCGTCGTGCAGGAAAATCCGGATTTCAAGCGGCGCGATTGGGTCCGCCAGTGGCATGGGCGGCGCCGCTTCGCCGAAATGCTCGACATCTCCCTCGAAGTCGTATCTCAGCGAACGGCGCCCGTCCGTACGGTCGTCAGTCCTCGGACCAGCGGTTGTCGGCGATGAAGCCCTCGCCGGTCCTGATGTAGTCGTTGATCGCGCGCATGTTCGCCGTCGAGTACCCGTAGCAGTTGGAGCGAAGGACCAGGCTGGGCGTATACATGTTGGTCTCACACCACCACCCGCCGAAACGCACTTCGGCATTGGCATGCGTTGCGCCGAGCAGGTGTCCGAGCTGATGGGCCACCTCGGGGTACCTGCCGCCGATTGACGCTATGCCGTCGTTGCCCTTCTGCCAGGACCGTCCGTGACGCTCGGGCTCGGGCATGCCTTTAACGATGAGCAGGAACTTGTGCTTGTACGTACGCGGGATACGGTTCTCGTACGCAAAGGTGCGGATCGCGTCCGACCAGTCGTGCAGCGATCCGATGTACTGGTATCGCACGTCGGTGACGTCGCGAATCCCCTGGCTGTAGAGAACGTCGACTTTCTCTCGGGAAACGATATTTCGTTGGAGGTCGGCCAGCCACCATGCGACGTAACCGGCGTGGATGTGTTGCGAGGACATGTGGCTCACGTCGTCGTGGAGCATCAGGTGGAACGTGAGCCGGTTTGGCACGAGTTCCGTCTTGGAACTCCGCCTGACGCGTGATCGAGAGGCTGTCGCCGCTTCCGGGGGCATCAATGCATCGCCTGGAGCGTTTCCTTCAGGGAGGTTCTCGTGCTCGATATGGCCGCTTCCGGCGGTAAAGCCGGTGATATCGATGCCAGCCGGCGACCGCGACGTGATGTCGAGATGGTTGCCCGAGCGCGTGGCGACAACCGGCACCCCATGCCACGTTGCGTCGTACATCCGACCGTGGCTGCCGTCGACAAACGTGATGTCGCCACCCAGTTCGCCGGACACGATGAGGTCGTCGTTGTCGTCCGCGACATGGACGGTCGCGATGACCGGTTCACCGAGATGGACGTGTGCGGGCAAGGCGGTCCCGATGGCCAAGTCGAAGTTGGCCACCGCACGGGCCGGTGCATCGACATCGAGGCGTGCGTCGGTATCGACAAGGAGTTGGCCGTCGCCGCGCGAGATGGTTGCGGGCATGCCGTTCCAGGAGCCGATGTAGGTTGTCATCACGCTTCCGTCGGGGAGTTCGACAGGGGTGTCGAGCTTCGATTCGACGGCAAGGCGGGCGTTTGTCACGACACCCGCTTCGTCCGACGCGTCAATCTGAAAGGCTGGTTGGGGTAAGCCGTGGGCGATCTTTTCCTCGAATAGGCCCAGTGAAGCGGAGGCGTCCCACGTCGATGCGTTGGCGGCGGTAGCTGAAAGCGCTATGGCGATGAAAGTGGAGAGGGCAGCATGTGTCTTCATTCGGTTCGTTCTGTTGGATGGCGAGGGAGGTCGGCAACGTTAACGTCACCGAACTCCTTTTTTTCGTGCCCTTACGGACGTCGCGCGAAAGCCACATGCAAAACAGGAATTACCCTAGACCACGCGCTTACTCGCCGAGTTCGAGTCGTACCATTTCCCGCACGTGCCCCCGAATCAGCTCGTCGTTAAGGCCGGAATAGATCCGGCAGCTATACAGGCCGACTGTGTAGCCGCTCATGTTGGTCACACAGGGGAAGCGGGTCTGCGCATGCTCGTGCCTCGCATCCAGCGTGTGGCCGAATTCATGGGCGATGATGTGTCGCGGTCCGGTGCCGCTGGCCATCGCTACCGTATTACGTGGAATCGCTACACCATACGCACCGCTCCAGTTCGCTGACCGCTCGTCGACGAAGAGCATGGTCTTCGTGAGTTGCGACGGCACGGAGCCGATGCTCCAGAGGTAGTCGGTGGCGATGGTCCTGAATCCGGCCAACGCTTCGACGGACGTGCCCTGGTGATAGTCGAAATCGGTTACCCCGGGAATGTGGTCTTTGATGATCACTTTCACCGGAATCCCGGGCTTGACCGTGCGCTCCATGTCGCGCACCCACCAGGCGATGTACCAATTGTGGAACTTCGCGTAGTTGGATTCGCCGGACAGGTCGTGCAGGAAAATCCAGAACTGGAGTTCGCGCGGTGGGGCGGTAGCGGTCAGGCGCGACGAGGTGACAGCGGAGAGCGCTGGCGGCACGTCGATGGCGTCGTCGGCTTCTGGCTGGATGGCGCGGCGGACTCGCTGCATCGCTGCCGGGAGGGCGGCCTGTTCGTCGAACACCGATACGCTGAGTTCGTCGCCGATGCGGGTAAACGTGGCTTCTCGCCCGTTTGCCGTGCCGGTATAGGTCGTCGCGTGACTACCATCGGGATAGACCACGTCCGTATCGAGCCTCTCCTCGATCACAACCTCGTCGACCCCCGCGCCCCGTTCGTCGTCGTCCAGGCGGGGTAGTGAGAATGCCTGAGGCAATCCGGCGGCGACATGCTCGTCGAACAGGGTCGCCGGGGACGACTGGGCGAATGCGGCCGGCTGCCAGATGGCGAGGGCCAGTCCGACGGAGAGGGCGAGTTTGCAGGGCATGAACTTCATGGGTGCTTCCATTCGGGGAGGGGAGGGCGGGCAAGAGCCCACCTAAGAACCTACGCAACCTGTTGAGCGAGGGCTGTAGGCGTCCGCCGAGGTCAGGGTAAGGAGAAGCCGGGGGCCGGCTTCTCCAGGGAAAAGCGATACGCCCCCGATTTGCCCGATCGACGTGAGGGGAATGTCCGTACAGGCGCCCAAGCTCCGGGCATGAACTTGGCGTAGTTCCCCTGGCGTGTTCGTGTACGAAACCTCCATGGGTTCGTGGACTTATCCCGAGCCATCGGTCCTGCGCATCGGCGGCGTACCGCTGTTCACTGGTTTCGGATACACCGGGTCCACCGGCGTATGCCCCCTGCTGATGACGATCAGCTATGTCATGGTCTGGACGGTGCACGGCCATGCGCCCCGGTATGGCGGTCGAACCTGTCGCGAGGGTACTGAGACGCGGAGCAGTGGCTGCAAACGCCCGTGAGCGCTACACTTTCGGTCTTGTTTCCCCACCTGCCCCCATGAGGTCGAGATGTTCCCGAAGGATGCAACGATCGCCGGTTACGACGACGAACTGGCCAAGGCCATCGCCGACGAGACCCGTCGCCAGGAAGATCATGTCGAGCTGATCGCCTCCGAGAACTACGCCAGCCCGCGCGTGATGGAAGCCCAGGGCTCGTCGCTGACCAACAAGTACGCCGAGGGTTACCCGGGCAAGCGCTACTACGGTGGCTGCGAATACGTGGACGTGGCCGAACGGCTCGCTATCGACCGCCTGAAGCAGCTCTTCGGCGCCGACTACGCCAATGTGCAGCCGCATTCCGGCTCGCAGGCCAACCAGGCCGTGTACTTCGCGCTGCTCCAGCCGGGCGACACCATCCTGGGCATGAGCCTGGCCCACGGCGGTCATCTCACCCACGGTGCCAAGGTCAACCTCTCGGGCAAGATCTTCAATGCCGTGCAGTACGGCATCGACCCGGAATCGGGTCTGGTCGACTACAACGAAGTCGAACGCCTGGCCGTCGAGCACAAGCCGAAAATGATCGTCGCCGGCTTCTCGGCGTATTCGCAGATCCTCGACTGGGGCCGCTTCCGTGCGATCGCCGACAAGGTCGGTGCTTATCTGTTCGTCGACATGGCGCACATCGCCGGCCTGGTTGCCGCGGGCGAGTACCCGAACCCGATCGAGCACGCGCATGTCGTGACCTCGACCACGCACAAGACCCTGCGCGGTCCGCGCGGCGGCATCATCGTTGCCAAGGGGCTCGGCGAAGAGCTGGAGAAGAAGCTGCAGTCCATCGTCTTCCCGGGTATCCAGGGTGGCCCGCTGATGCACGTCATCGCGGCCAAGGCGGTGGCCTTCAAGGAAGCGCTGGAGCCCTCGTTCAAGACCTACCAGGCGCAGGTGGTGAAGAACGCCAAGGCCATGGCGAAGACCTTCATCGAGCGCGGCTACAAGATCGTTTCCGGCGGCACTGAGAACCACCTCATGCTGATCGACCTGATCGGTCGCGATGCCACCGGCAAGGACGCCGAAGCGGCACTGGGCAAGGCGCACATCACGGTGAACAAGAACGCCGTGCCGAACGATCCGCGTTCGCCGTTTGTCACCTCAGGCCTGCGCGTCGGTACGCCGGCGATCACCACCCGCGGTTACGACGAAGCGGCCACGATCGAGCTCACCCAGTGGATCTGCGACGTGCTCGACGCCCCGGGCGACGAAACGGTCATCAAGGCTGTGCGTGACAAGGTGACTGCTCAGTGCGCCAAGTTCCCGGTTTACGGCTGATCGATGCATTGTCCGTTCTGCCAGCATGAAGACACCCGTGTCATCGACTCCCGTCTCACGGAGGACGGTGGCACGGTGCGGCGTCGCCGTGAGTGTCCACAATGCAGCGAGCGTTTCAACACGTTCGAGACGGCTGAACTGAAGCTTCCGGCGATCGTCAAATCCGGCGATCGTCGCGAGCCTTTCGACGAACATAAACTGCGCGTGAGTTTCGAGCGCGCGTTACAGAAGCGTCCGGTGTCCAGCGATGCGGTGGATGGCGCCGTGCGCGCGGTGGTGAACGACCTGCGTCGCTGCGGCGAGCGCGAAGTACCGTCGCGACAGGTCGGCGAGTTGGTGATGCGTGAGCTGAAGGCGCTCGACCAGGTGGCCTACGTGCGCTTCGCCTCCGTGTACCGCCGGTTCGAGGACGTCCACGCCTTCCGTGAGGAGATCGAGAAGCTCGAACGCGACCTGCCGTCGCTCGAAGGTCTGCAACTGCCGCTGCTGGATGCGGCCAGGCGCGGACGCAAGAGCTGAGCATGTCGCGGCCGTTCTTCCCCGCCATGGATCATGTACACATGGCGCACGCACTGCGCCTGGCCGGACGTGGCCTGCACACCACCCAACCGAATCCCCGCGTAGGTTGCGTCATCGCGCGCGGCGAGACCGTGCTCGGCACGGGTTGGCACCCACGCGCCGGGGAGCCGCACGCGGAAGTGTTCGCGTTGCGCGAAGCAGGTGAGTCTGCGCGTGGCGCCACGGCCTACGTCACCCTGGAACCCTGCGCCCACCATGGCCGGACGCCGCCTTGCGCGGACGCCTTGATTGCCGCCGGGGTCGGGCGTGTCGTCATCGCGCACGAAGACCCCTTCGACAAGGTCGACGGTGCCGGCATCGCGAAGCTGCGCGATGCGGGTATCGGCGTGCAGGTAGGCCTCATGCGTGACGCCGCCCGCGAACTGAATATCGGTTTCTTCAGTCGCATCGAACGGCAACGTCCGTGGGTGCGGGTGAAGCTGGCGATGAGCCTCGACGGGCGTACCGCGCTCGCCGACGGCTCGTCGAAGTGGATCACCGGCGAGGCCGCGCGCGCGGACGTGCAACGCTGGCGTGCGCGTTCTTCCGCGATCCTTTCCGCCAGTGGCACGGTGCTCGCCGACGATCCACATCTGACCGTGCGGTTGCCGGAAGGCGAGGCTTTCGTGCCGCCGCTGCGCGCCATTGTCGACACGCGGCTGCGCACGCCGCCGGGCGCTCATGTGCTTGACGGCAGCGCGCCCACGGTGCTGTTCCATGCGGAGGATGCCGCCGTACCTGCGCACCTGTCCGATGTCCGTCGCGCGACCATTCGCCGTGAAGACGGTGGTGGCCTCGACCTTCGTGCCGTCCTTCACTGGCTGGCATGTCACGACATCAACGAAGTTCATGTCGAGGCAGGTCCGGTCCTGTGCGGCGCGTTGCTCGCGGCTGGGCTGGCCGACGAGTTGCTCGTCTATATCGCGCCGATCCTGCTGGGTCATACGGGGCGGCCCATGCTCAACCTCCCGCCACTGGATGACATGGCGTCGCGCTGGAAGCTGCAAACCGTCGATCGCCGCCAGGTCGGCGACGACATGCGCCTGCAGCTCCGTCCCGCTCCGTGACCGCGCTGACCCACGTCCGCTGGGGCATCGTCGGCTGCGGTGCGGTGACCGAGGTCAAGAGCGGTCCGGCATTCTCGAAGGTTCCCGATTCCTCGCTGGTGGCGGTCATGCGCCGCGACGGCGACAAGGCGCGTGATTATGCGAAACGCCACGGCGTACCGCGCTGGTATGACGACGCTGCGGCGCTGATCGCCGACCCGGACGTCGATGCCGTCTATATCGCCACGCCGCCGTCGAGTCATCGCGAATATGCGTTGATGGCGATTGCCGCCCGGAAACCGGTGTATGTCGAGAAGCCCATGGCGATCGACCATGCGGAATGCGTGGCCATCATCGCGGCGGGCAGGGCGACCGGTGTACCGGTGTTCGTTGCCTACTACCGCCGCATGCTGCCGCGTTTTCTCCGCGTCGCAGCGCTGCTGGCTGAAGGCGCCATCGGTGTGCCGCGCCTGGTCAACGTGCTCCTGCACCACCCTTTCGAAGCGCGCTACCAGGATCCGGCCAACCTCCCGTGGACCGTGCGTCCTGAGCTTTCGGGCGGTGGTATCTTCGTGGATATCGGTTGCCACACGCTCGATATCCTCGACTATCTGTTGGGCCCCATCGTCGCCGCGCGCGGTATGGTCTCGCACCAGATGGACGCCTATCCGGCCGAAGACACCGTGGCCATGGCGTTCTCTTTCGGCTCCGGCGTGCTGGGTACGGGTCTGTGGAATTTCTGTGCGGACCGGCGCGAGGATCGCGTGGAGATTGTCGGTGACCGGGGTCGTCTGGTCTTCGCCACCTTTGGTGACGGGCCGATTCGTCTCGAAGCCGATGGCCGGGTGGAAGATATCCTTATCGCCAACCCCGAGCACATACAGCAGCCGCTGATCGAATCGATCGTCGCGGAGTTGACCGGGAAGGGCGTTTGCCCCTCCACGGCCGAAAGCGGCGCGCGGACGAGCTGGGTGATGGATCAGGTGCTGCGAAGCTGACTGACCCGGCTGCAGGCCCGACTGGTCTGGACCCTTGTGGGAGCCGATTCATCGGCGATCCCGCGGCAGCGGGGCAGGTCGCGGCAAGCACCCATCGCCGCTGAAGCGGCTCCCACAGGGGCTCACCGTTGCAATTCGCGCTCCGGACCCCATGCTATTCTCCGCCGGCTGGCTCCCCTTGGTGAACCAGCCTCCACAGCGTCTTCAGGGCGGGGCGAAACTCCCCACCGGCGGTAGGTTTCCGCGAGGAAACGAGCCCGCGAGCGCTTCCGGTTTCGGCCGGAAGGTCAGCAGATCCGGTCCGATGCCGGAGCCGACGGTTACAGTCCGGATGAAAGAAGACGGCGATCGCACGTCCCCCAAGGGACGAGCGACGCCATGCGCCTTGGGGCGTTTTTCGCTCATTACCGCGGGAAACGTTTCATGAAAATCCAGATCTGCGTCGCCGTCTCCCCGCAGGGAGGCTACTGACATGTTTACCGGCATCATCCAGGCCGTCGGCCGCATTGCGCGGCTGGAGCCCCGTGGCGGGGACGTCCGCCTCGTCGTCGACACCGCCACGCTCGATATGGCCGATGTCGCGCTTGGCGACAGCATCTCGGTCTCCGGTGTCTGCCTGACCGTGATCGACTTCGACGCGAAGAGCTTCGCCGCCGACGTTTCCAACGAAACCCTTGCCCACACCACGCTCGGCAAGCACAAGGCCGGTGACACCGTGAACCTCGAGAAGGCCCTGCGCCTGGCCGACCGCCTTGGTGGCCACCTGGTATCCGGTCACGTGGACGGTGCGGGCAAGGTCGTTTCCGTGGTTCCCGACGGCCGCTCGCTTCGCTGGACCTTCGAGGTGCCGGGTGACCTGGCGCGCTACATCGCGCACAAGGGCTCGGTCTGCATCGACGGCACCAGCCTCACCGTGAACGAGGTGAACGGCAATCGCTTCGGAGTGAACCTTATCCCCCATACGGTGGAACATACGACGTTCGCCGCGCGTCGCCCCGGCGACGGCGTGAACATCGAAGTGGACGTGGTCGCCCGCTACATCGAACGCTTGCTCTCCCGTGGCGACACCCCGCGCCTCGACGAGGCCTTCCTGAAGCAGCACGGCTTCGTCTGACCCGGACCTCCCATGCCATTCAATACGATTCCCGAAATCCTCGAAGAGCTTCGCCAGGGCCGCATGGTCATCATCCTCGACGACGAGGACCGCGAAAACGAAGGCGACATCGTCATGGCTGCCGAGAAGGTGCGCCCGGAAGACGTCAACTTCATGGTCCGCGAAGCACGCGGCCTGCTGTGCCTCACGCTCACCGAGAAGCACACGCGCCAGCTCGGCCTCAAGCCGATGGTCAGCGACAACAATTCGCCGTACCACACCAACTTCACCGTCTCGATCGAAGCGGCGGAAGGGGTGACCACGGGTATTTCCGCCCATGATCGCGCGCGCACCATCCAGGTGGCCGCCGCGCCGGACGCCAAGCCCGCCGATATCACCATGCCCGGGCATATCTTCCCCCTGACGGCGCAGGCGGGCGGTGTGCTGAGTCGCGCTGGCCACACCGAAGCGGGCTGTGACCTGGCCACCCTGGCGGGCCTGCAGCCGTCGTCGGTGCTGATCGAGATCCTTCACGACGATGGGTCGATGGCGCGGCGTCCGGAGCTGGAGATCTTCGCCGCGAAGCATGGCCTGAAGATCGGCACGATTGCCGACCTGATCCGCTACCGCCTCGAAACCGAGAAGACGATCGAGCGGGTGCATGAGGAAGACGTGGACACCGAGTTCGGCGCGTTCCGTCTGGTCGCCTATCGCGATGGCATCCGTCGTGGTCTGCACTTCGCCCTTGTTCGCGGTGACGTGGCCAACGGCGAGCCGGTACTGACCCGCGTCCATGTGCGCAATACACTCTCCGACGTGCTCCACCTCAAGCGCGACGACCTCGGCCAGACGGTCACCGAGGCCCTGCGCAAGATCGACGCCGAGCAGCGCGGCGTGCTGGTGGTGCTTTCCGGCGAGGACACACCGGATGCGCTGCTTGCCCGTCTCAGGCGTGACGCGGCGCCGATGCCAGCCCCAAAGGATGACCAGGAATGGCGCCAGACGGGTCTCGGCGCGCAGATCCTCGCGGACCTGGGGGTGAAGCGCCTGCGCGTCATCGGCACTCCGCGTAAGCTGGTCGGCATCGCGGGCTTCGGCCTGGAAGTGGTGGAGCAGGCTGGCTGATGACCCCGAGTTACGATATTCGTCTGATCGCTCCTTCCGGTTATCCGCACAACCCCGAAGCCATGGTTCGTGGCATTGCGCGGCTGGAAGAGGCCGGTCACAGGGTGCAGGGCAAGGACGTGCTGGAGCGCCGCGAACTGCGCTTTGCGGGAAGCGATGCCGAGCGCGCCGCGGACATCAACGCCCTGGCCGATGCATCCGGGCCGCTGCCGGACGTGGTCCTGGCCATTCGTGGCGGCTACGGCGCGCACCCGCTGCTGCCTATGCTCGACTACGACGGACTGCGTGCTCGCCTGGGCGATACTCCGGTTGCCCTTGTCGGGCATAGCGACTTCACCGCCCTGCAGTGTGCGCTGTTCGCACGAAGCGGCCTGGTGACCCTCGGGGGGCCGATGCTCGGCCCGGATTTCGGGGCGCCGGAACTCGATGCGCAGACCTGGGGACACTTCTGGGCCACGCTGACCGCCGACGAAGGCCGCGCCACCTGGGGTACGCCGGCAGCACCGGCCCTGGATGTCCAGGGCACGCTGTGGGGCGGCAACCTGGCCATGCTCACCAGTCTCATCGGCTCGCCGTTCTTCCCTGAGATCGATGGCGGCATACTCTTCGTCGAGGATGTTGCCGAGCCTGCCTTCCGGGTCGAGCGGATGCTCTACCACCTGCTGCACGCGGGCGTGCTGGCGCGTCAGAAGGCGCTGGTCATTGGCGATTTCACCAGCTATCGCACCACCGAATACGATAACGGCTACGACCTGGGCGCCACGTTCGAGCGGATCGCCGCCGCCGCCGGCATCCCTATAGTCCACGGCCTGCCGTTTGGCCACGATGCGGCCAAGTTCACCCTTCCTTTTGGTGCCCCGGGGCGGCTCGCCGTCGCCGACGGGACTGCCGTGCTTACCTTTAACGGCCACCCCAGGCCGAAAACCCCGTAAAATAACCGGCCGCCAGCGGCCCGCCCGCCACAGGACAACCCATGAAGATCATCGAAGGCGATTTCGCCACCCCCAAGGGCCGCTTCGCCATCGTTGCCGGCCGTTTCAACGCGTTCGTCGTCGAGCCGCTGGTCGAGGGCGCACGCGATGCGCTGGTTCGCCACGGCGTGAAAGACGATGCGATCGACCTGATCCGCGTACCTGGCGCATTCGAAATCCCGCAGGCCGCTTACAAGATCGCCGGTTCGGGCAAGTACGCCGCCGTGCTCGGTCTGGGCGCGGTCATCCGTGGCTCGACTCCCCATTTCGACTATGTCGCCGGTGAAGCCGCCAAGGGCCTCGGCCAGGCCGCGTACGCCTCGGGTGTACCCGTGTCGTTCGGTGTGCTGACCACGGACAGCATCGAGCAGGCCATCGAGCGCGCCGGCACCAAGGCCGGTAACAAGGGCGTGGATGCTGCCATGGTCGCGATCGAGATGGTCAACCTTTACGCGAAGCTCGGTAAATGAACAACACCCCCCCGCACGGTATCGACCTCGCCGCACGCTCGCGCGCACGCCGCCGCGCCCTGCAGGCGCTTTATGCGTGGCAGGTCGGCGGCAGCAAGATGGGCAGCGTCATTGAACAGTTCCGCCACGAGCAGGACATGGTCGTCGCCGACCTCGAGTATTTCGAGGACATCCTGCGCGGCGTGGAAAAGCACGTGAAGGAACTCGACGACGGCATCAAACCCTTTGTCGACCGTGAAGTATCACAGATCGATCCCATCGAACTGTCGGCCCTGCGCATGGGTGCGTACGAGCTGAAGTACCGGCCGGACGTGCCGTACCGCGTGGTGATCAACGAGGCCGTCGAGGCCACCAAGCGCTTCGGCGCGGATCATGGCCACAGCTATGTGAATGGTGTGCTCGACAAACTCGCCACACACTGGCGTACGGCCGAGAAGCGATCCTGATCGTGCCGCGAATCCTCGCGGGCTAAGGAACCTGCATGGAATTCGACCTGATCGAGCGCATTCGCCGGCATACCGACGTCCATCGTGACGACGTGCTGACCGGCATTGGTGACGACGCCGCCGTCGTCGCCGTACCGGCCGGCCGCGAACTGGCCATCGCCGTGGACACCCTCGTCGAGGGTGTCCATTTTCCCGTGGGCACTGACGCCGCCGACATCGGCTGGAAGGCGCTCGCGGTGAATCTCTCCGACCTCGCCGCCATGGGCGCGACACCGGCGTGGGCCCTGCTCGCGCTGACGCTGCCCGATAGCGACGAAGCCTTTGTCGACGGACTCGCGCGCGGCTTCGCTGAACTGGCCACGCCGCTGCGTCTTGCCCTCATCGGCGGCGACACGACGCGGGGCCCGCTCACCGTCACGGTGGCCGTGCACGGTTTCACCGCGCCGGGCGAAGCGCTGCTGCGCTCCGGTGCGCGTGTGGGCGACATCGTCATGGTTACCGGCACGCTCGGTGACGCAGCTGCCGGTCTTCGCTGCCTCTCCGAAGCGGATGCCTCGCCGTACTCCGCGCTCATCGAGCGGCTCAACCGACCGACGCCACGCGTGGCGGCAGGGAACGGTCTTCGTGGTATTGCCACGGCATGCATCGATGTCTCCGACGGTCTCGTTGCTGATCTCGGACACCTCTGCAAGGCCAGCGGTGTCGGCGCCGAAATCGATGCGGCCATGCTGCCGCGCTCATCTGCGTTGCTTACCCACTTCGACGACGCCGACACGATCGACTTTGCGCTGTCCGGCGGCGATGACTACGAACTGTGTTTCACCGTACCGGCCGATCGTGCCGGCGAGGTATCCGCGAACATGGCTCGCCTGGGCGGTGGTGCAACGCGCATTGGTCGCATCGTCGAGGGCGGCGGTGTTCATGTGCTCGGACTGGACGGCGTGCCGATCGTGCCGTCGCGCACGGGCTGGAATCACTTCGTCGCATGAGCACGAAATACGTCCTCGAGCCGTCGGATCGCCGCCGCCTGTTGGCGTCGCCAGCAGGGTGGATAGCGTGCGGTTTCGGTTCCGGACTCGCGCCGAAGGCGCAGGGGACGTTCGGTTCGCTGGCCGCCATCTTGCCGTGGTTGCTGTTGCGCGAACTCTCCATGCCGGTATGGCTTGGCGTTATCGTCGTCGCTTTCGCGATTGGCGTATGGGCTTGCGATGTGGCTGGGCGGATCCTTGGCGTGGACGATCATCGCAGCCTCGTATGGGACGAATTCGTCGGACTGTGGATCGCGCTGCTCCCCGCGCTGGTGGCGCCATGGTGGGCAGTGATCGCCGGCTTCCTTCTGTTCCGCCTTTTCGACGTCTGGAAGCCCTGGCCGATCGCATGGTTCGACCGTCGCGTGAAGGGTGGCTTCGGCGTCATGCTCGATGACGTGATCGCCGGTATCTTCGCCGGTATCGTGCTTTATCTGGTCCTGCTGCTCGTTCGCTGAGGAATCGTCATGGAATACCGTCGTCTCGGTTCAACCGGCCTGCAACTTTCCGCGCTGTCGTATGGCGCATGGGTAACTTTTGGGCGCCAGGTCGGCCGATCCGAGGCACGTGAACTGATCGCGCTGGCTTACGACCACGGCGTGAATTTCTTCGATAACGCCGAGACGTATAACGCTGGCGATGCCGAGCGTCTGATGGGCGATGTCATCGCCGACCTGCGCCTGCCGCGCGATGCCTACTGCGTATCGAGCAAGGTCTATTTCGGTGCGGTCACCGACCCGAAGCCGACCCAGCGCGGTCTCTCGCGCAAGCACGTCTTCGATGCCTGCCACCAGGCACTCGAGCGCCTGCGTGTCGATTATCTCGACCTGTATTTCTGCCATCGCCCGGATCCGGATACGCCGGTGGTGGAAACCGTGTGGGCGATGGATGCGCTGGTCCGCCAGGGCAAGGTGCTCTACTGGGGCACCAGCGAATGGCCGGCGGAGCTGATCGAGGAAGCGCATCGTGTCGCGCGCGAAAACCATCTGGTCGCGCCCTCGATGGAGCAGCCCCAATACAACCTGCTGCATCGTGAGCGTGTGGAGCAGGAGTACGCGCCGCTCTACGAGACATATGGCATGGGCACCACCATCTGGTCGCCACTTGCCTCGGGCCTGCTCACGGGCAAGTACAACGACGGTGTCCCTGGCGATTCGCGCCTCGGCCGTGCGGGCAACGAATGGTTGCGCGACGCGCTCCTGGAAGACAATGGCGCCAAGCTGAAGACGGTGCGTGCCCTCGTGCCGATCGCTGCTGAACTTGATCTGCCGCTGGCGCGATTTGCCCTCGCGTGGTGCCTGAAGCATCCGCATGTCTCGACGGTTATTCTCGGTGCGAGCAAGAAGGCGCAGCTCGAAGAAAACCTGAAGGCGCTCGATGCGATGAAGCTGCTCGACGATGCCGTGATGCGCAAGATCGATAGCGCCTTGGGGAATTTGTAGGAGCCGCTTCAGCGGCGATGGGTGCTTGCCAAAAACTGGCTCGCTGCCGCGGGATCGCCGCTGAAGCGGCTCCCACATTTCAGATATCGCCGTACAGCGCCTGCAATGCAGCGATGGCGGCAAGACCTGCCGTTTCGGTGCGCAGGATGCGCGGCCCCAGCTTCAGGCCCGTGAACCCCGCGGCGGCGAGCGCTGTACGGTCGCGTTCGCCGAAGCCACCTTCCGGGCCGATGGCGAGGATGGCGGCGTCGGTGAGGTGGAGTTCGCCGGGGCGCTTCGATCCTTCAGGCAGAAGGGCGAGACGCATCGGGCCCCCTTCGCCAAGCGAGGCGAGCCACGTAGCCAGGGGCTGAGCAGCGTCGATGACCGGGACACGGGCGCGCCCGGATTGTTCGCACGCGCTCGATGCCACGGCGCGCCAGTGCGCCAGACGCTTTTCACTGCGGGCGGCGTCCAGCTTCACTTCAGAACGCTCGGTCAGGAGCGGGACAATGCGCGCGATGCCAAGCTCGGTGGCCTTCTGCACGATCAGGTCCATCTTCTCGCCGCGTGCCACACCCTGGGCGAGGGTGAGGGCCAGCGGCGACTCGTTGGCGACGAAACGGCCTTCGCCCACCGAGGCGACCACTTCGCGCTTGCCGACCGATGCCAAGGTGGCGTCGAACTCCATCCCGTCGTCGCCGGCGAACAGCACCACCGGCGCCCCCACGTCCATGCGTAGCACGCGGGCGACATGCTCGCCGGCCTGGGCGGGCAGGGTGATTTCGCGGCCGCTGGCGAGCGGCGCATCGACGTGGATGCGGATGGTTCGCATGAATGAGCCTTGTGTCACGGAACGTCCATTGTAGCCAGCGGCGGGGATCGCTATCGTCGGTCCATTCACGAGGGAGTCCGTGCATGCCCATCGCCTGGTACTTCGATTTCGTTTCCATGTTCAGCTGGCTGCAGTGGCCGGCGGTGCGGGAGCTATGCAAGACGCACGACGTGTCGCTACGGCCGATGTTGTTCGGCGCCCTGCTCAAGCAGATGGAGCAACGGGGTCCGGCCGAGATCGAGGGCAAGCGCGAGTTCACCTACCGCTACGCCTTGTGGCGCGCTCGTCAGGCCAACGTGCCGCTGAAGTTTCCGCCGACCCATCCGTTCAATCCGTTGCCAGCCTTGCGCCTGTGCATCGCGGCGGGTGGCACCGTCGAAGCCGTGGGAGCGATCTTCGAATGGATCTGGGCGCACGGTCGCGCGGCGGACACGCCGGAGGCGCTGGCACCGCTGGCGGCCTCGCTGGGTATTACCGACCTGCGCGCCGCGCTGTCGGCACCCGAGGTGAAGGCATCGCTGCAGGCCAACTTCGAGCTGGCCATGCAGGATCGGGTTTTCGGCGTACCGACGCTCGCCATCGGTAGCGAGTTGTTCTGGGGCGCGGACGCCCACGCTTTCGCCATGGATTTCCTTGCCCATCCCGGGATGTTCGAGGAGGGCGAGATGGCGCGGCTCGGTGAATTACCTATTGGCCTGTCACGCATCTAGCCTAGAACTCGGGGGATCTGCGCCCCTGTTCTTTTTAGACGGATACGGCTTGCGGCCTCACTCACGTTCGCACGTGGACGCGGAGCTGCCGGCGCCATCCTCGTCGCTCCTGCTCTAGGCCGCCCCGCTCCGTAGACTTATCCGTTTTCCGGGCCCGGTTCCACACGCCGCGTCGAGGGCGGCGCCCGACTGTGCTCACGAAACTGAGGTTGGGCATGCGGAGAGCGGTGAATCGTCCGGTGGGTGTGAGGCACGCAGTTCCGCGATGAACGACGGTGTGACGGTGGCGGATGACAGCATCCATCCTCGCACTCGACTGCGAGGCAATAACAGCAGCATCGCCCACAGGTCAGTAGTGCGCTCTTCGACCCTCGGCGGAATCCGGATTGTCGCACACAGAGAATCGCGATTTCTCAGAATTTTCCCGTAGAGAAGAGCCTCACCTAAAACGTAGGCTGCCCTTGCGGTTTTCGGAAGGCGCGCCGTCCTTCGGTCCCGTATCTTGATCCTATGGAGTTGGGCAGATGAAAAAGCAGAAGTACACGAGGGCATGCGCAGTAATGGCTGCGACGCTTGCAGTTATCGGAATGTCAGCGCGGTCGAGCTTGGTGAAAGCTGATGACCTAAGTTTAGTAACCGTATCAGCGATGAGTACTGATAGTCGTCACGACATCGAGCGTCGCGTTGATGAGATCGCCAACCACATCGCGAATGCGAAGTCCTATTTCGAGAACGATAAGCTTCCCATCCATATCAAGTCCAGCTTCGACCCTGTCGCTCAATCGCTCGTGATGTCGATTGATGAAAGGTTTGGCCCGGTTTCAGGTCTTGTGGAAATGGAAGAGCTGCAATCGGATGTCACGTATGCAGTCTGGCCGATGCTCGAGAAGATTCAAGGGTTTTGGGGGCTCGACTGGAGGTATGGCGGGAAGGACATGTATTTCTGGTTTCCCGGCGATAGGCGGCCGCCTGAAAAACGCGTGCTGCGGAAAGCGACAGCCGAGGCGGGTCTTGGCTCGGTTCTGATCAATGAAGGTCACGGATACTATTATCATCATGGGTACCGTGACTGGCGATTCCAGCGAGAGCCCGCTAACGGGATTATCGAGGATGAGATCACTGCGGAGATCTCGACTCCGCTTTGGGGATGGATGACTCTGGCGGGCGTGGATGTAAAGGTCGCCAACGAAGCTTCGTTCGGCAATCACATTCCGAGCGGCAAGCCTCTCTATTTGATGGCGGCACGCTATTTGCTCGAGAGATCGCTTCCTGATCGGCCAGATATCTGGCACTCGCTTCCTGATGACACTAGTGATCTGCGGGAATATAAGGAGGACATTCGGAGCAGACCGCTATATGCGAACTCACTGGGTGTCGATGCCATGATAAGCATTCACACCAACGCTTCTGACAATGCATCCGCTCATGGAACGACGGTAATTGTCCAGCCAGGCCGACCCGAATCGGCACAGCTGGCATCCATGGCTCTTTGCTATATGCGTGAGCATATTCAGGCTAAGGAAGAATATGCGGACTTCTCAGTCGCGCGCACCCCTTTGCTCGCAGATAAGGGCGAGAATCGTTTGGCCGCAATGCCTTCGATCATTGTTGAGTTGGCGTTTCACACGAACAGCAGCGACGCTGCTGCACTGAAGGATCCACTCTTCCTCGCTAGTGCAACGAGGGGCTTGACGAAGGGCTTTCGTCTCTATCGCGCAGGCAAGAACTGCGAAGAATTTTCTCTAGACGTGCCACTTCATGTGCAAGGTCTTGTCGGGGACGTCGCCAAGATTCCAGTCGGCTGGCTCGGATATCCAGCATTTCCTATAACGGTCGATGCTGAACTCAAGGAATGTGACGATGGATCGTGGTGTGGAGTTGATAGCGAGTTTGTCGCTGAAGAGAACGAAGGAAGGCGAGTCGATCTTGGTTACCGCTGTATGAAAGAAGACGTCGAAAAATCGCCATTTGCGGTCACTGTTTCAGCGGAAGACATTGACGTCGTCAAGACGAAGGCCGTTGAGATCATGGTGTCGTGCACCGCGCCCCCAGAAAGCGGAGGCGGCGTCCACTTACCCATTGAATAGCTAGTCGCTGTCTGCAAAAAACTCTTGATCGACCGGGCTCATAGTCGGGCGAATCACGCAGTGGCTTTTTCAATGGCCGCCCTAGCCGTATCGACCATGAAGTCGATTTCGTCCTCGCTGATCACATAGGGCGGCATGAAGTACACGATGTTGCCGAGGGGCCGCAGCAGCGCGCCCTGTTCCAGGCCGTGCCGGTACACGCGAAGACCGCGGCGGTCGGCGGCGGGGAAGGGGGCGCGCGTCGCCTTGTCGGCCACCAGTTCGATGGCGGCGATCATGCCGGTCTGGCGTACGTCGGCGACGTGCGGATGATCGACGAGCGGGGCGATCCGCTTTGCCATGTGGGCGGCGAGCAGGCGGTTGCGCTCGAGTACGGGGTCGTCGCGGAAGATCTTCAGCGTGGCCGTGGCGGCACGGCAGGCCAGTGGGTTGCCGGTATAGCTGTGCGAGTGCAGGAAGGCTTTACCCGCGGCGTACTCGGCATAGAAGGCCTGGTAGACGTCTTGGGTGGTGACGACGGCCGAGAGCGGCAGGAAGCCCCCCGTCAGTCCCTTGGACAGGCACATGAAGTCGGGCGAAACGGCAGCTTGTTCGCAGGCGAAAAGGCTGCCAGTGCGTCCGAAGCCCACGGCGATTTCGTCGGCGATGAAATGCACCCGGAATTCATCGCAGAGGGCGCGCAGGCCCGTGAGGTACGAGGCGTCGTACATACGCATGCCGCCAGCACACTGGACCAGGGGCTCGACGATCACCGCGCAGGTCTCGTGGGCATGGCGTTCGAGCAGGCTGCGCATCTGGCCGAGGCGGCGCGCCGCAATTTCTTTCGGGGTCTCGCCGGGTTCACCCTCGTAGGTGTCGGGCGAGGGCGCCAGTTCGGGCGTCAGCAGCAGCGGTGCATAGGTCTTGCGGTACAGCGCTACGTCGCTGACCGAAAGGGCGCCCAGCGTTTCACCGTGATAGCTGCCGGTGAGGGCGATGAAGCGGGTCTTCTCGCCATGGCCCTGGTTGAGCCAGTAGTGGAAGCTCATCTTCAGCGCCACTTCGATGGCGGCCGAGCCGTTGTCGGCAAGGAAGACGCGATCGAGTCCCTTCGGCGTGATGCGGACCAGTTCCTCGGCCAGTTCCACCGCCGGTTCATGGGTGAAGCCGGCGAAGATGACGTGCTCGAGGCGGTCGAGCTGGTCTTTCAGGGCGCTGGCGATGCGCGGCTCCGCGTGGCCGAACAGGTTGGTCCACCAGGAGCTGACGGCATCTAGGTAACGTTTGCCGTCCGCACCGACCAGCCACGCCCCTTCGCCGCGTACCACGGGTACCATGGGCAGGGTTTCGTGGTCGTGCATCTGGGTGCACGGGTGCCAGAGGACGGAAAGGTCGCGCGCGACGAGCGCGTCGGCCGCCGGAGGAGCGAAAAGGGCATCGGTCATCCGCCCATGATCGCCCCCTGCCGTCCGGTCCTCAAGTCGCAGGTGAGGTGATCGTTTGAAGTGGTTCCGTCGGATCGGCCTGGTTGTCGTCCTGCTGGCGTTCGCCGCCGGTCTCTTCTACTGGTTCATGCCCGCGGGCGTGGCCACGTCCCTCCTCGCTCGACGCGCGCACGGGTTCGTGCTCGACGACGTCTCCGGCACGGTATGGGATGGCCGGGCCGGCAGGGTCACCACGATCGACGGCCGCGAACTGGGAGTCTTGAGCTGGCACCTGGGTCGCGACGCGATCCTCGGGCGCACGCATCTGGATCTGAACCTCGACGGCCGTGCGGGCAGGTTTCAGGGGCATCTGGAGCGCCCCGATGCGGACCACATGATCTGGACCGGCATCGACTTCCGTCTCGATGCCACGGCCCTCAGCGGTCCCGCCCTCCCGCCGGAGCTGATTCCGGTCGGGATCATCGAAGGCAAGGTGCCGCGCGCGGAGTTGCAGGGCAACTGGCCGGTGGCACTGGACGCCGACGTGCTATGGCGCGCCGCGGCCGTGAAAACGCCCGAAGGCCACATCACGCTCGGCGGTATCGTGCTGAAGGCCGGCAGCCAGGGCGGCATCCTGCGCGCGACGCTCGACGACGACGGGCAGGGTTCGTTGGCGGTGCATGCCGCGCTTGCGGCGACGCCGCTGGGGTGGCGACTCGATGGCAAACTGGTGCCGCGCATCGAAGACACCGCGCTGTCCCACCTCATCGCGCGTTTCGGTCCGCTGGGCCGTGACGGCGCCGTCAACCTTCAACGCAAGGCAGGGCTCGCGCCCTCGATCACCACGCCATGACTGACATCCTCGACAAAGCCCTCGCCGCCGCTCGCGACGCCGCCGGCGCGGCCGCCGACATCATCCTGCATTACTGGCGCACCGGCGTGGACGTGATCGTCAAGGGCGACGACACGCCAGTGACTATCGCCGACCGCGAAGCGGAAATGGCCATCCGCGGCATCCTCGCCAAGGCACTGCCCGAAGCAGGCATCTATGGCGAGGAATATGGTGCGGACGATACCTCGCGCGAATACCTCTGGCTGGTCGATCCGCTCGACGGGACCAAGAGCTTCGTCCGCCGCACGCCGTTCTTCTCGACCCAGATCGCGCTGATGCACCGCGGCGAACTCGTACTCGGGGTCTCCTCGGCGCCCGTCTACGGTGAACGCATGTGGGCAGTGCGCGGACGCGGCGCGTGGCTCGATGGCGAGCCCGTACGCGTCGCCGCAACGGCATCGATGGCCGATGCGTCGATATCCACCGGCAACGTAAAGACGCTGACCGCCGATGCTCGCTGGAATGTACTCGGTGGCATGATTCGCCAGAGCAATCGCATTCGCGGCTACGGCGATTTTTGCCATTACCACTTGCTCGCACGTGGTGGACTCGACCTTGTCATCGAGTCCGATGTGAACATCCTCGACATCGCCGCACTGGCGGTCATCGTGCGCGAGGCAGGTGGTGTTTTCACCGATCTCGATGGGGCCGCGCTCGGCCTGGAAACGCGCGGCGTGCTTGCGGGAACGCCGGCTATCCATGCCGAGGCGCTCGCGAGACTGACCGGGGCTACAATCGACCGATGAACAAACGTCCGAAGATCCTGGCGACGCGCGACGCGCCCGACAGCTACCTCCGCCGCGCGGAAGAGGTGGACCTGGAATTCGCCAATGGCGAACGCCGCACTTACCAGCGCCTGAAGGGCAGCGGATTCGGTGCCGTGCTGATCGTCGCCATGCGCGATCCGGAAACCGTGCTGCTCGTGCGCGAGTACGGTGTCGGCGTGGACCGTTATGAACTGGGTGTGCCCAAGGGTCGCCTCGATCGCGATGAGACCGCCGAGCAGGGTGCCAATCGTGAGCTGAAGGAAGAAGTCGGCTTCGGTGCGCGCAAACTGAAGATCCTCGGCACGCTGTCCCTGTCGCCGTCGTACATGACGCATATGGGGTATGTCGTGTTAGCCGAGGACTTGTACCCGGAACGCCTGCAGGGCGACGAACCCGAAGAGCTGGAGGTCGTGCCGTGGCGAATGGACGAGCTGCACGAGCTCCTTGCGCGCGACGATGTCACCGAAGGGCGCTCCATCGCCGCCCTCTTCATGGCCCGCGAGTATCTCGCCGGCCGCTACAAGCCCACGTGACCGCCGCGCCCTGTGCCCGCTGGCTCGACCCTGTCTGCGCCATCGCGCAGCGTGCGGCCGAGGCGATCCTCACTGTTTACTCGCAGGATTTCGAGGTCACCTGCAAGGATGACAACTCCCCGGTCACCGCCGCCGATCTCGCCGCGCAGCGCGTGATCGAAGAAGGCCTGCGTGAACTCGCGCCTGGTGTGCCGGTGATTTCCGAAGAGGCACTTGCCGCACCCTGGTCCGAGCGCCGAACCTGGCGCCGCTACTGGCTGGTCGATCCGCTCGACGGTACGCGCGAGTTCGTCAAACGCAACGGCGAGTTCAGCGTGAACATCGCGCTGATCGAAGACCATCGCCCCGTGCTCGGCGTGGTGCTGGCACCGGTCACCGGCGATCTCTACGCCGCCGCGCGCGGTTGCGGCGCCTGGCGCCAAACGACGCCTTCGGACGAACAGGTCGCGATCCGCGTGCGGCCGGCCAGCGGGCTGCTTCGCGTGACGGGTAGCCGCTCGCATTCGGGTGTACGCGCCGCGACGCTTCTGGATCGCCTGGGCGAGCACGAAACCTTTGTGCTCGGTTCGTCGTTGAAGTTCTGTGTCATCGCGCGTGGCGACGCGGACATCTACCTACGGCTCGGTGCGACCTCCGAATGGGATACCGCCGCGGCACAGTGTGTGCTCGAGGAAGCCGGCGGCGCCGTGCTCGATCTCGCTGGCCGCCCGTTCCGCTACAACACGCGCGATTCGCTGATCAATCCTGAATTCATCGCCTGCGGCGACACGTCCATCGACTGGGCCGGGCGACTTATCGATCCTGAGGATGCCGCATGACGCGACCGGTGGACGAACTCATCGCCATCATGGCGCGCCTGCGCGATCCGGAGAACGGCTGCCCCTGGGACGTGAAGCAGACCTTCGCCACGATCGCGCCTTACACCATCGAAGAGGCGTACGAAGTCGCCGATGCGATCGATCGCAACGACATGATCGACCTGCGCGACGAGCTGGGCGATCTTCTGTTGCAGGTGGTCTTCCACTCGCGCATGGCCGAGGAAGCAGGGCATTTCGCCTTTGGCGATGTGGTCGCCGGTATCTGCGACAAGATGGTCCGCCGCCACCCGCATGTCTTCGAAGATGTGACCCACGAAAGCCTGGCTGCCCAGTCTCGCGACTGGGACCGGCTCAAGGCCGAGGAGCGCGCGGCGAAGGGCGGTGAAGACACGAGCGCGCTGGCCGGCATTTCGCATGGCCTGCCGGAATGGCAACGTGCGGTGAAGTTGCAGAAGCGCGCGGCGAATGTCGGCTTCGACTGGCCCGACCATCGGCCGGTGCTCGACAAGATGGCCGAAGAAATCGAAGAAGTGCGTCACGAGTTCGACAACGGTGCCGATGAAGAGCGTCTTGCCGACGAGATCGGTGATGTGCTTTTCGTCGCGGCGAACCTGGCACGGCATGCGAAGGTCGATGTGTCGCGCGCATTGCGCGGCGCGAATGCGAAGTTCGAGCGCAGGTTTCGGGCGATGGAGGCGATTGCGGCGGCTGAGGGGTGTTCGCTGGCGTCGTACCCGTTGGCTGAGCAGGAAGCGCTGTGGGTTCGTGTGAAGCGCGAGGGTGTCTGAGAAAGGCGAAAGGCGCTGCGCGCCATCGCCGCTGAAGCGGCTCCCACAGGAAGCAGGGAAAAAGCTACTCCGCGGCGTGAATGTGGGAGCCGCTTCAGCGGCGATGGATGCTAGCGACGACGCACGAAGAAACGGGGCCCAAAGGCCCCGTTTCCGTTTTGCGATTTACTTGGCGCTCGAAGCCGGAGCGGCAGCGGCACGCTGCTGCATGCGTGCCCTGAACGCTTCCATCTCCTGGTGACGCTTCTGGTCCTGGGCGAGGTTCTCGTCGAGACTCTTGCGCAGCGTGGAGATCGCGGCGTCCACGTTGGTCGGCTGCATCTGCGCGCGGGCAAGGTGACGGTAGGCGTAGTCGCGTACACGCGGGTTCTGCGACTTGGCGAGTACTTCGTTGTACAGCGCCGGCAGTTCCTTGCTACGGCCGGTCAGCACGTAGAGGCGCTCCAGGCTGTGCAGGTCGCCGATGACGCCGCCCTGTTCCTTATCCCGGCCATGGCCGCCCCACTCTCCGCGCCCATGCTCTCCACCACGGCCTTGGTGGCCGTCACGATCCCACTTCGGGCCCTGGCCCGCGGGAGCGCCCGCCGGGGCGGAGCGCGCGGCTGGCGCCGACGAGGGCTGCGGAGCGGCATCCTGCGCGAACGCGAAGGCGGCCGAGCCGGCAAGGAGGAGGGACGCGGCACTGGCGATCAGGGTCTTGCGTTGCATAGGTTGTCTCCCGGTTAGGTGGTGCACGGGGAAAAACGTGCCGCCTCGCCGCCGGTTGACTGGTTCGTTGCCTGCCGGTCAGCTTCGTGTGAAGAAATGAGAAGGTTGCAACCTTTTTCGGCTGGCCGGCATCCATCACCGGTACACCGAATCACTACAGGAGCAAAATCATGCGCCACCTGATCCTCGCCGCCCTCCTGCTGGCGCCGGCCGCCGCCATGGCCGACAGCAGCGAATGCAAGTTCCACGCGGACCGTAATCTCGATCTCAACCTGTCCGGCGTGCGCAGCGTGACCTTCGTCGTCAATGCGTACGAGCTTCACGTGGAAGGGACCGCTCCCGCGGGCAAGGGCACCGTGCGTGGCAAGGCCTGCGCTTCCAGCCAGGACATCCTCGATAGCCTCGTCGTCACTCAGCAGCGCGACGGCGATACCCTTGTGGTCGAACTGACCAACGGCAACAACCGTGGCTGGAGCTTCGGTCATAGCTACAGCGACCTCAAGGTCGATGCGGCCATCCCGTCGTCCATTCCGGTGACGGTGAATGTGGGTTCGGGCGAAGCGAAGGCGCGTGGCCTTGCCTCGCTTGAAAGCTCGGTCGGTTCCGGCGAACTGGAGGCTCATGACATCAAGGGTGCTTTCAGCACGACGGTCGGTTCCGGCGAGGTGAAGATCGACAATACCGGTGCCGTCAACGTCAGCACGGTCGGCTCGGGTTCGTTTACCGCGACGGGCGTCAGTGGCGGCGCTCGCATCGGTACCGTGGGCTCCGGCGAAGCCAAGCTACGTGACATCACCGGCGACGTCAGCGTGGGAACGGTCGGCTCCGGCGACATCGATGTCGACGGCGTCAAGGGCAACCTCACCGTCAACACCAAGGGCAGCGGTGACGTATCGCAACATGGCGTCACCGGCAAGGTCGACGTTCCGCGGGACCGCTAAGGCGTTATGCCGGGGCATGCACGCCCCGGCGACGCGGACACCCGATATGATCTCGTCCTGGCCGGCGGGATCTTATTCATGACGTGGTTGCCCGAATCGTTGCGCGCCCTGCGACGCGACGTGTTCTTTCTCGTACTTCTGGCGGTGCTCGTAGTCCTGGCGATCGCCAAGCCCTCGCGCGTTCCCGATTGGCCGGCGCTCGTGGACTGGCCGACCATTGCCGCGCTGGCGGGCCTGCTCCTGTTGACCAAGGCCGTGGAATCCAGCGGCGCCCTCCATGTGGCGGGCCACTGGCTGATTGAACGGACGTCTACTCGCCGCATCGCGGCGCTTGGCCTGGTCGCCGCCACGGCGCTGCTTTCGATGCTGCTCACCAACGACGTATCGCTGTTCGTGATGGTGCCACTTACCCTGAGCATGTGCCGTATCGCGCGCATGCCCGCGACGCGCCTGGTGGTGTTCGAAGCACTCGCGGTGAACGCAGGATCGATGCTCACGCCGATCGGTAATCCGCAGAACCTGTTCCTGTGGCAGCAGTGGAACAATGGGTTCGGCGCCTTCGTCTGGGCCATGTTGCCGCTGGTTGCGATCACGCTGGCACTCCTGCTCGTGGTGACGGCGCTTGCGTTTCCGGGTACAGCGTTGCAAGTGCACGAAGAAAGCGAGCAGCACGTCGACCGGCACATGTTGATCGTTGCCGCCGTGCTCTACGTGCCCTTCCTGATTCTGGCCGACCTGCATCACGCGGCATGGGGATTGCTCGGCGTGCTGCTCGTCTTCCTGGTCTTCCGCCGTCGCATCGTCGCGAGCATCGACTGGGGGCTGCTACTGACCTTCGTGCTGATGTTCATCGACCTGCGCATGCTTGCCGGCCTCGACAGCGTGAAGCATTTCCTGGGCGGACTCGGGCTGGACCAGCCGTCGCATCTCTACGCGACCGGAGCACTCGCCTCGCAGGCGGTCAGCAACGTGCCGGCAGCGATCCTGCTCGCGGAGTATTCGAAAGACTGGAGAACGATTGCCTGGGGGGTGAACGCGGGTGGCTTCGGTTTCGTACTGGGTTCGCTGGCGAACCTGATCGCCTTGCGACTGCTTGGTGAGCGCAAGGCGTGGGCCACGTTCCATCTGTGGTCGTTGCCATTTTTCGTTGTCGTCGGCGTGATCGGCTGGGCGTTGTTGTAACGCGGGTGCTCTTTGTAGGAGCCGATTCATCAGCTCCCACAGAAAGCATCGCCGATAAATCGGCTCCTACACTTTGCGGTTGCCCTGCGCGCCGGTGTTGCTGTTGCCCTTGTCGAACTTCGCGATGAAATCGCGTACGTCCGGGTAGACCACGTCACGCCAGCGGCGACCGCTGAAGATGCCGTAGTGACCGGCGCCTTCCACAGTGATGTGCTTCTTGAGCTTCTTCGGGATGCCTTTGCACAGGCCGTGCGCGGCTTCGGTCTGGCCGAGGCCGGAGATATCGTCAAGCTCGCCTTCGATAGTGAGTAGCGCGGTGTTCTTGATCTTAGCGGGCAGGACGCGCTCGCCATGCACGTCCCACGTGCCCATGGGCAGGCGATGTTCCTGGAACACGGTTTCAATGGTGTCGAGGTAGTACTCGGCCGGCATGTCGAGGACGGCGTTGTACTCGTCGTAGAACTTGCGATGCTGCTCGGCGTCGTCGAGGTCGCCCTTGCGCAGGTTCTCGTAGAAGTCCCAGTGCGACATGACGTGGCGGCTGGGATTCATCGCCAGGAAGCCCGCATGCTGCAGGAACCCCGGATAAACCTCGCGGCCGGCGCCCGGATACTGGTACGGCACCTTGTGGATCAGCTGGTTGCGGAACCACGACAGCGGCCGCGTCGTCGCCAGGTTGTCCACGCTGGTCGGACTCTTTCGCGTGTCGATCGGGCCACCCATCAGGGTGAGCGTCAGCGGTGTGTCTTCGCCGCGGGCGGCCATCAACGAGACGGCGGCGAGCACCGGTACGGTGGGCTGGCAGACCGAAACCACGTGGGCACGATGCACGCCCACGTGGCGGATGAACTCTTCCACGTAGGACACGTAATCGGCGAGCGAGAACGAACCTTCGTCGGTGGGAATCATGCGCGCGTCGACCCAGTCGGTGATGTACACCTTGTGGTCGCGCAGCAGCGTGCGCACCGTGTCGCGCAGCAGGGTGGAGTGGTGGCCAGACAGCGGCGCCACGACGAGCACGGCCGGGTCATTCTTCATGCGATCGACCGTTGCCTGGTCGTCGGAGAAACGCTTGAAACGCTTCAGCGTGCAGAACGGCTTGGCCATCGCCACCTGTTCCACAATGGCGACGTCGTGCCCATGTGCCTGCACCGTGTGGATGCCGAACTCAGGCTTTTCGTACGCCTTGCCCAGTCGGAACATGAGCTCGTACCCGGCAGCGGCGCGATCGGCGCCAGGCATTCGGGCAAACGGACTGGCAATGTCACCAAACATCTTGGCGCTCGCTTCAGCCCAGTAGGTAAGCGGGCTGAGCATCGAGCGTTGGAATTCGTGCATGAGATAGAGCATGCAGGGTCCGGGGGGCGGGGAGGTGGCGCATCATAACCACTTGCGCCGCGTCATATGTAAAGCCCCTGTTTTTGCTCGATTTAAGCGCCAGCCTTGCGGCAGACCAGCAGGACTTCATCCACCCCGGGGGCCGGCGCGAAGCCTGGCGTGAAGGCCAGGGCCTTCTGGAAGCGCACGCCGAGGGGCATGAAAACCTTGTTGTACCACCACATGGCACGGGCCCTCTGGTTCGTGAGGTACCACTGGCCGAGGTCGAGCAGCTTCGAGGATTTGGGCTGCATGCCGTACACGGCGCTGCGTTCGATGGTGAAGCCGTGTCGGGCCAGCAGGGCGCGAATGGCCTCGGGCTCGTAGCGGCGGAAGTGGCCGACGAAGTCGTCAAAGGCCGTCCAGGCCTCCGGATGGAGGGGTACCGAGATCAGCAGGCGGGCGCCGGGCTCGGCCACACGGGCAAGTTCGCCCAAGGCGCCTTCGTCATCCACCACGTGTTCGAGGATGTCGAATGCGCACACGAAGTCGAAAGTGGCGTCGCGGAAGGGCAGTGCGCCGATCATGGCGTTGGCGACCCTGGCTCCGTGCCGGGAAAGCTCGGCCAGGGCCGGTCGGCTGAGGTCGACGAACTGGGTATCGGCCAGCGGAAGGCGCGGGCGCAGGCCCGGCGCCACTTCGAGCCGGCGCGAGGTCTGCGCAGCCAGTTCGGCCACCAGTGGCCAGGTGTTGAAGCGCTCCGGTGCAAACAGCTTCGCTTCCGACCACAGCGCGTCGTAGAAGCGCTTGTTGCTGCCGATTAGGTCGGCGTCGGTACGCGGGGCAGGTGGACCCGAGGTAAAGGATGCAACGGTCATGCGGTACCTCGGGCGATGGGAGCGACGGATCAGCGCAGGCGGGCGAACTCGCGAAGCAGGGGCAGGCGACGCACTCGCACTGCCGTGGCGCGGAACACCGCGTTTGCCAACGCCGGTGCCGCCGAGGGTACGCCGATCACACTGGCACCGGTCGGTTCGGCCGTTGACGGCACGATCACAGTCTCGATCTCGTAGGGCAGCGGCTGTGTGGTGGCGATCGGATAATCGCGGAAACCCGTCTGCTGCACCTTGCCGTCCTTGATGGTGATGGCAAGGTTCAGGGCGGTAGAGAGCGCGTCCATGGTCGCACCCTGCAACTGCGCTTCGAGACCCAGCGGATTGATGGCGCGACCGACGTCGGCCACGCAGACCACACGGTGGATGTCGATGCCGTCGGCCGTGGGGGCTACTTCGATCGCATGCGCCACGTAGGCGCCGAAGACGTAGGCACAGGCGATGCCGAGACCATTCTCGCTACGAAGCCAGCGGCTCCAGTCGATCCTGTCGGCAGCCAGCTTGAGCACATTGGCCAGGCGCGCGGTGTCGATCGGGCCGCCGCGCCCGCTGTAAGGCAGCTGGCGCGCCTCGCCGAGCAGGGCGAGGCGGAAATCGAGCGGGTTGGCCTTGATCGAGTGAGCCAGTTCGTCGATGAAGCTCTCCGAGGCGAACGTGGGCGTCACATGCGGTGAGCCGCGCCATTCGCCGCGAGCGAGCTTGGAGTCGAGCGGATACCAGTCGCTCCGGAAGTTCGGCACGAGGCCGGCCGGCAAGGCGTCGGCGACCAGCTCGGACTGCCACAGGCGATTGTCGGGTGTGGATCGGCCGACAAGGGCGGACGGACTGGCCATGCGCTGGTGCCAGCCGACGATCTTCTTACCCTTGTCGAGCGAGGCATTCAGGCGATGCACGGCCATGGGACGGTAGTAATCGCGGGCGAGGTCGTCATCGCGGGTCCAGAGGACCTTGAGCGGGCGACTGCGGATCGCTTCGTCCTTCTTGGCAAGAGCGATCGCCATCGCCTCGGCGATGTAGTCCTGCTCGAGGCGGCGACCGAAGCCACCGCCACCGCGCGGAACCTGGATGTCAATCTGGTCCGGGCGGAACCCGGTCATTCGCTGCACTACGCTGTAAGCCTGACGCGGGGACTGGGTCGCTGCGATCACGGTGACGCTGGTGTCCGGATCCAGGCGAACGACGCAGTTGGGCGTTTCCGCGGTGGCATGCGCCACCCACGGCTGGAAATAGGTGGCCTCGAGGGCCCGCGCTGCCTTCTTCCGCGCGAGGGCGATGTCGCCGTTTTCGCGCACGATGGTGGGCGTGGCGGCGTCGTCGCCGAAGAGCTCCAGCGCCTTCTGTTCCAGCACGGAGGAGGACGGCTCGGGATTGTCGCCGGCTTTCCACGTGGCGTTGAGCGCGGCGCGGCCAGCGAGCGCCGACCAGGTGTCCCGGGCCAGCACGGCCAGCGCTGGCGCCTGTGCGGTCATGCCTGCCGGCTGGCCCTGCTCGGGCGTGATGTCGACGACGTCATAGACGCCATCGACCTTCTTTGCTGCTTCACGGTCGGCGGTATCGAGTGTGCCTCCGGGGTAGGGACAACGGGCGATCACGGCGATCACCGGGTTGCCCAGGCTGTCGTCAAGCGCGTAGCGCAGGTTGCCCGTCACCACGGCCGTGGCATTCACGTCGCCGGCCGGCTGGCCGATGAGCGTGTAGCGCTCGGGCTGTTTCAGCGGCGGCATGGTCGCAGGCGCGTCGATGCTGGCGGCCGCGACGGCGAGATCGGCGTAGGAAAGCTTGCGACCATCCGCGGCGATGGCTATGCCGTTCTCGCCGCGGAGCTGGTCGGCGGGCACGCCGAGGCGACGTGCAGCCGCTTGCAACAGCAGCCACCGCGCCAGCGCGCCTGCCTGACGCAGGTCGGCCCAGGCGGCCGGAATGCTGGTGGCGTCGCCGCTGCGCTGGCGGCCATAGATGAAACGTGGCTCGCCGTTGCCCTGTTCGACGCCAAGCCCGAGTGGTTCGACGACGACGCGGCTCCAGTCGGCGCTCATTTCCTCAGCGATGATCCGTGCCAGCGAGGTCGACGTGCCTTCACCGTTGTCTGGATCACGCACGCCGATGAAGATACGGCCATCCGCGGCGACACGCAGGTAGGGGCCGACCTGGCTCCACGCATCGCCGAGTAGAGCGAGGGGAGTTGGGCGATCGAGGGCCTCGGCGCTGCCGATGCCAATCACCAGGGCGCCCGCGGTCCCGGCGGCGTACCTCAGGAAACGGCGGCGGGAAAGACGGACTTCGCCGCTCATGCCTTTGAATCCTTCATCGTGCCCGCAGCACGCTTGATCGCCTTGCGAATGCGGCCATAGCTGCCGCATCGGCAGAGATTGCCGATCTTGTCGATGTCCGCGTCCGAAGGATTCTTCTGATGCGAAAGCAGATCCACCGCGGCCATGATCTGGCCGGGCTGGCAGAAGCCGCACATGATGGCGTCCTCGTCGATCCAGGCTTGCTGCACCGGGTGCAGCTTGCCGTCGGCGCCGGCCAGACCTTCGACCGTGGTCACGCGCTTGCCACTCATCTTTTCCATCTTCGTCTGGCAGGCGGCGATCGCCTTGCCGTCGACGATCACCGTGCAGAAACCACAGTCGCCCTGGTCGCAGCCGTACTTGGCACCGGTGAGGCGAAGCACATCGCGCAGATACCAGAGCAGGGGCATGCCCGCCTCGCCGGTATGGCGATAGCGCTTGTCGTTGACGATGAGGTCGATGCCTTCACGTACGGGTTTGGTCGCCGGTTGACTGGCATCCTTGTTGGGGACGGGTACGGGAGACGTCGGGCCTTGCTGTGCCATCTGCTTTCCTCAGCTGAACCGGGCCATTGTGGCATCGGCGCCCTTGTTCAGCGAGTCACTTTACTGAACAGACGTCGCCAAACCGCATACACCGGCAGGCCGGCGAGGACGACGAGACAGACGACGCCCGCGCTGAGCGGCTTGTCCAGGCTGTAGGCCACGACCACACCGATCACGACCACGAGGAAAAGTAGCGGCAGCAGCGGATAGGCCGGCGTGGCGAACGCCGGGCGTTCCTTGCTGTGGCGGCGGTACCAGAACAGCGTGGCGATAGTGACCGCGTAGGCCGCCCAGTCACCGAAGGCGGCGAAGTCCAGCAGCTGGCCATAGTTCGCTATCAGCACCAGCACGATGGCCCAGGCCGAAAGCATCATCAGGGCGATGTTCGGTGTGCGGTAACGCGGGTGCAGGCGCGCCACGCTGCTAAAGAACAAGCCGTCCTGTCCCATCACCTGCAGCACGCGCGCACCGGCGACGAGGGTGATGTTGCAGAAACCCAGTGTGGAAATGGCAATGCCAATGGCGATCAGCTTGGCACCCGCGGCGCCGAAGACGCGGCTCATCACATCCGCTGCTGGCGCATGGCTGGTGGCCAGTCCGTCGTGGCCGAGGACGGCCAGATAGGCGTAGTTGACCAGGACATAGGCCGCGATGACGACGAGCATGCCGACGACCAGCGCACGCGGCAGCGTCCGCTGCGGATCGCGCACTTCGCCGGCCAGGTTGTTGAGGTAGCTGAAACCGGAGAAGGCGAACAGCACCGGCAGCAAGGCACCGGCCAGGGACCCCGTGACCGCGGTCGGGGTGGTGACCAGCGCCTGTGTCGCGCCGGTGCCGGCGAAGGCCAGTCCGGTGACGACCAGCACCGTGATGGCCGCCAGCTTGAGGATCGCGAAGACGTTCTGCACCTGCGCTCCGAAGCGGATGCCGAACAGGTTCAGGCCGGTGACGAAGACCAGCGCCCCGACAGCGAGCGGCTTGACCAGATCGGGCGAAAGACCGAACACGGAGGTGGCGTAGCTGCCGAAGATGGTTGCCACGGCGGCGCTGCTGCCGCTGTAGATCACCAGCAGCATCGTCCAGCCGAACAGGAATCCCGCGAGCCGCCCGAAGGCCTCGCGCAGGTAGACGTAGCTGCCGCCCGCCTCCGGGCGACGCGCGCCGAGTTCGGCGTAGCAGAGGCAGCCGATGAGGGTGAGCAGGCCACCGGCTACCCACAGGCCGAGCAGCACCCAACCCGAGGCGGTGCGCTGCGCGACGATGCCCGGATTGAGGAAAATGCCGCCACCGATGATGCCGCCGACGACGATGAGCGCGGCGTCCATGAGGGTGAGACGGCGGGCGTATCCGGGATTTTCCATAGGGCGCGGCAGGCTTCGTGAGGTAGGCGTGGAGAATGGCGTGCCGTGCGCCGTTTTGAAAGGTTCCTCTCGCATTTCCTGGGGGGTGGGCTCGCCTTCGGCATCGCATTCGCACCGCGGCTCGCGTTGCGTCGCAAGAGCCGGCGGGTGCCACCCTCGGGGCCGGTAGCGCAGGCGAGGGCTTCGACTGGACAATGCCCGCAAGGGGGCCGACCGGGATGGTCGGCCGTTTCCGCTAAGGCAGGATGCCGATTCGGAAACCCCCAGCCGAAGCCCGACCCGGCCCGTAGGCAATTAAGTAAACGGCCGCGTTGGGCGGCCCTTCCAAAGCGGGTCGCCGCAGCGTGGCCCCGAGAGTGAGACCCGCCGGCTCTTGCGACGCAAAGCGCACAGGCCGCGCATTGCGAAACCCGTTCAGCCGCTCGATTGCCTTTTTTCCGTTGCAGCGCAACACTTCGGGGGTTTTTTAACTGCAAAGAATCCCGTGAGCGAAATCGCAAACGCGCCGTTGCCCGACAACGCGCCCTGGATCGTCATGAAGTTCGGCGGCACCTCGGTGGCCACCGCCGCACGCTGGCGCAACATCCTCGAGCTGGCCGCCAGCCGTCGCGCCGAAGGCGCGCGCGTGCTGATCGTGGTCTCGGCCCTGTCTGGTATCACCGACGGCCTGAAACAGCTTTGCACGCACACGGATTCAAAACGCCGCTCGGACGCGGCCGCCGCCCTGGCCGATCGCCACCACGCCCTGCTGGCCGAGATGTCGCTGGCGCTGCCCGACACCCTGGGCGCGCGTCTGGCTGATCTGGCCGGTCTTGCGGAGGCGGGTGCGGCGGAGCTGGGAGAACTGGCCTGGCAGGCACGCGTGCAGGCGCACGGTGAGCTCATGTCCAGTGCGCTGGGTGCGGCATTCCTCAGTGCGAACGGCTTGCCGACCACCTGGGTGGATGCCCGCGAGTGCCTTCACTCGGTGGCCCTGCCCAATCAGAACGAGCGCACGCGCCTGCTTTCAGCCATGGTCGAGCCACACCACGATCCGGCTTTGTCGGCGGCGTTGGCGGCACGTGGCGAGGTCTTCATCACCCAGGGCTTCATTGCCTGCGACGAAGCCGGTCGCACCGTGCTGCTTGGCCGTGGTGGCTCGGACACATCGGCGGCGTACTTCGGCGCGTTGCTGGCGGCGTCGCGTGTGGAAATCTGGACCGACGTGGCAGGCATGTTCAGCGCCAATCCGCGCCAGGTTGCCGGTGCGCGCCTGCTCCAGCGTCTCGACTACGAAGAAGCCCAGGAAATCGCTTCCACCGGCGCGAAAGTGCTGCATCCTCGCTGCCTGTCGCCGCTGCGTGAGCCGCGTGTGCCGCTGCTCATCAAGGACACCAACCGGCCCGAGCTGGAAGGCACCTCCATCGGTCCCGAGGTACGCGAGCATGCGCCGAGCATCAAGGCGATCAGCGCACGCAAGGGCATCACCCTGGTGTCGATGGAATCGGTAGGCATGTGGCAGCAGGTCGGTTTCCTCGCCGATGTGTTCGATGCCTTCAAACGCCACGGGCTGTCGGTGGACCTGATCGGCTCGGCCGAGACCAACGTCACCGTGTCGCTGGATCCCACCGAGAACCTTCTCGATTCTGATGCCATTGCCGCGCTGGCGGCGGACCTGGCGCGCGTCTGCCGGGTCAAGGTCATCGCCCCCTGTGCCGCGATCACCCTGGTCGGTCGTGGCATGCGTTCGATGCTACACAAGTTGTCGGGCGTGCTGGCCGAGTTCGGTCAGTTGCGCGTACACCTGATTTCGCAGTCCTCGAATAACCTCAACATCACCTTCGTCGTGGACGAAGACGTGGTCGACGACATGCTGCCGCGCCTGCATGAACTACTGATCGGCGCGGGCGCCCTGCGTACCGACGACAGCATGGTCTTCGGGCCGTCATGGCAGACCCTGTACGGTGCAGGCGAGCCGGTGCTTCCGGCGGCGGCATGGTGGCAGGGTGAGCGCACGAAGCTCGTGCAGCTGGCCGACGAGCGCACGCCGCGCTATGTCTATCACCTGCCGACCGTGCGCGCACAGGCGCGGCGCGTGAAGTCGCTGCGGGCCGTCGACCGCGCGCACTATGCGGTGAAGGCGAACACGCATCCCGGCATCCTCAAGGTGCTGGCCGAAGAAGGCTTTGCGTTCGAATGCGTCTCGCCCGGTGAGCTTGCTGCCGTATCGGCGGCGGTGCCGGACGACGTGCCACTGCTGTTCACCCCGAACTTCGCCGCGCGCCGCGATTTCGAAGCAGCGCTGAAAACACGCGCGACGATCACGATTGATGCCCTGCATCCGATCGAGCATTGGGGCGAGATGTTCGCCGGCCGCGACATCATGCTGCGCGTGGATCTCGGCCGTGGCCTCGGCCACCACGACAAGGTGAAGACCGGCGGTACCGGCAGCAAGTTCGGCGTACCCATCGAGCATCTGGATCGCTTCCTCCGGCTGGCCGACGCGGCTGGTGCGCGAGTGATCGGCCTGCACGCGCACCTGGGTTCAGGCATCCTCGATGCCGCGCACTGGGGCGAGGTCTATTCGCAACTCGCTTCGCTGGCCGAGCGCATCGGAACCATTCGCGTGCTCAACATCGGTGGCGGCCTGGGGGTGCCCTCCCACCCGGGTGAGACGGCCCTGGACATGGCGGCACTGGACCGAGTGCTCACCTCGGTGCGCCAGGCCTACCCGCAGTTCGAACTGTGGATGGAGCCGGGTCGTTACCTCGTGGCGGATGCGGGTGTGCTGCTGGCGAAGGTCACCCAGGAGAAGGAGAAGGGCGCAGGCATGCGCTATCTCGGTCTGGACACCGGCATGAACAGCCTGATCCGCCCGGCGCTTTATGACGCCTGGCACGAAATCACCAACCTCAGCCGCTACGGCGAGCCGGCGACCACGATGTACCAGGTGGTCGGCCCGATCTGCGAGTCAGGCGATATCCTCGGTTCGGACAGGCGCCTGCCCGAGTCGAAGGAAGATGATGTGATCCTCGTGGCACAGGGTGGCGCTTACGGTGCCGCCATGGCCTCCCGCTACAACCTGCGTGACGAAGCCGACGAGGTGCTCCTGCCGTGACCGATGTGACGAATAAGGATATGCCCATCGATCCGCGAGGAAGCCAGCGCTTCCGCTTCGTTCGCCACGGCTTTGCCGACGGTGTGGCCGAACTCGTCTATGCCTTCGACGAGGGCCCGGAACTGATCGAGCGCGTGACCTTTCCCGGCGCTCCTGTGGTGCCGGCGGAACGGGAGGCCGCGTTCGCTGCCGCCCTGCGCCTGCTTCATCTGGTTGCCGGGGTCAGCTACTACAAGGCGGGGATCCCGGAGTCGATTGTCGTCGAGGGCGAATCCCTCGACGAAGACAGCGCATCCATGCTCGGCGCGCTGTACCTGCACGGCCTGGCCGAGTTCGCCTATCGCAACCGACTCGACCTGCGTTCGCGTATCGCCTTTCCATTCGAACGTAAGGCGCCCGTACGAGCGCCGGCGATCGGCCTGCCGCATCGTTCGCTCCTGCCCATCGGCGGCGGCAAGGATTCGGTGGTGGCTGTGGAGGCCGTGAAATCGATCGGTGCGGACGCGACGGCGACATGGGTGGGCAATTCGCCCCTTATCGCCGAGTGCGCGGCGCGGACGGGGCTGTCCACGTTGAACATCTCGCGCGAACTTGCGCCCGGTCTGTTCGAGCTCAATCGCCTCGGCGCCTGGAATGGCCACATCCCCGTAACCGCCATCAACTCGGTGATCCTTACCGTGGCGGCGGTGCTGTACGGCTACGATTCGGTGGTGTTCGCCAATGAGCGCTCCGCTTCCGTGGCGACCCTCGAATACGAAGGTCAGGAAGTGAACCACCAGTGGAGCAAGGGCTTCGGTTTCGAAAAGACCCTGCACGATTACATCCATACGCATGTCGCCGCCGACCTCGACTACTGCTCGCTGCTACGGCCGTGGTCCGAGTTGGCCGTCACAAGCGCTTTCGCCCGTCTTGGCGGTGCGTATTTCGATGTGTTCTCCAGCTGCAACCGCAATTTCCGCATCCTTGGCCCGAAGCCGGCGGATCGCTGGTGCGGTCAGTGCCCGAAGTGCCATTTTGTTTTCCTGGCGCTCGCGCCCTTCATGGCCAAGCCGCGGCTGGTGTCGATCTTCGGTCGCAATCTGCTCGACGACGATGCGCTTGCCGGCGCGTTCGATGCGCTGTTGGAATACAAGGACCACAAACCCTTCGAGTGCGTGGGCGAAGGCGCCGAGGCGCGCGCCGCCATGGCAGCCCTGGCCGAGCGTCCAGAGTGGCGCGAGGATGCGCTGGTTGCCCGTTTCCGCCGCGAGATACTGCCGCAGTTGGATCGCGACGAGCTCGCGCTCGAGCCGTGGTTGAAGCCGGGCGCTTCGCACCTGGTGCCGCAGCGACTTGCCGGAGCGCTGGATGCGTTGGGTTGATCTCGCCGGGCGACGCGTCGCCGTCTGGGGTTTCGGTCGGGAAGGTCGCGCCGCGCTCGATGCGCTGGCACGGCATCTGCCGGCACAGCCTGTCGATCTTTACTGCGCAGCCGATGAGGTGAACGCGGCGGCTGCCGCCTTTCCTGCCGTTGCCATTCACGGCGTTCCGCCGGATGCGGATGCGCTGGCCACGTATGGCGTCGTGATCAAGTCGCCCGGCATTTCCGCGTACAAGCCCGAACTGCTCGATGCGCAGGCGCGCGGAACGCGATTCACCTCGGGCACGGCGCTTTGGTTCGCCAGTCATGCGGACGCGCGCAGCATCGCTGTCACGGGAACGAAGGGCAAGAGCACCACGTCGGCCCTGATGGCGTATCTCGCCCGCTCGCTGGGCGTGCGCACGGTGCTGGCGGGGAACATCGGCCTGCCGATGCTCGAGCTGGACGATGTCGCCGCCGATCTCTGGATCATCGAGCTTTCGAGTTTCCAGACGAGCGAAGCGGTCGGCGTGCACCTGGGCGTCGTCACCAGTCTTTACGAAGAGCACCTCGACTGGCATGGCTCCCGCGAGCGTTACGTCGACGACAAGCTGAAGCTGCTGGCTGCCTCAGCACAGGTGCTGGTCAACGGTGCACAACCGGCACTGTTGTCGCGTGCCGCCGACCATCCGTCGCTGCATACATTCGGGGATATCGCGGGCTGGCATGTGGCGGAAGGGTGGATCCGTCGTGGCGACGAGAACGTATTCCGCACCGAACACATGTCCGCCCCGGGATTGCACAACGCCATCAACGCCTGTGCGGCGCTGGCGGCGCTGGAAATCGTAGGCCTGGATGCACGCGCCGCCGCGCCGGCACTGGCTACCTTCGTTCCGCTACCTCATCGCCTGCAGCCACTGGGTCTGCGTGACGGGCTGGAGTGGATCAACGATTCGATCAGCACGACGCCACTGGCGAGTCTCGCTGCGCTGGAAAGCGTGGGGGCGAAGCGCACGGCGATTATCGTCGGCGGCCACGATCGCGGTCTCGACTGGTCGCCGTTCGTCGAGGCCATGCGCGTTCATGTGCCTGAGGCAATCGTTTGCCAGGGCTCGAACGGTCCGCGTATTGCCGATGCATTGGAAGCGGCCGGTATTGCCAACGTCTATCGCGCTACGGATCTAACGGCAGCCGTCGCTGCCGCGCGAAACGCTTTGCAAGGCGAAGGTGCACTGCAGGGCGAAGGCGTCGTATTGCTCTCGCCGGGAGCACCGAGTTTCGACCAGTTTCGCGACTACACGGATCGCGGGCGTCGCTTTGCGGAGTTGGCTGGTTTCGAGCCGCGTGCGGCGAGTATTCAGGGTCTGGGCGTTCTGTAAGAGCATCGCCGCTGAAGCGGCTCCCACAAGAGCAGCAGAAATGTAGGAGCCGCTTCAGCGGCGATGCTCTTGTAGGAGCCGCTTCAGCGGCGATGGGTGCTCGGTATCAGTCCCGGGCCGTGCTCAACAATGTTCCGACTACGGCGGACAACGCCGCATACAACTCCGGCGGCACATCGTCGCGTAACCGCACCGCGGCCAGCAGCGTCGCAATCTGCGGATCCAGCTGTGGTGCCAGGCCAAGCGCCTGCGCGCGCTCGAGCATGGCCTTCACGCCCGCGGCGTCGATGCGCTGGCTGCTGCCGTTGCTGGTGGGTGAGGCAAGGCGAAGTGTCACGCTGCGCCGGGGTGACGGAAGGGACTGGGTCATGCGCGCGCTTCGAGCAGAACCGCGCTGTACGCGCTGGTCGGAACGGGAAGGCCGTGCATGCACGCGAAGTGATCGAGCTGCAGGCCGCTCTTTTCGAGTTGCCGACGCAACGACATGAATTCGGTTTCCAGGCGCGACACGGTCTCGCCATGTTGGGCCCACAGGCGCACCGACACCCGCGGTACGCGGAGCTGAATTTCACCCTGCACGGCACCCAGCGTTGGCGGATCGATGGCGAAACCCACCGTCCACATGCCCTCGGGCTCGGACTGGCTGGGTTTGCCCTCTTCAATACGCAGCTGTAGCACGTCGTAGCCGCGCACGCCCGCTAACGGAATCTCGATCATCCACAGGCCCGACTGCGGCTGGGATTCCAGCTGGCCGATCTCGACCCGGGACACCGCCGCGCGGACGTCGCTGCGCAATTGGGTCACCACTTCATCGACATTCTCTTCGGTCACGGCCAGCTGGGTGGCGCGCGGCTGCGCGACGAGGGCGCGCTGTGCCAGTGGCGGGGGCGTGTCGTTGAGCGGACGAGCGGTGCCCTGGGCGGATGCCTGGGCGGGACGGGCGGCCGGAAGGTCGGCGAGGGTGCGACGAAGGGCGAGCAACGCCGCCTTGAAGTCGTCGGCAGCCGGTGTCTCTTCCTTCGGCTCGGCGAGGTTCGCTTCGAGGAAGGCGCCGCTCTTGGCGATGGCTTCCTTCATGCCGAGCGGCGAACTGACGTCGTCCGGCTTGCTGATCGCGGCTTCCAGCGTGGCCAGGGCCGCGCGCAACGGCGCAGGCAGGGTCCGGGCGATGGGGCGGCTGGCCAGTGCGGACAGCACGCCCAGTAACTGGGCGTAACCGTTCTGCTGAGGCAGCCGCTCGCGCAGGCCCTGCATGGCGACCTGTTCGTCCACCTTGCCGGGGATTACTTCCAACTGGGGCTGGGTGCCCTGGGTAAGGACGCGAACCTGGAACTGCTGGGGCAAGGAAGTGCCTGCCGCGTCGGCCTCGACGGTCAATCCGCCGATGTCGAGGAGGAGCCTGCCGATATCGGTCTGCCCCATGATCCTCGCCGTCAGAAGGGTGCCCACGCGCCACGTATCGGCAGCGGCGGTGGTGCCCGCGGCTGCGCCCGCCCAAAGCTGGGCGGCGATACTGGTCGGCTGGATGATCAAGGGCAGGTCCTCCCAAGGGCCTGGGCGAGTCCGGCTGGGCGCGCTCCTGTGGTTTAGAGGATCGGCGGGAACTTGCGAAACTTTAGGGGGCGGCCTACCTGTGGGAGCCGCTTCAGCGGCGATGGGTGCTGGGCGGGCGCTGGCCCGCTGCCGCGGGATCGTCGGCATAGCCGGTTCCCACAAAGGTAGAATAGGCGGATGACCCAGCTCCCCTTCGACCTCCTCGCCACCGATGGCGCGGCCCGGCGTGGCCGTCTCCGGTTCGGCCGCGGCACCGTGGAAACCCCGGCGTTCATGCCGGTGGGCACCTATGGCTCCGTCAAGGCCATGACTCCCCGCGACGTGCTCGACACGGGTGCGGAGATCATCCTCGGCAACACCTTCCACCTGTTCCTGCGTCCCGGCCTGGAGATCGTCGGTGAATTCGGCGGCCTGCATAAATTCATCGGCTGGGACAAGCCGATCCTTACCGATTCCGGCGGGTTCCAGGTGTTCTCGCTGGCGCACAAGCGGAAGATCACCGAGGAAGGCGTGACCTTCGCCTCGCCGGTGGACGGCTCGAAGGTGTTCCTGTCGCCTGAGGAGTCCATGCGGATCCAGAAGGTGCTCGATTCCGATGTCGCCATGATTTTCGACGAATGCACGCCTTATCCGGCCACGGAAAAGGTCGCCTCGGACTCTATGGAGCTCAGCCTGCGCTGGGCCGAGCGCTCGCGTCAGGCCTTCGACGACCTGAAAAATCCCAACGCGTTGTTCGGCATCGTCCAGGGCAGTACTTACGAGAACCTGCGTCATCGTTCGGCCGAGCGCCTGGTCGAGATCGGCTTCGACGGCTATGCCGTGGGCGGCCTGGCCGTGGGCGAGCCGGAAGCGGAGCGCAACCATACGCTTGACCTCACCCTCCCCATGCTGCCAAGGGATCGCCCGCGCTACCTCATGGGCGTGGGTCGTCCGGAGGACATCGTCGAGGCCGTGCGCCGTGGCATCGACATGTTCGACTGCGTCATGCCTACGCGTAACGCCCGGAATGGTTTTCTTTTCACGCGCGAGGGCACGTTACGCATCCGTAACGCGAAGTTCTCAATGGATACGCGCGTAATCGAAGAAGATTGCGACTGCTACGCTTGCGCCAACGGCTTCAGCCGGGCCTATCTGCGCCATCTGGACCGCTGCAACGAGATCCTCGGTAGCCAACTGGCAACGATGCACAACCTTCGCCACTACCAGCGACTCATGGCCGGCCTGCGCGGAGCGATCGAGACCGGGACGCTGGACGATTTCGTCGCCGACTTCTACGCGGCGCGGCGCAAGGCCGAGGTCGACGCCTGACCCGGCGGCCTTGCGGGCGCTACACAGCGCCCCCAAGCCTTGGCGGGGCGCGGTACATAAGCGTCGGGGTGCGTGGCATAATCCACGATCTTTTTACGTGAGCAGCCGCTTTTCCGTGGCTGTTCCATGACTTGCGAGAATTGACGATGAGCCTTCCGACCTTCGCCGCCATTGCACAGGCCACCGCTCCCGCCGCCGGGGCCACCCAGGGTGGGGCACTCGGCCTCTCGCCGCTGATCATGATGGCGGTGCTGTTCGGCATCTTCTATTTCATGATGATCCGCCCGCAGATGAAGCGCCAGAAAGAGCACCGCGCCCTGCTGTCCGCTCTTGCCAAGGGCGACGAAGTGGTGATGGGCGGCGGTCTCGCCGGCCGTATCGAGGACGTGGGCGAGTCGTTCGTGCGCGTGGAGATCGCCCCGGGCACCGTCGTTCAGGTGCAGAAGGGCTCGATCACCCAGGTCCTGCCGAAGGGCAGCCTCAAGAAGTCCTGAGCTTTGTCTCAATGGCGTCAGCCGCGGCCGCTTGTGGCCGCTTTTCATGGAATGGCAAGGCATGAGTGATTTTCCACGCTGGAAATACGCGCTGGTCGTGATCGTGTTGCTGCTCGGCATCGTTTACGCGCTGCCGAACGTCTTCCCGCCACAGCCGGCGGTGCAGATCTCGGGTAACCGCGGTGCGACGGTCGACGCGGCACTGAAAACCAAGGTCCAGGACATCCTCGCCACGGCGAAGACGCCAGCCTCGGTGATCGATGTCGATGCGAAGACCAGCCGCTTGCTGGCGCGTTTCGCCACGGCGGATGCACAGACCAAGGCTTCGGACGCACTGCGTACGACCCTGGGCGAGAGCTACACCGTGGCGCTCAACCAGGCCTCGACCGTGCCGGCCTGGCTGCAGTCGATCAACGCGTTCTCGATGCCGCTCGGCCTCGACCTTCAGGGCGGTGTCCACTTCCTGATGGAAGTGGACCAGGGCGCCGTCGTCGATGCGCAGGAAACGCGTTACGCCGATGACATCCGTGCGTTGCTGCGCGAGAAGAAGGTGTCGTACGACGCCGTCAATCGCAATGCGCGGGGGCAGGGCGTCAGCGTGGTGCTGCGAACGGATGCGGACCGCCAGGCTGCGGCTACCCTCATTGCTACCGACTACCCGGAACTTACGGCTACTGACGGTGCTGCCACGGGCAATCGTTTCATCCTCAATGCGGTGATCAAGCCGGCCAAGCTGCGCGAGCTCTCGCAGAGCATGATCACGCAGAACCTCACCACGCTTCGCCAGCGCGTGAATGCTCTGGGCGTGTCCGAGCCGCTCATCCAGCAGCAGGGTGCCAACCAGATCGTGGTGGAACTCGCCGGCGTGCAGGACACCGCCGAGGCGAAGAAGATCATCGGTGCTGTGGCGACGCTGCAGTACCGTGCCGGCCTGTACACGCCACAGCAGGCCATGGACGCTGCCCGTTCGGGTAGCGTGCCGCCGGATGCCAAGCTCTATTACGGCCGCGAAGGTCGCCCCTATCTGCTCAGCAAAACCATCATCGCCACCGGTGACGAACTCACCTCGGCGGTGTCCGGTCGCGACCAGCAGAACGGCACGCCCAACGTGAGCGTCTCGCTGAACAGCGCCGGCGCCCGCAAGATGCAGGACTTCACCAACGGCAATGTCGGCAAGCCGATGGCCGTGCTCTACATTACGCGTACCACCGAAACCAAGATGGTCGACGGCAAGGAAGTGAAGACGCCGAAGATCACCGAAGAGGTGATCAACTACGCGAACATCAGCTCGCCTTTCGGCAAGCAGTTCTCGACCAACGGCCTGCCCAGCGATTCGGAAGCCTCGGAACTGGCCCTGCTGCTGCGTGGCGGTTCGCTGGCCGTGCCCATCGACATCGTCGGCGAAAGCGTGATCGGTCCCAGCCTCGGTGCGGACAATATCGACAAGGGCTTCAAGGCGGTGATGCTCGGCCTCGGCCTGGTGCTGGTAGCCGCGGCTATCTACTACAAGCTCTTCGGCCTCGTCGCTGACATCGCACTCTTCTTCAACCTGGTGTTGCTCATCGCGGTCATGTCGATGATCCACGTCACCCTGACCATGCCTGGCATCGCGGGTATCGTGTTGACCCTCGGTATGGCGATCGACGCCAACGTACTGATCTGCGAACGCATTCGCGAAGAACTGCGCAACGGCTCCTCGCCGCTGGCGGCGATCCGCACCGGTTACGACAAGGCGTGGGCGACGATTCTCGACGCCAACGTGACCCACCTGCTCGCCGCGCTCGGCCTGATGACCATGGGCTCGGGCCCGATCAAGGGCTTCGGCGTCACGCTCTTCATCGGTATCCTCACCTCGATGTTCACGTCGGTGACGGTCACTCATGCCATCACCGCGCTGATCCACGGCGGCCGCAAGCTCAAGACCCTGTCGGTCTGAGGAGGAAGCCATGGAAATCTTCAACCACAATTCGAACTTCAACTTCCTCGGCCTGCGTCGTTTCAGCATTGGCCTCGCCATCCTGCTGATGATTGGCTCGATCGGCCTGATCCTTACCAAGGGCTTCAACTACGGCCAGGACTTCGTGGGCGGCGTGGCGGTCGAGGTGGAGTACCAGTCCTCGATCGATCCGGCGGACGTTCGCTCGGCACTGGAGAAATCCGGCCTCGAGAACCCGCTGGTTCAGGCTGTCGGCGGCACGCGTGACTTCACTATCCGCATGCAGCCCAAGGACGACAAGAACTCGGTCTCGTTGACCGGCGATGAAGCCGCCGCCAAGGTGGCGGGCGACGTCATCGCTGCGCTCAAGGTCACCCGTCCGGATGTAATCCAGAAGAGCCGTTCTTTCGTCGGCCCGCAGGTTGGTGAAGAGCTGCGTAGTGACGGCGTCGTTGCCGTGGCCTTCGTCATCATCGGCATCATGGGTTACCTGTGGATCCGCTTCGAGTGGCGCTTCGCGCTCGCGGCGCTGGCCACCGAAATCCACGACGTGCTGGTCACCCTGGGCATCTTCGCGATCACCCAGCGCGATTTCGACCTGACCGTGCTTGCCTCGGTACTCGCCGTGGTCGGTTACTCGATCAACGACAAGGTAGTCGTGTTCGACCGAGTTCGCGAACTGTTCCGCGCCAGCCGCAACGCCACGCCGGAAGAGGTGCTCAACCGTTCGATCAACAGCACGCTGTCGCGAACGATCATCACCTCGCTGTTCACCGGCATCACCATGGCGGCGCTGTTCTTCATCGGCGGCCCGGTCGTGCACGGCTTCGCGATCACCATGCTCATCGGCATCCTGGTCGGTACGTTGTCCTCGATCTTCGTCGCCAGCCCGATCCTGCTCTGGCTTGGCGTGTCGAAGAAGGACCTCATGCCGCGTAGCAAGGAAGACCCGGAGCTGGAGCGTCGTCCGTAAGTCTGTACCTGGCAGGTCTGTTGTGGGAGCCGGCTATGCCGGCGATGGGGTTGAGTTAACCTGGCTATCGCCGCTGAAGCGGCTCCTACATAAGAAAAAAAGAAGCCCGCCGTTTCCGGCGGGCTTCTTTTTTGGGTCACACCCCGTCCCTGAGATCAGAAATCGTCCCTGTCCTCGGTGGCACCTTCGGCGTCGTTGGCCAGCATCAACACCACGTAGGCGGAGCCTACGAGCGATGCGCAAAGCCAGGCGTAGACGATCTGGATCGCCGTCCTGGGGATCGCTGCCGCAACCCTGGGCGCGAGAGCCAGGCCGATGATGCCAGCGATCGCGAGTACGGCGGATACGGTCCACGCAAGACGCCGGGAAGGCGGCGCGGTGGTTATGACGTTCATGCTGCTACTGCCCCTGTTCCCCTGTTTCGCGGTCTTCGTGAATTTGGTGTGAGGCCGCTTGATGTAGGAAATACCCTACAAAATCTTGAGGGGCAAGTGCCCCTTGGCTGAACATTCGCTGTGATCTGCTTCACATTTTTTCAGGTAAGTCCCGCAAGGCCTCGGCTGGGCTAGAATTTCCACCCCCGACGAGGTTCCACCCATGGCAGAACGCGAATTTCCTGGATTTACCTTGCGCAGTAGCGCCACCAAGGATGGCTCGCGCTTCAAGGCGTTACTGTCCTCGCACCCGGCGGTCAGGGGGTTTCCCAGCTACTTCACCGTGTACGACAACCGTAGCTTCCGGGACGAGGCCAGTGCGTTGGTGGCCGCTGAAAAGGCGCTCGGCCTGGTGCTGGGCGTGGAGGACGATGGCGCCCCCATCTTCGCGGAAGGCGAGACCGGCTTCGACGATGACCTGCCCGGCGACGAAACGCCGGACGGGGATGAAGACGAGGATGAAGTCCGGGACGACGAAGAGCACGACGACCAGCGCGGGTGACGCCCGCTCAATGAGGCATGGCGTCGTCGACCGCCTTCAGCAGGCTGCGGCGGTCGTAGGGCTTTGCCAGGAACGCGGCCGACTTGGCCAGTTTGCCGAGCCTTTCCGTGGCTTGAAATGCGTCGCCTGAAACGACGACGCAGCTCACGGGGTTGCCCTGCCGGTGTAGTTCGCTGACGAGGCCGATCCCGTCCATGTCTCCCGGCATGTTTACGTCGGTGAGCACAAGGCTCACCTCCGGGTGGACAGCAAGCAGGATCAGGGCCTCAGTGGCATTCATTGCGGTAAGCACGTCATAGCCCTCCAGCTCCAGCATGTAGCTGGTGATGTCGAGCACGTTGGGATCGTCTTCCACGACGAGTACATGTCCAGTGGCGGTCATGGGCAATCCGTGAGGGCGATGGACGGCACTCTCCACTAACCCTCGTCGGGACGACGTGACAGATATGCCTTGACACGAAGCCGCGTCACGGCGCGTCATATCAAGGCACAGGGCCAGGGGAAGACGGGCGCGCCATGAGCACTGGGGACGGGCGATACAGGCAGTTTGTCGAGGCCTCCGCCGATTGCATGAAGGAACTTGACCGCGACGGCGTCATACGGTTCGTGGCCGGACTCGGCTGCGCGGCACTCGCGCCCGATGGCGTGGAACGCCTGCTGGGAATGCGGTGGCTGGACCTGTGGCCTGTGGAGGCGCGTGACATGGTCGCGCGGGCTCTCGACCGGGCTGCGTCCGGGGAACGGGTGGATTTCGTCAGCGCTCGCCGGAGCTCGGCGGGATCGTCCCGCTGGTGGGAGGTCATGGTCGCCCCGGTGGTTAGCAACGACGTCCTCGACCATTTCATCGTGATCAGTCGCGACGTCACCGAGCGGGTCGCCTTGCAGGCGGCGATCGAGGCGATCAACGAGCTTCTGCAGGACCGACTGAATGAATCGGTCGCGCGGTCAGCCAACGCCACAACGCAGTACGGCACGCTCCTGGAGCGGCTCGAGTCCGAGCACGGCGCTCGCCGGGAAGCAGAGAGCTCGCTGGCAGGTGTCAGCGATCAGCTGGCCATGGCCAACCGGGCACGCGACCTGGCGGAGGCCAGCGCGCGCCAGGCCCAGAAGCAGCAGGCGATTGGCCAATTGGTGAGCGGCATCGCCCATGACTTTAACAACATGCTGCAGACCGTGATCGTCAGCCTGTCCGGTCTGCAGGATGACGTGGACGAACTGGCGCCCCGGCATCGGCGCATGCTTACCTACGCCGTGGAGGGAGCCCGACACGCCACGGCGCTGACCCGGCGGCTGCTCGCCTTCGCCCGGAACCAGCAGGCCCGGCCTGAACCCTTCGACCTGGGCGACCTGGTGGAAACCTTTGCGGACTTCGCCCGTCACGGCATGAGCGGACGTATCGCCATTGAGGTCTTCCGCCAGCCGGGCCCCCTGCCGGTGTGGATCGATCGCCACGGGCTTGAGCAGGCCCTGATGAATGTCTGCCTCAACGCGCGCGATGCCATGGAAGGGATGGGCAAAATGGTGATCGAGGTGGGCGAACGCATGGGAGGCGCCTCCACCGGCGATGTGCTGCGGGAACGCGCAGCCACCCGGCAGATTTTCGTCAGTGTGGCGGATACCGGCGGGGGCATGGCCGAGGAAGTGCGCCAGCGCCTGTTCGAGCCGTACTTCACGACCAAGGAGGGCGGTTCGGGGCTGGGCCTGGCCCAGGTCTACGGGACGGTGGCGCAGGCCGGCGGCGGTATTGAAATCGAGAGCGAGGCCGGTGTCGGCACGCGCATCCGGCTGGTGTTTCCGCGCTATCCCGAACCCCTCGATCTACCGGAGTGAATCGTTCAGAAACCGTGACGAAGTTCCTCAATTTCTGGCCATGCCGGCCGATAAGAAAAGCGACTGGGAGGAAGCTACGTCATGTTGGTGATCATCGGTTTTATCGTCGTCCTGGTCTCGGTGCTTGGCGGCTATGTGCTTTCACACGGTTCGATCGGTGCCCTCTGGCAGCCGTACGAACTGCTGATCATCTTCGGCGCTGCCTTAGGTGCGTTCGTCAGCGCCAACTCGATCGACATCGTGAAGCGCGCGGGTCGCGACGCCATTGCCCTGTTCAAGGGTCCGCGTTACCGCAAGCAGGATTACATCGACCTGCTGTCCCTGCTCTATGACATCTTCACCAAGATGCGTAAGGAGGGTCAGCTCGGCATGGAATCTCACATCGAGGATCCGGCCAACAGCAGCCTGTTCTCGGCCTATCCGCGCCTGATCGCGGAGCACCACCTCATCGACTTCATCACGGATTGCCTGCGCCTCATCGTCGGCGGCAGCATGGATCCCCACGAGCTCGAACAGCTGCTCGACGTGGAACTGGAAACGCATCATCACGAGGCGCTGGCGCCGGCCATTGCAGTGCAGAAGATGGCCGACGCCCTGCCAGGCTTTGGTATCGTCGCCGCGGTGCTTGGCATCGTCATCACCATGAAATCCATCGATGGCGATGCCGCGGTGATCGGTGAGCACATTGCCGGCGCGCTGGTGGGCACCTTCCTGGGCATCCTTCTTTCGTACGGCTTCGTCGGTCCGCTGTCGGCGGCGATGGAAGCGCGTGTGAGCACGGACGGCCGGGCGTTCGAGTGCGTGAAGGTGGGCCTGCTGGCCAACCTGCGCGGTTACAACCCGATGGTCTCTGTCGAATTCGCTCGCAAATCGCTGCAGACCACCGCGCGGCCGAGTTTCCAGGACCTCGAAGCGCATCTGAAGAGCGTGCGGTAAGTCCCGATGAGTGACCTGAAGCAAGTCATTGTCATTCGCAGGAAAAGACGGGTTGGCCACGCTCATCACGGCGGCGTGTGGAAGGTCGCTTACGCCGATTTTGTTACGGCCATGATGGCGTTCTTCCTGGTCATGTGGCTGGTCGGGGCCGGCACCAAACAGCAGCGTGCGGCGATCTCCGAATACTTCAAGAACCCAAGCATGACCCAGGGGCAGTCCACCATGTCACCTTCGGGCAAGATGGGTCCCGGTGGGGCGAGCTCCAGCATGATCAAGCTCGGCGGCGCGATGGACCTGCCTAAGGGGCCGGGTGACAACCAGGCCTTCGCCAAGCCCAGCGCATCGGACATCGACAAGCTGGCCAAGGAAAAGGAGAAGCGCCGGCTCGAGCAGCTGATGAAGGACCTGACCGAGGCGATCGCCAAGAGTCAGGCGATGGCGCCGTATAAGGACCAGTTGCTGATCGACATCACCTCCGAAGGCCTGCGTATCCAGATCGTCGACAAGAAAAACCGTCCGATGTTCGACCTCGGCAGCGGTGCGCTGAAGCCGTATACCGTGCAGATCCTGCATGAGCTGGCTGGCTTCGTGAACCAGGTACCGAACAAGATCAGCATCTCCGGCCATACGGATAACGCTCCGTATATTCGGGCGGACAGTGCCTACGGAAACTGGGAGCTCTCCGCCGATCGCGCGAACGCGGCCCGTCGTACGCTCGTCGAAGGTGGCATGCAGCCCGATAAGGTCGCCCGCGTGGTGGGTCTTGCAGCGTCGGTGCCTTTCGACAAGGCCGATCCGTCGGCGGCTATCAATCGCCGTATCAGCATCGTGGTGATGACGAATGAGGCGGCGAGGGCAGCCATGTCGACGGAAGTCGCGGACGAGGCGAAAACGCTCCCGGCCGTGTCCACGCTGCATTCGGCGGAAGCCGAGCATGTGACTGGCGCCGCTCCCGACGCGCCGGCCGGTGCGTCGGGAGCGGCGGTCGGCAGCGCCAGACCGGTAGCCGCGGACGGCACGCCAGGCGGCTGACCGGCGCAGGCCTTCACGTGCCGCAACCGGCATGAGGCGTCCACTCGTAGCTTGAGCCTCGAGGGACCCCTCCATGCGCGCCGCCTGCCTGATGACCTTGACCGCCCTGACAACAGCACTCGCTGCGTGTACGGAGAGCGCAAGGCTGCCGGGCGAGGCGGGCATGGGCCCGAAGCCGACTTTACCCGTACCCGACAAACGACTGATTCCCACGCTGCACGTCGCAGACGCGAAGGGATGGCCGGCGGGAAAGACGCCGACCCCTGCCCGTGGGCTCGCCGTGACCGCCTTTGCCGCTGGCCTGGACCATCCACGCTGGATTTACGTGTTGCCCAACGGTGACGTGCTGGTCGCCGAAACCAACGCGCCACCCAAGCCGGACGACAGCAAGGGTATCCGCGGTTGGGTGCAGGGCAAGGCGATGAAGCGCGCCGGGTCGGTGACGCCGAGCGCGAACCGGATCCTCCTGTTACGCGACGCGGACGGCGATGGCTTCGCCGAAACGCGCACAGTGTTCCTTGCCGGCCTGCACTCGCCGTTCGGCATGGCCCTTGTCGGCAACGATTTTTACGTGGCGGACAGCGATGCCCTGCTGCGCTTTCCCTACAGCGAAGGTGCAACCTCGATTGAGGGTCTGGGCGTCAGGATCGTCGATCTACCCGCCGGGCCGATCAACCACCATTGGACGAAGAACGTCATCGCCAGTCCGGATGGCAAGAGGCTCTATGTGACGGTCGGTTCGAACAGTAACGTTGCCGAGAACGGCATGCCGGTCGAGGAGCGCCGCGCCGGCATACTCGAAATCGACCCGGCCACCGGCGCCTCGCGCGTTTACGCCTCGGGACTGCGTAACCCAAACGGCATGGACTGGCAGCCGCAGAGCCAGGCGCTCTGGGTTGCCGTGAACGAGCGTGACGAGCTGGGTAGCGATCTCGTGCCTGACTACATGACGGCGGTGAAGGAGGGCGGGTTCTACGGCTGGCCCTATAGCTGGTACGGCGACCACGTCGATTCGCGGGTCGTTCCACCGCGGCCCGACATGGTCAACAAGGCGATCGTTCCCGACTACGCGCTCGGTGCGCATACCGCGTCGCTGGGCCTGGCGTTCTACGTCGGCGGAGGCACATTGCCGTCGCACTATGTCAACGGCGCCTTCATCGGACAGCATGGTTCATGGAACCGCCGTCCGTTCAGTGGTTACAAGGTGGTATTCGTTCCATTCACGGATGGACGTCCATCTGGCATGCCCGAAGACGTGCTTTCCGGCTTCCTCGGTGCCGATGGAGAAGCCTACGGCCGCCCGGTCGGCGTAGCTATCGATGGGCGCGGTGCACTGCTGGTCGCGGACGACGTCGGCAACGCCATCTGGCGTGTCGCGCCGCCCGTTTCATCCCGAAATCGGGGTCACTTGCAACCGTCACCTTCCCCGGTCAGTATCGGGGTACAGGGGAAGGAAAAGCGCAATGGAAAATCACAGTAAGTTCAGAGTGGTGGCCAAGGCGGTGAAGTATCACGACGACGGCGGTGGGCAGGTTTACCGGTCGAGTTACCGGATCCTGGACCACGTCGGCGAAGAGATCGAAACCAACACCGGCACCAATGATTTCGACGATATCACCAGTGCATTCAACGAAGCGTTCGCCATGGGCCATGAGCGCCTGCGTGCACTTAGTACTGAAACAATCCAGTAAGCATCGCCTGATCACGCACGTCGGGAATCCAGGCTGTCACGCAGTTCGTCGAGCTGCGCTGGCGTCCCGACGTTGCGCCAGAAGCCGCTGTATTTTTCACCGGAAAGCCGGCCTGCCGCGATGGCGCGCTGGTACATCGGCAGCAGTTTGAAGCGTCCCGCGACTTCGTCCTCGACGATCTCGCGACGATACACGCCGACGTTGCCGAAGGTCAGGCGCTGCGCGCCGGCAGGCCCGTCTCCCTCGTATAGCCGTCCGTCCGCCAGCGCGAAATCGCCCTTCGGGTGAAAGTCGGGATTGCCGACCATCATCAGGTGCGCCACACCCAACGGTTCGCGAGGTAGCGCGGCATAGTCGATGTCACTCCAGATGTCCGCACTCACCACGATGAAAGGTTCAGGGCCAAGAAGGGGCAGGGCCTTGTGCATGCCGCCGCCGGTTTCCAGCGGGGTCGGACCTTCGTACGAATAACGGATGCGGACGCCCCAGCGCGATCCGTCGCCCAGGGTCTCGGGAAACTGCTCCGCGAGGTGTGAGGTATTGATGACGATGTAACGCACGTCGGCGGCGACGAGCTTTTCGATGTGATGCACGATCAGCGGCTTGCCATTCACCTCGAGAAGCGGCTTCGGCGTGTGCGTGGTCAGCGGACGCATGCGCTCGCCGAGTCCGGCCGCGAGGATCAGTGCGTGCCTCATGCTTTCGCCACCACGCGGATGTCACGCTGGCCGATCTTTGCTTCGATCAGGTCAGCCAGCGGTGCGACGTCGGCGTGCCGACGTGCGGTATCCAGCACGTAGCGCAGCACACGGGGCAGGTCGTTGAGGTAGCCGGGCTTGCCGTCCCGATAACACAGGCGGCAGAACAGGCCCAGGATCTTGATATGGCGTTGCAGGCCGGTGAGATCGAACCAGCGACGGAAGCGGTCGGTGTCGACTTTCTCTTCGAGCAGGCGTGCGTCGAGCAGGCGCAGGCGATAAGCCTCCACCCAGCCTTCCACCCGTTCGTTGTCCCACACGATATATGCGTCGCGCAGCAACGACGCAAGATCGTAGGTGATGGGGCCTGACATGGCGCCCTGGAAATCGATCACGCCGGGCGAGCGCTCCGTGGTCACCAACAGGTTTCGGCTGTGAAAGTCGCGATGCATGAAGGCGCGCGGCTGTTCGGCGATGGTGTGCATGATGGTCGTGAACGCGTTTTCGACGATGTCCCATTCGCCGCATTCCAGTGTCACGCCGAGATGCCTTTCCAGCAGCCATGCCGGCATGATCTCCATCTCCATGGTCTGCCACGCGTGATCGAACGTGGGCAATCCTTCGGTGCCTACGTGCATCTGCATGCGGAGCAGGGCGTCGAGTGCGTCGCCGTACAGGGCATCGGCCGTGTTGTCGCTGAGTTCCGGCAGGTAGGTGCGCGTGCCGAGATCTTCGATGAGCAGGAAGCCTTGCTGGAGGTCGGCGACCATCACGGTGGGCACGTGCAGGCCGGCGTCCGCCAGCCGTTTGCCGATGGCCATCCAGGGCGTGGGGTCTTCCTTGTCCGGCGGCGAGTCCATGACGATCACGGGTTGACCGTCGACGTAGCCGCGCCAGTAGCTGCGAAAACTTGCGTCGGCGGAGGCGCTTTCCAGCGTGAGTTCGTGCTGGCCGGTGGCGTGGCGTGCCCAGGCGAGGCGGGCGGCGGCGCGGTCTTCGGTGAAGTTCATGATGGCTCGGGGGAACGGGGCTGCCGACGAGCTTAGAGTGTTTGCGCGAGCCTGTCATAGCACCTTGTTGGTGCATGATGAACGGCATGTTGTTGTGCACTGCAACGTGTGGTTATCTTGCTCAACGGGGCCGCTATCGGGGATGGGTGGATGGAAGACGACTGTAAGTCCGCGTCGATGACGCGTCGCGATTTGCTACGCATGATCGGCGTCGCCGGTGGTGGCGCGCTGATGTACCAGGCGATGAACAATCTCGGCTTCGCCGCGGAGTCACCTTATCGAAGATCGCCGGGCCTGCAGGGGACCGGGAAAGGAACGGTCCTCATCCTGGGTGCGGGTCTGGCCGGTCTGGTCGCTGCCTATGAGCTGGGCAAGGCGGGCTACAAGGTGCAGGTGCTCGAGTACAACGCGCGTGCCGGCGGGCGTAACTGGACGCTGCGCGGCGGCGATGTCTACACCGAGCTCGGTGGACACAAGCAGGTCTGTGAGTTCGACAAGGGGCTTTACTTCAATCCGGGTCCCTGGCGCATTCCGTACCACCACCACGGCGTGCTCGATTACTGCCGGCAGTTCGGCATTCCGCTCGAGCCGTTCGTACAGGTCAACCACAACGCCTACCTGCATAGCGCCAACGCGTACGGCGGCAAGCCGCAACGGCTGCGCGAAGTGCAATCCGATCTCAATGGCGGCATCGCGGAGCTGCTCGCCAAGGCGAGTGACAAGGGCCGGCTCGACGACCTGGTGACCAAGGAGGATCGCGAGATCCTGCTCGAGGCACTGCGCGAACTGGGCGGGCTGGACAAAGAGTTTCGTTACGTGGAAGGTCGCGCGAGCAGCGATCGGCGCGGATTCGCCAAACATGCTGGTGGCGGACCCGATGGCAAGCCCGAGTTCTCCAGGCCGAACGGCTTGTCGGATGTGCTTCAGGCGAAACTGTGGTCCGCTCTGGGAATCAACGAGCAGCACGAGTACCAGACCACGCTGATGCAGCCGATCGGCGGTATGGACGCTATTTCAAAGGCGTTTGTCGAGCGCATCGGCAACGTCGTGACCTACAACGCGAAGGTCACGGCCATCACCCAGGATGAGCACGGCGTCGCTGTTACCTATGAAGATGCCAGGTCCGCGGGGCAGTCCCGACAAGCCCGGGCCGACTGGTGCGTCTGCACGATTCCACTGTCCATCCTCAGCCAGATTCCTATCCAGGTTTCAGCGGCAAAGGCAGAGGCGATCTCGGCGGTACCGTATTGGGCATCGTCGAAGATCGGCCTGCAGTTCGATCGTCGTTTCTGGGAAGAGGATGAAGCCATCTACGGTGGCATCACCAGCACCGACCTGCCGATCGGCATGATCTCGTATCCGAGTCATGGCTTCGGCACGAAGAAGGGTGTGTTGCTGGGTTCGTACACCTTTTCGACGGAGGCCTTCGAGTTCACATCGCTCACGCCAGCCGAACGTGTGCGCAAGGGTGTCGAGTATGGCGCGATGATCCACCCGCAGTACACGAAGTCGTTCGAGAACGGCATCGCTGTCGCCTGGCACCGTTCGCCATTCACGCTGGGCTGTTTCGGTGGCTGGAACGATGCGAGTCGTGCGAAGCATTACGCGGATATCTGCTCGATGGATGGACGCATCGTGCTCGCGGGGGAACATGCGTCTTACCTGCCGGCCTGGCAGGAAGGTGCGATCCTGTCTTCGCTTTCGGCGATCGATGCCTTGCATGCGCGGGCCATCGCGGGAGGTCGCTCATGAAGCGCTTCGCCATGATGTTCGTCCTCGTCGCAGCGGGTGCGGTGCACGCGCAGAGTAACGATGCCGCCTTCATCGCTCAGAAGGACATCCCGCACGCCACGGGCGAACAAATATTCACGCACATCTGCCAGGGCTGTCATATGCCCGACGGTAAGGGCGCAGTAGGCGCCGGGCATTACCCGGCGCTGGCGAGCAACCCCAAGCTTGCTTCGGCAGCCTATCCGGTGGTGATGGTGGTGAACGGGCGCGGTGCCATGCCGGCATTCGGCGATGCGCTGTCCGATGCGCAGATCGCCGATGTGGTGAACTACGTTCGCTCGCACTTCGGTAATGCCTATACGGATACATTGAAGCCCGAAGACGTCAAACCCTTCCATCCTGCCAAGCCGCCCGCGGAGGGCATGTGACATGTTGAAGAGAGTCATCCTCGTACCGCTGTTGCTTCTGGTCGCAACGCCCGGCTTTGCCGCCGATGTCGTTCGGCACAAGATCCCGAACAGTACATTTCCCATCTCGGCCGCGGTCGAGGTGCCGGCGGGCAAGACCCTGGTCTTCCTCAGTGGTGCCGTGCCTCCCGTGGCCGATACCACCGCCCCCAAGGACACCCCGCAGGCTTACGGCGACACCCGAACCCAGACGGTCGGTGTCCTGACCTCCATCGAGAAGCAGCTCAAGGGCATGGGTCTGTCCCTGGGTGACGTGGTGAAGATGCAGGTATTCCTGGTCGGCGACCCGGCCAAGGGCGGCAAGATGGACTTCGCCGGCTTCATGGCGGGCTACACGCAGTTCTTCGGCACGCCGGCCCAGCCGAACCTGCCGTCGCGCTCGGCAATGCAGGTGGCGGGGCTGGCCAGTCCCAATTTCCTGGTTGAAATAGAGGTCACCGCGGTCCGGCCCTGAAGGCCAATGCCGGGGCGGTGGTACTAAGCCGGCGCTCCGGCGTGTACGCTTCGTTTCTTTTGGACGCCCGGGCGCCCCATGGCTCTTACTCCTGATCCGCGGATCGGCATCATCGGTCTCGGTTACGTCGGACTGCCCCTCGCCGTCGAATTCGGCCGGCACTTCGATACGCTCGGTTTCGATATCGACCCGGCAAGGCTCGAGCAGCTTCGCGCTGGCCACGACCATACGATGGAAGTCACCGGCGACGCCCTCTCGGCCGCCGCGCGGTTGCGCTACAGCGGCGACCTCGCCGACCTGGCCGACCGCAACGTCTACATTGTCACCGTGCCCACGCCGATCGACGAGGCGCAGCGCCCGGACCTCGAGCCGCTGGAGAAAGCCTGCCGCATGCTGGGCGGGGTCATTCGGTCCGGCGATCTGGTGATCTTCGAGTCCACCGTCTATCCGGGAACGACCGAAGAAATCTGCGTGCCGATCCTCGAAGGCGGCTCGGGTCTGGTCTTCAACGTGGATTTCCACTGCGGCTACAGCCCCGAGCGTATCAATCCGGGCGACCACGCCCGCCGCGTCGTGGACATCCGCAAACTCACGTCGGGGTCCACTCCGGAAGCGGCCGATCGCGTGGACGCGCTTTATCGCACGATCATCCATGCGGGGACCCACAAGACCTCGTCGATTCGCATCGCCGAGTCGGCCAAGGTCATCGAGAACGTGCAGCGCGACGTCAATATCGCCCTGGTCAACGAGCTCGCGCTGATCTTCAACCGCCTGGGCATCGACACGGGTGAGGTACTCGAGGCGGCAGGCACGAAATGGAACTTCCTGCCGTTCCGGCCCGGGCTGGTCGGTGGGCACTGCATTGGTGTCGATCCGTACTACCTCACGCACAAGGCGGAAGTGACGGGCTATCACCCGGAACTGATCCTCGCCGCGCGCCGCATCAACAGCCGCATGGGCACCTACGTTGCGGACCGTGTCATTCGCCTGATGAGCGAGCGCCGTTTGCATATCGTCGACGCACGGGTGCTGGTCCTCGGTTTCGCCTTCAAGGAGAACTGCCCGGACCTGCGCAATACGCGCGTGATCGATATCGTCCGTGACCTGAAGAAGTCGATGGCGAATGTCGACGTGTACGATCCGTGGGTCAACAACGAGGAGTGCTCGCGTGAGTACGGCGTGCGCACGATCGACGCGATCGAAGAGGGTGTCTATGACGCGGTGATCATTGCCGTGGCGCACGATGAATTCCGCGCCTTCGGGGCGGAGAAGATTCGTGGGTTTGGCAAGTCCGGTGCGGTGGTCTACGACGTGAAATCGGTTCTGCCGCAAGACAGCGTCGACGGGCGGTTGTAGGGCACCGCACTCCCTGTGGGAGCCGCTTCAGCGGCGAAGAGTATTAGCGACAAGATCCGTTCGGCAAAGGCTATGACGGGTCGCAATAACTTGCGCTTCTTCGCCTCGCATAAATGTTGCTGAATGCATGGCGGCGAGTTCTTGCTGCGCGTATTGACTCCCCTGTCCGGAAGGGCGACGTTGTCCTCCCTACAGAGGAGACCGCCATGACCATCAAAGCCGGAAGCATCACGCACCACCGCTCGCGAGTCCTTGCGTTACTCGTGATGGGCGCCGCGTTCATGACACCGCTGGCCGCCAATGCCGACGACCACCATCGGCCTGTTCACCACCGTCACCAGGTCTGCCACAACGCACGGGTTTCCGATCACCATGGTCACTATCACAACACCCGTCAGTGTCATTGGGTGAATCGATAGTCTTCTGAGGTGTATGCCAAAAAAGAGCCGGCATATCGCCGGCTCTTTTTGTGTGGGAGCCGGCTATGCCGGCGATGGGGCTGAGGCATCCTGGCTATCGCCGCTGAAGCGGCTCCCACAAAAAGAGCGGCTCAAGAGAGGTTGTAGCCGCGCTCTTCATGCAGCGCGAGGTCCAGGCCGATCTGCTCCTGTTCCTCGTCCACGCGCAGGCCCATCGTCAGTGCAATGCCCTTGAAGATGGCGTAGCTGAGCACGGCGCTGTAGACGACGGTGAACGACACTCCCTTGAACTGGATCCACAGCTGCAGGCCGAGATCCGTGACCGTGCCGAAGCCGCCCAGCAGCGGTGCAGCGAGCGGGCCGGTGAGCAGGGCACCGATGATGCCGGCGATCGCGTGCACGCCGAAGACGTCGAGTGAATCGTCGTAGCCGAACTTGCGCTTGAGGCTCGTGGCGCTGAAGAAGCAGACCACGCCAGCGATAAGCCCGAGCACGAGCGCGCCGCCCGGCCCACACGTACCTGCCGCCGGTGTGATGGCGACGAGGCCGGCCACGGCACCCGAAGCGATGCCGAGCACGCTGGCCCGGCGATGGATGATCCACTCGATGCTCGTCCAGCCGATGGCAGCAGCAGCGGTGGCGATCTGCGTGACCAGCATGGCCATGCCGGCGCTGCCGTTGGCGGCGACAGCGGAGCCGGCGTTGAAGCCGAACCAGCCCAGCCACAGCATGCTGGCGCCGACGAGCGTATAGCCGAGGTTGTGTGGTGGCATGGCGGTGGTCGGATAACCGCGTCGCTTGCCGATCACTTGGCAGCCGACAAGGCCCGCAATGCCGGCGTTGATGTGCACTACGGTGCCGCCGGCGAAGTCGAGTACGCCCAGGTCGCCTAGGAAGGAACCCGGGCCGCCCCAGACCATATGCGCCACGGGCAGGTAGACGAGGGTGAACCACAGCGCGGTGAACACAAGCAGGGCGGAAAACTTCATGCGCTCGGCAATGGCACCGACGATCAATGCTGGCGTGATGATCGCGAAGGTCATCTGGAACATCACGAAGACGGCTTCGGGAATGGTCTGGTAAAGGCTACCGGGTGTGAGGCCGGCAAGCATGCCGTGGCCGAGGCCGCCGATGAAGGAATGCAGGTTGGTCGTGCCGGCTGTCATGCCGGTGTTGTCGAAAGCGAGGGAGTAGCCGTAGACCACCCACAGGATGGTGACCAGGGCCGTGATTGCGAAACACTGCATGAGCACGGAGAGCAGGTTCTTCGCGCGCACCATGCCACCGTAGAACAGGGCCAGGCCAGGGATGGTCATCAGCAGCACGAGCATCGTGGCGGTGAGCATCCAGGCGGTATCGCCAGAGTCGAGCTTCGCCGGCGCGGGGGCCTGGGCGAAGGCGCTACAGGGAAGCAGTGCGGCAACGGATGCCGCGGCGAACAGGCGTGCGAGCTTAGAGGGCATCGGCGTCGACCTCCTGCGTGCGGATCCGGACGGCTTGCTCAAGATCGATGACGAAGATCTTGCCGTCGCCGATCTTGCCCGTGCGTGCCGCGGTGCTGATCGCCTCGATAGCGCGCTCGAGTTGCTCGTCGGTGACGGCGATCTCGATCTTCAGCTTGGGCAGGAAGTCCACGACGTACTCGGCACCGCGATACAGCTCGGTGTGCCCGTGCTGCCGCCCGAAGCCCTTCACCTCAGTCACCGTCATGCCCTGCACTCCCGCCTCGGCGAGAGCCTCCCGAACGTCGTCCAGCGTGAACGGCTTGATGATCGCGTTGATCCACTTCACTACCGTTGCTCCCCATGGTTGGACTGGCAGAGAGGGAGCAGGATGCGTGCCAGAGGTCGGTGAGACGCTACAGGCCTTGTGCGGTGCGGCATGGCCGGCCGTGGCCCGCTTCGGACTGCCTGCTTTTGCACCATAATGGTGCTTATGTGATATGGAAAAGGTGCAAGAAAGAAGTCTTGTGGGAGCTTTTGTCAGAGCCTTTGTGGGAGCCGCTTCAGCGGCGATGGGTGCTCGCGGCAGACTGGCCCGCTGCTGTGGGATCGCCGCTGAAGCGGCTCCCACAATCGCCGGCATAGCCGGCTCCTACATTGCACAGTCGGTCCGAAAACAGTACCATTTTGGTCCGGTATTGACTGTGCCCCTTCCCCGATGCTTCGTGTCAGCCGATTGACCGATTACGCGACCGTGGTGATGACATGCATCGCCGCGCACCCTGCCGACGTTCTGAGCACTGCTCAGATCGCCGATGAGGCGCGCCTGGAGCTGCCCACGGTGTCGAAGCTGCTTAAGCTGCTCGGTCATGCGGGGCTGGTGGAGTCGTTTCGCGGCGTTAACGGCGGCTATCGGCTGGCGCGTCCGGCCGAGGCGATCAGCCTCGCCGACATCGTCGAGGCAATGGAAGGGCCGATCGGCATGACGGAATGCAGCGTGGCCCAGGGCCATTGCGACCGTCAGGCCCAATGTGGCGTCAGCGAAAGCTGGCGCTCGGTTTCCGGGGCCGTCGGCGGCGTGCTGCGCGCCATGACCCTGGCTCAGATGCTGGCCGGGCGCCCCACGGCGCCGGCGAAGGACGCGACCCAGGTCGCGCAGGCGAACGCATGAACGAGAGTGAGAACATGACACGCGACGTGGCAGCCCCGGTGCGCGACAACGCCGAAGTCGTAGAGGCCCTGAACCGCCGCTACGAGGCCGGTTTCGTCACCGATATCGAATCCGACAGCCTTCCCCCCGGCCTGAGCGAGGACATTGTCCGCCAGCTCTCCGCGATCAAGGGCGAGCCGGAATGGATGACCGAGTGGCGCCTGTCCGCTTACCGGCACTGGCTGACCATGCCCGAGCCGGACTGGGCCAAGCTCGACATCGCGCCGATCGACTACCAGTCCGTCAGTTACTACTCGGCACCGAAGGCGGGTCCGAAGTCGCTGGACGAAGTGGATCCGAAGCTGCTGGAAACCTACGAAAAGCTCGGCGTGCCGCTGCATGAGCGTGCGCGGCTGGCCGGTGTGGCCGTCGATGCGGTGTTCGACTCGGTCTCGGTCGGCACGACCTTCCGCAAGGAACTGGCCGAAGCCGGCGTGATCTTCTGCTCGATGTCCGAAGCGATCCGTGAGCACGGCGATCTGGTGCGTCAGTACCTCGGCAGCGTGGTCCCCACGGCAGACAACTATTTCGCGGCACTCAACTCGGCCGTGTTCTCCGACGGCAGCTTCGTCTTCATTCCCAAGGGCGTGCGTTGCCCGATGGAGCTGTCGACCTACTTCCGCATCAATGCCATCAACACCGGGCAGTTCGAGCGCACCCTGATCATCGTCGAAGACGACGCTTACGTGTCCTACCTCGAAGGCTGCACGGCACCCATGCGTGACGAGAACCAGCTGCACGCGGCGGTGGTCGAACTGGTCGCGCTGGAACGTGCGCAGATCAAGTATTCCACGGTGCAGAACTGGTACCCCGGTGACGAGAACGGTGTGGGCGGTATCTACAACTTCGTAACCAAGCGCGGTGACTGCCGCGGCGCGGACTCGAAGATCTCGTGGACCCAGGTCGAAACCGGTTCGGCGATTACCTGGAAGTACCCCAGCTGCATCCTCCGCGGCGACCGTTCGGTGGGCGAGTTCTACTCGGTGGCGCTCACGCATCACCGCCAGCAGGCCGACACCGGCACCAAGATGATCCACATCGGCAAAGGCACCAAGTCGAAGATCGTCGCCAAGGGCATCAGCGCCGGCCGCAGCTCGAACAGCTATCGCGGCCTGGTGAAGATCGAAAAGGGCGCCGATGGCGCACGCAATTACACCCAGTGCGACTCGCTGCTTATCGGCAAGAAGTGCGGCGCGCATACCTTTCCGTACATGGAAGTGAAGAACCCCAGTGCGATCGTCGAGCACGAGGCCACCACCTCGAAGATCTCCGACGACCAGTTGTTCTACTGCCTCTCGCGCGGTATCGGCGAGGAAGACGCGGTGTCCATGATCGTGGACGGCTTCTGCAAGCAGGTGTTTCGCGAGCTGCCGATGGAGTTTGCCGTGGAAGCCAAGAAGCTTCTCGAAGTCTCCCTCGAAGGCGCGGTGGGCTGAGTATGGGTATCGCCGGCTCCGCACCGGGCCTGACCGATCTGCGCGCGCTCCTGGCCGCGCTGGATCCCGAGCTGGACCCGGTGCCCAAGCGTTTCCTGCACGCCTCCCACGAGAAGGCGCGGACACGCATGGCCGACGCCCTGATGATGTTCCGCGAAGCCGAGGGCACCACGCTCATCGTCGACGTGGATGAAGACAATCTCGGCAACGAGCGCATGCTCTGGGCGCGTATCACCCTGCGCGTGCAGTCGAGTCTCACCGCGGTCGGCATGATGGCCGCCGTTTCCGCCGCATTGGCCAAGCGCGGCATTCCCTGCAACCCCGTATCCGCGTTCCTTCACGATCACCTGTTCGTGCCCTGGGAACGCCGCGATGACGCGCTCGACGCGCTGTCGCACCTCACGCCCTGATGGACAGCACCATGCACATGCTTACGATCGACAACCTCCACGCCCGCGTCGAAGGCAAGGAGATCCTCAAAGGCCTCTCACTGGCCGTGAAACCCGGTGAAGTGCACGCGATCATGGGGCCGAACGGCGCGGGTAAATCCACGCTGGCCAACGTGCTCTCCGGCCGCGACGGCTACGAAGTGACCTCGGGCTCCGTGATGTTCGACGGTCGCGACCTGCTGACGCTGGAGCCGGAAGAACGCGCCGCGGTGGGCATGTTTCTCGCCTTCCAGTACCCGGTCGAGATTCCTGGTGTGAACAACACCTACTTCCTGCGGGCCGCACTCAACGCGCAGCGGAAGTTCCGCGGTGAGGAGGAGCTGGATTCCATGCGCTTCCTGAAGCTGGTCCGCGAGAAACTCAAGGTGATGCAGATCTCCGACGACCTGCTCCACCGCGCGGTCAACGAGGGTTTCTCCGGTGGCGAGAAGAAGCGCAACGAAATCTTCCAGATGGCCGTGCTCGAGCCGAAGCTGGCGATCCTCGACGAGACCGATTCCGGTCTCGACATCGACGCGCTGAAGCAGGCCGCCGAGGGCGTCAACGCGCTGCGCTCGCCGGACCGTTCCTTCCTCATCGTCACCCATTATCAGCGCCTGCTCGACTACATCGAGCCGGACTTCGTGCACGTGCTCGCCGGCGGTCGCATCGTCGAAAGCGGTGACAAGAGCCTCGCCCTGAAGCTCGAAGAACAGGGCTATGCCTGGCTTGCAGATACCCATCCGGAATTGCGCAAGGCCGATCTTGCCGGAGCACCGGCATGAGTCAGGCGCCGTCCCCGTTCGTGCGGGCGGCGCTGGATGCCGCCACGGCCGTACCGCCCAGTGGTATTGCCTGGCTCGATGCCGCGCGTCGCGAAAACCTGGAGTCGCTCGCAGAGACCGGTCTGCCCGAGTCCCGTAACGAGGCCTGGAAGTACACACCGCTGCGCGCGCTGTCGCAGCGCGTGTTCTCGCTCGCCGACGCCGGCGTAGCGAATGTCCTCGCGGTGGATCCCGCGTCGTACGCCATGCCTGGCGTCGACGGCTCGCGTATCGTCTTCGTCGACGGTGTGTTCCGCGCCGATCTGTCTTCACTCGAAGGTGGCGCAGGCCTGTCGCTGGCGCCGCTGGGCGTGGCGCTGGCCGCGCAGCCGGAGCCACTGCGCTTCGCGCTGGCAAACCGTTATCGTCGTGGCGCCGCGGATGCCTTCGCGCACCTGAATGCGGCGCTGGCCGTCGATGGCCTGGTGCTGCGTATCGCCGACGGCGCGGATGTCGCTAAGCCCGTGCATATCGTGCACGTTTCGGGCGGCTCGCAGGCCGATACGGCTTGGCACGTTCGCGTGCTGGTCGACGTAGGGCAGGGCGCTCGTGCCGACGTGGTCGAGCACTTCGTTTCGCTGGGAGATGCCACCCAGCTGGGTACCGTCGTCGCCGACATCGTCGTGCGCGAGGGCGCCACCCTTGGGCTGGTCGCCCTGCAGGACGCCTCCGCATCGACCACCCTGGTCCGTCGTACCCACGTGCGGGTCGAGGCGAATGCCTCGGCGACCGTGCATGCGCTGGAACTCGGCGGCGCTCTGGTTCGTCACGAGCTCACCACCGAGCTGGTTGGCGATGGCGCGCGCTTCGATTCGCGAGGTGTTTTCGCGCTGAGCGGTCGCCAGCACGTCGATACGCAGCTCGAGGTGCGCCACAATGCACGCGACACCGCGTCGGACGCGCTCTGGCGCGGTATCGCCGACGGCCGTTCGCGTGGCGTGTTCCGTGGCGCCATTGTCGTGGCGCAAGGTGCCGACGGTAGCGATGCGTCCCTGAGTAACAAGAACCTTCTGCTTTCGGCCCAGGCCGAGATCGACACCAAGCCGGAACTCGAGATCTACGCCGACGAGGTCAAGGCCGCGCACGGCGCGACCATCGGCCAGCTCGACGAGCGTTCGCTTTTCTACCTGCGTTCGCGCGGAATTCCGCTGGCACAGGCACGCAGCCTGCTGACCCTGGCGTTTTGCCGTGCGGCGCTCGAATCGCTGCCGAACGAAGCCCTGCGTGAGCATCTGGGCGACCTGCTGGTCGCGCATCTGCCGACCGGTCCGTCCGACCAGCTCGCCTCGTCCGCCCAATAAAATCAGACCAGACACCGAATACCGGAGCCAAGCCATGAACGCCAAGCCCGAGCCAGCGGTGTTGCCGCTTGATATCGAGCGCATCCGCGCCGACTTCCCGCTGCTGTCGCGTACCGTCCACGGCAAGCCGCTGATCTACTTCGACAATGCTAATACGAGCCAGAAGCCTGTATCGGTGATCGAGGCGGTGGATCGTCACTATCGCCAGCACAATGCCAACGTGGCGCGTGCTGTGCATCAGCTGGGCGAAGAGGCGACGGCGTCGTACGAAGGCGCGCGTGATGCCATTGCGCGTTTCGTCAACGCGTCCTCGCGTGACGAGGTGATCCTCACCTCCGGAACCACGCAGGCGATCAACCTGGTCGCCTATAGCTATGCGCTACCGCGTCTGAAACCCGGTGATGCCATCCTCACCACGGTGATGGAGCATCACGCCAACATCGTGCCCTGGCAGCTCGTCGCCGAGCGGACGGGCGCCACGGTCAAGGCCGCGCCGATCGATGCGAACGGCGAACTGATCCTCGAGAAGTTCTTCGAGATGCTGACGCCGGAGGTCAAACTCGCTTGCGTCGGACATGTGTCCAACGTGCTGGGTACGGTGAATCCGATTCGCGAGATCGCTCGCGAATGCCGCAAGCGCGGCATTCCGCTGCTCGTCGATGGCTCGCAGGCGGCACCGCATCGTCGCATCGATGTGCAGGCGCTGGGCTGCGATTTCTACGCCATCACCGGACACAAGATGCTCGCGCCCACCGGCACCGGTGCGCTGTGGGCGAAGCGCGAGCACCTGATGGCGATGCCGCCGTTCTTCGGCGGTGGCGAGATGATCCGCGAGGTGCGCTTCGAGGGCACCGTGTTCGCCGATCCGCCGCATCGCTTCGAGGCTGGAACGCCGAACATCGCCGGTTTCGCAGGCATGGCCGCGGCGATCCGCTACATCGAGGACATCGGCTTCGATCGCCTCACGGCGTACGAACAGGACCTTCTCGCCTATGCCACGAAGGCCATCGAGAACCTGCCGGGCGTGCGGATCTTCGGTCGCGCGAAGGAGAAGGAGCCGGTCATCTCATTCCTGATCGAGGGCGCTCACGCCAACGACATGGCAACGCTGCTGGACCTCCAGGGCGTGGCCGTGCGCTCGGGTCACCACTGCGCGCATCCGCTCATGCATTTCTTCGGTGTACCGGCAACCCTGCGCGCCTCGCTGGCCTTCTACAACACCAGGGCCGAGGTCGACGGTTTCATCGAAGCGATCGGCAAGGTGCGCAAGCTGTTGGTGTAACCGGTCCGTCTTGTGTAGGAGCCGATTCATCGGCGATTCCTGCGGAGCCGAATTTCCAGCATCATGGCGAGCACCCATTCGCCGATGATTCGGCCCCTACAAACAGCAGTCAGCCGCAGCGATTTGTCATGACGCCAACTCACACTTTCCGCACCGCCACCCAGGCCGACGCCCCGCTCATCACCGCCCTGGTCGAGTCCGCCTATCGCGGCGACGCCAGTCGCGCCGGCTGGACCACCGAAGCCGATTTCCTGCACGGCCGTCGCACCGACATCACCGAGATTGAAGAGCTGCTGACCAGCGAGAGCGGTCGTTTCGTGCTGTTCGAGCGCGACGGCGCCATCGGTGCTTCCTGTTACATCGAGCGTCAGGGGCCGGTCTGCTACTTCGGCATGTTTTCCGTGCACCCACCGCTGCAGGGCGCGGGCATCGGTCGCCTGGTCATCGAGGAAGTCGAGCGTATTGCCCGCGAGGAGTGGGCCTGCGAGCGGATCGAGATGACGGTGATCGACATCCGCGCCGAACTGATTGCCTGGTACGAGCGCCGTGGTTACGTTCGCAGCGGTCGGACCAAACCCTTTCCGTATGGCGACGAGCGCTTCGGCCTGCCACAGCGGGACGACCTTCGCTTCGAGTACCTGATCAAGGAACTGGGCGCATGAGTGGCTGGGTTCGCGTCGGCTCGCGCAGCGAGCTCCTGCCGGGTGAGTTCCGGGTGGTCTGGGACGGCGATACCGCCATCGCCGTCTACAACATCGATGGTGCGCTCTATGCCATCGAAGACGTCTGTACGCACGATGGCGGCGAGCTGGCTGGCGGCCCGGTGGTCGGCTTTGAAGTGGAGTGCGTGCGTCATGGCGCGCGCTTCGACCTGCGCACCGGTGACGTCACCTGCCCACCGGCCTACGAGCCGGTCACGGTCTTTCCTGTTCAGGAGCGCGACGACGCCATCTGGACCCGCGACGACCGTTGAGTTTCGCCTCCACCTAGTCCCACAGGCTATGGCGCGCAACACGTTCACGCCCTAAGCTTGCTCGCGGCGACACTCGTACTGGGGAATCCATGCTTTCGACCGACCGTCGGCGCACCGCGCTAGCGTTCGCGCTCCTGTTCGTTCTGTATCAGGCCGCCGAAGGCATCGGTGCTCGCCTGACCGGCAGCGTGTCCGTCCGGGCCGCCTTCCTGCTCGCTATGGTCGTCGGCGCATGGCCGCTGGGCCGCTTGCTCGGTTTCCGGGGCTACGAGGCCTATGCGCTCGAATGGCGAAAGGCTGCGCCGCTCCTGCTGGCCGGTGGTCTCGCGCTTGCCTTGCTGATGAAGTACGTCGCGGTCTGCGTGGGTATGGCGTTGAACGTCTACGCGGCGAAGGCGCCCGAGGCGACGCCCGCCGCGGCGGTATCCTTCCTGTCGTCCATTCCCTGGGCCTTGCTGGTCACGCTCGTGCCCTCGCTGGCTGAGGACATCCTTACGCGCGGCTTTCCGTATCGCGCCGCTCGCATACGCTGGCAGCCATGGGTGTTCGTGCTCGTCTCCAGCCTGTTCTATGTCCTCAATCACATCTACCGCTTGGTACAGGGGCCGTCGGAGTGGGCGATGCTGTTCTGCTACGGCCTGGCATACGCGACGGCCGTGACACGCACCGGCTCGCTGTGGCTGGCCGTCGGCCTGCACTGGGGCTGGAACCTGGCCAATGTTCTGATTGGAGACATCCTGCCGCACGAGGTGCTTTCGACGACATGGGCACCGTTTCTTTCGGCAGCGGCGCACCTGATCATGATGGGCATGCTTTTCGCGATTCCCACGCAGCTTGAACGCGACGGCCTCGATGCCGACCTGGCCTGACGCATCGCGTCAGAAGTGGTAGACGAAGGCCAGGGTCTCAGTCACCTGACGAGTCGATCCGAAGCGGTTCACCAGCGGACTGGAGGCGGCACCGCCAAAGAGTTTCCCGTAGGTCACGGCCAGCGCGAAGCCGGTTTGCTGCGAGGTGGGAATGAAGGCGTCGTACTCGATGTCCGCCGACTGACCGCCAGCACCCGGGCGCCATGGGTGCGTGTCCAGATTGCCGGCCTCGATGGGTGTGACGCCGAAGAAGCGACGCATGGCCGGGCCGTTCATGCCTTCTACCTGCAGCTCGATGGAATGCTGGATGTACCAGATGTCGGGCAGCTTATAGTCGGCGTAAACCGCCATGTACGCACCGGCGCCGTTGGTGTCGTGTGCCAGATGACTGCCCACGCTGAACTTCTTAGTGAAGGCGTATTCGAGATAGCCGCCGCCCTGGAAGCGCGGTGATAGCGAAGTTACCTTGCCGCCCAACGGGCCCAGGTCTTCATGCGTGCGACCCCACAGCCAGTTGCCGTAAATGCCGCCATGCCAGTGCTCGCCGTGGATAAGATCCACCGTAAGGCCGTCCGCGGTGGAAAGTTCGCCCCGGCCGGGGATATCGATGTCGAAATACGGGACGCCCTGATTGCGGTGATCCTTCGAGCCCTGCCAGGTGGGCATGCGTTGCGCGCCGATACCAAAGGCATATGTAGGCGTATCGTTATCCTCGGCTTGAACGACCTCGCAGGCCATGACCAGGAACAGGGCGGCAAAACAGGAGCGACGCATGCGAAGTGCCAGTATGGGTAAATGCAAAGGATGCCACATGCCCCCGGATTCACGCTTTCACGACGGGGAAAGGGATGGGAAAGGCAGCCCACGTAGCCTGCGCAACAACTTGGAAACCGGTTGCTTACGTCGTGCTGAGCTCACCTGACTGGAACATCCTCTGCGACTTCGATGGCACGATTGCCGTCGAGGACGTCATCGACTCATTACTGGACCGCTTCGGTCGTCCGGGCTGGGAAATACTTGAGCGCGACTGGCGCGCGGGCGTGATCGGTTCGGCTGTGTGCATGGCCGGCCAGGTTGCCCTGCTCGACATGAGCCGCGCCGAACTGGATCGTCACCTTGCCCGCTTGCATATCGATCACGGCTTCGCTTCTTTCGTGAAGGCGACGATCGAGTACGGGATCCCCATGGAGATCGTCAGCGACGGTCTCGACCACGCCATCCACGCGATTCTCGCCAACCATGGCATCGACAGCCTGCCGACCGTGGCCAACCACCTCAATCAGGCCGATACGCGCGCGTGGAAGCTCACCTCACCGTTCAGCGTTGCCGGTTGCCGTAGCGGCACCTGCAAGTGCGCCCGCGCCGAAGTGGCCAAGGCGCGCGGCGGCAAGACCCTGCTTATCGGCGATGGCGCGTCGGATTTCTGCGCCGCCGATCGCGTGGACTTCGTCTTCGCCAAGAACCGCCTCATCGAGCATTGCCGTGCCGCCGGCATTCCTTATGTGCCGATTGCCAGCTTCGATGAAGCGATCGAACTGCTTCCCTCCCTGATTGACGGCACCCTGCTGCCGCAGACCGTAATGCCCATTGCCGCGACGAACGTCCAGGAAATTTCCGCATGACCATCCTCTCCAAGACCCCGCAGGTCGTCATCGACGACGCGACCCTGCTCGCCGACGAGGCGAAGTACTGCTCCTTTGGCGATACCGTGCATTACGTCGACCCGCCGAAGATCTTTCGCCACGCCGAAGGCAGCTACATCTACGACAGCGAGAACATCCCGTTCCTCGATCTGCAGATGTGGTACTCAGCTGTGAACTTCGGTTACGGTAACAAACGCCTCAACGACACCCTGAAGGCGCAGATCGACCTGCTGCCACAGGTTGCCAGCCAGTACCTGCACCAGGGCAAGATCGAGCTGGCCAAGACCATCGCTGTCGACGCCAAGGAGAAATTCGGTCTCGACGGTCGCTGCCACTTCAACGTCGGCGGTGCGCAGGCGGTGGAAGACTCGCTGAAGCTGGTGCGCAACGCGCGTGGCGGCAAGAGCCTGATGTTTGCCTTCGAAGGTGGCTACCACGGGCGTACCCTCGGCGCGTCCTCGATCACCTCCAGCTATCGTTACCGTCGTCGCTTTGGCCACTTCGGCGAGCGTGCACAGTTCATCCCGTTCCCGTATCCGTTCCGTCGCCCGAAGGGCATGACGCCAGAAGAGTATTCCGACGCCTGCGTGCGCCAGTTCGCGCGCCTGTTCGAAACCGAATACAACGGTGTGTGGGATCCCAAGGTCGGTGAGGCCGAGTACGCCGCGTTCTACGTCGAGCCGATCCAGGGCACCGGCGGCTACGTGATCCCGCCGAAGAACTTCTTTATCGATCTCAAGAAGGTGCTCGACAAGTACGGCATCCTGATGGTCGTCGACGAAATCCAGATGGGCTTCTGGCGCACCGGCAAGCTCTGGTCCATCGAGCATTTCGGCGTGAATCCCGACGTGCTGGTATTTGGTAAGGCGCTGACCAACGGTCTCAATCCGCTGTCGGGTATCTGGGCGCGCGAAGAACTGATCAATCCGGAGATATTCCCGCCGGGCTCCACCCACTCCACGTTCAATTCCAATCCGCTCGGCACCGCGCTGGGCCTGGAAGTGATCAAGATGGGGTACGAGCTCGACTACGGCACGCGCGTCGCGGAGAAGGGTAAGCACTTCCTCGACGGCCTGCGCGACCTGCAGAAGCGCCACAAGGAAATCGGTGACGTGGACGGCCTCGGCCTGGCGCTGCGCGCCGAGATCTGCACGGACGACGGTTTCACGCCGAACAAGGCGCTGCTCGACCGCATGGTCGACATCGGTCTTGCCGGCGGTCTCACTCACAACGGCAAGAAGATCGGTCTCGTGCTCGATGTGGGCGGCTGGTACAAGAACGTGATTACGTTCGCCCCGTCGCTCGACATCACGCACGACGAAATCGACCTGGCCATCGCGTTGCTCGACCAGCTGTTGACGCTGGCCAAGCGCGGCTGACACCCGGCAGCCTCGCGGTGGCATTCGTGAACCAGCTCGAGCCGGATGCACTGCTCGGGCATTTCCAGCGCCATCCGCCGCAGAGATTCACCCCATTCCCCGCGACGGATGGCGCGCCACTTTTCGTGGCGCCCTTCGATCTCCTCACCACCGCCGACGCCGACTTGCGCCGGCGCGTGGCACGCCTGCCGCTGCAAGGCATGCTCAAGCGTCTGTTGACGCCGCGTACCTGCTTCGCAGGTACGACGGTGTCGGAGTACTCGCTGTTCGTTGCCGCCAGCGAGCCGGCCGCTGTCGCCGCCGATTGGGCACGCGGCCCCGGCCGTACCTATCCCTTGCTGATCGTGAAAGACCTCGCGCTCGAGTCTCCGCTGACCAGCGCGGGCGATCGCGCATGGACGGCGCGCTTCGTCGACGCCGCGCGGGAGCAGGGCTACCTGATCGTCGAAGGTCAGGCGTTGGCTTATGTGCCGATCGACTTCACGTCGACGGATGAGTACCTCTCGCGTTTGTCGTCGTCGCGGCGCAAGAATCTTCGCCGCAAGCTGCGTTCGCGCGAGCACCTCGAGGTGGCTGTCGTGCCGACAGGCGATCTCTTTGCCGACGACGACGTGGTCGATGCGTACTATGTGTTGTTCGAGAACGTCTATGCGCAGAGCGAGGTGCATTTTGACAAGCTCACGCGCGAGTTCTTCGCCGATGCGCTACGCGAGCCCGGTGGCGTGGTCGTCACCTACCGCGTGGACGGTAAGCTGATCGGCTGGAACCTGTGCTATGAGCATGAAGGCAAGCTACTCGACAAGTACGTGGGCTTTGTTTATCCAGCGGCGCGCGAGCTCAACCTGTATTTCGTCAGCTGGTTCGTCAACCTCGAGTACGCGCTATCGCGTGGGCTCACGCATTACGTGGCGGGGTGGACGGACCCTGAAGTGAAAGCCTCACTGGGCGCCTGCTTTCACATGACGCGACATGCGGTTTTTGTGCGTAACCCGATTCTGCGCGCTATCCTTCGCCGGTTCGCTCATCGTTTCGAGCCTGACAGCCAATGGGAGGCTCGCCATAGTGCGGCAACCGATCGTTCTTGATGTAGACGGTTCCGTCGGTCCGCTGGCGAACCGCCTTGTACTTCCGTTGCGCGAGTGGGAGGAGTCGATTCGCTTCGGCTGCTCGTTGGGTCGCCTGCGCCGTTTCGGCGCCATGCTTGACGAAGCGATGCCGCCGATTCACGGCACGGTGTTTCTCGGCAGTGGCGACTTCCACCACCTTACCTGGCAGCTCGTTGAGCGTGTTCGCGGCAGCGAGCGTTTCCAGGTGGTTGTGCTGGACAACCATCCGGACAACATGCGCTTCCCGTTCGGCGTGCATTGCGGTTCATGGGTGCGTCGCGTGGCCATGCTGCCACGCGTGAGCCACGTTCACGTGATCGGCATTACCTCGAGCGACATTGGGCGTGGTCACGCGTGGGAGAACTATCTCGGCCCGCTGCGCGCCAGGAAGCTCACTTACTGGTCGACGAACGTCGATACCACCTGGGCCACGAAGGTCGGGCTTGGCCATGCCTTCCGTTCGCACGCCAGTTCGTCCGACATGGTCGACGCGTTTGTCGCTATGCAGGCGAACCGCGCCGAGCCTGTTTACCTGTCCATCGACAAGGATGCCTACGCGGCCGACGTGGCACGTACGAACTGGGACCAGGGCACGCTAAGCGAAGCCGGAGGCGCAGCCATCCTGGATGCCGTGCGTGGCCGCGTCATCGCCAGTGACGTCACCGGCGAGATATCCCGCTACCGGTACAAGTCGTGGTGGAAACGTCGCCTCAGCGCGATGGACGGTCAGGAAGAGATCGACGCCATGCGAATCGCCCAATGGCAGGCCGAGCAGCACGCGTTGAACGAGCGCCTCCTCACCTTGATCTGAGGGTATCGCCCAGGTTTCAGAGCCGCCGCAACGCCAGCACCGCGTTCAGCCCACCAAACGCAAACGAATTTGATAGCGCGGCACGTAGGTCCACGCGGCGTGCGGTGTTCACCACCACGTCGAGATCGCACGCAGGGTCCGCGTCGATGAAGTTGATCGTCGGCGGCACGAGGTTCTCGCGCAGGGCGCCTATGGTCGCCACCAGCTCGAGGGCGCCGGCCGCTCCAAGGGCATGGCCGTGCATGGATTTGGTTGAGGTCACTGCAATGCGGGAGACGCACTCGCCGAAAACGCGATGAATCGCCTGGGTCTCCGTCACATCGTTCGCCAAGGTGCCAGTCCCGTGCGCGTTGATATGGTCGATGTCCCCGGGCGCGAGGCCCGCGTCGTCCAACGCAGCCGCCATGGCTGCGGCGGCGCCGTCGGCCGAGGGCGCCACGATGTCCCCCGCGTCCGAGGTCATCCCGATGCCCGCCAGTTCGGCCAGCGGCTGCGCGCCACGTGCCGTGGCATGCGCCAGAGACTCGAGGACGAACATGCCAGCGCCTTCACCGAGCACGAGTCCACGTCGCTGAAGGCTGAACGGGCGGCACGTGTCTTCCGCCAGCACTCGCATCGCTTCCCATGCCCGTAGCACCCCGAAGCTGAGACAGGCTTCGGCGCCGCCGGCGATCGCGACATCGACGATGCCGGCGCGAATGAGCAGTGCCGCCTGGGCGATGGCATGGTTGGACGAAGCGCAGGCGCTGGTGACACCGAAGGTCGGGCCCGTGCTGCGGAACGCTGTGGCGATATGGCTTGCCGGTGCACTGGACATCGTGCGGACGATGCTCAGGGGATGGATGCGCACGGCGCCTTCCGCGTACAGCTTGCGACTTTCCTCGTCGCGACTGGTCTCCCCGCCGACACCCGTACCGACGATGACCGCGACGCGTGCACCCTTCGCGCCAAAAGCCGGCAGGTTTGCCTGCGCGACCGCTTCGCGCGCGGCCACCACGGCAAACTGCGAGACACGATCCATCAGGCTGATGGCTCGTTCGTCGAGGTAGTTGCGGGGATTGAAGTCGTTCGCCTGCGCGGCCACCTTCACCCGCAGATCGTCGGAACGCGGATGGACGAGCACGTCGATCCCCGAGCGGCCCGCGGCCAGGGCCTGCCACAACTTGTCCGCATCGTTGCCGAGGGCGCTAACGGCGCCCATGCCGGTGATGACGACGCGCGACGCTTCCGGAAGGGGCATGGAAGATCAGACGGCCGTGGCGGATGAGTCGGGGGCGGCGAGTGCCGCATTTACGGCGTCGACCAGGCTTTGCAGCGTCTCGGTATCGAGGCGCCCTTGTTCCTGGGCGAGCTGGATACCGAACGCTTCCTCGATCTCGAAGACAATCTCGATCGCCTCGAGGGAGTCCACTTCCAGTTCCTTCAGCGTGGATGCCGTCGTCAGCGAGTCGCGATCCTTCCCGCTCTGCGTCGCGACGATATCCAGAACCTTTGATTCGACATCAGTATTCATGACGATGACCTCCCGGCATTAGTGAACCGCGTGAGCCAATCTAGCCCCCCATGCTGTGCTAGACCTTTGCGCCGAGCTTACCAGCGGCCGATAAGATGCTGCACCAGCAGGCTCGTCAGCGCCACTGCGGCCCACACGCCGAGGCCCAGCAGGATCGGGCGCGGCCCGGTAGAAGCCATCCGCCGCAAGTCCGCCGAAAGACCGATGGCCGTTAGCGCGATGATGATCAAACACTCCGCAACGAAGTGAATGACAGGCAGCGCGACTTCGGGAACGAGCCCGGCAGTGCGGATGCCCGATGCCACGAGAAACCAGAGGATGAACCAGGGAAAGATCCTTGCCAGGCTGAAATCGCTCGTTCCGCTGCGCTTCTCGCGCCAGGCGACGATGAGGGCGATGCCGAGGCTGATCGGGATGATCAGCGTGGCGCGCGTGAGCTTCACGATCGTCGCGAAGTCACCGGCGGCGTGACTGTAGCTGTAACCCGCCGCGACCACTGAAGAGGTGTCGTTGATCGCCGTGCCGGCCCAGAGGCCGAAGCCGAGATCGGAGAGGCCCATCCAGTGGCCCAGCGCGGGAAAGAGCAGCACCGCGACGAGATTGAACAGGAAGATCGTCGAGATGGCGAAGGCGGTGTCGTGCTCGTCGGGCTTGATGATGGGAACCACGGCGGCGATGGCCGAGCCGCCGCAGATGGCGGTGCCCACGCCGATCAGCAGCTTCAGCTTGTCATGTACACCGAGCACGCGACCAAGGATCCATGCCGCCAGACCCGCGGCGGCCACCGTCGCCAGGGTCACGGAGAGCGATTCCATGCCGGTATGGGCCACCTGTGTGAGGCTGAGACCGAAGCCGAGAGCGATGATGGACCACTGCAGGACCTGCTTCGAGGCGAAGCGGATGCCGGGCTGGAAACGTTCCTCGGGTGGCGCGAAATGGCGCACAAGGATGCCCAGGACGATACCGCAGACGGCGCCGCCGATCAGGGGCATCAACCGGCCGAGGCCGAACGCCACGGCAGCGACCGACAGGGCGAGCAGGATGCCCGGAAGGCGTGGCGCGGGTTGCGGCGGGAGGGCGACAGCGGACACGGGGATGATCCTTCGGGAAAGGAAGTCATTTTCTCGTGCCGCTATGGATAAGGATATTGAAAATACTTGATTGATCATATAAGTAAGGCTTATGCATGCCGTCAGCCCCCGCCAGCTCGAAGTCTTCGTTGCCATCGCCACGGCCGGTAGCGTGCGTGCTGCCAGCGAGCGGCTGTTCCTGAGTCAGCCGGCGGCGAGCATGGCGCTCGCCGAACTGGAGAGGCAGATCGGGTCACCCCTGTTTGCTCGCGAGCGCGGGCGGCTACGGCTGAACGACCGCGGACGCGAGCTCTTGCCGCTCGCGCGGGAACTGATCGAACGCCACGCCGAGTTCGGTCGCCGCGCCGAGGGTTCGGTGGCCGAACTCACGGGAGATATCGGGGTCGGGGCGAGCAATACGGTGGGTAATTATCTGGTCGGCGATCTGCTGGGGTCGTTCGCTGCGGAACATCCTGGCGTGGCGCTGCGGCTAGGCGTCGCCAATACAGCGCGTATCGCCCAGGGCGTGCTCGATCATGACTTCGACATCGGCTGCGTCGAGGGGCCGGTCAATCATCCCGCTATCGAATCCCGTCCATGGCGTGAGGATCGTCTTGTCGTCTGCGCTCGCCCCGACCATCCGCTTGCCAGCAAGGCCCGACCCAAGCGAGAACATTTCGCCGGCGCACGTTGGGTGTTGCGCGAGCGCGGCTCGGCCACGCGCGCGCTCAGTGAACAGGCGTTGGCGGCCTTGCCAGAAGGCAATGTGGTGCTCGAGCTGGATCAGTCCGAAGCGATCAAGCAGGCGGTGATCGCCGGGCTCGGTATCGCGTGCCTGCCCGAGGTAGCTATCGTGGATGCGGTGAAGACGGGCCGGCTGGTGGTTGTACCCACTCCGTTTCTCGATCTGAAGCGAACGCTGTCGATCCTGCTGCATCGGCAGCGATATCGCGGGGCGGTGCTGGAGGCGTTCCTGGCCAGCCTCTGACTCAACCAAGCACACAACGGTTCTTGCCGGATCGCTTGGCGTCGTACATGGCCATATCGGCGGCGGCCACGATATGGTCGTAGGCGTTGCCAGGGATGAACAGCGTCACGCCGATGCTGGCGCCGATGGTCACGACCAGCCGCAAGTCGTTGACCTCGAGCGTATAGGTTTCGGCGATCGCATCGCACAGCGTCTGGCAGCGGGCCAGCGCGGTCGGTGCATCGGCCGCATCGTGCAGCAGCACGGCAAACTCGTCGCCGCCCAGGCGGGCGACCGTGTCTGACTCGCGCGTGCGACCAGCGAGGCGCCCCGCAATCGCCTTCAGCAGCGCGTCGCCGGCCGCATGCCCGTGGTTATCGTTGACGCCCTTGAAGCCGTCGATGTCGATGTACGCTAGTGCGAACGAACCGCCTTCGGCATCGCCCGCGGCGATGGCATCCTCCAGGCGACCGCGGAAGAGAATGCGGTTGGGCAGGCCGGTGAGCGCATCGTGGGTTGCCTGGTGGCGGACCAGCTGCTCCATGCGCGTACGCTCGGCCACCTCGGTGGTGAGCTGCTGGTTGCGCAACGACAACTCATCCAGCGCTTGCTGCAGCAGCGTGCGGGCACGATAGAGCTCGAGGAAGATCTTCACCTTCGACTGCAGGATCACGTCGTTGATTGGCTTTGCGATGTAGTCGACGGCGCCCGCGGTATAGCCCTTGATGCGGTTGATGTCGTCCGCGTAGGCGGCCGTAACGAAGATGATCGGTGTCTCGCTGAGATGGTCGGCTTCGGAGATGAACTGTGCTACCTCGAAGCCGTCCATCTCCGGCATGTTCACGTCCAGCAGGACGAGAGCGAACTGGTGATCCAGGCACAAGGCCAGCGCTTCGTTGCCACTGGCGGCTTCGAAAATGTCGGCGTCCGCGCGTGCGAGCAGGCGGCGCATGGCGACGAGGTTGGCGGGGGTATCGTCGACGACGAGAATCTTGGGGCGATTCGTATTCATGGAAGACATAGTTCGTTGAGTCTGGCCGCAATGGCGTCGAGGGACAGGCAGGCGTCTGCACCTGCTGCCTCCAGTCCGGCGAGGGGCATGACATCCGCCTCCGCAGTAAGGGGGTCCTGCACGATGGCGTAGCCGCCGGCACGACGTACGGCAACCAGTCCCTGGGCGCCGTCGGAGTTGGCGCCGGTCAGCAGCACGGCGATCAGGCCTTCGTGCCAGGCGTCCGCCGCCGTTTCGAAAAGGACGTCGATCGACGGTCGCGAATAAGCGACCTTCCCATCGACGCTCAGCGAGAAATGAAAGTTCGGCTCGACCAACAGGTGGTAACCGCTGGGTGCCACATGGATCACCCCGGGATCGACGGGCGCCCGCTCGCTGGCTTCGACGACGGGTAGGCTGGCGTAGCGACCAAGCAGGTCGACCAGGATGGTGACGTCGGCGGAGCCGGTGTGGCAGCAGACGATGACCGGGATGCCCAGGCGCTTGTCGAGACCGGGCAGCAGCCGTTGCAGGGCGGTGAAGCCCCCGGCACTGCAGCCGATCACGATGGCCTGGCGTGTCGTCATCGGCCCAGCGGCCTCGCGCCCGCGCCGCCGACCTGGTAGATACGCAGCGCGTGATCCACGTCCGCGAAGCCCGCGGCGGCTGGGGAGAAATCGATGTTCTCGCGCGTGCCCAGGCAGAGGAATCCACCGCGAACGAGGCTGTCGCGGAACAGGCCGAGCGTGCGGTCCTGCAAGGTGTTGCTGAAATAGATCAGTACGTTCCGGCAGAGGATGAGGTGCGCCTCGCAGAACACCTCGTCGGTGACAAGGTTATGGTTGAAGAAGGTGACGTTGCGACGCAGGCGCTTGTCGAGCTTGATGAAGTCATAGCGCGCGCTGTAATAGTCGCTCAGCGAATGACTGCCACCGGCTTCCATGTAGTTACGTGACCAGTCGCGTGCCTCACGTGTGGCATAGATACCTTCGGCGGCGATGGCCAGCGCGGCGTCGCTGAAATCAGTGGCGTAGATACGCGAGCGCTCATACAGCCCCGCTTCTTCGAGCAGGATCGCCAGCGAATAGACCTCTTGCCCATGTGCGCAGCCAGCCTGCCAGATGTTGATTTCCGGATATGAGGTCAGTACGGGAAATACCTTGTCGCGCAAGGTACGGAACACAGACGGGTCGCGGAACATGTCCGAGACCGGCACGGACAAACCCTCGATCACGCGTGCGACGAAACCCTCCTCATGCAAGAGTCGACGGTTGAGTTCGCTGATCGATCCCGTGTCATGTGTGCGTACCAGTTGCTGTACGCGACGCTTCAGCGAGGCAGGTGCGTACTCGCTGAAGTCGTAGCCATGGCGCAGCTGCATGGCGCGTATGAACAGCTGGACTTCGATGTCTTCGACGTCCATCTCAGTTCCTGGTCGGCAGCCAGACGCGGATCATCGACAACAGGCGATCGACATCGATCGGCTTGGACAGGTAGTCGTTGGCACCGGCTTCCAGGCATTTCTCGCGATCGCCGCGCATGGCCTTGGCCGTGAGCGCAATGATAGGCACCTTCGCGACGGCGGGCCGCGCGCGGATAGCACGCATCGTGTCGTAGCCGTCCATCACCGGCATCATGATGTCCATGAGCACCAGTTCGATGCCATCGTCGGTGTCGATGGTGTCCAGCGCCTTCTGACCGTCCTGAGCCATGACCACGTCGATGCCCTTGGACCGAAGCACCTTCGATAGTGCGAACAGGTTGCGCATGTCGTCGTCGACCAGGAGCAGGCGCCGGCCACGCAGGCTGGCTTCATCCACGCCACCGGCCGCGGAGGTGGCTTCATCGCGCGCACCGCCGCCGTGGCGGATCGAGTGAAGGAACAGGCTCACCTCGTCGAGCAAGCGGTCCGGCGAGCGCGCGCCCTTGACCACGATGCTGTCGGTGTACTGGCGGATCCTCATGCTTTCGTCGCGGCTCAGGTCGCGCCCCGAATAGACGACGACCGGCGGCGTATGGCCGCCGCGCGAGAGGTGCTCGAGGAACTCAATGCCGGACATGCCGGGAAGACCGAGGTCGAGCACGATGCAGTCGAAAACGGTGTCTGAGGTCTTCGCCAGTGCTTCTTCGCCCGACGCGGCTTCCTCGATCACGACCGAGTCGTCCTTGAGCAGGGTACGCACGGCGGTGCGTGCACTGGCATCGTCGTCGACTACGAGCAGGTGGCGTGTACGGCCCTCGGCGAAGTGCAGCATGCGGTCGAAGGCACCGGCGATGGATTCGCGGCTGACCGGCTTGGTCAGGAAGCCAACGGCGCCCAGTTCCAGGCCGCGGGTTGCGTCGTCGGTCGCCGAGATGAAATGGACGGGAATGTGTCGCGTGGCGGCGTCGCCCTTCAGGCGGTCGATCACAGTCCAGCCATCCATGCCGGGAAGCATCACGTCGAGCAGGATACCGGTGGGACGGTAGCGCCTGGCCAGCGCAAGCCCGGATTCACCGTCTCCCGCCGCAAGCACGCGGTGACCCTTGCGGTGAACCATGTCGGCGAGGATCCGGGCGAAGGCGGGATCGTCCTCGACCACGAGAATGACCGTGTCTCCGGGGCTGAGCATTGCGCGGTCGTCATCGATGGTGTCGGCGAGCAGGCCCGGCGAGAGCGCCAGGGTTGCTTCGGCAGCGGCCTGTTGCAGTGGGACGACGTCCGTTGTGTGGCCGGTGACGGGGGCCTCTTCGGGAAGGTAGACGGTGAACGTGCTGCCACGCCCCGACTCACTGGTAAGTACGATATCGCCACCGAGCAGTATCGCGATGCGTCGCGATATCGCCAGGCCCAGCCCCGTGCCGCCGTACTGGCGGCTGGTGCTGGCATCCACTTGTTCGAAGGCATGGAACACGCGCTGCATCTTGTCGGGTGGAATGCCGATGCCGGTGTCGCTCACCGTGATGGCTATGGTCGTGGCCAGAACGAGACCGGCCGGGAGGATGGCGTCCGGCGCCGGACGCGAGACGCGCAGGCCGATCGTACCCGTGGCGGTGAACTTGAAAGCATTGCTGAGCAGGTTGTTGGCGACCTGCTCGAGCTTGGCACCGTCCGTGCGGATGGTGGCCGGAAGTCCGGACGCCAGGTCCACGGAGAACGCCAGCTTCTTTTCCTGGGCCACGTGGTTGAACGTGCGGGCTACGGTCCGGGCGAGGTCGGCCAGGGGGAAGGTGTCGATCACCAGTTCCATCTTGCCGGCCTCCACCTTGGACAGGTCGAGAATGTCGTTGATCAGGCGCAGCAGGTTGGAGCCGGCGTCATGGATGATCCGCGCCGACTCCACCTGTTCACCGGAGAGGTTTTCTTCGTCGTTGTCGGCGAGGCTGCGCGAGAGGATCAGCAGGCTGTTCAGCGGCGTGCGCAGCTCGTGTGACATGTTGGCGAGGAACTCGGACTTGTACTGGCTGGCGCGGGCCAACTCCTCGGCCTTGTCCTGGGTATCCTTCTGCAGCACCTGGAGCGCATTTTTCTGTTCGTTGAGGGTGGCGCTCTTCTCGCGCAGTTCCTCGTTCGAGGCGTGCAGCTCCTCGGTCTGGACACGCAGTTCTTCCTCGGACGCGACCAGGCGCTGCGATTGTTCCTGCAGCTCGGCGGTCTTCGCCTTCAGTTCTTCGTTGGTCGAGCGCAGGTCTTCCTGCTGACTGCGCAAGGCCTCCTCGGAGGCGCGCAGCTCGTCGGCCTGACTCTGGGTCTGTTCGAGCAACGCGCGGGTGCTGATGGCGCTGCCAAGGTTTTCCAGCGAGAGCGCGACGATCGGCATCAGCTCTTCGAGCAGGCGGGCCTCGAGTGCGGTGAGGTGGGCGAAGCTGCCGATTTCCACGACGCCAAGCAGGTTGTTACGCGAGGTCACCGGCAGGACCACGATGCTGCGCGGTGCGCCTTCTCCCGTGCCCGAGTGGATGCGCGTGTAGTCGTCAGGAACGTCCTGCAGGACGATCGTGCGCCGTTCGATCGCTGCCTGGCCGACCAGGCCTTCGCCAAGTCGGTATTCGGCGATGAGGTGGCGGCGTTCCTTGAAGCCATAGGTGCCGAGCCGTTCAAGACGCGCCGTGTCTTCGTGGAACAGGTAGAAAATACCGAGGCCGGCCTTCATCACCGGGACCAGTTCGGTCACCAGCACGTCGGCGAATTCGTCGTACGTGGTGGCGCCCTGCAACTTGTTGGAGATCGAGGTCACCGTGGACTTCAGCCAGGTCTGGCCCGCCGTCTCGATCGACATTTCCTTGAACACCTGCAGTGCGCGCGCGATCTCGCCGATTTCGTCGCGGCGACCGAGCTGGCGCACTTCGATAGCGTGGTCATGCGCGGCGAGGCGCGACATCAGCTCGGTCATCCGGACGATCGGGCGCGTGATCAGCCGGAAAGTCATGCCGATGACGAACAGGCCGAAGGCCACGCAGGCAAGCAGCGAGAGGATGTCGATGTACTTGTTCGCGGCGAGCACGTCGTCCTGCGCGCGGTTGCGCTCGTCGAGTAGCACGCGCTCCGAGGCGGCCATCTCGTCGATCAGCTTGCGCACGGCGGTCATGGGGGCGGTGCGGTGTTCCAGGTACTCGTGGCGGATCGACTCGCGCGCCAGTGCACCTTCAGGGGTGGCTGCGTTACCGATGGCGCGCGTGGGCTCGAGCGCGTATTTGACGACCTCGGCCTTCCAGCGATCGAGCATGTCCTGCAGGCGGTCGATGCGCGACTGTTGCAGCGGGTTGTCGGCGGTGAGCCGACGCAGGGTGGCCACGCTCTTGACGAGGTTGCGGTCGGCGGTCTCGAAGTCGGCGTACTCGGCATCGGACTGGTTGAGCAGGAATCCGCGTGCCGCGACTTGTCGGGACTGTGCATCGTCGTTCACGTCGGCAAGGGTGAGCAGCACCACATAGGTGTGCGACGACCAGGCGCGGGTGTCGCTCTCCCGTCGCAACGAAGTCAGGCTGACGACGGATGCCGCAACGAAGAGGGCCAGCAGGGCGCCGATCGCGATGACGATCTTGCGCTGCAAGGGTTGATCTGCGAGCCAGCTTCGCCGCTTTTCGTTGGAGGACATGCGATGACCGATTGAAGGTTCAGGGGTGAACAATGCCACCGTTCCGTGGCGTTCTGCATGTTATCGGCCTTTGCTCAGCCGTGTTGAGCGCGGGGCCGTCGCCAGGGCGGCGGTACCAGGCTGCCGCGGCGGACCGCCACGGCAAGACATACGGCTGTAACGATCGAACAGATGCCAAGGGCGACGACGGAGGCTTCGGCGCCGAATGCGCCTCCCGTGAGCCAGTCGGGGCCCTGCATGTGCGAGGCGAGCAGCCCGCGTTGCTCGAAGCCCGAGACCGGGATGCCATAGAACGGGCCCTGGGCGACGTTCCAGGCGGCATGGGCGCCCATGCAGACCCAGAGCGACCGGGTCACATGGTAGAGCAGCCCGAACAGCAGGCCGGCCTCGAGCGCGATGGCCAGGGCGCTCCAGGGAGTCGCGTTGGGATTCCAGATATGCAGGCCACCGAATACGCCAGCCGACACCAGCAGGGCGGCCCAGGTCCCCAGGCCCTCCTCGACGACGCGAAAGAGCACGCCGCGGCTGATGATCTCCTCGCCGACGCCTGCGCCCACGCCCATGACGAGAATGGGACCGATCCAGTCGACGTCGTGGTTCACGCCGTCGACGACGAAGGCGCCGAGCGCCCATAGCGCGGCCACGATCAGGGAGAAACCGAGCGCTCCACCCACCAGGCCGATCAGCAGGTGTGGTGCCGCCCTGGCGGGCGCGAGCTCGACAAGCCTGCGCCGCTCCACCACCCTTGCCAGTAGCCAGTACGCCAGCACGATGGGCCCCAACCGCAGGGCCTCCATCAACAGCGTGGTATCGCGAAAGGGGACGAAGCCGGCAGGCAATCCCACGGCCGCCCACACTTCACTCCCGATCCATTGGAACACCTTCAACAGGGTGAAGAAGGCGATGAGCCTGCCCAGTGGCGAGTTCAGCAGGCGGGCTGGGCGGTTTGGCGGTGTGGCAGCGGTTTCGACGGCGGACATGGATATCTCGGGGTGGGGCTTGCGGCCGCAGTCTACGCAGGCATGATAGTGCTCCGATACAAGAAGGTCGGCGGCACGTCCGCTAACGTGACAGCCGTGGGCTGCCACGCCCGAAACCACCTGGAACTGCACGATGGCAATACCTTCCGAAAACGACCCGTCTAGCCCGTTGAATCGCCGCGAACAGACCTTTCCGCACCTTAGCGAGGAGATGTCCGCGCGGCTGGTGAAGTACGGGGTTGAAGAGGTCGTGCCCGCTGGCACCATGCTGTTCCGTCGTGGCGAGCGCCGCGTGGATTATTTCTTCGTGATCGAGGGCTCCATCGAGGTCTACGACACGGCCGAGGACGGTACGCCGAACATCTTCGTGGTGCATGGTCCCAACCAGTTCACGGGTGAGGTGGACCTTTTCAGTGAACGCAAGATCATGGTCAACGGGCGCACGGGTACGGAAACCCGCCTGGTCCGCATGAATCCGACCAGTTTCCGCAAGCTGGTCTCGGGCGAGCCGGACATTGGCGAAATCATCATGCGCGCGTTCATCCTGCGTCGCGTGGGACTGATCCAGAGCGGTCAGGGCGGGGTGATCCTTGCTGGATCTGCGCATGTCGCGGACACCGCGCGCCTGCGCAGCTTCCTTATCCGCAACGGCTACCCCTACCGGCTGCTCGATACGGATATCGACGAGGATGCCAAGCATCTGCTCGACGGTTTCGGACTCGACCCCAGCGAATGCCCCGTCGTGATCATGCCGGACAGGCGTGTCCTGCGCTGTCCGACCAACGGTGAACTCGCCGACGACCTCGGCATCAGCATCGAGCTGGACAAGGACCACGTGCACGACGTGGTGGTAGTCGGGGCGGGGCCAGCCGGCCTGGCCGCTGCCGTGTACGCGGCCTCCGAAGGTCTGGATACGCTCGTCATCGAGGCGCTCGCCCCGGGCGGACAGGCGGGTACCAGTTCGAAGATCGAAAACTACCTGGGTTTCCCCACCGGCATTTCAGGGCAGGCGCTATCCGGTCGCGCCCAGGTTCAGGCAATGAAGTTCGGCGCACACATGGCCATCGCGCGCTCGGTGGAGAGCGTGGACTGTGGCCGTCATCCCTACCGGTTGAGCCTCGATGACGGCACCGTCGCCTCGGCGCGTGCCATCGTCATTGCCACCGGTGCTCGCTATCGCAAGCTTGAGCACGTCGACTACGAGCGCTTCGAAGGGCAAGGCATTCACTATGCGGCCACCGCCATGGAGGCGCAGCTTTGCGCGGGTGAAGAAGTCGCCGTGGTCGGTGGAGGGAACAGCGCGGGCCAGGCGGCGATGTTCCTCGCCCGCACCGTCGCGCACGTCCACATCCTTGTGCGAGGCAATGGGCTGGCAGCGACCATGTCCGACTATCTCGTGCAGCGCATACTGCAGTCGCCACGGATTACCCTGCACACGCACTGCCAGATCGATCACCTTGACGGCGACACCTATCTTCGTGAGGTTGGCTGGGCGTGCCAGGTCGATGGCAAGCAGGAGCGCAAGAAGATCGGCGCCCTGTTCGTGATGATTGGTGCCGAACCGAACACCGCCTGGTTGCAGGGTTGCCTGGATCTGGACAAGAAAGGCTTTGTGCTCACCGGCCGCGACGCCGATGGCTACGCCACGCCATCGCCGTATGCGACTACGCTACGTGGCGTCTTCGCGGTGGGCGATGTTCGATCGGGCTCGGTGAAGCGCGTCGCCTCCAGCGTAGGCGAGGGCTCGGTGGTGGTTCAGGCCATCCACCGCTTCCTCAATCCCGCACCGTTGTAACCCTGTGAGAGCCGTTGCAGCGGCGATTAGGTGTCCGCGGCAACCCTGCCCGCTGCTGCGGGATCGCCGCTGAAGCGGCTCCTTCAGTTTCGTTGTTACACGTCTACTGAGGCGGCGTGTTCACGTGTGGCGGCGAAGCGCACTGTGGGCCAGCGTTCCTGGGCGAGCTGCAGGTTCACGCGTGTCGGCGCGAGGTAGACGAGTTCGCCCGCGCCGTCGATCGCCAGGTTGCCGGCGTTCTTCTCACGAAATTCCTCGAGCTTCTTCGCATCGTCGCAGTGGATCCAGCGCGCGGTGGCGACGCCGACCTGTTCGAATGCCGAGTCCACGTTGTACTCGTCCTTCAACCGGTACGCGACGACGTCGAACTGCAGCACGCCGACGGCACCCAGGATGAGGTCGTTCGACATCAGCGGACGGAAGAACTGCGTGGCGCCTTCTTCGGACAGCTGCGCGAGGCCCTTCTGCAGGGCCTTCATCTTCATCGGGTCGCGCAGCCGGGCACGACGGAACAGTTCCGGCGCGAAGTTGGGAATGCCGGTGAACGAGAGCGCCTCGCCTTCGGTGAAGGTGTCACCGATGGTGATGCTGCCGTGGTTGTGCAGGCCGATAACGTCACCCGGATAGGCGCGTTCCACGATCTCGCGATCGGAGGCCATGAAGGTGAGTGCATTGGCGATGCGTACTTCCTTGCCCGTACGCGTCTGCTGCATTTTCATGCCGGCGGTGTACGTACCCGAGCACACGCGCATGAAGGCTACGCGGTCACGGTGGGAGGGATCCATGTTTGCCTGGATCTTGAAGACGAAGCCCGTGAGCTTCTCCTCCTCGGGTTGAACTTCACGTGTGAGCGTGTCGCGCGAGCGCGGCGACGGCGCGTGTTCGACGAAGAAATCGAGCAGCAGTTGCACGCCGAAGTTATTTACCGCCGAACCGAAGAAAACCGGTGTCTGCTTGCCCGCGAGGTAGGCCTCGATATCGAACGGATTCGACGCGCCGATCACCAGTTCGAGTTCTTCGCGCAGTTCGTCCAGTGCGGACTGGCCAATGCGCTCGGCGAGGCCCGGATGGTCGAGGCCCTTGAAGATCGTCGAATCCTGGCGGGTGAAGTTCTTGCCCGGTTCGAAGACGTGCACTTCGTCGAGCAGCACGTGGTAGACGCCTTTGAGGCGCGAGCCCATGCCGATCGGCCAGGTGAGCGGCGCGCAGGCGATGCCGAGCACGGATTCGACTTCATCGAGCAGCTCGATCGGCGAGCGGCCTTCGCGATCGAGCTTGTTGATGAAGGTCATGATCGGCGTGTCGCGCAGCCGGCAGACTTCCATCAGCTTGATGGTGCGTTCCTCGACGCCCTTCGCGCAGTCGATCACCATCAGCGCCGAGTCGACCGCGGTAAGCACGCGATAGGTATCTTCGGAGAAGTCCGCGTGGCCCGGGGTGTCCAGCAGGTTCACGATGGCATCGTCGTACGGGAACTGCATGACCGACGAGGTCACCGAGATGCCGCGCTCCTTTTCCAGCGCCATCCAGTCCGAGGTGGCGTGGCGCGCAGCCTTGCGGCTCTTCACCGAGCCGGCCATCTGGATCGCGCCGCCGAACAGCAGCAGCTTTTCTGTCAGCGTGGTCTTGCCGGCGTCAGGGTGGCTGACGATGGCGAAGCTGCGCCGACGGCGGGTTTCGGTGAGGTGTGAGGACATGGTCTGCGGGCCGGGATCGATAGGCTAACCGCTTATTCTATCAGCGAATTGACCGACAGGCGCCGGGGCCCCTACAGGGGTTCGATCAACCCGGAAATGCCTCGTCCAGCCAGGCTGGCACCGGGATGCCCTTACTGCGCAGGAACGCCGGGTTGAACAGCTTGGCCTGGTAACGCATCCCGCCGTCGCAGAGCACGGTCACGATGGTGTGACCGGGTCCGAGCTCCCGGGCCAGGCGGATGGCGCCCGCCACGTTTACGCCGCTGGAGCCGCCCACGCAGTAGCCCTCGCGGTGGAGCAGGTCGTGGAGCAGCGGCACTGACTCGTCGTCGGGGATGGACCAGGCAAGGTCGATCGGAGCGCCCTCGAAATTGGCAGTGATGCGGCTGTTGCCGATGCCTTCGCTGATCGAGCTCCCTTCACCGATGAGTTCGCCCGTCTGGACATAGCGGGCGAAGACGGACCCCGCTGGGTCAGCCAGGGCGATGCGGATGTCGGAGCGGCGGGCCTTCAGAGCCCGGCCGACGCCGGCCAGGGTCCCCCCGGTACCTGCCGCGCAGACGAAGCCATCGATCCGGCCGCCGGTTTGCTCCCAGATCTCCCGGCCGGTATGGGCCTCGTGCCAATCGCGATTGGCGGTGTTGTCGAACTGGTTGGCGAACCAGGCGCTGCCGGGGTCTGCGGCGTTCATCTCCTCGGCCAGTCGGCGGGCGGTCCGCGCGTAATGACCGGGATCCGTGAACGGCACAACCGGAACCAGGCGCACCCGGGCGCCGGCGACGTGAAGGGCGTCGATCTTCTCCTGGCTTTGCGTGTCGGGCATGACCACCAGCGTGCGGTACCCGCGGCTGGCGCCCAGCAGGGCCAGTCCGATGCCGGTGTTCCCCGCCGTGCCTTCGACAAGGGTGGCGCCGGGCCGGAGCAGTCCCTGGCGCTCGGCATCGTCCAGCAGGCCCAGTGCGGTGCGGTCCTTTACCGACCCACCCGGATTGAGGAATTCCGCCTTGGCGAGGATCTCGCAGCCAGTGGCCTCCGAGGCATCCCGCAGGCGGAGGAGGGGGGTATTGCCGACAGCGGCGGCGAAGCTGGCGTGGGTAGTCATGGGTCAATGCTAACGCCTTCGCAGGTTCCAGTGACCGCCACCGCATGTCCGGCAGGAGCCGATTTAACGGTGAATGGGCCGTGTAGGAGCCACTTCAGCGGCGAACAAACGTCGCTACGTAGCCGTGCCCAATCGCCGCTGGAGCGGCTCCTGCAAGGGGTTTTTCCGCATGTCATTGCGAGAATGCACATATCCGGAAAGAAGATTTCTAGACATCTGGACATCTGGACGTCTAAACGTCTGTTGACACCCTTCGGATCCGGGCGTATCGTCGGATCCACTCATCGAGACCGGCTGAGGGACAGGCCCTTTGAAGCCGGGGCAACCTGCGGATTTCCGCGACGGTGCCAACTCCTGCGGGGCGTGTCTTCACGTCAGCCGATAGATGGGATGTCCTTTGCGGGCATGCGTTCGCGCATCCGCTTCAGGACACTCCGACTGCCGGTTCCCCGTTGGGCTCGATCCCGAACGCAGGAACCCGGACATGTCAGCAGAGCCCCTCATCGTGATCTCCCTCCCCGAAGCGGTCGTTACTCCCGTGCCGCGTAGCGCGGCCGATCTCACCGAGCAGCGCGGTACGCGCCGGGTGTCCTTCACGCCGAAGTACGGCAGCGATGCCGTCGATGTGGACGTCCATTACCTCTGGTGCGGCGCGCCGCACGCACCGACGATCATTGTCCAGGGCGGCATCTCCGCCGACCGCGATGTGTGCACCGGTCGCGAACGGACCACAGGGTGGTGGCAGGAACTGGTCGGCCGTAGTGCGGCCATCGACCTCGATCACTACCGCGTGCTGTCGATCGACTGGCTGGTGCCTGCCGATCTGGGTGAAGCCGAATCGGTGTCGAGTGAAGACCAGGCCGCCGCGCTGGCCGCCCTCGTCGACGAGCTGGGCATCGGCCGCGTGCATGCCTTCGTGGGCTCGTCTTACGGTGCGATGACCGGCCTGGCTTTCGCGGCGAACCACCCGGACAAACTGAAGTCGCTGATCCTCCTTGCCGGTGCACATCGTCCGCACCCGCTTTCCACGGCACAGCGTTCGATCCAGCGTGGCATTGTCCGGCTCGGCCTGGACTCAGGGCGTACGGACGAGGCACTTGCTCTCGCACGCCAGCTCGCCATGACCACCTATCGCGGCAGCGAAGAATTCTCCCGTCGCTTCGCCGCGGGTCCGGAGCTTCGCGATGGTCGTTTCCATTTCCCGGTGGAGGATTACCTCGAACACGCCGGTCGTCGTTTCGTCGAGCGTTTCGAGGCGGAGCGCTTCCTCGCACTGTCCGAGTCGATCGACCTGCACGACGTGTCACCGGAACGCGTCTCGGCACCGACGACCCTGGTCGGTTTCCCCTCCGATCGCCTCGTGCCGCTGGCCGACCTGTGCGAACTGCAGCGTCGCCTCGCCGGCACCGCCACCCTCGAAGTCGTGGAATCGCCTTATGGCCACGATGCCTTCCTGAAAGAAACCGTGCAGCTCGCTCCCGTGCTGCGTCACGCACTCAACGACTGTCGCGGAGACCACTAAGTCATGACCGATTCCCGTCTTTGTACCCGCGCCGTGCGCGCCGGCATCGAATCCGACACGCAGCACGGCGCCGTCGTGCCACCGTTGCACCTTTCCACCAACTACGCTTTCGAGGGTTTCGCTCGCAAGCGCACGTACGACTATTCGCGCAGTGGCAACCCGACGCGCGACCTGCTCGGTGAAGCGCTTACCGAGCTCGAAGAGGGCTCCGGTGCCGTTGTCACGGGCAGTGGCATGTCAGCGGTGGCGCTCGCACTCGAACTGGTTCCCGCGGGTGCGCTGGTTCTTGCTGCCCACGATTGCTACGGCGGCACGTGGCGTCTTCTCGATGCCTGGGCAAAGAAGGGCCGCTTCAGCGTCCGCTTCGTCGACTTCACGGATCCCACCGCGCTTGCCGACGGTCTTGCCGCCAGACCGGCGCTGGTCTGGATCGAAACGCCGTCCAACCCGCTGCTGCGGATTACCGACGTGCGTCACGTGTCGCAGGCGGCCCATGCAGTGGGCGCGCTCGTCGTCGTCGACAACACTTTCCTTTCGCCGGCGTTGCAGCAGCCGTTGAAACTGGGTGCCGATATCGTCGTGCACTCGACCACGAAGTACATCAACGGACATAGCGATGTCGTTGGGGGTGCGGTCATCGCCGCGGACCCGGCGGTTGCCGAGCAGCTGAAGTGGTGGGGCAATTGCAACGGCCTCACCGGCTCGCCGTTCGACAGCTTCCTTACGCTCCGGGGCGTGCGTACGCTTGCCGTCCGTCTGCGCGCGCACGAAGAAAATGCGCACCGTATCGCCGAGCGCCTCGACAATCACGACGCCGTGTCGCGTGTGTATTACCCCGGCCTCGCATCGCATGCAGGCCACGCGCTGGCACAGCGTCAGCAGAAGGGTTTTGGCGCGATGTTGAGCTTCGAGATCGCCGGCGGCAACGATGCGATCGAAGCCTTCGTCGATGGCCTGCGCTACTTCTCGCTGGCGGAATCGCTGGGCGGTGTGGAAAGCCTCGTCGCCCATCCGGCCACGATGACCCATGCATCCATGGCGCCGGAGGCCCGCCTCGTTGCCGGTATCTCCGACAGCCTGCTGCGCCTCTCCGTCGGCATTGAGGATGGCGACGACCTTTTGGAAGACCTCGACGCTGCGCTCGCTCGCGCCGCGGCGGTCGCTTCGGTCACGTCGAAACGCAAGGTCGGCGCATGAGCGCGGTGGTCGTGGCGCCTGTCGTTGACGTTCCTCCGCGCACGGCCGTCGTGCTGCTTGGCACCGGTGTGGTCGGACGTGCGTTACTGACCCTGCTGGCGACGCCGGCCGCGCGCTCGCTGCGCCTCGTCGGCGCGGCCAATTCGCGTCGCCAGCATGCACTTGCAGAAGGCGTCGTCCCTGCAGAGGTTGCCGAACGCCTGAGCAAGGGCAGGGACGGGCGCGAAAATGCGCCGCTATTGGCAGCGCTCGATCAGACCGGCGCAACACGTAAGGTCGTCATCGACGCCACTGCCTGCGCCATCGAAGCAAGCCGCCATGCCGAGTGGCTGGCCGCGGGCTACCACGTCGTGACCGCCAACAAGGCCCTTGCCGGCGGTCAACTGTCCGGTTGGCGTGCACTACAAGCCGCCTCGGCCAATGGCAGTGTCTACGGTGATGCCGCTACGGTCGGTGCAGGGTTGCCCGTGTTGTCCACCCTGCGTCGCCTGCGTCAGTGTGGCGACAGCCTGCTCACGCTGGAGGGCGTCTTCTCCGGCTCGCTGTCCTGGTTGTTCAACCAATACGATGGCAGCCGTCCGTTCTCCGCACTTCTGCGTGATGCCCGCCGTCTCGGTTTCACCGAGCCGGACCCGCGCTCGGACCTTTCTGGCGAAGACGTGGCGCGAAAGCTGCTGATCATTGCGCGCAATGCGGGCTTTGCGCTGGGCAGTGACGAGGTAGAAATCGAAAGTCTCGTGCCCGAGGCCTTGCGTGCGCTGGATACGAAGACGTTCCTTGAACGCCTTGAAGAACTCGACGAGCCGCTGCGTCAGCGGCAGGCTGCCGCAAAAGCGAATGGCAAGGTACTGCGCTACCTCGCTCGCTTGAATCAGCGCGGCCGCGCACGCGTCGGTCTGTTCGAAGTCGGTCCGGAGCATCCTGCGTCGCGTCTGTCGGGCACGGACAATCAGTTCGCGTTGACCACGACGCGTTATCACGCCACGCCGCTGGTTATTCAGGGCCCGGGCGCCGGTCCGGAGATTACGGCGCAGGCGCTGTTAGGCGATGTGCTCGCTTTGTAGGGCAGTCTGCTTTCTGTGGGAGCCGGCTACGCCGGCGATGGTGTCGAGGTAGCCTGGCTATCGCCGCTGAAGCGGCTCCCACACAAAAAAACCGCCCCGAAGGGCGGTTCGTTTTTTAGTGGTGGCCGGTGACCCTTGCGGCTTCATCCGCACTCGGCGGAATCAGCGGTTCATCCCCATGCATCTCGTCGTGGTTGAAGCGGGCCGCCTCAACCATCGGCGTACGCCAGCCTGCGGAGATGCCCCAGAAGTAGAAGACCACGCCGATCACGGCGACGACGGCGAGATCGTAGCCGTAGGGAATGTAGTTGTGGCCACCGAACGTGGTGCTGCCTGCGTAGGAAACCAGCGCAATGGTCGGCAGGTAGGCGATCAGCCACCAGGCGCCGGCAAGGTGGCGACGGAAGTCGTCCCAGCCGCTCTTGGCGGTGTAGTAGAAGTACAACGGCAAGGCCACGACCATCAGCAGGATGATCTCGCCAGTCAGCGGCCACTTCGCCCAGTACAGCAGTTCGGTGGCGAAGATGAAGGCGAGGGCGGCGAGCAACGGCAGGCCAGGGATGCGCAGCGGTCGCTTCATATCCGGTGCCGTGCGGCGCAGGGTCATGACGCTGACCGGGCCGGTGAGGTAGGAAATGATCGTCGATACTGAGATCACCGCCGCCAGCGTGCCCCAACCGCGGAAGAAGAACAGGAAGAGGAAGCTCACCACCAGGTTCAGCCACATGGCCGGGCGCGGGATGCCGAAGCGCGGGTGAATGTGGCCGAAGATCTTCGGCAGCTGACCGTTGCGCTCCATGGCGTAGATCATGCGCGCGGTGGTCGCCGTGTAGGTGGCACCGGTACCGCTGGGGCTGACGAAGGCGTCCGCATACAGCAGGATCGCCATCCAGTTGATCATCAGTGCGGTCGCCAGCTGGGCGAACGGCGAGGCATATTCGAGGCCCGCCCAGCCCTTGCCGAGCTGGTCGGGCGGCACGGCGCCGATGAAGGCAATCTGCAGCAGCACATAAACCACGGTGGCCAGCAGAATCGAGCCGATCACGGCGAACGGCACGTTACGTCCGGGGTTGCGAGCTTCGCCGGCAAGATTCACCGGACTCTGAAATCCGTTGAAGCTGAAGACGATGCCCGAGATGGCGACGGCAGTGAGGATCGACGAGATGTCGATGGCATGCGTGCCGCCGTGGGCGCCGATGTGGAAGTTGCCCGGGTTGTAGCTGGTGCAGATGAGCGCGACACCCGTGGCGGCCGGAACGACGAGCTTGAACACGGTGATCGCCGTATTGCTCTTGGCGAACAGCTTCACGCTCCAGAAGTTCAGGAAGAAGTAGACCAGGACCAGCACCGCGGCAATGGCCAGGCCCGGTGGAGTCAGTTCGCCGTGACCGTTGGTCACCACGTAGAGGCCCTTGGTCCACTGCGCCCATTCCCAGGGCCAGGAGGCCATGTACTGGACGGACGCTTCGGCCTCGACGGGGATCACCGAGACGATGGCGATCCAGTTGGCCCAGCCGGCGATGAAGCCGACCAGCGAGCCGTGCGAGTAGTGGCCGTAGCGCACCATGCCGCCGGATTCGGGAAACATCGCACCCAGTTCCGCATAGGTGAGGGCGATGAACAGGATGATGACGGCGCCGATGAGCCAGGCGTAGACCGCCCCCGGGCCGGCAAGCTGGGCGGCGTGCCAGGCGCCGAAGAGCCAGCCTGAGCCGATGATCGAGCCCAGGCCGGTCAGCATCAGGGCGAAAGCGCCGACATCGCGGCGGATAGCGTGGTGGGACATGGTGACTCCGGTCGGACGGGACGGGGGAACCCGGCCCATGGCGGCACAAGGGCGGGATGATGACAGCCCCGGCTCCGCATGTCAGCCCGCGAGCGCCTTCGCCAAACCGGACTCGCGTCGATATACACTGGCCGACGCGGTAGGGATGAAGGGGTTCGGATGCGTTCGAAGGTGGTCGCCAGCGGCGTGTTGTTCATTGCTCTGTCGGTATGCGGCGTTGCCGCAGCCGATGAGCCATGGAACGACAAAGGCCGGCTGATCGATTCAGAGTCCTACGACCGTACCGCCAAGGGTTTTTACTTCACTCTCTACCCTGGCGAAGACCCGGTCGAATCCGTGCGGCGCTGCGCCATCACGATGCGCGAACTGGGCCATCTGGCCTCGGTGTCGTGCTTTGCCTATACCAGTAAACAGCGTTTCGACACCCGCCGCGGGAAGCTACGCATCTGCTATACGGCGGTTGCCAACTGGTGGGGCGAGGACGAACCGGTGCGTGTCGAGACCGTCGACCGGCTTCCCCGGATGTGCCCAACCCGCTGAGGTCGGCGATATGGGGGCCGGCTGTGCCGGCGATGACCTCCCCCGCTAAACCGCTCCGTTGGCTTTTCGCCGATGAATCGGCTCCCACAAACAGCCGCCTTCGCCGTTAGCTATCAGCATTCGATAACGTTGACAGCTAATCCCCCGCGCGAGGTTTCCTTGTACTTGTCCTTCATGTCGCGACCGGTGTCGCGCATGGTGGCGATGACCTTGTCGAGCGACACGTGGTGCTTGCCGTCGCTCTTGAGGGCCATGCGGCTGGCGTTGATCGCCTTGACCGCGCCCATGGCATTGCGCTCGATGCACGGGATCTGGACCAGGCCGCCAATCGGGTCGCAGGTGAGGCCCAGGTTGTGTTCCATGCCGATCTCGGCGGCGTTCTCGACCTGGCGCACGCTACCGCCCAGCGCGGCGGCGAGACCGCCAGCGGCCATCGAGCAGGCCACGCCGACCTCGCCCTGGCAACCTACCTCGGCGCCCGAGATCGAGGCATTCTCTTTGTAGAGGATGCCGATGGCGCCCGCCGTGAGAAGAAACTCAATCACGCCGTCTTCGGAGGCGTTCGGGCAGAAGTGCCGGTAATAGTGCAGCACAGCGGGGACGATGCCCGCCGCGCCGTTGGTCGGAGCGGTAACCACGCTGCCGCCGGCGGCGTTTTCTTCGTTCACGGCCAGGGCGTAGAGGTTCACCCAGTCGAGAATGGTGAGCGGGTCACGCAGCGCGGCTTCCGGCTGCGAACGCAGTTCGGCGACCATCGACGGCGCGCGGCGTTGGACCTTGAGTCCGCCCGGCAGCGTACCCGGCGAGCGAAGGCCACGCGACACGCAGTCTTGCATGGCCTTCCAGATGGTGAGCAGCCCGGCCCGGGTTTCCGCTTCGGAGCGCCAGATGCTTTCGTTGCGCATCATCAGTTGGGCGATGGTGATGCCGTGCTCTTCGCACAGGGAGAGCATCTGGTCGCCGCTGCTGAAGGGGAAGGGCTGTTCGCTGGTGTCCGCCACGATACGGTCTTCGGCCGCCTCGTCGGGATTGACCACGAAACCGCCGCCGACCGAGTAGTAGTCGCGCGTGGCCAACTCGTTGCCGTCTGCGTCGTAGGCAGAGAAGCGCATGCCGTTGGTGTGGAACGGGAGTTTCTGGCGTTTATTGAAGACCAGATCGGCCTTCTCGTCGAAGTCGATCTCGTGACGACCGAGGATGCGGATGCGCTTGCTCGAACGAATGCGCTCCAGCGTGGCCGGGATCGCATCCGGGTTGACCTTGTCCGGCCATTCGCCTTCGAAGCCGAGCAGCACGGCCTTGTCGGTGCCATGGCCACGACCGGTCATCGCCAGCGAGCCGAACAGTTCACAGCGCACGCGGGCCACGCGCTCGAGCACACCTTTTTCGGCCAGCCAGTGCTCGGCGAAGCGCGCGCCAGCGCGCATCGGCCCCACGGTATGTGACGAGGAAGGACCGATACCGATCTTGAAGAGGTCGAAAACGCTGACTGCCATGGCTTTGGGGAGTTGGCTACGGGGAGTAGCCCGCTATTCTACGCCTGCCCGCCACTGACCCCATACACCTGCGCATGTCCGAGTTCACCCTGTTCCAGCGAGACGACTGCCACCTTTGCGACCTGGCACTGGATGTGCTGGCGCAGTCGCGTTTTCCAGAGTTCGCCTCGGTGTGGATCGATGACGACGAAACGCTCGAAGCGCGCTATGGCGTGCGCGTCCCTGTGCTGCGGCGAGGCGACGGGGCTGAGTTGGACTGGCCTTTCGATGTTGAAGCGGTGAGCCGATTTATCGGCGAATAGGGAATGTGGGAGCCGATTCATCGGCGAATGGCCGTTCGGCATCACCGCTCCGTTGGCTTTTCGCCGATGAATCGGCTCCCACATTTGCCTATTTCTATTTGTGTACCTATTTCTATTTGTGCAAGCGGCGGAGGATTTCCTCGCGTGCTTCGCGCAGGATGGAATCGCGGTCCAGGCTGGCGACGATGTCGGCGACGGCGCGTTTGGCGCCGTGCTCGCCCCAGGACTTGCCGGTGATGAGGTAGTGCTCGGCGGCACGGCCGATCAGCACCGTGGCGTACCAGCCCAGCGTGCCCTGCGCCGCCGCCGTGACGACGACGGAAAGGCCACCGCTGAGGCCCTTCAAGGCGGATGCCACCAGTTGCACGCCCCAAACGGCGCCCATCAGCGCGGCAAGCTGGGTGGTGATGACCGCGACGAGGCGGCCCGACTCACTGCGCGTCAGGGGTAGTCCATACACGCGGCCCAACTGCACGACCATCGCCGCATCCAGTCCACCCGCCAGCAGCAGGTCGGCGACCGGTATGGGATTGAGCGCCACCGCCACGGACTTGGCGATGCAGTATTGACGGATGACGCCGGAGGCGACGTCGCGCCGCGTGGCAGCGACACGCTCGGTCACCTGGTCGGTGAGGCGTCCGGCAAACAGGCCGGCATTGATGGCTGACAAGGTCTTCCCCTCGCGCTCGGCGATTGCAAGCAACCGCGACTTCAGTGCCGCGACATCGGCGGGCGAGGCTGTGGACGTCCGTCGTTCGTGGCCTTGAGCATCCATTTCGATGACATCGCGCGCGCTGGGCCGTGCCGCGACGGCGATCACGTCTTCGCGGCGGACCAGGCCGGTACTGTGCTGGCGTAGCTGTTCGAGAAGGCCTTCGCGCTCCTCGTCGGAATAGCGGTCGGTCTTGTTCAGCACGAGCAGCAGGGGGCGCCGTGTCGATGCCAGCGTGCGCAGGGCATCGCGCTCCTCACGTGTAAGGTCGCCGTCGGCGACGAACACGATCAGGTCACTCACCTCGGCGACTTCAAAAGCGAGCTTTTCGCGGGCTTCGCCGCCGAGTTCGTTGATGCCGGGCGTGTCGATGAGCACGAGGCCGGCACTGCTCGCCTCGTCCAGCCGCGCCGCATCCGCCTCGGTGGTGGTGCCGTGGAGCACGCCCACGGTGAAGGCGTCGCGTCCGAGCAGGGCATTGCCCAGCGCGGACTTGCCGGCGGAGACGCGGCCAAACACGGCCACGTGGAGCTCTTCGCGCTCGAGGCGGTCGAGCATGGTTTCGACGCGGCGGAAATCCGCCGCCATGGCTTCACGCACGTTGCCTGGAATGGAAGGATCGTCCAGCAGCCCGCGCAGGCTCGCCGCCACCGGACCGCCGCGCGCATCCATCGCGGGCGCGGTGGATGCGCCTCGACGGAAGCGGTCGGCGAGACCGCGAAAGCGTTCGCGGAAACCCGCCACCGTCAGGCTTACTTCGGCAGCAGGTTCAGCGAACCGTTGACCAGCACTTCGTCGGCAATCGTCGAGGTGTCCTTGTACTCGCCACTGCCGACACCGAAATCGAGACGCTTGAGCGTGCCCGTTACGGACAGGCGCGCGCCGCCGGCGTTCGGCGAGAAGGCAACCTTGAGCGCGACCGGTTTGGTCACGCCATGCAGCGTGAGGTTGCCATTGGCGATGACCTCGCCCTTCGCGTTCTTGCTGAAGCCCGTGGTGACGTAGTGCGCGGTAGCGAACTTCTTTGTGTCGAAGAAGTCGGGGCCCGGAAGCGCGGCGTCACGATCGCCGTCACCGGTCTTCGCCGTGGAAACATCTACGGTGACATCGAATTTCGACGTAGCCAGGTTCGCAGCGTCGTAGCTGATCGCGGCATCGAACTTGCCGAAACTGCCGTCGAACTGCTGGCCCTGGAACTTGCCGCTGAAGCCGAGTGTGCTGCCCGGACCCACCTTGTAATCCGCCGCGGAAGCGGCCAGCGGAAGAGCGAGCGCGAGGGCAAGAGCGGACAGACGGCGGGTGGTCAGGATCATGGCGTGTCTCCGGGAGGTGTGGGGGGCGTCCGCTTCGCACGGCCGAACGGCAGCATGCGGCGGAGCGTATCGTCGCGATCGATGAAGTGATGCTTGAGCGCGCCGCCGATATGGGCGGCGAGCACCAGCAGCAGGAACCAGAACAGGTAGACGTGGACGTTACCCAGGGTATCGGACAGCTCCGGGTTTTTCTCCACCAGTGCCGGAAGATTGAACTGCTTGAAATACTGCAGCGGGAAGCCGTGGGCGGAATTGAACGCCCAGCCCGACAGGGGGATGGCCACGATCAGCAAGTAGAGGAATCCATGCACCGTCTTTGCGGCGAGGTGCTGCCAGCGTGGCGCGGGCACGTCCGGCGGCCGCCGGTCGATGGCGCGCCAGAGCACACGCAGCAGGAAGAGGGCGAGCACGGTCAGGCCGATCGACTTGTGCAGGGCGAACAAGTTGATCTTCTGCAGCGACGGCTTGAGACCGTCCATCCAGAAGGCGAACGCGCCGTTGCCGAGGATCAGCAGCGCCATGACCCAGTGAAAGGTCTTGGCAGTCGTGCTCCAGCGGGTGTGGTCACTGCGCAGGGGCATCGGTTTTTTCCTTGTCGTTGGAAGGGGTGCCTTCGCCGCCGCGAATAGCTTCGATTTCGAGCCAGACGGCTACGTTAGTGCCGATCGAGTTGCGATTGGATGTCATGCCGTAAGCGGTGCGATCGATCGATACCTGGGCGGAGAAGCCGGCCACCGTGTGCAGGCCGTAAATGGTCTTGCCGACGCGGTTGACCCGAAAGGGAATGTCGAGGGGAAGGGTCACGCCACGCAGGGTCAGCTTGCCGTGCACGATGCCTTCGTCGTCGTTCTTTTTTTCCACGGCCTCACTGACGTAGCGTGCCGTGCGTGCGTGATCGGCGTCCAGCAGCCCGTTGCCACGGACGGCCTTGTCCCAGTCGCTGTCGCCCATGTCCACCGAGTTGAGGTCGATCGTGGCGTCGACGGACGACTTCGACCAGTCGTCGCGGTCGAAACGGATCGTCCCGTCGGTGATGCGCAGTCGCCCGAACGAGCGCGAAAAGCCGTTGTGTTCGACGTTGAACAGCAACTGGCTGTGCACGGGATCGATGCGATAGCTGAGCGCTTCAGCACTCACCGCGACCGGCGCGACAGCCAGGCCGAACATGAGGAGGAAAGCGGCAAGACGCATGCGAGCTGGGCCTGTTCCGACGGGGCCGCAGGGCGGCTGATGACGAGCAGTGTGGCCGACGGCGGGCGCCTTGTCAGCCCATTCGCCGGGAACGCATTGTTCACTCAGCGATCCCGTAGTGCCTCCCCGGTCAGTTCGGCGAGCCGGCGCAGGCGGGAGGTGCCGGCGTCGCCGAGTAGGTCGCGCATTCGCTCGCCCGCGTCAGCCTGGTCCAGCGCCTGGCGCTCCGCAAGGCTTGCGGCGAGGGCGCGCCCGAGGCTGTCGAAGATCAGCGCGTAGGCGAAGGCATGCAACACGCCACCGCCCAGTGTGCCAAGGCCGGGAAAGGCCTTAAGCGCATTGCCGGCTACGGCAAGGACCACCGAGGTGCCCGTCCGCAGGGTCAGTCGCGCCTGGCGTAACAGGCTTTCGATTTCTAGCTCGGTCACGCGGACGCCGTACAACCCGGCCAGCGCGCGGACGAGGCCGGCTGCGAGAGCGCCCTGGATGACCAGGTCCGTCCCCGGTGCCACGGCAGCCATCGCTCCGACAATGGCGCGTCGCGCATACCGACGCACGATACGTTCGGCCTCCAGGGCGCGCCAGCTGGCTTCCTTCTCGCTGGTGCGTTCGTGCAAACCTGCGAGTACCGCGTTTTCGCGCTGGCCCTCGAGCGCCGCCGCGCCGGGCGCAAGCATCCGACGCAGGGCATCCGGTAGCGAGCCCAGCTCGGCACGGCGGGTTCGACGCACGTCTTCGCTCGAGCCATCGGCGAGACGGCGGGTGAACCTTTCCTCACCGCCCGCACTGACTGCGACGATCGCATCGGGGATGCCTTCGCTCCGCTCGCGCAGGCGTGCGATCAGCTGCTCGCGCTCCGCCTCCGTCCACTGGTCTGCCTTGTTCACGACGAGTAGCAAAGGCTTGCCAAAATCGCCCAGCCAGCGGAGCTCCTCGGCCTGGGTTCGGGTGAGGTCGCCTGCACAGACGTAGAGCACGGCGTGCGCACGCAGCGCCTCGTCACGTGCCATGCGCTCGCGGTCGTTACCATCGGCCTCGGCCGAACCCGGCACGTCCGCCACGGTCCAGTGCTCACCCGTCGGGGTGTTACCTTCGTAATGGGCAACCTCCCGCGTGGTGCCGCCACGTACATCGCTCACCGGCGTCGAGCCGGGGACCAGCGCGGCGATCAGCGTGGACTTGCCCGTGGAAATCTCGCCGAACACGGCCAGATAGATGGAGGCCGATGCTCGGCGGCGGTCGAGTTCGCCGAGTTCACTACGGAGTTCCTCAACGTCGGCGTCCGAATCGCGCAGCGCGGCGATGCGCGATTCGAGCGAGGCGCGATCGGGTGCGACGACCGGTGCACGTGGTTTGCGCGGACGCAGGAGCCACACGGCGGCGGCTGCGCCGAGCACGACGATGACGGCGAGGAGTCCGCCGATCAACCAGCGCAGACCCTCCGGCAGGCTCATGAAACGCTGCGCCAGCGACAGCGCGCGCTCCAGCGCCGCAAAGAGCAGCCAGGCGAGTGCGGCAATGCCGATGGCCGCGATCAGGAGACGAAGTCGGCGTGACATGCCGGCCATTCTAGAGGCAAGCGAGACTGGCGAATGCTTACAGCCCGTAGGGCATCGTGCCTGTTCCGTTTTGCCGACCCTATGGCATGATCGGGATCGAACAAGGAATACAGCGTATGCACCACACGCTCTTCGCGAGATGGATTCTCGTGGCCGCGGTCTTTCTGACCGTCGTCACCCCCGTCACAGCCGCCACACCCATGCCGCCGGTTCCCACTCCCCAGTTTCGTGGCTTCGGGCTGCACGAAGGCCTGCCCAGCAGCAAGGTCAAGGCGGTGGCGCAGGATGCCCGTGGCTTTATCTGGGTGGCAACAGCGATGGGCCTGGCCCGTTTCGACGGTGTCGAGTTCGTCGTGCCTGGCATCGGTGCAGAACGAAACCACGCGATGCCGGCCGGCTCGCTGTCGGCCCTCTACATCGACCGCGACGATCGCGTATGGATCGGCGGCCCCGACATCGGCCTGGCGCGTTACGACCCCGTGAGCGGCGGTTTCGTGCAATGGCGCGACGGATTGTCGGACGACGACGTGCGCGCAGTGACGCAGTCGCGGGACGGCTCGATCTGGGTAGGCACGTCGAAGGGGCTCGACCGCATGCGCCCGGACGGCAGCGGATTCGAGCACCTGGCGAGCGGCCCGGACGGATTGTCGTCGTCTACCATTCGCGCGTTATACGCGGCGGACGATGGTCGCGTGTGGGTGGCCGGGGAGGCCGGTGTGGACGTGATCGGTCGGGATGGCCGGCCAGCCCCCGTTCCGTTTGCCGATGGTGGCAAGCCGCGGGTCATGCGCATCGACGGCAGTGGTGGGGAGCTGCATTTCGCAACCGAGGCCGGGCTCTACCGCCTTGCCAAAGATGGCCGCATCCATCTGGACAAACGCGTAGCGATGCAGCACGTACGCGGCTCACTGGTCGACAGCCACGGCACCGTGTGGATCGCCACCCTCGACGGCCTGTCCATGATCGACCGCCATGGCCGGTCGCACACCATCGCCGATTCGTGGACCGCACCGGGCGGCCTGCCCGGTCGCACCGTGAGCGACATGATCGAGGATCGCGAGCACGGGCTGTGGTTTGCCCTGAGCGACGGCGGCCTGGCGTATCTCGGGCCGGGCTGGGAGGACTTCACGCGCTTTGCCCATGTGGCGACCGATCCGTGGAGTTTCCCCGGCCGCGCGGTGACGGCGGTCGCGGCACACGGCGACCGGGAACTATGGGTGGGCGGTTTTCGCGGCTGGGTCCGGCGTTTCGATCCGTCGACCGGGCGGGCGTCGGGAGGTTTCGACCTGGGCGCGGCGCGCGTGCAGAGCTTGCTCGAAACGGCGGACGGGCGTCTCCTGGCCGGCGGAGTGGAAGGCGTGTCGATTGCTTCCGATCGCGGCGCGCAGCCCCTGTTCCGTAGCGCGATCAATCGCGCCGTCACTTCGATGGCTGCAGCGCCGGACGGCACGGTCTACATCGCGGCTATTGGACAGGGTCTCTTCGCAGTGGATCGGGCCATTACTACCGCCAATGCCGTGCCATTTATGGAGTGGCGACGTGGAGCGAACGATACGCGGCAGATCGAGATGGTTGACGGTGAACTGTGGCAGGCCAGCGTCGCAGGCCTTGCCCGTTTCGACCGGAGGGTGGGGCAGATGCGCTACGTCGAGGGCGTGGCGCCGGGTCGCGTCAGTGCATTCGAGCCAGATGGCGATGGCTTCTGGATCGTCCGCCCCGCGGCGCTGGAGCACTATGTATGGGATGGTAGTCGCGCGCGGTTGCTACGCAGCCTCGGCGGCGCGCAGGGATTTCCCTCGGCGGATATCCTCAACGTGCGCAAGGACCTCATGGGGCGCCTATGGCTCTACGGGCAGACCGGCGTCTGGCGTTTCGATCCCGCGCCGGGGAGCTTCCGTCCCTTCGGTCTGGCCGACGGCCTGGCCAACGGCGAATTTACCAACGCGACCACGGTGTTGCTCGCCGACGGCACCATGTACGGCGCGACGCTGGGTGGACTGGTCGGCTTCCGGCCCGACCACCAGAGCGATCACACCCGACAGCCGACCATCGTGGTGCTTGGCGCCACCGCGTCGCGGGCAGGCACTCGTCGATCCTTACCCATTGTTGGTGACACCCTGCACCTGGGCTGGAACGACCGCGACCTGACCGTCCGTTCCCGTGTGCTGTCCTACGCGAACCCGGAACGCAACCACATCGATTTCGCGCTCGATCAGGACGGCATGGTCGCGGTATTGCGAACGGGAAAGCAGGGTGAACGCACCTTCGGTCAACTCAGTCCAGGCACGCACCACCTGGCCATCTCCGGTGCAGAGGGCAACGAGGCGGATGGCGCACCGGTACGTCTGACCATCGTCGTGGATGCACCGCCGTGGTTACGCTGGTGGGCGTGGTTGATCTACACCGCGCTGGTTCTCGTGCTTGTGGGTGGCGGCATCGTCGCGGCGCGCCGCCGGGTGCGGCAGGCGCTTCGGCTCAGGCTCGCCGAGCAGCAGCAGCGGCTGGCTGAAGAAGCCAATGCTGCGAAAACCGAATTCATGGCCACGCTGGGGCACGAAATCCGCACGCCCATGACTGGCGTACTCGGCATGGCCGAACTCATCGCGCAAACGTCACTGGATGAGGCGCAGCGTGGTTACGTTGACGCCGTGCGTCGCTCGGGTACGACTCTGCTGCGACTGGTCAACGACGCGCTCGACATCACCCGGATCGAGTCGCGCCGTTTGCTGCTCGAAGTCGAGTGTGTGGTACTACGTGCGTTGGCTGATGAGGTGATCGCGCTGGCGTCGGGCAACGCAGCGGAAAAAGGCCTGGCGCTTTCGGTACGCGTCGACGCCGATGTGCCGGTCGCGATTCGCGGAGACACGATCCGCCTGCGACAGATCCTGCAGAACCTGGTCAACAACGCGGTGAAGTTCACCGACGCCGGCTCGGTGAGCCTTCACCTTCGCTGCGACAACGAGACACTGTCGATGTCGGTGGCCGACACGGGACCGGGCATTTCTGCGGAACTGCATGGCCGTCTTTTCTCGCGGTTCGAACAGGGCGGCTCGCCACAGCGGGCGCAGGGGTCGGGACTGGGGCTGGCGATCTGCCACGAGCTCTGCACGCTCATGGGCGGGCACATCGTCGTTGAAAGCCGGCCCGGCCTGGGCACCGCCTTCATCGTCAGGCTCCCGCTCCGGGTCTGTGCGTGCAAAGGGCGTCCTTGCGCCGTGTCGCGATCGACGCGACAGGCAAGCACGGCCCGCCGATTGCTCCTCGTCGAGGATGACGCCGTGATCGCCGACGTCATCGCTGGCCTGCTTGGCCAGCGTGGTCACGACGTCACCGTCGTAGGCGACGGTCTGGCGGCGATGGCCGAGGTGTCGCGGGATATCTACGATGTGCTTCTGCTGGATCTCGACCTCCCGTTGGTCGATGGTTTCCAGGTAGCGCGCATGGTGCGTCGCATGGACAAGTTCGCAAACCTTCCCATCGTGGCGGTGACGGCGCGCTCGGCGGGCGACGAGATGAAGGCGACCCGCGACGTCGGCATGAATGCACTACTGCGTAAGCCGATGACCGGCGACGAGCTGGACGCGGTGCTCGAAGCGGTGTCGATATCCGTGCCGGAAGAAGCTAGCCGAATCGCCTGAAGTAGGTGAGCGCACCGATAACGAGCAGACTTGTCGGTAACAGGTTAGCCAGCAAGGGTGGCAACCCGTACACGGTGCCGAAGTTAACCATGGCGCCCTGTAGGAAGTACCAGCCGATGGCCATGATCACGCCGAGGAACAGGCGTTTACCGAAGCCGCCCGATCGCAGCGAGCCGAAGGCGAACGGCATCGCGCAGAGCACCAGGATCAGGGTGTTCACAGCGAACAGCGCGCGACCCCAGAAGGCCACGGCATAAGCGCCCGGATTCTGTCCGTTGGCCTCCAGGTAGCGCATGTTCCGGCGCAGGTCGGCCATGGACAGGTATTCGGGATGGATCACCGACTGCTCGAGAACGTGGGGATTGAGGTGCGAGGCCCAGGTCTGGGTGGGCAGCTGCGTGGCATGCGTGCCCTTATCGTCCAGTGTGGTGTTGCGGACGTTGGTCATGATCCAGCGGTTGCCATCGTGGATAGCACTGTCGCCGTGTGAGAACTCTTGCACCTGGCCGTCGGCGGTGAAGGTGTATACACGCACGTCCACCAGTTTCACTGTGGTGCGGTCGCCGTCCTGCAGCGCGATGGCCGACTTGGCGTTGATGATCTTGCCGCCGTCGCGCGCCCACAGGCCGCTGCTCGTGGCGCCGAGATTGCTCGAACGCATGCGCACCTGGATGGCCTGCGCGTGCTGGTCGCCGTACGGCCCGGCTGTCTCGCCCATCACGACTACGCCGATGGTGAGGACGGCGATGACGCCGGCGGCCGATGCCGCGATGCGTAGCTTCGACATGCCGGCCGCGCGAAGTGCGGTGAGCTCGCCGGTGGCGGCGAGGCTGCCGAGGCCGAGCAGACCGCCGATGAGGGCGGCGTTACTGAACATCTGATAGAGGCGCCGTGGCACCGTCAGCATGATGTAGGCGATGGCGTCGTAGAGCGTGAAGCCGTTCTTGCCGATGTTGCCGAGCTGGCGCACGAACTGGGTCAGCGCATCGAAGCCGGTCAGCACCAGCCAGACCAGAAGCAGGGTGCCGAGCACGGTCATGCCGATGAGGCGGTCCGCCCGCTTGATGGTCAGCGAAGCCATTACGCGGTTCCCTTCACTTGGCGTGGCGCGTTCTGACGCCAGAAGAACCATGCCGCCACGCCGAACACGATCACGTGGAGTACCCAGATCGGAAGTGAGGTATGCAGGTGCCCCTTGATGATCTGGGTGCGTGCGATCAGCTGCCAGATCACATAGAGGAAGTAGGCCAGCACCGCGATCAGCAGGCGGCCATAGCGTGCGTCGCGTGGCGCCTGCCGGGACATCGGAAGCACCATCATCATCAGCACCAGGGTGCTGACCGGGGCGGCGAAGCGCGAGACCAGCTCGCCCAGGCCGTCGGCCGTCGGCTTCTTGAACAGGTCGGTGGTAGTCGATTCGTGGGCCGGGTCGGTATCGTCGTCGTCATCGGAGATGTTCGACAGCGAAACGTCGTTGCGCTCGTACTTCATTCGACGCCAGTTGTCCGTGCCCAGCGGAATTTCGAACTGCCAGCCGTCGAAGAGGGCGAGGAAACGGTTCACGCCGTCGCTCTCCTGGTACATGTGGCCACTCTTGGCATTGACCACGCGTACCTGCGGCCGATTGTCGCTATCCACGCGGTCAGTGGCGATGAAGGTCTTGCCCAGCACCGTGCCGTCGCGGCTGAGGGTATCGACGAAGATGATGCCGCCCTTGCCCGGTAGTTCGGTGAAGCGGCCGGCGTCGAGGCCGGCGGCGATCACGGACTTGTTCGCGGCGGCGATGATCGTGTCCGCGCTGCGGGACGAGAGCGGCCCGAGCCAGAGAGAGACCAGGCCGACCATGATCGTGGCGATGACGGCGAGCAGGGTGACGGGGCGCAGCAGGCCGCGCGGCCCCATGCCCGAGGACGCCAGCACGTGCATTTCGCTCTCGCGGTACATCCGGCCCAGGGCCGTGAGCGTGCCCAGGAAGACCGACATCGGCAGCAGGGTGGAGAGCAGGTCGACCATCTGCAGGCCAAGCACTTCGAACATGACGCTCGGCTGGATACTGCCGTTGGCTACCTTCTGCAGCACGGTCGCGAATGCGCCACCGGCGAAGATGACGAGCAGAACTACGGCAGTCGCAATGACACCGTAGGCAAGTTCGCGCAGGAAGTAACGGTCGAGGATGCTGAGCATTTGGTAGAATTAGCGGTTCGTGCCGCGTCAGTCCTGGCCGGCAAACCACAAGTCTAGCCTGTCCGGGCCCCGGCGGGCTTTTGCAGGACAGTTAGCTATGACGGTTCAGTTCAGCCTCGGTTCCAACGCTCCCGAAACCACGGCGACCCCGGTTGCCGTGGTTGGCGTCTACGAGAACGGTATCCTGACCAGCGCCGCCGCGCGGATCGACACCGCCGCCAGCGGGGCGATCAAGCGTCTCGTCGAGGCGGGCGACATCACCGGCAAGGTCGGCAACCTCGTCACCCTGCTGCACCCGGCCGGTGTCGCCGCTGCCCGCGTGCTGGTCGTGGGCCTTGGCGCGCAGAAGACGTTCGACGCCGCCCGCTACCAGCGGGTGACCCTGGAAGCTGCCCGTGCCGTGGGCCGGCTGCCCGTCACGGAGGCCGTCAACTGGCTGCCCGAGGTCGAGGTTCCGGGCCGCGATGCCGCCTGGCGCCTGCGCGCCGCCGCCCTGGCTACGGACCACGCCGCCTACCGCTATACCGCCACGGTGAAGCCGCGGGACAAGGCGCAGCCGGAACTCGCCACGATGACCTTCATCGGCCCGGCCGATGGCGAGGCTGGCCTGGCCGAAGCCCGCGCGATTGCCGAGGGCGTCCGCTATGCCAAGGAACTCGGCAACCTGCCACCCAACATCTGCAACCCCGACTACATCGCCGACCAGGCCAAGGCCTTCGCCGATGCCAACGAGGGTGTGACCTTCGAAGCCCTCGACCGCGCCGACATGGAGCGTGAAGGCTTCGGTTCGTTGCTGGCCGTAGCCCGTGGCTCGGCCAACGCGCCGCGCCTGGTCATCCTGCAGTGGAATGGTGGCAAGGACGGCGAGCGTCCCTATGCCTTCGTCGGCAAGGGCATCACCTTCGATACGGGCGGCGTCAGTCTCAAGCCGGGCCCGGGCATGGAGGAAATGAAGTTCGACATGTGCGGCGCGGCCGGTGTGCTCGGCGCCTTCGTCGCGGCGGTCAAGCTCAAGCTGGCGGTCAACCTGGTCTGCGTGGTCCCGGCCGTGGAAAACATGCCGGACGGTGACAGCTACCGCCCGGGCGACGTCCTGACCAGCCTGTCGGGCATCACCATCGAGGTGCTCAACACCGATGCCGAGGGCCGCCTGATCCTCTGCGACGCGCTGACCTACACCGGCAAGCGCTTCGACCCGCACACCATGATCGATGCCGCCACCCTCACCGGTGCCTGCGTCGTCGCGCTCGGCAAGCACGCCAGCGGCCTGATGACCAAGGACGAATCGCTCTCGACCGAACTGCTCGCCGCTGGCGAATCGACGCTCGATCGCGCCTGGCGCCTGCCGCTCTGGGACGACTACCAGAGCCAGCTCGACTCGGGCTTCGCCGACGTGGCGAACATCGGCGGCAAGTATGCCGGCGCCATCACCGCGGGCTGCTTCCTGGCACGCTTCACCGAAGGCCGCCGCTGGGCGCATCTCGACATCGCCGGTACGGCGTGGGACGAGGGTCGCAAGGGTATGGCCACGGGTCGTCCGGTACCGCTGCTGACGCAGTGGCTGCTCGACCGCGTCGCCGCCGGCTGATCCCGCCCGTATGCCGCGCGCCGACTTCTACCTGATCGACAAACCGCGGTTTCGCGAGGATCCCCTGCTGCTGGTCTGTGAACTGGCTAAACGCGCCTTCGGGGCCCAGCAGCCGACCCTGATCCTCACCCGCGATTTCGAACAGGCCGAGGCCATCGACGAATACCTGTGGTCGTTCGACGAGGACAGCTTCATCCCGCACCAGCTTGCCGGTGACGACGATGACGCGAATACGGCGGTGCTGATCGTGCCGCCGGGCGTCGAGGTGGCGGACCGACCGATGGTCATCAACCTGCGCGAGGTTTGCGCGCCGGGGCGTTTCGACCGTGTGCTCGAAGTGGTCGCGGCGGACCCTGCGGAGCGTGAGGGGTCGCGCAGCCGGTGGACCGAGTACAAGAAGGGCGGCTTCGAAGTAAACAAGCACGACATGTAAGGCAAAAAATCCCGCCGGTTGGTGGGATTTTTTTTGGCTCTCTGTGGAAGCCGCTTCAGCGGCGATTTGCCGGGGGCGGGCTCGCCTACGGCATCGCGGTTGCGCAGCTCGCGTGGCGGCGCAAGAGCCGGCGGGTGCCACCCTCGGGGCCACGCTGCGGCGACCCGCTA